>CAZEHJ010000017.1:0-54120 GCA_964512485.1 uncultured Rhodothermales bacterium | reverse complement strand
AACTGTTCAAGGAAAATATGGGCGTGTGTGTCGATCAGCATGGAACCAAAGGTAGGTTTGTGTCGCTGAATGAGCGAGTCGTTTCTCTGTCCGCGCCTGCGGATTGGCAAAAAACTCGCATTGTATCCCAGAATCGGTTCAGAATCCGCTCAGGAGCCCACCCCTGTGAACAAGGTCCGATCCATATCGCAGATTATTCTGCTCGCAGCAACGCTGCTGGCAGCCTTACCCCTGTACAGCGTCGTCAGGGACTGGATGGAGATTGCCGAATTTGAGGGTGGTGCTACGACGCTTCTCAAGCCTTCTGCCAGAGGGTCGGACTGGGTTGTATGGGAGGACACCGATGGTTCAATAGCCGCCGCGTATGTTTTCCCCAGCGGACCGGGCTACCGCGCCGGCATCAGGGCCGGTGACGAATTCTATGCGCTCGAATATGCACAGTATTTTGACGCAGAAGATCTGAGCAGCACAATTGCCGGTATCAAGCCCGGACAGACGCGTGATTTCATTCTCGTGCGCGAAGGCAAGCCTATTGACGTATCTGTGACGTTCGAGCGGCATCCGACCTTTCTCTATCCGAGTTCGGGCTCGGTGTGGCAATTTGCTCTTTTTGCCTTCACCATCGGCGCCTTCTTTCACGTCCTCGGCCTCATCATCGCCACGCCGCTGGCACTACACAATCGAGGATCCCGGGCAGACCTGATCATGATCGGCGTTTCCGCGTTGTGGATCGTCGGAAATACAGCTCGTCTTCTGCTTGTCGAAATGTTCGGCCCGGCGGCGACCGGCTCATTCTACGCAGGAGCTTTCGAATTTCTTACCATTCTGGGGTTGGCAGGCTGGATTGGATTTCCGGTTCTTCTGGTGAGGAAATTGTCGCTCGACGCCGATTTGAAGCGTGGAAAGCTCGGATCCCTGCTGTTTCTGGTTTATCTGGTCCCCGCCATTCTGGCTGGAGGAGTCTTCGTCGCCGCATGGAAGAGCCATCTGGGTCCATTCACGCTCGAGGACCTTCTCGTTCCGATTCTATTCTATGCGTCCTGTTATATCGGTGCTGCGTCTGGAGTTTCGTTTTTCTTGAACTGCACGGAATCCGGTGACGAGGAAGAAGCTGAATTCAGCGTTCGTCAGTGGGGACTCTGGGAGAGCCTCCTGATTACTCTTGTGGCCATTGCCGTAGCCCTTTCAGTGCTTGACATCATTCCTGTTTTCAGTGCAATGAGTGAGAGTGGAGCTGCCTGGGTTATCGTGGCGGCTCAGTTGTTGGCTGTTGTACCCGTTACGCTGTACACAATCGGAACGCTTCGATATGGTAAGGTGGATGAGGTGCTCAACCGCGCCATCGTTTATGTGTTGGTCATTGGCCTGATCTTTTTCTCGTTCGTAGGCGGATTGACTCTGATGGATTCATTGCTCGTGGACGCCGGTAGATCGCGCATTGTCCTGGAGGGAATCTTTGTTGTCATTCTACTTGTCATTTTCGAACGGATCTCACGGCGCCTCCGTGTCCTTGCGTCCTCCATTTTTGCCACCGAACGGCACCGTGGCAGACAGGTCATCAACAGATATCAGGAAGAGGCCTCCGAAATACTCGACGCCGATTCATTGGCTCAACGGTCCATCGAAGTGGCGGGCAAAGTGTTTGATGCGCGCAGTGCCATCATTTTTCTGAGATCTCCTGCCGACGGCGAGTGGATCATAAAGCGCTATCGCCCCGAGCCACCCTACTTCACCGAGCAGGTTTTTGAGTCTATCTGGCCATATTTCGAAACAGCGCCGACCATCTGGGCAAGAAATCCGGAATTGAACGCGCATACGGTGACTGAAACCGAAAAGCGTGTGTTTCTGAAGTATGGATCGGCCCTCGCCGTGCCCATCCGTGGCGACGAAAAATCTGTCGGAATGATTATTCTCGGCGTCAAGGCCCGCCGACGGTCAGTCTACAATCTCGAAGACCTGGACCAATTGAGATCTCTCGCGGGCAATCTGGCTCTCGCAGTGGATCGTCTTTCGCTGGTAGAAAGAGAGAAGTCACTGGCTGCTGAAAGCTCTGAAGCACACCTTGTTGCGTTGCGTTCGCAAATCAATCCGCATTTTCTTTTCAACGCCTTGAACACCTTGCTGGCGCTGATCGAAGAAAAACCCACTGAGGCGGAAGCCGTTGTCGAGCATCTGGCAGCAATTTTCAGATATACGTTACAGACGGGAAGTCGTGCTTTCGTGAGCATGGAAGAAGAGATGTCATTGGTTGAACATTATTTGAAAATCGAAAAAGCTCGATTTGAGGACCGGATTCAGCTTACATGTCTTCTGGACGAAGACCTGAAGTCTCACCAGGTCCCCGCCTTCGCGATTCAGACGCTGGTCGAAAACGCAATCAAACACGGACTGGAAAAACGACGGGGTCCAGGTTCTCTGACAATCGAAGTGTCCCCTGAGTCGGACTCAACTGCAAAAGTTGTCGTCACGGACACCGGTGTTGGAATCCCGACTCTTTTTGGAAAAGGTAGGCGCACGGTTGAACGGGGCGAATTTTTTGGAATCGGTCTGTCAAATGTTTTCGATCGCTTGCATCAGCTGTTCGGTAGAGACGATCTTCTCGCATTCGAGAGTGATCCAGATGAAGGAACGACCGTTACGATGGTCGTTCCGGCGGAACGTACCTTTAATTCGTAAACTCTGATTCCATAGACTCATGCTGAATGTATTAATCGTCGATGACGAGGCGCCTGCCCGAAAGCGGCTTCAAAAGCTTCTCGCCGACAAGTCCTTAGCGGATGGAATTTCCGACGTCGACGAGGCATCAGATGGTGTCCAGGCTCTGGAAAAGCTCTCAAACGGTACCTTCGATGTAGTTTTTCTGGATATCCAGATGCCGGGAATGGATGGATTTGAGGTCCTTGATAGAGTGGACCCATCCAACAGACCCGTAGTCGTTTTTACTACCGCTTTTGACGAATACGCCATCCGAGCCTTCGAGGCGAACGCGGTCGACTACCTTCTCAAACCTGTTCCAACCGACCGGTTGAAGGAAGCTCTGGGACGTGTATCGAAAGTCAAACAAGATCAGTCAGGCGACGACGAGCGCATGGGAAAGCTGCTCGAATGGGTTGATGCCTTGGCCGTTGACGGCGCTCCGAATGGTTCAAGCGAAGGAAACTACCTGGAGCAACTGTCGATTCCTTACCGGGATCGCATACTGATCATTCCGATCGACCAGGTGATTTCGGTCGAGATTTCTGAAGGAATCACAAGGGTTTACATCCTGGAAGAAGATCCGAATGGTCCCCGACCAAGATTGCGACAGCACATCGTCAATTACACGTTGGATCAACTCGGAAGCATGCTGAGCCCTGACAATTTCATGCGCGTGCACCGCTCCGCCATCGTTCAGTTCGGCCACATCAAGGAATTGATTCCCTGGTTCTCGGGACGCTATAAACTGGCTCTAACCGGCGGCCACGAGGTCATCGCGAGTCGCGAGCGCTCAAAAGTGGTCAAGGAACGCCTGATGATCTGAGTTTGGGGCCTCTGGCCGCGGACTTCGATCAGCGAACGACTACAAAAGGCCGACTCGTCAGTTCTTCTGCTGAACGAGCAACGATGAGATACGCCCCGGGGACAAGCGGCCTTCCTGAATGGTCTTTCAATTCCCATTGTTGACGAAGCAGCCCGGCACTGCGGTGCGTCGAACCATCGAACAGGTCAGCAACTTCTCGACCGAGAACATCATATATCGTGACACGGACCCTAGAGGCAGACCTGAGCGCAAGTTCAACGGATATCCGATTCCTGGCCGGATTGGGATAAACCTCCAAGGACGTCAGAACCGTCGATTCTGGTAAAGCGTCCACATCAGTTCCCACAAACATGATCTCAGCCAGGTTGGCCTCGACTCCTTCGATTGAATTTGGATTGACCCCGGTCACCGCGTAGTAGTACCGCGCACCCATTTCCAATGCCTCGGTATCCGTGAACTCCGGCTCCCACGAAATGGCGATCAAGTTGGAAGGATCGTTTGTGATATCTCGTGCGTCGGGTATCGTGGCGTCAGAACGCACCCGGTATACGCCGAACTTGTTCGCAAATGATATACCTGTGAGCGGCGGGTCCCATCTGAGAGCAATACCGGTGTCCGTTTGCGACGCGGTCAGGTTTCCTGATGCATCCGGCGGCCAGGTATTGCGGTAATCCATAAACGGTGTGAAGGCCTTCGACGAGAAGTAATTACCCGTGAGTGCATCCGTCAACCCCTGGTTGTCGGCCGGACCGAGGTTCCTGGCCCTGAAGAAGACGTTGCCCCTCACTCCTTCGGTTGCGCGCGTGAAGTCAATTTGCATGGGTATTTCAGACGCCGCAAAGAGGCTTGAGCCAGCCGTTGAGGGATCTGCTCGATAAGCGGCAACTCCCGCGTAGATGTGGATTCCCTCCGATTGATCAACCCACCAGTCAGCCAACAGCTGGAAGTCCTGGGGGCCACCAATGGGCCAGTACAATTGAGGGACCAGATAGTCGACTGTTTCTTCTTCTATCCAGGCCGTCGGATCCGTAAAAATCACGTCGTAAGACGACAATCCGGAAATGCCCACCGGAACACCGTCCTTCCAGATCGCAAAAGGGCTGATTCCAAACTTTGCACCCGGGTCTGCAGCTTTGACGGCCCCGTTCACTTCCTGAACCATCAAATTGACGTTATCGCGTCGCCAGTCGTTTATGCTCGGGTAGTCCGATCCATACTGCACAAAGGTCGCTTCATCCTCAAGCAACACCATATTTGGTGGATAGGGATAGAAGTAATCGTCGAAATGCACACCGTCCACATCATATCTGGTCACAATGTCCGATGCAATGCTGGCAATGAAGGTCCTTGCCTCTGGAATGCCTGGATTGAGGATTTGAAGGTCATTGATGGATAGAATCCACTCAGGATGCGTGTTCGTGACGTGATTTGTAGCAATGGAGTACGCACCAGTCAGCGTAACCGCTCGGAACGGGTTCATCCACGCATGTAGTTCCATTCCTCGTTCGTGCGCAAGCAGAATGGCAAGCTCGAGCGGGTCATAAAACGGATCCGGCGCCCTTCCCTGCAATCCCGTCAGGTATCTCGACCATGGTTCGATGCTGGATTCATACATGGCGTCCGATTCGGAGCGGACCTGAAAAAACACAGCGTTTATTCCCGTGCGAGCCAGCTCATCGAACAGAAAGGTCATATCCGCGATTTGAGAAGCGGAAGACGCGTTTTGTGAGAGGGGCCAATCGAGGTTGAACACCGTCGTCACCCACGCTCCTCTCATCTCATATTTAGGGTTCTGGGCAAACCCTACCTCTATGGTCAGAATTGAGAAAAAGAATGCAAGGCTCGATGCCCGCCAAAAATAATTCTTGTTCATGTGCATCGAAACCGATTATGCGGTTGACAGGCAATCTCTGATTATTTACCATGCTCTTTCCATCATTATTCGGATGAAAAAAGCTGGTCGGACTGAATGTCACAATATCCGACTTGTTTGATGAATTCTCACCCACCTTTGGAGGCCCTATGCGCAGAGTTAACAATTTATTTTTAGTAATCGCTTTCATTTTCGCAGGAAGCGCCTACGGACAGAGCACGGACTACTCGTTCATTTCCGAACGATCCGCTGACCCACACGCTCCCTATCCACCAGGACACTCCGGCTCTCGTACGGTCGCGGGTCCTTTCGATCTGGACGGTGATGGTCTTATTGAAGTCCTCGTTGGGGATTATACGGGCGGTGGTCGCGTACACGTGATCGAAAATGTGGGTGTTGATACGTGGGAACACGTGTATTCCACTCCATGGCTTGATGACTACTCAGGCAGCGCCAACAATCGCGTGATGACAGGCGGCGATCTCGATGGCGATGGCAAGGGCGAAATCATGTTCCTTTCTGGTTGCGCTGGCAACCCGAGCTCTGGACAGCATTGCGGAACGGACAAGAACTTTGCAGACCCTGCCCTTCCACAAGGACTGTACATCTTCGAATTCACGGGCACAGACAACGACTACGGAACAGCTCCGACAACCATCTATGAGATGGCAAACGCCCCGGATCGCAACTACCCCGAGCAGATGATTGCTGAAGACATCGACAACGATGGCAAGCAGGAGGTCTACTTTGGCGTCAACGGACGCGCGAGCGATTGGGACAACTGGTACATCATCTCCGTTGATGGTGACATTGGTTCCGGTTTCGAAACATGGACGCAGGAAGCATTCATCTCATCTCGTGTCAAAGACTGGGATCCTGTCAATCGTGGCGGTGGAAGCCCATACGGAATGGTTCGTGCCGACCTCGATGGAAACGGAATCAATGAATTGGTGCTGTCGACCTGGAATGGCTTGAACATTTCACTCGGCCAGGCTACCGGTCCTGACCTCTACTACTGGCCAGACGGTACACTGGGAGATGGCCATTGGGCTCACCTCGCGCCATCGGACAATGTTTCGCTCTTCGGCCTGGATGTCGTGGATATCGACGGCGATGGAAACGAGGAAGTCTTTGGCACCGAATTCCAAACTGGCGACGTTTACGTGGTCAACTACAATCCGGGAGAAAATGTATTCGACATCACGCCGGACAATTACGCGTATGCTGTTGTACCGGGCCTCTCGTCTCTTGGCCTGACGGCAGGCGACCTGGACAATGATGGCAATATTGACCTGATTGGAACCGGATCGTCCTACACACATGGTCAATTCAACAACGATCAGGCTCCGAACTGGGTTAATATTGTTGAATTCATCGGTACAAACCCTGAGGACCCGACACACTACTCAGATATCGTTCAGGTCTTCTTCCCGAATGACAAAACGGATGCTTTTGACACCGTTACGCAGGATTCTGCTGGCGTTATCACAACATTCCGTTCTTCAGGTGACTCCGGCCCTCAGTTTGCTTCCAAGTTTGCCTTCCTCGGCGATGCTGACAATGATGGCAACAATGAAGTCGCTCTTGGTTTCCAGGGGCAGAATGACTCTCTGCGTACATGGACGCAGGTCTTCAACCCCGCCGACAGCACGTATACTATTGATCCGACATCGTTGACAGCCACGGCCAATCCGGTTCGCGTATTCATGCGCGTGCTGTCTGCTTCGGCCAACTCGGTGTCAATCGAAGACGAACGTGTGATCATTCCGACCGACTACGTTCTCGAGCAGAACTATCCAAACCCGTTCAATCCAACAACGAACATCCGGTTTGAACTGCCTCGGGACAAAGCCGTGTCTCTGACGATATTTGACATCTCAGGTCGTGTTGTGAAACGACTCGTAGACAACCAGTATCTGTCGCAGGGCACCCATGAAATCCAGTGGGATGGCACGAGCGATGCTGGCGGACAGGTAGCGAGTGGTACCTATCTCTACCGCCTGCAGTTTGGTAACTTTGCGCACACGAAGACGATGGTTCTTCTGAAGTAGCCAGACAGGCTTTAAATCAAGGGGAGGCCCGCGAGGGCCTCCCCTTTTTTTTCCGCTCACCGGTCGATTCAGGACGTGAGTCCCAAAGAGGATCGTCCGTAGATTTTCTCCACAGATTTTCAGCTGTGATTATGCGCACATCGAGTCTATTCTTTCTGCTATTCCTCGTTTTTTGTGTTCAGACGGCCCAGTCCCAGGGTAAAATTGCCGGACGGGTGACCGACGCAGGAAATGGTGACGCACTCATCGGAGTAAATGTTGTCATCGACGGCACGACACAAGGCACCACAACGGACCTGGATGGAAACTATATCATCCTCAATGTCAGGCCGGGCGACTATAGCCTTCGCTTCTCATATATCGGCTTCTCTACACAGTTGATCGCAGGCATTCGCGTCACGACCGGCCAAACAACGCGCTACGACCTTGAAATGCGAGAGGAGGTCATTGAGGGCGAGGAAATAGTAATTCAGGCTGATCGTCCGTTAGTGCAAAAGGACCTGACGGCGTCCAAGAAAACAGTTCTCGCCGAAGAAATCGATGTCTTGCCTGTGGAAGGATTTTTCGGTGTTCTGGCCACGCAGGCTGGTGTGAATCGCGGCCCCGGCGGTGAAATTCACATTCGTGGTGGAAGAAGCAACGAGGTCTCCTACCTGGTTGATGGAATGTCCGTGGGGAATCCATTTGAAACCAATGGACTCGCTACGACAGTTGCCGCGGACGCCATTCAGGAAATGACCGTCATATCCGGAGCCTTCAACGCCGAATATGGAAAGGCAATGTCAGGCATCGTCAACCTGGTGACGAAGGAAGGTGATGACCGAATGTCCGGATCCGTGAGTTTTTACGGAGGCGACAACCTTACCAGTCACAGCGACATATTTGGCCCGCCCACATCCAGCAGTAATTTGAGGCTGAACGTGTACACGGCCGAAGGCACACTCTCAGGCCCTCTGCCCTTCAGCAAGAAGATCAAGTTTTTTGTCTCCGGTCGTTTCGACAGGAATGATGGGACCATTTTTGGACGAAACGAGCACCTCCCTTCGGATTCAGCGAATTTCAACGGCGACGTCGGGCTTCTGGAAACTATTCAAGAGTTCATTCCGGGTTACGATGGTCCACTCTGGTACTACGAACTCCATGGAAAACCCTGGTATGAATACGGGGAAAATGAAACCCTTCCGGGAGACGATGTGGCGATGAACCCGAGAGAAAGCGGGAATATAATCGCCAAGTTGAGTACCCGACCTCGGGCCGGAACGAAGCTGGAGTATTCCTTCCTGATGGATGGCGCCAAGAGAAAACTCTACAGTTTCGCATACCGATTCAACCCTGACGGAACCTCAACTTTCAGAGACCTCAGTTTCAACAACACCGTCCACTGGACACAGACTCTAACCGAACGATCATTCTACACCGTTCGGGTTGCTCTGTCGAAAAACACGGCAAAAACATACCTGTACCGGGAGCATGACAATCCTCTGTATGTCTCTACAGGCGATATTGTGGGATTTCCAGGAAATCATTTTGTGTTCGGCGGAAATCAGAAAGGACATGTCGAAGAAGGATCCACATCGCTGAGAATCAAGGCCGACATGACCCAACAGATCGGGCTCATCCATGAAGCCAAAGTGGGTATCGAGCTTCAGCAACATCTTCTGGACCGCGAAAACTACACGGTCCTTTTCGATGGAGATCAGTATCGAGAACCTACCGTCCCCGGGATTGAGACGCCAAGTCATGATCGATACGTCGATCAGAAAGTGACTGAAATCAGTGCATATGCACAGGATAAGCTCGAATTCGAAGACTTCATCATCAATGCGGGTCTTCGATTTGAGTATTTCGATCCCCACGGCATTTACGGTCCTGATTTGCTTGATCCAAACGCTTTCGAAACACCCAGGGAAAAAGCACCAATCACAACCATCGTAATGCCTCGACTGGGTGTTTCTTTTCCTATTACCGAGACAGGAATCATTCACTTTTCCTACGGTCACTTCGCCCAGATGCCGCGACTGAGACGCATGTTCACGAATCCTGAATTCGAATTCAGTCTGTCCAGCACGCCAACATTCGGTAACACCAATATGCGTCCCGAACGGACGGTTCAGTATGAAATTGGCCTCCAACAAGGACTGACTGAAGACCTCGCCTTCGATATCACCGGCTTCTTCAAGGACATTCGTGACTATCTGGCCACGCAGCAGATTCGATTCAGCACCATCGCAGGTGATGATCTCTACAACATTTACCTGAACCGGGATTACGCCAATGTGAAGGGAGTGACTTTTGCCCTCACCAAACGGCGTCCTCGTAATGGAATGTTGTCTGCATCTGTCGATTACACCTATCAGATTGCAGAAGGCAATAATAATGTGACCGGTTCATTCTTCTATAACGCTCTTTCAGGCCGGGAGAATGAGTTGGAGCTGATTCCTCTTTCATACGATCAACGGCATATTCTTTCAAGCACGGTCACGTTGACCGAGCCTGGCAAATGGGGTGTCTCATTCATTTCCCAGTATTCGACTGGGTATCCATACACGCCTCTTCTATTTGATCAAAAAATAGACCAGCTTCCGCGTCAAGACCGAAAGCCAAACCTTTTCAAGCTGGATGCGCATATCTATTACAACGTGCAGATGAAGGGCCGTAGTTCTCTTCGATTATTCGCCAAGGTGTTCAATGTGCTTGATATCCTGAACGAAAATCTCGTGTTCGACGACACTGGAAGGGCAACGTATTCATTGAACGAACAGCGAGGCACACACGCCTCCTGGAAACCGGCCTACGGAATGCCGGGAATTCATGATCTCGACGAATACAACACCCGTCCTCACTACTACAGCTCTCCCCGTGAAGTCAAACTGGGAGCTACTTTCTCCTTCTAGCCCGGTAGCTCCGAAATGAATTCAACTATGCTCAATACTCGATTTATGAGTCTATTTCAGATGATTCCATTGTCTCTCATGAAGTCGTACCTAGTCTTGATTCTCCTATCCGGATTGACACTGGCCGCGGTAGCCCAGGACCGCGAAACGGGTTGGGACTACAACGAACAGGAAGAGTGGTTTTTACGTCAGGCCAACAAAGGAGGAGAATCAGCAGTCGCCGACTGCTTCGAAGATTTCACCGGTCGGCGTGATGCCATTCTGAATGGCAATCGCATCACCACTCAGATTCTCAATTTCGGATCCATTTCCGCTCCCGGAAACACCATTACAGACATCGTCTGGAACGGCCTCGGATACGGCTATGAATTCGGTCCGTTTGTCGCGGCTGAAATTGTGGACGTCGGACACAAGGACCCGAAAAGCGTTCTCAAGAGAGACGAGAATGGCCAGGTAGTGACGGATGAAAATGGTCAACCCGTTTGGGTCATGCATATTGTGTCTGACGGGATTACTTCAGGCGGAGGTGAGGTCTCTCCGGATGGCACCGAGCGCTGGTCCTGGCAGCCCATACCTTGCGCGGAGCCCGTGGGCAATTTCGAAGGAATCGAGGTTGTCAATCAGTTTTCAGACGAAATCCCGACTTCAGATTCAGTCGATGACGATCTGGACGGAAAACCGGATTCATGGCCCACATCGTGGTTCAATGACAATCTGAAAGAGTATGTCTGGCCCGGAGCATTGCAGCAAGGGGCTTCCAACGCGGACAAGGAAGCGCTCTATTTCATGAATGACTACGCAAACAGGGAATTCCACTACTACCCCTTCCCTTCTGACTCTACCAAAAAGGGGCTGGGCCTTGAAGTCGAAGTTCGACTCTACCAGTGGGCGAACCCATTGGCCGAAGACGCTATTTTTCTGGTCTATAAGATTTCGAACAAAAGCGACACGGATCTGGACAAGGTCACCTTCGGAATGTGGGGCGATCCGCATGTTGGAGGTCCCGGCGACTGGCAGGATGACCTCGCCCATTTCGACCACGCGCGAAACATGGTCTTCGCCTGGGACAACAACCTGATCGGAGACGTGCCCGGTCGTATCCCCGGTTACTTCGGCTATAAATTCCTTGAAAGCCCCGGGCTTGGGACTGAGATCATCAACGGAGTCACGTATGCCGGTGATGGCGAAGACAACGACAATGACGGGATGACGGATGAGTCCTGGACCGATGGGATTGATAACGACAACGATTGGGACCCTGAAAAGGACGACGTCGGCATCGATGGTATTCCGGGAACGGGAGATCCGGGAGAAGGTGATGGAATTCCTACAGCGGGAGATCAGTATGACATCACGAAACCGGGTGAGCCGAATTTCGAGTTTACCGATATAGATGAGTCAGACATGATTGGTCTGACGTCTTTTGCTTCCCCCCGATTCGCGGGATCAAATATTCGTGAGGATGAGCAGGTTTGGGACTGGGTTGAACCGGGACGATTCGACGAAATTCCCGGTGAACCGGGCGACTACGTGTTTCTGTACGGTTCCGGTAGCTTTCCGCTCCGTGCCGGTGAAACCAAACGGTTTTCTATTGCGCTGATCGTTGGTGAAAACCTTTCCGATCTCCGGCTGAACGCGGAAACTGTACAGCAGATATTCGATGTCGGGTATCGATTCGCCAAACCGCCCGACAAACCGATTGTGAAGGCTGTTGCTGACGATGAAAAGGTCACTCTCTATTGGGACAATCGCGCGGAGCTTTCAGTCGACCCCCTGTCGAGGACGAGAGATTTCGAGGGATATGCTATCTATCGTTCAACTGATCACGAGTTCAGCGACAGACAAACCATCACGGATATCAATGGCTCCAGGTTTCTGTTTCAGCCGTTGAAGGATAAACAAGGAGTGGAAGCCAAATTTGATCTCGATAACGGGCTCAAAGGCCCCAGTCCCATTGTATTTCCTCAACGTGGCGTGTCGTTTGACCTTGGTGATGACACCGGACTCTTCCATTCGTACGTGGATACGACGGTCACGAACGGTCAGACGTATTACTACGCGGTAACCGCGTATGACCGAGGATATGCTCCCGGACAGGAAGGGCAGTTTGCAAATGGAATTCCACCGAGCGAAACGTCGAAAACCGTCACCTTCAACCCGGTGTTCGACAAGTATTTCTTCGACACCAACACGACCACGGTAATTCCCAAGCCGCGAGTCGCCGGGTATGTTGCCCCTTCCATAGAGGCCGCGGGAGGACTCACCCATAATTCTGGCCACGGAACCGGTGAAATCTCGATTCGGATCATCGACGAACTCGCCGTTAAAAACGGAGCGTCCTACAGCCTCGATTTTGAAGACGTCCCAGCCGTTGGAACCAGGTACTCTGTTGAAGACAAGGGAACGATAACGACCCGAATCAGAGCCGTCGTCGGCAAAACCAGTTCACTCGGCTTTCAGAATATCAAACCAGATTCATTCGTTCTGATGCGAGAGAATGGCTCCGTTCTGACAGCGCCCGACGACTTCGTATTGAACGCCACGGGTGGCTCTGTTCAGATCTTGGGCAGCAACGTCGCCGACGGAGAGCTTCTGGACGCCACTTTCCGATATCTCCCGATAGCAAATAGCCGACTGTTGTCAGGCGAGGAGGCCAATCCGGTCTTTGATGGAATGCAGGTCTTCGTCCACGAGGACGCGCTCGAACTCGACCTGAATCAAACAGGGTGGTCTTCCGGTGGAAAAGACATTGAGTTCGATGTTGAAGGCGCGAAAGCCGGACCGGGAAGGATTCCCCAGCCGTTCGACTACGAAATCACTTTCGACGATGGAATTGTCTCGAACGGGTTTTCAAATAATCTGCCGCTTCCTTTCAATGTCGTAAATCTGACACAGGCCAATCAGCCGATTGACGTTTTTGCTACAGATCTGAATCGGAATAACGCCTGGGACATCGATGAACCAGTGATTTTCTTGGACATTGTCAACGGCAATCTAACCGCCAGCTGGCAGATCACGTTCACGGACAACGGTAATTTCCCTGGCTCAGGAGATGTGTTCTATATCCAGACGGCCAAACCTTTTCGAGGTGACGACACGTTCAGCTTCTCGACAGCGGGTGCCGCAACCGATGCGGATCTCGGCAACCAGGAATTGGGCGACATATATGTCGTCCCCAATCCGTATGTCGCAACCAACGAATTGGAGCCTCGGAATCCAGTCTCCCGCTCGGAAAGAGGTGAACGACGGCTCTACTTCGCCAATGTGCCCCGGGAGTGCACGATCCGGATATACACACTCGCCGGAGAGCTGGTGGATACCATCGAGCACAGCAGCACTCTTGATGACGGAAAGGTGTTCTGGGATCTGAGGACCAAAGACAACATGAACATCGCCTACGGCCTTTACATCTATCACGTACAGTCGCAGGAAGGAACGTTCATCGGAAAATTCGCGGTGATCAAATGATGTCTATTACCTACAAACTATCACCGACCGAGGCGTTTGGGATCACAATCGACCCACTGCACTTCGAGTCATGCTCTAGGGCCCTTCTCATGCGAAGCACACTCTGGTTGTTCGTGGTGATTCTCCTCGCGCTGCCGACGCAGGCACAGAGCCTGAATGATGGCGGCGAGACGAAGACCATCACAAAGGTTGGAACTACTGCGGCCCAATTCCTGAAAATTGGTGTCGGAGCTCGAGCCGTCTCTCTGGGTGGCACTTTCGTTGCAGAAGCCAGCGATCTTTCGGCTCTATACTGGAATCCGGCGGGTCTGAGCAATATTTCAGGCGCCGCTGTTCAGTTTTCCCATACCAAATACCTGGCAGATATATCCTATAACTATGCGGCTGTCGGCTTCGAAGTTGGATCGTTGGGCACAATGGCCGCAAGTCTTCTTTTTCTGGATTCGGGCGAAATGGAGGTTCGTACGATCACCGATCCCGAGGGTACCGGTGAACGATTCAAAAAACAGGATCTAGCGCTGCAGTTTTCGTATGCCAGAGCACTTACAGATCGTTTTTCCATCGGAACGACCGTCAAATACATCCGGGAAAAGATCTGGCACAGTGTTGCCAGTGCAACGGCATTTGATATCGGTGTGCTTTTCACGACACCGTATGAACGGCTGAGACTTGGCGCCAACATGTCCAACTTCGGTCCCAAAATGCAGATGAGCGGGCGAGACATCATTTTCTCAACGGATCCTTCGCCAAACAACGAAGGAAATGTCGAAATCGTGAACACTGAGTTTCTGTTGGACCGCCATCCCCTGCCGCTGCTTTTCCGGGTCGGTCTGGCTTGGGACGCCATCGAGATGGCAGACCACAAAGTTCTTGTATTGACAGACGCGGCCCATCCCAATGACAATTCTGAATACGTGAATACAGGTCTTGAATATGCCTTCAGGGATCTTTTCGCGCTCAGGTTTGGCTACAGGCATGCGTGGGAAACTGATGGTGAGCAGGGTGTAACATGGGGCGCCGGTCTGAATCTCAGAATAGATAAGTCGACTCGTGCCAGCTTCGACTACGCCTACGCCGACTTTGGTCGTCTGGAGCAAACACATTGGTACACCTTCAACTTGCTGTTTTAGGTCGAAAATGACGAACCTGGATTTTTATAACGATTTTGAGTCAGGATGCGGATGAAGATGAGGAAGGTTATTGCGAGTACAATCGTATTTCTGGTATGGTTTGTTCTGACGGGAAGCCTCCAGGCCCAGGTTCTGGGAGATCTCGCCGATTCTATGGTTTCACTTTCTGATGCTGACGTCACCTCAGTTGGCAAGCAAATGTCTGTCACGTCACAAGGAAATGTGATGGGGCTGACATTTACGGGGATTATAGCTGAAGTCGGTACGTCGGACACTGCAATAGAAGCGAAGTTCAGATTCAGATCCGGCCGTTCATGGGGTCCGTGGCTTGAAGCTCACGTCGTTCCATCGGCCACGGGAGGAACGGCCGTGGTGGGATATCGAACATCCTCACCCATTCGCGCAAACGAGTTCGAAGTTCAGGTGACTGCTCCTTCTGGTACTGATGTAGTCATTCGTGATGCAGGGACGTTTGACAATTCCATGGACGACGACCTCCTCCCCGCGCCTCTGCCTGCTCCGCTTGTAGGGTCGAAGAACGGTGCAATTATTCCTCCAAGACTGATTACCCGCGAACAATGGCAAGCACAACCATTCAGAGGAAACACCGTCAATCTGGCCGCACCGGACTATGAGTTTCTTACGTGGCACCATGCAGCTGGATATTCGGCCGAGACTGAAGCTGAAGGCAAAGCCCAGATGCGCGCCATGCAGGACTTGCACCAAAACATCCGTGGCTGGAGTGACATCGGTTATCAATTTGGTATCGACCGCGGCGGTCGATTGTATCAGGGGCGCCCATTCAGAGACGGCAGCACGTCGTTGTCTCAAGTACCCGTTCTGGCTCGCGGAGCGCACGTTGGCGGCGCAAATACCGGCAACATCGGAGTGGTGATCATGGGATGTTATCATCCTCCGGAAGGCCCACACTGTGAGCAGGAAATTACGCCTGCTGCTTTCGCTACTTATGTCACGCTCTTTTCTTTTCTGAGTGAACGATATGGAGTCGCGCCGACATTGATTCGAGGTCATCGCGATTTCTCAAGTACAGCGTGCCCGGGCGACAACAATTACGCACGGATTCCGGAGCTGATATCGAAAGTATCTACGTTACTCATCACGGGAAACGAACCGCTGGGAGAAGGCGAAATGACAGCGTCTCTGGATGATGACGGAGTGATCGACCTGCAGTGGTCCATCGGCGCTGACTTTGGAATTCAGTCGTTGGAAATTGAACGAATCACAAGCCAGGGCGAAGTAACCGTCGTAACGGATGCGGCCACGTTGACATCGTTCGTTGACGGCTCACTTGCCGGAGAGACGTCGGTCACCTATCTGCTAATCGCCAACGGCGAGGACGGCCGTCGCCAGGAACTGGCCAGAATTGAAGTCGATATCCCCCATCCTTCCAGGTACATCCTTACCAGTGCGTATCCGAATCCGGCTTCCGGAAAGCTCGACTTCAAGTACTTCCTGTCAACGGAAGGAATCGTATCGGTTCATTTATACGATGCACAAGGCAGAGAAGTCCTGAAGACTGATGCAGGATTCCAGACTGAAGATCAGTGGTATACTTCCACGATCTCGGTTTCAGATTTGCCCGGAGGTACCTATTTCCTGAGAATGAGGGTAGAAAGCTTCGGTGGCATCGTGTTTGACAAGACGCATCCGGTTGTCGTCGTCAATTAGCGCATTTCCGGGGTATTGAGGCACATTTAGGCGTACATCCCGCGCAAATTCCACGTAGTTCCCGAATAAAAGCATGCCCGACCTTCGCGAGAAGATCGGGCAGCTTCACCCAGAACCAATCATCACTGAGAGGTGATGCACCGACTCTGACCGGGCAATAGTGCCTCAGCAGGTCGGTTTCGCACTTATGGTAGGGCTGTGGAGTCTCTGGATATGTAGGTCGTTTTATCAAACCCTCGTAAGGCGATCCCCTACCACGCTTTCCTGTCCGAAATAGTGCCCATTTTTCTTATGCTGCCGCGAATGTGGCCGATAAAGTACGTGTTGATACGGCCTGACTTTAAATATTCAGGTCCGTTGCATTCACCCTTCAACAGCACTTTACGAAGACATCGAAATGGTAGCTTTTCCGTCTCGGACAAGGACCCTGATAGCAGGAGGCGCCGGATTTATCGGCTCCCACCTGTGTGATCGCTTTATACGCGATGGCCACCAAGTCACTGCCGTCGACAACCTGTTGACAGGCAGACTCGACAATCTGGACCACCTTCTGGGAAATTCGAATTTCACGTTCCTGCATCAGGATATCTCGACGTCAACCGACCTTGGAAGCGACTTTGACTTCATTCTGAATTTCGCTTGTCCTGCCTCTCCCATCGACTACCTGAAATTTCCTCTGCAGACCCTCGCGGTTGGGTCTTCAGGCATGAAGAATCTTCTTGACCTGGCTCTGGAGTGTGGTGCACGAATCCTTCAGGCTTCCACGAGTGAAGTCTACGGTGATCCCCTCGTCCATCCGCAAACCGAAGACTATTGGGGTCACGTCAATCCGATCGGACCAAGAAGTGTCTACGACGAATCCAAAAGGTTCGCTGAAGCAATCACGACCTCGTACCAACGCGAATTAGGCCTCGAGACACGCATCGTCCGAATCTTCAATACGTATGGTACGAGAATGCGTCTGGATGACGGTCGGGTTCTTCCCACATTTATGAAGCAGGCCCTGTGCAACGAACCGATTTCAATATTCGGTGACGGAAGCCAAACGCGTTCGTTCTGTTACGTCGATGACCTCGTAGAAGGTGTAGTTCGATTACTGAACAGTGACGAACAGGGACCGGTGAACATCGGCAATCCGGATGAGATCACCATTGGCGAATTCGCCGAGGAAGTCGTGGCTCTGACCGGCAGCGAAAGTACGATTACCTATCACCCGCTTCCGACGGATGATCCGAAAGTCCGACGCCCTGACATAACCAAAGCTCGGCGGATGCTGAACTGGTCACCTCAAACGAATCGCAGCGAGGGGCTGAAAGCCACTTTGGAGTATTTCATCGCAGAAGTAGCCAAACTCAATACGACCAGTCCCGGTCAGCTTGATACGAGCAGACCATTGGGACGCATGGGCAACCGAGGCGCAATCCAACGCCGCAGACCACATGCAACCGCATATCGTCGGCGTGCCTGGAAAATGTCGAAAATCATGGATCCAAGGACATGAACTGGCACAAGAAAACAGATCAGAACAAGCGGAACACTGCTTCGAATCGTTCCAGTTCGAAGCAATCCCCTCGTGTTCCATCCACGCGTCTTCCTGAACGTACCGGCAGAAGAACTGGGTCGCGTCCTCCAATCGACCCCGATCTGGAACGTTTCTTGACCTCGCCGAACGATGAGTTCGCATCGAGCTCTCAGTCTCCGGACGATGAAAATCTGGAAGTCATCATTCCGGAAGAAGTCGACTCAGCATACGATCTCCCACAGTGGAGAAGTCTCAGCGACTCGCATGCGAAAAAACCTGAAGCTCGAAAAGAAAAAGCGAGTGTCAGTCAAATTGTCCACGTACCCAGGCCAGAACCGCTCTTTCCTGGCGCGTTCCCGGCGACAGACCGCGATGCAACGGATTCAGAAAAACTTTTCCGGATACTGTTTCGTCGTTTCCCAGTTTTCCTTCTTGTGGCTATTGTCGTTTGGAGTGGTGTTGCGCTTTACCTGAGCCTGGTGCCCCCGAAATACGAGTCAACCACTACCCTGTTGATTGACACGGCATCGTTCAAAAAAGAGATGGACGAGCTGCCGCGACTGAATTCAGCCGGTACAGGATTCGGTGGTGGCAAACTCGCCAATCAGACGCTCATCCTTCGTTCATCCCCCGAATTGGCGCAACAGACTGCGACGGAGCTCTCTTCTCTGAGGGCAGAAAACCCGAATCTGGCCCGTTGGACAATCTTCGAACGTCATGTGGATCAGGCACGCCGGGGCGGAACGCTGGCCTCCCTGCTCACCAAGGAGTATGTAAATGTTCAGGGTGGACCCAGCGATGACGACGAACCCGACGCAATTTCCATTTCTGTTTCCAGCACAGATCCCGCTGAAGCGGCGCTGATAGCGAACGTGTACAGTCAGACGTATGTGGACGAAGTAGATCGCCTCGTACTGAGTCACTTCGAGGAGGCCCTCAACTATTATCAGGGTCGTCGTGATCGCAAACTCGAAGAGCGAGACGTTCTTACCGATGAGCTGAAGCAGTTCATCCGCGAAGACGGGACGATGATCGGAGATCTCGAAAAAGACCACCTGCTCGAACAGATTTCCAATTTGAATACGTCCTCCGACGATACCTCGATTGAAATAGAGGAGATCAAGGCGTCCATCGCGTCGCTCGAAAACGAAGTGGGGCTCATGGACGGCCAGCTTCTCGCCGAACGCGCGGCTCACGGCATTGAAGACCAGCTCGACAAGAGTTATCAGAGAATCGCGGATCTCAATATTGAGACCGAAAAATATTACGTCAAAAATCCTGAGCTCCGTTTTGACCCCACACCCAGCCAGGATCTGACCGACATGGTCAATGAAAAGGCAGTGCTGCTGATGCAGGTGGATTCGCTGTCCCAAAAATATTCGAACGAAATTACTGCTGTAGGCGGTGTTGATCTTCGCTCCTACGATGGTGGCATTTCATACATGGCATCGTTGAGACGCGACCTCATAAGAAACCGGGTCATGTTGGATGCTGCTATCGCAAAGCATCAGGCCATTACCACGCGGCTTGCTGGATATGAGCTGCAGCTTCGCGAGATGCCGGAAATGGCCATCGACTTTGAGGATATTTCCTCCAGACACAGCAGCGCGACCAGCCAGCTCAATGATCTGGACAACAAGATTCGTCTCGTCGAGGAAGGCGCAGGTGGACGCGGTGCCCACGTCCGCGTCCTGAGCCCCGCGATTGAGCCCACCGCTCCGAAGATTGATCCGTTGATTATCGCATTTCTGGGAGGACTCCTTGGCCTGCTGGCCGGAGTCGGAGCCGCGTTCACTTCGGAAAAAACCGATGATCGACTCTACGAAAAAGGTGATATCGAGCGCCATGATGTCGAAGTCATTTCGACAATTCCTCGATTCAAAAACGTGTCACGCCGAAGCAAACGCGTATTCTATGAGCGTCGCATCTCGTCAGAAATGCTGACCATCCTGCATCCAGATTCTCCCGCATCTCGCCCATTACGCTCCATTCCCCTCAGGATTGCCGGCAATACACTCAAAAACAATCTGTTTGTGTTTACCGGCGTAGACCCCAAATCAGGAACCAGCTTCATGGCAGCCAACACTGCCGCTGCCATTGCACGCTCCGGGGCCCGAGTTCTGCTGGTTGACGCGAACGTTTTCAGCCCTTCGCTAACGGACATTCTTGGCCTTACGGATCAAGCTCGTTTTGATATGAGCATCAATTCGTTTGCCGATGGTAAAGGAATCGAAGCTTTCTCCGGTCGACTGCCACAACTTTATGCGATGGCTCTTGAAGCTCCAGACAGTCAAAATCCCGAGTATCTGTTATCGAACAGTCTCGCTTCATTCATCGAACGAGTACGCAAGCAATTCGATGCTGTAATCGTCGACGCAGCCTCGCTCTCGCGCTCTACTTCGGCATTGGGACTTTCCCAGTTGGCTGATGAAATGATCGTTGTCGTGAAGTCCGGTGTCACCAATGAGGACAGGTTGGTAGAGATGCTGGATGATATCCGAAGCTCAGCCGGATCGAGAGCCAGAGTCGTGTTGAATGCGCAGGGCAAAATGAGTGCTCCCGTTCCTTCAGTTCGACGAACTGCCACATCCTAGTAAATGGCATCAGAAAATAACTACACAACATAGAGTGTGAAACGCCGCATTGCAGACATAGTGACATCTGTCCGAAGCGCCGCCCTTAAAAACGGGGCGAGCGCTTTTGTCGATCAAGGAATTATCTCCGGATTCAATTTTGCAACGTTTATTCTCCTCGCAAGATGGATGGATACCAGTCATTTTGGGGTGTACGTTCTGGCCTTTTCGGGTCTCATGTTTGTCCAGACCATTCAACATTCCCTGATCACCAGGGCGCATAATATCCTCGGCGTCCGACTGGGAAAAGATGAGTACGAGAGCTTCTCGCGCTCCGTCCTTCTGATGAGCATCGCTCTCGCGCTTTCGGTTGTCGTCATCACTCTTCTTTTAGCTTTGACGTTTAGTTCGATTGGGCTCGATGGGTGGCTGATCCCCACAATCGGGGTCGGCGTTGCCGCCCTACCCTGGTTGGTCCAGGATTCGTTCCGCAGAATACTGTACACCTCTCAGCGTGTCCGCGCGGCCGCCGCAAACGACTTCGTTTCATACGGCCTGCAAGCCGGATTGGTAGCTTTCCTATTCTTTACCGGCGGCGATAGCAACATATTGACGGTCTTTACGATCCTTGCTGCATCTTCCCTGGCTGCCTGTGCCGTGGGCGTATTTCAGTTGCGTACTCTTTTTTCCGGATGGACGATTTCGCTTCCGGCAGTTCGAAAAGACATCGCAACAGTCTGGAATTATGGAAAGTGGCTGTCTACCGGAGAATTTGTCGGCTGGATAGGACACAACGGTCATACCTGGCTCATCGGAGGACTTCTGGGTGCCCCGCTTGTTGCCGGTTATCGCGCAGCAAGCTATGTAACCAATATCTTGAATCCGTTTGACCTCGCCGTCACAAATTATCTGCCGGTTGAAGCATCTCGAATCCTGCATGACGAAGGGAGGTCGGCAATGCTTTCCTGGCTTGGTCGTCAGGCCATCATCCTGGCTTTGCCTTATGCACTCATAGCTGCGGGAATCAGCTTATCGTCTTTGTGGCTGCTGGACGTGTTTTATGATGCTCGATACGTAACAGGATTACTCGCATTAATCCTTTCCATCAAAGCCTGGAGCAGATTTCTGGGGTTCATGGTCAATTTTGTCCGAATCGGGCTGATGGCTGCCGAAAACAATCTTCCCATTTTCATTTCGCAAGCTATCTCGCTGGTACTGTTTGCCGTCATGAGCACGGCCCTGATCTCGTGGATGGGGATAATTGCTGCTCCAATCGCACGCATCGCGATCGAATCAGTAATCGGCCTCTATCTGATGAATTCATTGATGTCTGAGGCATCGACCCGCGCCGTCCCAACCCATACTGCAGGCGGCTGAGCTATGAGCACGACGGCTGAAAATAACACCCGGATTGTTGGGCGCGGCTGCGAGGCAACCGTGTATCTGGACAAACGCTCCCTCAGAGCGGAGAAGCGCTTTGACCGGGCTCCCATCAAGATCGCTCGTTCAAAAGCCAAGCTGGAATTCGATCGATTGAATCAGGCGTGGATCAGATCCTCACACGTCCCGGAAGTTCATGTACCGGCACCTCATGCTTTTGACTCCGAACGGGCATCGTACACTATGGGGTACGTTGAAGACCCACCTCTACTAACGTCTCTGCTTGAGGGTTCGCTCCCCTACTCGGATTTCCGAACAGTAGCGCGACACGTCAGCAATGGAATGAAACTTTTCGTTGATCTTCAGGCAGATTGCACATTGGATCACATACTGATTGGCAGCGATCTCGCGACAACATTTCTTGATTTTGGCATTGGACCCGGGACTGATTTTGAAGTCCGGCCAGATGATCTGTCCAAATCATTTGCTGAAGTAGTTGGAAGTACGGTTTATGAATCAAGTCGAATCAGCCGCGTCGCCGGCCTCTCTTCATTCATCAGGTGTGCTCTGTTTCTGGGAATACTGGAGCACGAATTGGACAACGGAGGTCGGAAACCACTCTTTGCAGACGGTGTCAGGTTTCGAAGCATTCAGCATGCATACCGGAAACGCATCGGATCGGGAAGCATTCTTCGTCGGCTCTGGTACCGGACATTCGGCCTCGTAACACTCGTTGGTATGGTGTTGGGACTGCGATACGGACGAATTCGCTTTTCGAAACAGGCCGCTTCGACTTTCGACTTCAACTCCCGCGGGGACGATCCGTCAAAAGCAATTACTCGACTCCACACCGTGTTTTCGTTTGTCTGGGATTTCCCGAAAGACACAAAAAACGTCAACAACGGAGTACATCGCGTCGTCGACGGATTAATGGATGCGTTGGGACGCAAGGGTATACGACCAGTGGCTCTTTCGATTGCTGACAAGAACGATTCGTTTGCCGGCCCGGGTTATCGGGTTGAACGCTTCGGCGCAAGGAATTTGTTTTTTGCGAACGGTATGGTTGAAAGAATCCATGAATCTGGACGTGATACGACAACCATCCTGAATGGTGTGTTCAATCTGCGCAACTCGCTTCTTGGACTGAAGCTGAGACGAAAGGGGCTCTCCTACTTCATCTCCCCACACAGTGTCCTCGACAAACGCTTTTTTGGGATCAGTCCGCTGAAGAAATGGATTTATTGGCATCTGATCGAAAAAGCACATTTCAATGGTGCTGATGGCGTCATCGCCATGGGGGAAAACCAGGATCACTACCTCGAGCTGCGTGGAGTCAGCACCCCGGTTTTTCCGACGCGTAATGGAATCTGCAGACCGGTTTATCCGGCCATCGATCGATACACCAGAAGTGGAACGGTTCGATTCCACTTTTTTGGTCGCATCGATGTAGAAACGAAAGGTCTTGATCTGTTGATCCAGGCAACCAGGCGTGTGGCTGAAGACCACGATATCGAAGTTGTCGTGCAGGGCCCCGACACGGGTGGACTTGAAGAGGTCAATCGGTTGATTCGCGATTTGAAGCTGGAGGATACCGTTGTCGTCAAGGATCCGGACACGGAGAACCATCCGTCAATCCTGATGTCAGAATATGACGTTTGCATTCTTTCCTCGAGATACGAAGGTTATCCGACTGCGATTGTCGAAGCCTTGGTCGCCGCACGACCCGTAGTCTCTACGCGTGTCGGTGGATTGGCTCCGCTCATGGAAGAAGCCGGAGTGGGGATCATCGTCGCGCCGAGCGTCGACGGAATAGAAGCCGGAATGCGGCGAGCGATAGCGAGCCGCAAGGACTGGCCAAAGATGGGCAGAGAAGGACGACAATTTGCACAGAAAAATCTGGATTGGAACGTCATCGCGAATGATCTGCTCTCGCAACTTGAGGTATATCGCCGACGTGGATAAAGCCGGGTCACATACCGATCGCATACTGCTGTGTGCCTACGCCTGTAATCCTTCGAAGGGATCTGAAGAGTCCGTTGGTTGGGATACGGCCATTGCACTGGCCCGGAGAGGACATCGGATTGTAGTCTTGACTCGCCTCAGTGAGGCGCGAGACAGCATCCCGCAGATTCCTGGAGGACTTTCTGTCGAGTTTCGCTCTTTCGATCTGCATCCTGTTCTGTCTTTCATTTTCTCGAAAGCTGGCAAACCAGGTGAAGAAATTGCCTACCTGCTCTGGTCTTTGATGGCGCGCAATACCGTTCGCGAACTCCAGCAGGAGTTCAGGTTTGATACGGCGCAACATGTGACCTACGCCAGATACTGGATGCCGTCACCCCTGGCGTCGCTCTCGATCCCATTTATCTGGGGGCCGCTGGGCGGCGGAGAATCGATTCCAGCTTCGCTTCGGAGCAGCTTTTCGGACAAAGGCCGCAGGTTTGAGCGGATCCGAGATACGATGAGAAAGCTCGGCGAAAAATCTTCTTTGGTCCGCTCGTGCGCTCGCAAGTCGTCCATTGCTCTGGGTAATACCCCCGAAACTGCCGAACGCTTGAAAATGCTGGGAGCACAGGAGGTTCATATCATCAACTCAGCCTCTCTCTCCAACAGTGAGATCGACCGGTTATCACCGCGAAATCGGCTAGACAACCTTGAACAGGACTTCAACTTCGACTTTGTAAGTATCGGAAGGGCACTCGAGTGGAAAGGCTTTCAGTTCGGCATTCGGGCGTTCGCCGAAGCGAACCTGAAGAACACGAGGTATGCCATCATCTCGGCCGGTCCATTCCAGACTGAATTGAAACGACTGGCGTCATCGCTGGGCGTTTCGGAGCAGATCGATTTCTTCGATTTCCTCCCCAGAGATAAGGTATTTGAGATCATCTCTTCGGCCAGAGCTCTGGTTCATCCTAGCATGCACGAATCAGGAGGATTCGTGTGCCTGGAAGCAATGGCGGCGGGGTGTCCTGTCATCTGTCTCAATATCGGTGGGCCCGGGCTCTTCGTGGACGAAGCTGCGGGATATCCGGTCTTCGTCGGGTCCATTGAAAAAACCATATCCCGAATTTCGGATGCCATGCGGGCTGTGGTGGAAAATGCTCCGGAATACAAACTCAAACGAATCAGTGCACCAGAACGTGTGAAACGTCACTTTTCAATGGAAAACAAGGCCGATCAATTGAGCGCCATGCACCATCGGCTGAATTCGAAAACGCGACTCACTCCCCGATCAGATAGATCTGCACGTCCTCTCGAGAGCGGCCGGGCTGTACACCCGGAGAAGGTAAAATGAGTCACCGTACACCTTCATATCAGGATCGCACTCGTCGTGACTTCGATTCGCCGTCTCATTCGCCGTCTGAGAGATTGACACGAAATCGAAGCAACAGACAGGCCAGTCGCCGGCTCAAGAATATCCCGACCGTAAAGCCATTTGTTTCGATGAAACTGACGGCCCGTGTTTTCATGAGAGGTCTGGCCTTCATTCTTCTGGGTTATGGCGTAATGGGCCGCGGATTCGCCTACCTCGGCTTCGAGCCCGTGTACGTGGGCGAGATGGTACTGGCGCTCGGTTTTGTGGCGATGGCCAATTCTGGTGCCGTAAAGACGGCAGTGCGTCATCCTTCCATGCGGATGTTGCTTGTCTTCATTGGATGGAGTGCGTTGATGACCTTTCCGTACATCCCCGAGTACGGAATGATGGCTCTGCGTGACGGAGCGTTGTGGGGTTATTCGCTGTACGCCTTGATAGTTTCTGCCGTTATTATCGCCAACCCCCAGATGATGCGTTGGCTTCTGATTCGATACAGGACATTCGTTTATGTCTTCCTGGCCTCTGCCTGGGCCATCTGGGCCATAGCCTCAATGGGCCTTCTTCAGGGGCTGTCCCTTCCGGGGTCTCAGGTAGATCTATTCGACATCAAGGGAGGAGACAACCTTGTCCATCTTGCCGGCATCGCCGCCTTCGTGGCCGTTGGAATGACCAGGAAGCGGACGCTTCTATTCTGTGGGATACTGTTCAATTTCGCCTTCCTGGCAACGAGTAAGCGAGCTGGAATGCTGGCGTTTCTACTCGCATTCGGGCTGTTGATTCTATTGAATCCACCTCAATTGAAGCTGGCCAAAATTGCTTATGCCGCAATTCTGAGTCTTACGATTCTGTTGTTGGTGAACCCGAGTGTGGACCTCGGAAAGGGCCGGAAAATCTCGCTCGATCAGATGACCAGTAATGTCATCAGCATGTTCGATAAAACAAATTCCACAAATCTGGAGGCTTCCAAATCCTGGAGGATAGATTGGTGGACCGAAATCATCGCTTACTCCCTGTCACCGCGCTACATCGCCACCGGCAAGGGATACGGCGTCAATCTGGCCGACATGGACGGCTTTCAGGTTCTTGAAGACAAGTCTCTAAGGAGCCCGCATAATGCGCACATCAATGTCTTAGCACGATCCGGACTTATCGGATTTTTGTTGTGGTTCGGCGTTCATGCAATCTGGTGTTTTTCCATGCTCAGAGCTTCTCTTGACGCCAAAAAGCGCTCCATGCCTACCTGGCACGGCATTTTTGCTTTCCTGTTGGCCTACTGGGTTGCCATCATGGTAAATGCTTCGTTCGACGTTTATCTGGAAGGACCGATAGGCGGAATTTGGTTGTGGTCACTGATCGGATTCGGGATTGCGGCCCGATATTTCTACGACCACCAACCCGAACTCGGAATGGATTCCACGATGGTCGTAACCCGATATACGGATCTTGATGATGCGTAGAAGCTATCGTCATATTCTGGGTATGCGGGTAGACTCGGGCACGTATTCCTCCAGCACCGAACTCGTTCGAGAATGGGCGCTGAATAAGGAAGCCCGATTCGTGTGTGTTTCCAACGTACACATGACCATGGAAACGGTCGACAGTCCGGAATTCCGTAACGTCGTCAATACAGCTGACCTGGTTACATCAGACGGGATGCCTCTGGTTTGGATGCTGCGCAAACTGGGCCTGACTCAATCAGAGAGAGTCTATGGACCGGAGCTGGTTCTGCACATCTGCGCCATGGCAGAGCGAGAGCAGATTTCCATAGGTCTGTATGGAGGTACCACCCGCAGTTTGGAGCAATTCACTTCATTCCTGGCCAAGAACTATCCCGACCTGACGGTTTCCTACCAATATGCACCTCCGTTCCGACCCTTGAGCAAGGAAGAAGATGCGTCCGTAGTTCACGCGTTACATGAAAGCGGAGCCCGTATCCTGTTTGTAGGCATAGGGTGTCCAAAGCAGGAGCGTTGGATGTATGAGCATCGCGCTTCCGTTCAAGCCGTCCAGATTGGGGTCGGAGCAGCGTTTGATTTCCACAGCGGATCAGTTCGTCAGGCACCAAACTGGATGGGTAAATCGGGGCTTGAGTGGCTGTTCAGACTGGCCATGGAGCCGCGTAGGTTATGGAAACGATATGCAGTCCACAATCCCAGATTCATGGTTCGAGCAGCCGGACAGCTTCTTCGACAGCGGATGCGTCCATCATTGCTGTCTTCGTTTCTGCCTCTGGTGTTGCTTCTCGGAATGCTGGTGGGAAATCCGCTTTCCGGCAGGGTAAATCGGGCCGTCTTCGTCGACCAGAATCATCCCAATGCCACGGACTATGGAAACGGAACGGAAAGCCAGCCATTTCTGACCATTTCTGCTGCCCTCGAGTCAGATTTGTTGATCTCCGGAGATACACTCCTCATTGGAGCCGGACTGTATCGGGAATCTATTTTGCCTCAATCGGGTGGACGAGGGCCTTCGTCACGTTTAGTCATCTCGGCCAAAAAGAACGAAGAAGTGGTTATCACGGGCGCAGACGCGATCGGCAAAGCCTCGCGAGAAAGCGATGCACTTTGGGTCATAGAGAATTACAGTCCACTGGACTTCTACGGCAGCGGAACGACCTATGAACGGGAGATGGTCATTGCGGACGGCCGAGTCCTTACACCTGTTTTTGAATTCGAAAACCTGGTCGAAGGAACGTTTTTCGTAGATCGAATCTCCGCCTCGCGCGGCCGGATCCTGATGAACACGGGCGCTTCAGATGCTCCATCCGTGGAGCTGGGACGCAGGGGATTGCTGTTTTTTCCCGGACCCCGCTACTCTCGATGTGGTGAGGCAGGCAATCCGGATTGGTTTCATTTGAAGGATCTGACGTTCCGATATGCAGCCAATCAAGCTCAGACTGGAGCCGTCTGCATCGGGGGCGAAGGAACGCTGGTAGAAAACGTGACCGTCGAATGGACGAATGGCGTTGGAATGCAGGTACGTGGCGCGAACCACCGACTTCGGAATGTGACTTCGAACCACAACGGACAGGCTGGCATCAACGGTTCATGCTCCGGTTGCTTGATTGATGAATCCGAAACTTCGTTCAATAACTGGGTGGGACACGATCCCTTCTGGGAAGCCGGTGGCGGAAAATGGTCGGAATCCCGCAATATCCGTTTCATGAATCATCGTTCAATCGGAAATGAAGGACCGGGACTCTGGCTCGACGGCGACAACCGGGACGTAGCAGTTATCTATTCAACATTTGAAAACAATCTGGCAGCTGGCATTTTCATCGAGCTGAATTCCAGCGACGTAATGGTCGAGAGGACATCCATCTCCTCTACTCGTCGATTACACTGGACCGGCTCGGGCATACTTGTTCAGGCAGCCGGATCAGCTACGCTGAGAGAAAATCGACTTCAAGAAAACGATGGAGCAGGAATCTGGCTGCGTGGCGATGATCGGGCCCAGGGCGGATTCAATCGTATTGAACGAAATGTGTTCGACAACAATGCACGAGTACCAGGACAGGATCGTGCCGACCTGCAGATCGGAGCTGAATCGCTGGTAGATCTGTGTTCAAATCTGATCTCTGAAAACGAGCTTGGGGAGAGCGGAGGATTTTACTTCGAAATCGAAGGGTTCGAGGCCGCTGAAGGCAACGACCTCGATCAGTTTCAATGCCTGGCCAACTACTCACGTCGTTGATTGGAATACAGAATATTCCGGTCACAATTCGAGTCTCAAAACGAAGAAAAAGATGTCCGAAAGTACCAAATTCGAACACAGCAGGCCCATTTGGAGCCCAGAGGCTGATTCTGGAAAATTGGTACGAAAAGTGCGGTAGTGAGTCCGAATCGATAATAGCCCGAAATGCACTCAGCACAACGAAAACGCATGCAACTGGTCGGACCACGGAAATCAAGGAAAAAGCGGGGCTCTGACTGCCTGTTGGAGAACATGGAAATCTCCGATCATATGGTCGGTGAATCGTTGAGAGCCCACCATGTTTATTCCCATACGGTTTCACCCGTCACGTTCGAATACAGGAGGCTGTACAACGCAGTTTCCCTGATGCTGGGAGATTTGTTTGCCCTGGCCGCAGCACTGTTCATCACCGGTTCTTTGCGATATCTGTTTTTGGGAGAATCTCTGTTCCAGTGGTGGATCGAGTTGATTCTTCCCGTCTGGATAATCGGAGCAATGGTCGGAAAACTCTATCCGGGGTGGGGCCTCGGCGCCGTCGAAGAGTTGAGGCGGCAGACCCTTACCCTGATCGGAGTCTTTTCCTTCTCCGCTGTTGTCCTTTTCTGGTTCCAGGTCGGCGCCGACATAAGCAGGTTCTCCTTTACGGGATCATTCCTGCTGAGTCTTTTCCTGGTACCCGCCGTTCGCCGGGTTGTAAAAAACCTTCTGATTCGTTCCAATCAGTACGGCCTGCCAGTTGTTATTTATGGCGCAGGGAATCTGGGTAGAGAACTCGTTGCTCGTCTGGACGAAGACAAAGGCCTCGGTTACAAGCCAGTTGCATTCCTCGATGATCATCCCTCCTTCTGGGGTGCACACCTTAGTGGAATTCCTGTTCTGGGCGACACCAACCTCGTACTTCCGGAAGCACAGGTAGCTATTCTGGCGATAAACAACATTGAGCCCGAATTCCGACGCCACCTCCTTGAAGGACCTCTCTCCTACTACCGCAGCGTGATCGTCGTCCCTGAAATCACTGAGCTCCCATCGTTGTGGGTTGGAACGATTGACATGGGTGGAACGCTTGGCCTGAAGATCGCCCTCAATCTGGCCGATCCGATTTCGCGTTTGGTCAAAAGATCCTTCGATATCGTATCCACCTGTCTGGCGGCTCCATTCTGGATGCCGCTTGTCGGATTACTTTCCGCACTCATCTGGCTGGAAGACAAAACCAATCCGTTCTTCCTGCAGACGCGTTTCGGCAAGGATGGGGAAGAATTCAAGACCTGGAAATTCCGGACGATGGTACCAGACGCTGAGAATGCGCTGAAAAATGCTCTGGAGAACGACCCGAACCTGAAAGAAGAATGGGAGCGGGACTTCAAATTGAAAAAAGACCCCCGGATTACCCGAATCGGACACTTCTTGCGCCGTTTTTCGCTGGATGAGATTCCACAACTGTTTAATGTTCTCGCAGGAACGATGTCCCTGGTGGGTCCACGCCCCCTTCCCGAATATCACGAGGATGAGGTAAACACTCGCGTTCTGGCCCTGCGACGACGCGTGAGACCCGGCATGACGGGGATGTGGCAGGTTTCAGGCCGCTCGAACATCGGAACAGACGGAATGGAGCATTTTGACTCATATTACGTGCGTAATTGGTCTCTCTGGCTTGATCTGGTCATCCTCGTAAGGACATTCAGTGCCGTGGCACGATCCTCTGGCGCGTACTAGCTCCGACTCCCTTTTCGCCCCCGTCCTCATTACGACTGGCGTCCCTGCAACGGTGAATGGTTTTGCTGTTCAAGTCCAATTCTGCATACACCGTACCTGATTGGTTTTTCAGCAGATATACAGACTGTCTTATCAACATTTTCGTTTGTTGGGTCACTGCCGAATGTTATCTTTGAACCCGAGACCGATGTAGCCGTTTCAGGCGTATAAACACCGTATTCGGGTAATTACAGTACATGGCAAATCCAGCAGACGCGCCAGCGCGTTCTTGGTCCCCAGATTGGACCAACCTTCTTTTTCTTGGTGGTTATCACATTCTTCTGTTTGCGTTGCTCCCTGTCTACATAGTCAGGACAGATGCATCCGCTTCGCTGATCTGGGGAACTGTGGTACTGATTTCAGCTTGTCTCATGGCGATAACGACGGGTTATCACCGTCTTTATGCCCATAAGACGTACGCAACCCATCCTGCAATAGAAGCGATTCTCGTATTCCTCGGGACACTTGCCACTGAAGGCAGCATTTTTTCCTGGTCTCACGACCACCGGATCCACCACAAGCACGTCGACACGGAACTGGACCCATACAGTGCACCGGACGGATTCTGGCACTCGCATGTACTCTGGATGCTCAAAAAGCGGCCAGACATCAATGAGCGCGTCATTCATGACCTGGTCAAAAAGCCCCTTCTGAGGTTCCAGCACAAGTATTATGCGGTGCTGATGGTGTCAGTCAATGCCATTGCTGTTGCCGGCCTATGGGCTGTCACTGGAGATCTGTTGGGCTCTTTTGTCATCGGAACACTGCTTCGCATGTTCATCGTGCATCATTGCACATGGTTCATCAACTCTCTGGCCCACATGTGGGGGTCACAGCCGTACTCGACTGAGCACACGGCTGTCAACAACTTTATCCTTGCTTTCCTGACCTTCGGAGAAGGGTACCACAACTACCACCACACGTTTGCCGGTGACTACCGAAATGGCGTGCGCTGGTATCAGTTCGATCCTCCCAAATACATCATCTGGTTCCTGAACAAGGTTGGCCTGGCGACAAATCTTAAAAAGGTCAACCACCTGACGATCAAACGTCGTCTCGTTGCAGCAGACCGACATCTAATGATGGAGCGAATTCAGGAACTCTCCAGTCGCATTGATTGCGAAGGATGGAAACTGAAGGTAGAAGAGGCTGCAACTTCGTTGACTGAAAACCTGAATATCCTGAAGACTGCTTCGGACAAATATCAGAGGATGAAAGATCTGAAGAACGAAGAAGTGGAAGCACTTCAGGCGAAGATCGCTGAGAAGAAAAAGGTTGTGTCCGACGAGATGGAAGAGTGGAAAACGATGGTCCGCTTTGTGCTGGAATCCTCCGAAGCCAAGTTTGCAATGGCTATTTCCTGAGCAGGGTTACTCTGTTTCGGATTCGGTTTTTTCTTCCAACTCCAACTGGCGCGGTGTCGCTTCCAGACGAGCTATTTCCGGCAGTTCAGCAGACGTAGATGAACCCAATTCCTTGAATTTCCGGGCTGATACCATCACCCGACTCTCCATGGATGCTACTGCCTTGTTGTAGCTGGTTACCGCCGTATTCAGCCCCCGTCCCATCTTCGAAACGTGATCGACCATCACGCTGAGTCTTTCGTAGAGCTCCTGACCCAGTCTTGAAATCTTCTGGGCATTGTCGGCCAACTGCTCCTGCCTCCATCCGTAGGCTACCGCTTTCAGTAACGTGATCAGTGTGGTTGGCGTCGCGACGATTACATTGTTGTCGATTCCCTGCTCGATGAGAGATGGGTCTTTTTCCTGGGCTGCGTAATAGAATGATTCACCGGGCAGAAATAGAATGACCATATCTGGTGTGGACTGGAATTGGTCTTGATACGCCTTGGTGGACAGCTGCCTTATATGGGTCCGCACCTGTTCAGCGTGCTTCATCATTAACTGATCGCGCTGTTCTTCATCTTCCGTCTCAACGGCATCGAGATAGGCTGACAGGGGTGCTTTGGCATCAACCACAATGGTCTTGCCACCGGCCAGATGCACAATCAAATCCGGGCGAAGTCTTCCATTGTCGGAGTGCACGGTATGCTGTTCTTCGAAATCACAGTGATCCAGCATGCCTGCCATTTCAACGACTCGCTTGAGCTGAATCTCACCCCATCTACCGCGCACGGACGGTTTACGCAGGGCGTTCACCAGGTTGTTGGCTTCTTTTCGGATCGCCAGTTGGGCTTCGGAGAGACCTTTGACCTGTTCGGTAATCGATGCGTACGCCTTTTCACGATCTTTTTCGACCTCGCGGACGTGTTTTGAGACTTCTTCCAGTGATTTGGAAAGCGGATTGACCAACTTCTCCATTTCAAGTTTGCGCTCTGTCTCTTTCGCGTCGACCCCTTTCATCATCTCCTTCATCTGGGTCTGTGCCAGCTCCAGAAACGAACGGTTGTTCTTGTCCAGCGCCTCGCGTGAAAGGGCATTGAACTGTTGAGCAAACTCCTTCTGCTTCTCGACCCACCCTTTCAATTCTTGCTCGCGTGCGGCAAGATCGGCGCGCAGCGAGGTGTTGGACTCGCGGAGTCCGCTCAATTCTGTTTCGGCGGCACCGCGCGAGCGCTCCAATTCCTCGCTGCGCGCCTCAAGAGCTGAAGAACTGGCTTTCAGAAACAGGTACACTACTACCCCTCCCAACGCCAATCCCGCCAATCCTGTAAGTACAATTGTTGTCGTCATTTAATCGATTCTACCTCAATGGCCTTGCCCAATTTAGTCGACCAAAGCAACCCCGTACATGACTGATCCTCGAATAGAGTCCTCCATGCCCGAACATACGCTTTAATCTGTTCAGCATGTCGATCCAACAAGACGTTTTCATCGGCATTGTCAGTCTTATAGTCGACGATTGTCCAACCATCTTCGTTCCTGAATGCCAGGTCTACAACCCCACTGGTCACAACGGGTACATCGTCGTTCGAGGAAGTCGTGAATGGAACCTCAGTCAGGACCCTGTCTGCCGTTTGAAGGGACTCCCAGGCCCGAGAGTCCATGAAGTTATCAATTGTTTGCCTGGCTGCTTCTTCAAGTCGACGAGCCGACTCGCCATCAAGATTTGCCTGTAACACTTCAGAAACCAACGTCGACCGCTCTGATGGATCGATGCCATCCTTGCGCTTCGCAACCACGGCCTCAAAAAGTTGATGTATGGCCCGACCATACCGGACTCCTTCACCCGTCCCCGAAGAAGCTGGAGCGGACCGCGGTTCATCCAATTCATCTTCAGTACTTGGTCGTTTCATATGCCAGGAAGCATCTTTCGACACGGAGATCATCTTTTGAACGTCCTCAAAGAGCATTTCGGGAGCAAGATCTCCTGTGTCGTCCAGCACCCGAGTCGTCTCAGATTCCTGGCCAGCCACCTTGGTCGGGGTTGACAAGTCAGATATGGCCGGGTGTAAAAAGTCCCATGATCCACTCCCTGGCTGCTCGTTTACGCAAATTACCAACTGCTTTGCAGCGCGCGTACACGCCACATAAGCAAGTCGCATACTTTCGGCTTCGGTGAATCGAATTTCTCTGGCCTCAGCCTCCGGCCAGCCACTCGGCGCTATCACCTCTTCCTTCCTACCGAATTTGCCACCCGTCAACGGAGCGAACCCGATAAGCTTCGCTTCCTGGCGCTGAACATGCATCTCAACGGAGTGATTTCCGGGCGACCCACAATCGGTTAGCATTACATAATCCGATTGCAGTCCTTTTGACTGATGGATGGTCATAAGACGCACACTATCGGCGGTCGCAATGCTGTGTGAGAAAAGGTTCAGTTCGAGTTCTCCCCTACGGTATTTGCCGAGCGTAGTGATACACTCTCCCATCGAGTATCCAGTGTTGTCCCACTGAGAGAACAGACTCCAGATGGTGTCAAGCATACCCAGGCCCAATCCTCCGTCCCGCCGTCCGGCCAGGACCACCTCGTAGCCGCTCTCTTTCAATAGATTTTCGAAAGCTGATGTCAAAGAGGATTCGATGTTTGCCTCATGGAATCGTCTCAGTTGATTTGAAGCAAACCGGATGGATTCCGGAGCACTCGGAAGCTCATCTGTTCCCAGAACGAGGTCCCTCCAGCTGTATCCTGAGATCGAATAGTCATACAGATCCTGGTCGGAAGCTCCAAACAGAGGCCCACGGAGCGTGGCAGCAAGTGAGGCGCCATCATCAGGATTGAACGTGGCCCGAAGCACATCGTCAAAGGTCTGCAATACATCCGTCAGTTCGAGAGCATCTCCACCCGATATTGTGGCAGGTATACCAGCCTCACTCAGCACATCGAGATACAATGGCAGGTTTTTCGTTCGTCGGACGAGAACCAAAAAATCTGAAAATGACGTCGTGTCTCCGTATTCCTGCCGGATGTCGAGAATCCACTCTCTGATGGCCCGGGCCTCGGCTTGCTCCCTAAGAGCAACCGGACGCATGGCTGGAAAGAGCAACGCCTCTACTGCAGGTACGACGGGCTCAGCTAGGGACGGATTTTCATGCGCGATGAGATCTTCCCAATCGGCCTGATAGGGCCTTGGCTCATCTTTGAAAACCGAGTTCAACGCACCGTTGATCCAATCACAGACTTCTTTAGAGCTTCGAAAATTAGTCGTCAAATGCAGGTCCAATCCCTCGCCACGCTGAACTGCTTGACGAACCTCTTCGAAGGCCTGGAAGTCGGCTTTGCGAAACCGGTAAATAGACTGTTTATCGTCACCAACGAACATCAACATACCCGGAATCAAGTCGGTCGTCGTCCACGTGTTTCGCTCAGGTTGTGTCTGCGATGCCAGAGCAAACAACATGGAGGCTTGTTCGGGATTCGTATCCTGAAACTCATCCACGAGAATATGTGAGAACTGTTCTTGCAGATCTGATCTCGTCCGCGAGGATGCAAACAACAGGCGGGATGTCTGATGGAGCATATCATTGAACGTAAGTTTGCCTGCCTCCAATCGCATTTGTCGATATTCGCCCACAGATGCGTTCACAAATCGAATTGCCGCATCGTGAAGCCAGGCATCACGTTTTCTGATCAATTCCATGACGTCGCCCTGAAGGAACGCGACGAACGGTTTTCCAATCAAATTGTCTTCATGGCCGTCTCGAATAGCAGTCGCCAGTTTATATCGCTCTTCCTTACGTGGGCCCCACAGTGTTACCTTCAAATCCAGGACGTCTCCCGATGATTTGAGCATTCGAAGCGAGCTTTTCAACCATCGAACCATTTCGTGATCCGAAAACGTGCGATTACTCTTTCGTCGCGTCTGCACGGCCCACATGAACTTCAGAAACGCGCCTGGTTTGCCAGAGACAGGAAAGCTGGAAGAGAACTCGTCCACGTACTCAAGAAGGCGGGCGAATACAGCTCCTGGATCAATCTCATCTGTGCCGCTCTCCGGAAAATAGACCGATTCGTTTTCAGAATGACGACCGAACATTTCAAACAACCCGTTTGCCGAGACGCCGGCATCTCGGAGCAGGGCCAGGTCAGATCCTGCCTGCGGATCGACATTCATCAGACGATTCCAAAAAACGCGGCGCATTCTGACCTCTTCTTCGTTGTCCAGATGCGAAAAATCGGCTGGTATTCCGGCACGAAAACTGAATGTTCGCAGGATGCGGGCACAAAATGAGTGAATGGTTCCGATGAAGGGTGATTCAGGGCTATTTACAGCTTCAGAAAGTCGACTGTATTCAAGCTGCCATGCTTCCTTTGTTGGACCTTGGCTCCTATGCATCACCTCTTCGATGCATTCCATCGTCTGCAGCAGATCGCTGAAGAATCGTTCCTGCAATTCTCCGGCTGCTTTGTTACTGAACGTGATTGCTGCCGCGCATTCTGGCGCCATACCGCAGCGAATCAATCCGATCAGGCGTTCGACAAGAACCGTCGTTTTACCCGAGCCTGCTCCCGCGCTGACAACGATGTTGCAGTTTCGCTCAAAGTCCGGGTCAAGCGATATGGGTGTCTCCAGTCGAGAATCTCCCCTTATACGACGCCGATCATGTTCGTCAGCGGGAAGTGGGCCCGTCGGTATGTGGCTGCATCGGTTCATGGCTTATTTTTGGGAAAATATTGCCACCCGATGAATCGGTCGAACCACGAAGAACCATCTACATCTTGTTCGCCATCTTGTCGGACATCGTGTTCGAAAGAGCGTTCGGCTTTTACCTTCAATTCTTCCCGACGAGCGACAACGTTGCCGCATATTCTCTTGTAATCACACCATTGGCACGGTCCTCCATTATCCTCTTTGGCGGCCTGCACGAATGCTCCTTCAGAGACTTTTGAGGCCAGGTTTTGAACGCATTCGCGTACCTCTTGCGCATCCGCTACCGACGCACTGATGACACGACCGGCCCCGCGGGAGGAAGTGAAAAAATATTCCGATGCCTCCACCTGTTTCGAAAGAGCCTTTTCTGCAGCGAGAGCGTAAACAGCCCATTGAAGTTGGTCCTGAAGTTTCAGCAGATTGGCTTGCTCGTAAGAGTCCGGTTTTCCGGTCTTGTAATCGACAATGACCAGGTCTCCATGTTGCGTTTTGTCGATTCGGTCAACTCGTCCGGTAACCATAATTTTTGATCCCTCCGGTCCGAGGGCTACGGGCGGATGATCGTCAGACTGGCGGGCACCAAAGGAATACTCAACTTTGATCGGCTCACGAAAGCCTTCAAGCTCCCGTTCGCGCGCAAAGTATTGCTCAACACCAACAGCCAGTTCCTCGTATTTCTGCTGCTGAAAAACCGTCGATGAGCCACTGCTCGTTGCCGCATGATCTGTAATGCTCAGTCGCAGTTGCTCGAGAACCTGTTGTTCGTCTTCTGCGCTGAGTCCGGCTTTGTTTTCAATACGTTCCCTCGCATGGTCCTCAAAAATGCCATGCAACAACGTCCCCGTTTCCCCTGCGTTCATCCAGTCCTTATCGTCCTCTGGAGGCACGTCGAGACGCAAAATGTTGGATAGAAAATATCTATGTGGACATCTGGAAAGCGTTTCCAGCCGCGAGGGGGAAAAACGCGTAGACACGGAGTTCTTGTCCACGTCAACGATTCCATCAAACTCACTCCATTCTTCAGCTGCCCGCATCTCAGAAGCTTTCCTGCCGCGTTGTGCTCCATAAAACGAGTTCAGTGCCTCAGCGTCGAGTCGACCTGAATCCGCTTCGTCAAGCGTAAGATTCCTGCTTTCCGGTTCGATATTTCGAATCTTCTTCAGATCCAGGAGAGCCGCTCCTGGATAAAGTGGTTGGTTGTCGGCGACTTCGAAAGCTGCGACAGACAACGTCAAGCCACTCCCGATACGGCGAACAAGTTCACCAAGCGAATAGCGCAATCCGACAACGGAATTCTGAATCCGGGTCTCTTCATAATCAAGCAGATGATGGGATTTCCGAGAGGCAGAGCCGCTGGAAGCCCGATCATCCAGACCCAGTACCCAGACCTTAGAACGCGGTCCGTATCCGGCCTGGGAGATGTCAAGCAGTTGTACTCCCCTTCCAGATTCGGGGGCATCCGAAGGATTGTTTAACAGGCCGTCTTCCATCCGTTGAAACAGCCAGTCCAGTGGCAAAGCGCCCAGATCGTCTCCTTTCCAGGTACTCATTCTGTTTTCGATCCAAAATTCGTAGTCACCTGGTTGAAATGTTTCCGGACAGAATTCGGTGATGAATTTCTTGAATCCGGTCAGGAATCGCGCCGGTTGTATGGATCCCTTTTGACGGAAGCTGTCCAATCGGGTCAAAAACGAAATCAAGCTTGAAAGCCGAGAACGCGACATCCACATCTCTTCAGCCTTCTTTTCCAACATGGGCTTCAATGAAGAGTCTGAGGCTGTTTCCGGGTACAATCGCAAATTGTCCAGGTCTGAGGCCAACCGGTACGGATCACTGCCAACTGCAGATGGATCAAGTACTTTGCTCCGAAGAAGGTTCATGACCGACTTGGGAGAAAATCCATCCAATACACAACGCCCGTATGCCAGGAATAGTCGATCGATTCGCGCCTCTTCCTTTCTGGAAGCAGACACGTAAGGGATTTCGAAGCGATCACATGCTGCTTCGAGCCCGGACCGGTATCGTGACCCATCAGTAAATGCCAGTTCGACGTCGTCCAAAGGCGTGCCAGAAACCGCCACATCAACCAGCACCGAAAGTATTTCCTCCCGCCTCGTAGTCGCCTGTATCAGACGTATCGTCTCCTCATTGTGAGTTGGCTGGCCTTCGGGTCTGCGCCAATCCGACAGAATGATACCCGCAGTGGTTTCGGGAAGAACGGATTCAACGCTTCCAACCACCCACCGATCTGTACTCTTGTTGCCAAGGGTAACGAGAAGATCAGCATATCCATCTTCCAGATTAACTTCCGCACAGGCCACCAGTGAGGCCAGGTGTCTTTCCTCTGAGAATATGTCAGCATTTTGAACTGCGAACGACAACATATCGGCTTCATCCGAGAGCCCTGAAGCAGAAATCGTTGATTCGTATAAGCTGAAAAGTTCGGCGTACGCCTTCTGGCCGTTCGTCTCAGCATTCTGAAGAGCCCAATCGGCTGACCGTCCCTTCTCTTTATCCTCCAAAATGGATGTGACAAGAGCCGGAACAGTATTCAGGAACAACCTTGACAGTGAACCGGGCTGGTCTGCGAGATGGGAAGCCAATACCATTTCCATCTTTTTGCGTGAAGCGATACTGTTGGTACGCGATGGATTCAGGGATTTCCAGATGTGCCTGCTAAGCCCGCGAGGTGTGACAACCTCGATATTGACGAGTGGTCGATCTGCCAGAGCCAAAGCCGCGCGAATAGCGATGGACGACCTGCTCGAAGGCACCAGGACGACCTTCAGGTCAGCTGGATCTCTGACACGGTCCAGTACCTCAATGAGTTGCCTGTGTAGATATGAATGGGGTGGGCGGGTCAGCTGTCGTACCTTGGTTTAGACTTGCCAGAACATAAGAAACAGGGTGTGACATCCGGGTGTCATAGGCGTTTCATAAATTTCCTGAAGTAAGATAACCGACAACCAAAAGCGCTGCTGAGTCAGCGTATAAACTTCTGTCGAGTACCATGAGCAAGATCATGATTGCGTTTGATGTCGAGACGACCGGAAAAAATCCGGATACCGACCAGATCGTGGAGCTTTCCATGTGCCTCTATGACGGCGGCCGGGAAGAAACGTACCATCAGCTGTTCAAACCAGACATTCCGATTGCCAAGGGAGCACAGGCTGTACATGGCATCAGTATGGAAGATGTGGCTGACAAGCCCACGTTCGCCGAAAAAGCGGATGAAGTGGAAGCGTTTCTGACTCGGGCTGAGGTCATAGTCGGCTACAACGTCCGATTCGACATCCGATGCGTGGAAAAGGAAATGGAGCGGATCGGAAGAGAGATCGATCTGATGTCCCAATTGGTGGTAGATCCGTTCAGGATCTGGCAATCCCTTGAACCACGCAGCCTTACGGATGCCTACCGCAGGTTTGTGGGCGGTGAACTAGAGAACGCACACTCCGCTGAAGCAGATGTTCAGGCCGCAGTCGAAGTTCTTCGAGGTTTACGACGGACATTCAACCTGGAAGAGACCTCTTGGGAAGAACTCGCCAAGCTGACCAACCCCGAGAAAGATCTCTGGATTGGTCCATCCCATCAGTTCGTCTGGTCCGCCGGTGAGATTGTTTTCGGATTTGGTAAATACAACGGCCGACCGCTTCTGGAAGTGGCAAAACGAGACCGGGGATACCTTGAGTGGATTCAGCGTGCGGATTTTGCACCTCACGTAAAGAGCCTCTGTCGTGGTGCCATAAGCGGGATTACGGAGGAAGAGTTCAACACCCGAATCGTCGAACATTTCGGTGGTCCTCCTGAAGATTGATGAATCACAATTGCGTAGGAGAACGCAGTCTGTAGCGCCGGTTTTTTGCGATTTTGAGTTGATACCGCGATAATTCGGTAATTCTAACCAATCCCCTACCCTCATGTACCCTGAAATCAACTATCTGGCTGTCATCGTCGCGGGCCTGATTCCCATGATTACCGGAGCGATCTGGTATGGACCGTTGTTTGGTCAAAAGTGGATGGACCTCATGGGCAAGACAGAAGAAGAACTCAAGGCTGGATTCAATCCGGCAAAGTCCTACGGTGTTACGTTCGTGATGGCCATCATCACCGCTTACGTGATGGCCCATGTCATGGCAACCTGGGGCGATGCCTATGGCGCTGAGGGCATCGTTTCGGGCATCCAGACAGGATTCTGGCTGTGGCTCGGGTTCGTTCTGACCATCGGCTGGCAACGCGTTGCATTCGAAAATGTCAACATGACACTCTGGATGCTGAACACCTTGTATAATCTTGTCACATTGATTCTGATGGGAATTCTGCTTGCCGCCTGGTAGGCGATCAAACAGACATCGACTTCATTTGTTGGTTTTGGAACGGCTCCCGGTAACCCGGGAGCCGTTCTTTCGTAGTGACCTGTATCAGATATAAATCGCATTGTCAAAAAATCATGGCTTCCGAATACAAAACCGCCATTTATACCAAAGAGCAGCTTGAAAAAGCCCGAACCAAGGGCCAGGTGGTTGGCTGGGTTCAAGGAGGTATCGGAGTGGCAGTGCTCTTGTTTCTGCTGCAATTCCTGGGATGGATTCCACTGATCGCCATAGCTGCGTTGCTCTCATTTGGGGGATATAAATTTGTAACACGCAAGAAGAAATAGATCTCGAATCTTGTGCATGACTTGATTGGCTGACTACTTTGATCGCTGAACCAATCAAAACGTCATGGACCGTCGAACAGCCGTCTCCCGACTGGGCCTTCTTCTCGGAGGAACGCTCTCTGCCTCAACAGTTTCTGCCCTTTTGGCCGGCTGCTCAACTCCGCCGGCGGAAGACTGGAGCCCTCAGCACTTCGAAGCGAGCCAGGTAGATCTTCTCAGGCGCGTTTCAGACGTCATCATACCAGAGACGGATACGCCCGGAGCAAGTGCTGCCGGGGTGCACCGTTTTATCGATACGATGATGGCGGAATACTATTCCCCTGATGATGCTCACCTCTTCAGGTCCATGTTGGACGCGTGGAATATGCAGGCGGACATGTCCTCAAAGAACGATGAAGAGCTGCAATCCGTCATTTCGAGAGCGGACCGAAGAGCCTTCAACGGAGGCGATGCCGGTCAGGACGAACACTACCGCCTCCTCAAAGAATTGATTTTGGTTGGATACTACACTTCTGAAGTCGGCATGACTCAGGAACTGAGATTGAAGCCATTCGGCCCGGCACAAATGGACATTGCCCGCTCTGAAGTTGAACGAACCTGGGCCGACTGACAGCATGAATATCCATCGCAAAGAAGAATATGATGCCATCGTGGTCGGTTCAGGAATGGCCGGCGGAATGGCGGCCAAGGAGCTGTGCGAAAAGGGTCTTAGAACCCTCGTTCTGGACCGGGGCGTTCCGTTCGAACATGGAACGAGCTTCGTGACAGAACACAAACACGCCTTTGAGCTTCCTCGCCACGGTCGTGTTCCTCTGGATGAACAGCAAAATATCTATCCTACCCAAAGCAGGGTTTACCTGTTCGACGAAGCCACCAAGCACCTTTTTGTTAAGGACAGCGAACAACCCTACGTCCAGGAGAAACCGTACGACTGGATCAGGGCGAATCAGGTTGGTGGCCGTTCGTTGATGTGGGCACGACAGACGTACAGATGGGGACCTCAGGATTTCGAAGCCAATCTGAAAGACGGACATGGTGTCGACTGGCCCATCCGATATGAGGACATCGCTCCCTGGTACGATTATGTGGAATCATTCGTCGGAGTTTCAGGCAGACGTGAAGGACTGTCGCAATTACCAGATGGCAACTTCCTGGCTCCCATGGAGATGACAGCCGTCGAAAAACATTTAAAAAGTAGCATCGAGTCTTCTTTTGACGATCGAATTATGACGATCGGACGTTGCGCTGTTCTGACAGAGCAACTGGGTGACCGTGCTCCCTGCCACTATTGCGGCGAGTGTGAAAGGGGGTGTTCTACTCGCTCGTTTTTCTCAGCGATCTCCGTCTCCCTCCCTGCTGCTCACGCCACGGGGAATATGACATTGAAAGCCAATTCCATCGTTCACAGCGTCATCCATGACTCTGAAAATGACAGAGCCAGTGGTGTTCGGGTCATCGACGCCGTGACAGGTGAGATGACAGAGTATCACGCTCGTGTCATCTTTCTTGCCGCTTCGTGTCTCGGTACGACTCAGATCATGCTGAATTCTACAGACTCTCGTTTTCGAGATGGAATTGCCAACGGTAGTGGCGCACTGGGCCACTACCTGGGAGATCATCACATGGGAATTGATGCATCGGCATTTACTGATGAGTTCGATGATCGATTTTATTCCGGCTCGCGACCAAACGGGATCTACATTCCCCGATTCCGAAATCTCGATGCGGCTTCATCACGATCAGATTATGTGCGCGGATTCGCTTATCAGGGATCATCATGGCGCGCCGGTCCCGGGCGAGGGAGTGATCTGGAGGGAATCGGTGCCGATTTCAAGAACAGCCTTCGTGATCCCGGTCCATGGGAGATGCAACTCTGGGGCTATGGAGAAACATTACCGCGTTACGAAAACCACTGCCGCCTCTCTGCCGACCTGACGGATCAGTGGGGAATGCCGCAATTGATCGTGAGCGCAGACTTTGGAGAAAATGAGATAGCGATGCGCAAAGATTGCGCTGAATGCGCGCAGGAGATGCTTGAATCTGCCGGATTCAGAGATATAAGTGTAAACGACAATCTCGAAAGCAATCCACAGGGCCTGGCCATTCACGAAATGGGTACAGCTCGTATGGGGCGCGACCCGAATACGTCCGTACTGAACGGTCACAACCAGGCTCACGAGGTTAAAAACCTGTTTGTCACAGATGGCGCATGTATGACCTCAACGGCCGTTCAGAATCCGTCCATCACCTACATGGCCCTCACTGCTCGAGCTGTTGATTACGCCGTGAAGGCGATGAAGAACGGCGACATCTAACTCGCATATAAGTCATCACTTATATATTCGACAAATCATGAAGCCGCCTTCGACTCCAGCAGAAGGACGTCTATATCCTTGATCAACTGCTCTATTTCAAGTTGAAGAGTGCCATTGTACAAGCCCCTGACGAATCCTTCGCCATCGACGAGGAATACTGTTTCGGTGTGAAGGAAGTCCTCCTCCCCACTGACTCCGGCTGTGTAGTTTTTCAGTTGCGCTCCGAAGGAATCGGCTGCGTGACGAAGGACATCTTCTTTGGAATCTGTGAGCAGTTTCCACTGCCGCTCGTCAATGTTGTTGATCCGGGAATACGCTGCCAGGCGCTCGACCGTATCCAGGTCGGGAGTGACAGAGTGCGACAGAATCTTGAGTTCGTCTGCGTCAAATGACGCGGCTACCGACGTTAATCTGGTCTTCAGAGTGGGACAGATATTTGTACAGCTCACAAAAAAGAAGCTGGCCACGTAAGGTTGCCCGGCGACGTCTTCCTCAGATACCGACTCTCCGGATTGATCAGTGAAAATGAACGACTGCACGTGGCGATACTCCGATTCAGACACGGTCTGACTGCTTTCCCACTCGGGGGTCATGTCCTCAAGGCTGAAATAGGGAATTTCAGAAACGGTTTCGTGACCACATCCGGCCAATAGCACCAGAATGACGATCCAGTATTGCTTGCGTCTATTCATTTGATTCTGACACACATCCCTTTGTGCCGATAGATCCAAACCTGCGGCCATCTCGAACCACGTAGTTCGCTCGGATCGTTCCGTCTTCGTACCACATCTTCTGCGATCCCTCCTCTTTCCCGTTCTCATACGTAAACGATCTGGACTGCTGACCCGTTGTGAACCACTCCTCGAGCTGACCTTCGAGCAAGTCTTCTTCGTAAAAATGAGCCTGCTTGATCTGCCCATCGGGCCAATATGAAAGAAACTCGCCCTCACGTTTTCCTTGCCGCCACGTCCGAGTGTGCTTGAGGCTGCCATCCACGTAAAACGCGTGCTCCTGACCATCCTTGAAGCCCATTGAGTAAGGAACTGTGGTGAGATCTCCAGATGCGTTCTCCGTCGTCACGATTCCAGAAAACAGTTCTCCTTCGTAGAGCATCTGGCCTTCGTTTCTGGAAAGTGATTCATCGAGACTGGATAGAACTATTGCGTTGTCCCGAAGCGGGTTGGCGGCGGGCGAATGCCCGCCGCCAGTTCCGGCTTCGATCACCACCACCACACCAATCATGGCTATGCACCATGCTCCGTATTTGAGCGAGTTATGCTTCACTGGGATACCGTCCCCGCAACTCCAAAAAATCCATTGCCGTTGATGTAGGGATCCTCTGCAGTAATGTGATAGTGGTACGTGCCATCTGGGTAGTCAGGCGTAGCATGCGCGTGGCCGTGATATGCGTCCAAATCTTGATTGGTCACATTCTCACCTGACTCGCGCGGCCCGTATACAGGAAAACCGTCAAGCAGGAATCCCAAAAGGCCTTCCCTCCCAACCATATCCGAGATATAGACAGGCTCCATGTGATAGTGATATCCACCGAATTGCTGGGGATGCCCGAGGTATTGATCAAACGAGTTGATCTCGAACGTGAGCGGCTGATTTGGACCCGCATACTGATTGTAGAAAGGAACGCCGTTGAGAGAAACACCGATTGGTCCCAGCGGGGTCGCTTCTTTGCTGGACGCCTCCGTCGCATTCAGAGGAATGCGAAAGGTGAGGTTCTGGGTCGCAATCCGATTGGGGTTCAGCTGAAATTGCGTGTTGTCTCCGTCGTACGACTCGTACTGACTGCTCGAGGTATCGAAGTATGGCGAGCCGTGATTCGGGACGCCTGTCGATTCGACGATGATATAATCTCCTTCAACGAAGACGTTGACGTCATTCTGGAATTGTGAGAAAGCCGTCGGTGCGTCTTCCGGAAGGTCGGCCTGAACAGCCGATGATTCCGTTCCGCTGCAACCGGCCAACAAAAGGACTGCGAACAGTCCAAAGTATTCTATACGTCTCATGACGGTACCTGCTAAACAATGTGTGATATCTGGTGTGGATGACCACTACAATTCTACAGGTCCTGGCAAATGAAGATGTCACAGATGAGTGACAATGGTGCTACGATCATGTTGAATGACCGTCACGTTTTGAGGCAAGCTTGCGAATCCAACGATCTTGAACAGCGCGTCTAATGTGTCTATTTCAGGCTGAAAAGATGCTTTTATCAACCGATGAGCTTCTGAGCAAGCAGGGCGATGGCCACAAGGATGATGACGCCCAGGAGCTTTTGAACCGTCCTTGGTTTCCACTTGGAGGAGCCGAGATACGAGCCGGCCAGTCCGCCGATCAGCGTTGTCGCTCCCAGAGGAATGATCAATTCCCACGGCATCTCCGTCCATCCTGAACGAGCCACCAATCCTGCAATTGAATTGATCAAGATGAATGCCGCGCCTGTTGCAGCCGCCGTCTTCGTATCTGCAATTCCGGTTATTATGATGATCGGAACCAGGTAGATACCTCCGCCAATACCCACGCTTCCCGCTACGAACCCCAGCAGTCCGCCCAGAAACAGGGACAATCCAATTCGAAACAGACGCGAATCAGGCAAGCGAAATGCAGGATCCTTCCACAGGTAAATACGGGCCGCGACAATGATGAGGCTCACCAGCAGAATTGTGCGAAAGACGGTTTCACTGATCTCCAGACTCCCTCCGATATAAGCGGCTGGCACAGAAGCGATAACAAATGGAAGCAAGATGCGCCACTTCAGGTGACCGTGTCTGAGAAACTGAAATGTCGCAGACGCCGTCACGATGACGTTCATCGAAAGAGAAATCGTGGGTATGAACAGGTGCGACAGCCCAACTATGCTCAATACAGCGGTATACGAAGACCCCCCTCCCAGCCCGACAGAGGAATAGGAGAAGGAAATGATCAGAAAAAGTGGAATCAGAATCAGTAGCTCGGAGTCCATATTCGGATATCCATGAGTTGACGAGAGGCAAGATAAAGCATGCACATGTTGAAGCCTTGGTGCCTCCGAACTAGATTGATCCCTTCACCACTTCAAATGTCCATGATTGCACTCCTTTTTTCTTTGCTGATAAGTTCGCCCCTTTCGGCCGGGCCCGTCGCATCCGCTACTCATACTCACGAGACCAATTCCGGCATTACGCTTGATCAAGCCACGGTTGAGGCCATATGGGGATGGGATGCCCACAAAATGGTATGCATGATTGCATGGTGGGAAATGGAAGAATCGACCCGCTCACGCATCAAAACGATGCTCGGAGACGATTCAGAGTATGACCGCTTCATGGAGAGTTGCCTCTGGGCCGATGATGTTCGCGGGCGCCTGGAGCAATATGATCGATGGTCTACTGCGCACTACGTGAATCTACCGAGGGACGCAGACGCCTTTATTATCGAGCGAGATTGCGCTGACACATTCTGCGTCGTCGAAGGCATCATCGAATCGAGGGACGTGCTCTCCGACCCGGACCAATCGGATGCACGGCGTCTTGACGCGTTAAAATTCCTTTCGCATTTCATAGGGGACATTCACCAGCCTCTGCATGCAGGGTATGCGGATGACCGGGGCGGCAACGACACGCGTGTCGTCCTCTTCGATCAGGAGACAAACCTTCACTCTGCGTGGGATTGGGGATTGATCGCTCACAGCGGACTCGACTGGATGCAATATGCATCTCACCTCTATTTCGAAATCTCCAGTCGTGATCGTTCCGAGTGGGCATCTGATGATCCTGCGTCGTGGTCCAAAGAATCCTATGACATCGTTCGTGACAGTGCATACGACATTGGTGACGGAGAAATAGGCCAGGAATACTACGATCGCCACATCTCACTCATCGAACTGCGCATCAAGCAGGCTGGAGTTCGTCTGGCCGACCAGCTCGATCGTATTCTGGGAAGCTGACCATGCCGCCTGCTCCGTCATATGATTTTCCGGCCCCGATTCTGAAGCGACAAGCTGAAGGTCACATGGCCTATCACTACCTGCCGGTTCCACCTGATATCGCGGAACAGCTGATGAAGAGTGGTACAAAGCGGGTCATCCTAACGCTCAACTCAAAGGAAGAGAATCGTGCCATCCACGTAACCAGAGACGGCGAATACTTTCTTGTCCTGGGAATGACGGTGCTGAGAAACCTCGGTACTAAGCCCGGCGATGTTGTGATTGCCGAGCTGCATTCGGATCCCAATCCGAATACGATTGAATTGCCTCCCGAATTCAAGGAAGTACTTGATCAGGATCCCGAAGCCGCTGAGCGCTTCTACGGATTTACTCCTGGAAAACAGCGATCGGTCTCCATGTACATTACGCAAGCCAAACGAACGGAGACCCGTGTTAAGCGCTCCCTGGAAATGGCCCACAAACTGCGTACCTATACTCTGCACGGCGATACACCACCAAACAGTCCATCAACGCCATGAAAATCCGCCTCTCCCTCCTTCTGGCCAGTGCCATTTTATTGGGTTCTTGTGCTCCCGCCGTCAACCAAATTGATCATCCAACCGATTCATGGGACGACCTGGCCTCCTTTTTCGAGGCCTGGCGCGAATTCAGGGCTCCTCCGCGTGTCGATGGCGTGCCTGATTTTTCTGCAGAAGCCATTTCAAGCCAGCGTGCAAAACTCCCGTCCTGGCGTGCCACACTCGAAAGCTTCGAAGTTGCAGATTGGCCCGTCTCCCAACAGGTCGATTGGCATCTTGTCCGGGCAGAAGTAAACGGATTGCAGTATGACCACGAAGTGCTGAAGCCTTGGGAGCGGGATCCGGCCTATTACGTCTATTTTTACCCCAGCCAGACCGATGTCCCCTCGCGCGAAGCGCCAATGATCGAAGGTTCGCTGGAGGTCGGATACTACTCATACCCGCTTTCAGACGATGATGCGGCGCATATCGAAGAAGGACTGTCCATCATGCCGGCGCTCTACGCTGCGGCGCGAAACAATCTCACCGGAAATGCTCGAGAACTCTGGATTCAGGGAACGAAAGCCATCAGGGAGCAATCCAGTTCACTCTCCAGCTATGCGGAGCGAATGGCGGATGATCGCCCTCAAATTGCCGAAGCAGCCCAAGAAGCTGTCTCGGCGAGTGACAGTTTTGCCGACTGGTTGGACGCTCAGGCGGACTCGAAAACGGGTCCTTCGGGCGTAGGTAAAGACAACATCACGTGGGCTCTCAAGAACATTCACTACATCAATCTGACGTGGGAAGAAGAAGAGCTGCTTATCAAGCGTGAACTGGCCCGGGCGCACGCGGCGCTGAGACTCGAGGAAAACCGCAACCGCGACCTGCCAGACCTGGAGCGTATCAGCACGCCAGCTCAATACGATCGAAGACTCAATGCTGCCGTAGATGAGTACATGGCCTTCCTGGAGGAAGAAGAGATTCTTCCCATGAAGGATTACATGGAGCTGGCCCTTCGAGAACGTATCGGTCGCTATTCGCCTGTATCAGGCCCTGACGAACTGAGAGGCTTCTTTTCCGAAGTTGGCTACAGAGATGAAGTAGCCATGCGTACACACCACTACCACTGGATCGATCTGGCGCGCCAGCGCGACGAGCCGCATCCTTCTCCTATTCGCTCCAGCCCGCTGTGGTACAATGCATTTGACGGCCGCGCCGAAGGTCTGGCGACGGGTATGGAAGAGATGATGATGCATGCCGGACTGTTCGACAATCGGCCGCAAGGACGCGAACTCGTTTGGATTCTCTTGGCTCAGCGAGCGGCGCGCGCCCTCGGTGGTTTATATCAACACGCCAACATGATGACTCATGAAGAGGCCACAAAATTCGCGGACAAATGGACTCCAAGGGGATACCTGCCGTGGGATGGATCCACGATCCAACACGAGCAGGCATTTTACCTGCGTCAGCCGGCCTATGGCACGAGCTACGTGATCGGCAAGATCGAAGTGGAATACATGCTGGCAGAGTATGCTCGCCAACGGGGCGATGATTTCACACTGTATCAGTTTTTTGACGACATGAATTCGTCCGATGTCATTCCCGTCTCCTTGATCAACTGGGAAATCAATGGCGACGACTCAGAAATTCGCGCATTAGCGGGGCTCAGATAATTTCTTGACGAACGCAACTTTCCGGTTGAATTCTGTGTCTGGTTAGTGCACATGTGGGGCAATTAATGTGCCTTATGTGCGTTATATCGGGAAAGTTCATTTATCCAGACCGTCCATGCTGTCCAATCACGTAAAGATCTTCTGGCGAAATATCCGCCGTCAGCCCGTTTATGCGTTCATAAACATCTTCGGTCTCGCCGCCGGCATGGCGGCTTGTATGCTGATATTGATGTTCATAAACCGGGAAACCTCTTTCGAAGAGATGCATCCGGCTGGATCGGATGTGTATCGCGTCCTGACCATCGACAAGGCGCTGGGCACGAACAACCAGCGTGTAGGAATTACGCAGCCCGCGGTGGGCGCGAATCTGGCAGATGCGTTTCCGGAAGTGGAAGCAGCGCTGAGGCTGACCTTCGCAAATCAAACATTGCTTCGCCTCGGTGAAGACGAGCCCATTTACGCGGAGCGCCTGCGCAACGCCGATACGAATTTCTTCGAGTTCTTCGACTTTCCGTTTGTAAGCGGCGACCGCACAACCGCCCTGCGAAATCCATACAGTCTCATATTGACTGAGACTCTTGCGAGAAACATCTTTGGAGATGAGGACCCGCTGGGACAGAGTCTGACTGACGGATCAGGTACGAATTTTACGGTGACCGGCGTTCTCCAGGATTTGCCTGCCAACACTCATCTGGATTTTGATGCGCTCGGTACCATGGAAACCGTTGCCGCTCAGGCGCGGGCCAATCAGCCAGAAGGTTCTACGAATCCCATCTGGATAGAATCCTGGAACATGGTAGCTATGCCTACCTACGCCCGGCTGGCGTCCGGTACCACTATTGAAGGGATGGATGATAGAATCACCCAGTTTACCCGCGACAACGGAGTCCGGGAGAATTTCGAGATCACGTTGCAGCCCCTGAACGACGTCCATCTCGGATCGACGGACGTGATTTTTGATCCCGTTCAGAACAAAGGGGATCGAAGTACAGTCGTAGTGTTCGGCGCCATTGCTATGTTGATTCTTCTGATCGCGATTGTCAATTATCTCAATCTGTCGACTGCGCGAAGTACCGATCGAGCCAGGGAAGTTGGCATGAGAAAGGTGGCCGGATCGACCCACCGTCAGCTCATCACTCAATTTTTGAGCGAGTCCGTACTGACTTCGTTCACTGCTCTGACGTTATCCGTGGTTCTCGCCTGGGTCTCACTTCCGGTGCTTAACTCCATCACCGGTGCGCAACTGGCTTTGACCGGTCAGAACGCGCTTCTTCTGGGTAGTTTTGCCATTGCCATGGTCCTCGCCGTTGGAGTACTTGCAGGACTCTACCCGGCCTTCGCCCTCGCACAGTTCAAACCAATTTCCGTTCTGAAAGGCTCTTTCAAGGGAAGTCGAGCCGGACAAAACATCAGAATCGGGTTGGTGGTGTTTCAGTTTGCCCTTTCCATCGCCCTGATTGGAGCCACCGGGATGGTCCAGAAGCAACTCGACTACATCCAGAATCGGGATATGGGATACGATCGGGAGCAGGTTCTTGTATTTGACATGGTGGATCAGACCATGTCTCAGGATCAGCAACTGTTTCTGGACGAACTCGAGACTCATTCCGCTTTTTCGGCGGTTTCTGCAACCGGAAGTGTACCCGGGCGCACCTTTGGGCGTACGGGACTTCGTCCGGAAGGAGTCTCCGACGAAGACATCTGGATCTGGAGTGCGATGCAGGTGACTCCCGAATCATTTCCGACTCTGGGTATCGATGTGGCAGAAGGAAGAAACTTTGATCCCGATCGCCCGGCTGACGAGAACGGTGTTGTCATGATCAACGAAACGGCCGTTCAGCAACTGGGATGGGACAATCCTACTGAACGCCGGATCTACTTCGGCCAGCAGGACAGTGTTGGATCTCAGGTGATCGGTGTGGTTGATGACTTCCATTTCGCGGGCATCCACCAGAATATTGAGCCTCTCGTCGTATTTCCTCTGGCCAGCAATCCCGGGTCGACCATAATTGCCCGAGTCCTGCCAGGACGGGTTCCAGATGCTCTCGATACGGCCAAAGAAGTATGGGCGAGCGTTTATCCTGACTATCCATTTACCTACTCATTCCTGGACGAGGAATTCCAGCAGATATATTCCAGAGATCAGACTACCGGCCTCATCGTCAAGATTTTTTCAGCCCTGGCAATCTTCATCGCGTGTCTCGGGCTGTTTGGTCTGGCCAGTTACACGACGTCCCAGCGAATCAAGGAGATCGGGGTACGGAAGGTGTTGGGTGCCTCCTCTCCCTCCATAATCAGACTTCTCGTTTTCGACTTCGCCAAGTGGGTTCTTGTAGCCAACATTGTTGCATGGCCACTGGCCTGGATCGCATCATCCAAATGGCTGGGCAGCTTCGCTTATAGCGTAGAAGTGGACCCTGTAATGCTCGTAGGAGCATCGCTCGTGGCCCTTGCCATTGCGGTGGTGACCGTGTTAAGCCAGGCCTGGAGCGCCGCGATGATGAATCCAGCCAATGCTATTCGATACGAATGAGCTAATTCAGCCTGGTTGAACCATCTGTCTGGATGGCAAACTTGAACGAATACATCCTCGGTTCGGGCTCCGATCCGAAAACGGTTTTATAGTATTCCGAAATGTGAAGCTTCGCCCAGTGTCCATCGCGCGTCTTGAACACAATCGTGCGTTCTGGAATCGGCGTAACGACGTGATTGGTGAAATCATAGTCGAACCAGCGTGATTCTGCTTCGGTCGGCAGGCTGGTAATGCCATCCTCCCCTTCTGCGTAGCCGTCTGCCGGTGCGTCTGTGACAGCGTCATATCCGACTGCCATCAACTGAGAAGCTCCGTTGACCTGCACATTGGTGCCCTGGAAAGCGATATCCCACGCCCCGAAGTCGGCCTCCCGTTCAGTAGCTAGCCTGTTTTCAGTGAGATTGTAGTAAACGTACTCTTCTCCCGAGGCATCAACATTTGTAGCATAAGCTTCAACCAGTTCCTGTCCCAGCGCAGCCGAGCTGGTTAAAGTGGCCATGATTGCGAACATCAATAATTTGCGCATCAGTTCCCTCCTGATTCCTTTTCTGAAGATCCCCGTAGGATCTAGGACGATCAATGCCACAATTTCCCGCAAAAGAGCTTGATTGGAAAGCCAAAAACCGTGAACATTGCATCTGAATGACAAATAATGGTGTTGTCTGTGCGATTTGCCCCGACCTTCCTCGTTCTTCTCTTGCTGTCCTGCTCAAGTCCGGTTGAGCGTCCGAATCTGATCATTCTGTTTTCAGACGACGCTGGATATGTTGATTTCGGTTTTCAGGGCAGCCAGGAAATGCGTACTCCCTATCTGGACCGGTTGGCTTCCTCCGGAACCATGTTCACGAGTGGTTACGTGACTGCTTCGGTGTGCTCGCCGTCCAGAGCCGGCATGCTTACGGGGAGGTATCAGCAACGATTCGGACACGAGCTGAATCTGCCTGGAAAGCGGGATGCAGCCGTCCCTGATTCGGCTCGTGGCTTACCCCTGAGCGAGAAAACCATAGCAGACCTTCTCTCCGAAGCCGGGTATGCAACCGGTCTGGTCGGAAAATGGCACCTCGGCCTGGAAGATCATTTTCACCCCACAAAGCGCGGCTTCGATGAGTTCTTCGGCATGCGCAAGGGCAGTGGACCGTATTTCACGGGCAGCAACCCAACCATTGAAAATGGAATGGAGCCGGTCCACCCGGATTCCCTCGATTACCTGACGGATGAGTTTGGTGACCAGGCGGTGGATTTCATTGCCCGCCATCGAGATGAACCCTTCTTCCTTTTCCTTTCCTTCACCACGCCGCATACGCCCATGCACGCGAAAGAGGGATATCTGGCTGAGGACGAACCCCGGTTTGAAACCGCAGTCAGAGCCAAATATGCGTCGATGGTTCGCTCACTGGACGACAATGTGGGCAAGGTGATGGAGACGCTGGATGTCCTTGGATTGCGCGACAACACGCTTGTGTTTTTCGCCAATGACAACGGCGGAGCTATGCCCTATAACGGCTCATTGAACGCGCCGCTACGCGGCGCGAAAGGAACAGCCCTCGAAGGCGGAAACCGTGTCCCCTACATGATGTCGTGGCCCGGGAGAATTC
>CAZEHJ010000016.1:8796-54426 GCA_964512485.1 uncultured Rhodothermales bacterium | reverse complement strand
TTCTGGGCGCTTCGCTCGGTTCGCTGGACGCGTACCTCCCTCCGCGCCAGGACGCGGATAAGAAAATCTATTCAATGCTCGGCCGCAGCTCGGATGAATTGGTAGACCTGGAAGAGGGATGGTACATCGATGATATCGAAGGTGCGTTCGCCGAAGCAAAAAACGATGGGCGTCCGGTGTTTGTAGATTTTTCAGGTTGGACGTGTACGAACTGTCGGGATATGGAAGCCAACATATTTCCTCATCCGGAAATAGTCGCCCGTTTCACGGACCATTTCGTTCCATTGAGACTCTACACGGATGATCTCGAGAAAGGAGATGCCTTCCACGCATTTCAGATGTCCCTAACTGGAACACCAGCGCTTCCAACGTATGCGATTGTGGCTCCAGGAGACAGATCTCTCATCACGCGCCAGAGTGCTCTGATGGAGCTGGAAGAATTCAAGGCGTTTCTGGATTCGGGTCTGGACTCGTTCGAGAACCGTCTCCATTGAAAGCCTGCCGATCAGTCTTCGTCTTGAATTGGTAGCAGTACCACAGGCTGGTGTGCTTCTCTCGCGACTGTGTTGGTCACCGAACCAAGAAGCATTCTTTCGATCGCGCCGTGACGTCGTTTCCCCATCAAGATCATGTCCACTTCCATGCGGTCGGCATCGTTGAGGATGACCCTGGCAGGATCTCCTTGATGCAGAGCAGGCCGGACCGGAACGGTGAATCTCTCCTCGATGAATACATCAAAATCGTGTCTTTCGGCTTCCACGATCGAATTCTCAACCGCAGGATCGTACAGAGCATAAGCAATCTCACCGAAGCCACTCAGCGGGTCAACGCCGAGTGGCGTAGTGGGCGTTGGTACGTGCACATGAACGACGAACAATTCCCCGTTGAGCCTCGTGGTCAGATCCTGCACGTGATCGGTGACACTCTGGGGCTCTGATAGATCGGTTGCGAAAAGTAGTTTCATGATATCACCTGCTTGAATGGCCTGGTTCATCTTAAAAGCCGCACGCTCAAATGGCAATAGTAAAAACCCTACAAGGCTCCTCTTTTTAGTCTTGTAAGAGCCATTCAGGTTATGTCGCTTCGAGTCGTGGGTCTGAATCTTATACCCACCAAAATCCTGGAGCAACCATGAGCAAGATCCCAATTCTTCCAGACAGAGATTCTCAGCCCCTGAATAGGCCAGCATCGCCAGATCAACTTCTTCAACAAGCTATCGCAGGCTGCGAGGACGCCCGCCGTAAAGTGTTCAGATATGTGTATGAAAACGGACAGTCCTATTTCATTCGGAAAGTATCGGTGGAGCGCATCTTGAGTCTTGAGGAAGCACAGGACCTCACCGGCGAGTCGTTTCTGGAGTTTCAAAAGTCATGGCTGCGGATTCGATGTTTGGAGCACTACACGCGGCGCATGTTCAGAAACAACCTGATGCGCCACTTGAAGAGAAAGCGACGGCGTCGGTCGCGTGAGTCCTTTCACATCGAAGCTGGCATTGAGGATTTGGATTTTCTGGAGTCAAATGAGCAACACTCTCCAGAATGGGAGAGGTACAACGATCTTCAACGAAGAAGGCTCTCGTTTTCCAACGAGCGAGTATTGGGTTCGGACGAAAATACGCGGGTCATTCTCGCGCTTAGGTTGGGGGATACGTCGATGACCTATCGTGATCTTGAACCATTTACCGGGATGACCGAAGCGGCAATGCGAATGCGGTTCGCCCGTTTCTGTAAATCGACCCGAATCCTGTTTGAAGAAAAAGAACGACGCAGGGCGTTCCCGGAATTCAACTAGGGTTTCTTCCCGTGAATGGCGCGCGATCGAGATCGTAATCGAATCATGCGACGAAGCACAACGTACACAGGCGTCTTACTGACACGAACACATACCGTGTGACGCTTTGTTTTACGACGCTCCCTTTACGCTGTTTATTCTTCTCATCAACGTGATGGTGAGCGGATATGCCCTTTATTTCGATACGCAGTTGGTCAACAAACTGTCCTTTCGTCCCCATCGAGTTTTGAATGACGGAGAGTGGTATCGCTTGATAACGGGGGGATTTGTTCACGGAGGGCTTGGCCATCTGTTTCTGAACATGATTGCCCTGTTTTCATTTGGACCCTGGATAGAAGCCAGGCTGGGATCGGTGCTGTTTCTCGTCATCTATTTCGGATCGGAGCTGTCAGCCCACGGCGTGACGCTCCTGAAGCACAGAAATTCTCCATCGTATTCCGCAGTTGGAGCGTCCGGAGCTATTGCAGGCGTCGTCATGGGCTACGTTTTATTTTCTCCCCTGGGTAGAATCAGCATCTTTCCGATCCCCATTGGATTCCCTGCGTGGTTTTTGTCCCTGGCATTTATTGTCTTTTCGACCTATGCCATGATGAAGAAGGACAAAGGACGCTTGGGTGGAATTGCTCATGAAGCACATCTGGGCGGAGCCCTTGGAGGACTGCTGCTTACGATTATTCTGGAGCCTTCTTCGCTATCAATATTTTTTAACCAGATGGGTTGGTAGCCGTTATTGCACGTGCGAATATGGTCTTTCTAGAGTCATTAGACACTTGGATAAAAGAGACTCGTGGATAACTGCCGTTATTGCACACTTGCAGAGTGCCCTCGATCGTTGTATCTTTGGGACACTCATGCCGCCTGAGAATGTGTCCTCGATGAGGACGCTCAGTCGCGTAGTGACTATGGGCACCAAAAAGCTCGGTCTTCGTTGGCCGGGCTTTTTGCGCGTTGTGGAGTTACCGTTATGCACATAGACGTGCATAACGATGTGAATTTCTTGTGGATGGAAACTACCCGTCTCGATATTGACTCAGGTGAGAAGTCGGCATATAATAGTCCCAGTGCCTGACGGCACCGTTCCTTGACGCGACTGAGTCTCTAGGCTGCATGAGGTAAGCCCGCCCATCTGCAAAGGTGGGAAAACAGGTATCCTTCGCACCGACGATGAAGACAACGGACTCTTCGGAGAAAATTGTTGGAGTGGGTGATGAGCTTGAAACGAGACGGGAGGATGTTCGAAGGTTGGACTTGAAAGAGAAAGATCTGACGGCAAGTGATCCCCGGATCAGGACAAGATGTTTGTACTGAAGGAGATCGGCTTCGGCCGGTGGAAAACAGGACAGGCAAGGGAAGCGACCACAAAGCTGAACAAACGTCCCGGCGTGAGTTGAGCTAAGCGGGAGCACCGCCATCCAGGATGGAATGGGAAGGTGAACGGCTTCGGCCGTTAACACGCCCGTCCAAAACCAGTTGGCAACCGCAACACACAGAGATGCACGGAAGCCTCTTCGGAGGTGGAAAGGCAAGGAGTGTGGAGCCGGTCAGCGAGAAAAGCGGAATCGCAAGACGAAGCTGGAATCGAAGACTGAAAACGCCTGCGGGAGTACCGTCTTTATCGTGTGCCCATACGATGGAGACGACACAAGCCACCGGCAACGGAGGCAGGTGTTACCGAGAATCCGGTTCGTCCTGGTTTTCGGAATCCACGGAGACTCGAACCTCCCACTATCTGGTGAGGAGAAGTCGCTTCGGCGAAAGACCCTAATCAGGGGAGGTTCACCGTCTTGGAGCAGAAAAGAAGCTGTCCATTTATTTGGATGGCTTTTTTTTTGGTTGCAATTCCCGGATCAGCTGCTCGAGTCCCGATGGCTCAGCTCAGGCCGAGTTCCTTTAGGAGCCTTGACCAGTCGGTGAAGCTGAACACCTCATCGTGGTCATGATGTTTGTCTGAGTACCAGGCGACTTTCCAGCCCGCATTCAGACCACCACCAACGTCTGAGTGAAGGGAGTCTCCCACGTAAAGGATATTTTCAGGTGCCACGCCAACGACGGCTGCAGCGTGCTCGAACAGTCTCTTGTCGGGTTTCAGATATCCCACTTCCTCACTGATTATCACAGCCTCTGACGCGGACGCCAGATTGGGGAATTGCCTCAGTTTGGCTTGCTGGATCTCAGAAAAACCATTGGTGAGGATGCCTACCTGGTAATCAGATGCTACGCGATGAAACGCGTCTTCGGCGCCTTCTATGGCCTTCCAATGATTGGCGTATCGCCGCAGATAGTCATCAGCCAACGCTTCATCGACACGATTCTTACTTGCGCCGTGATCGGTTGTACCCGCATCACTTCCGTCCAACCCCAAGCGATTCAAGAGCTGAGAAAAGCGGCCGACTTTCGCCTGCTGTTTGGTGAATTCGCCGGCAGAATATTTTTTCCACACGACAGGATTTATTTCCCGGTAGTGCGAATGAATCGTCTCGAAAGAATGATTGTAGAACGGATACTTTTCGTCCGAAGCCAGGTCCCTAAGCGCCTGTAGTTCTGCGTGGGAATGATCCAAAATCGTATCGTCCAGATCAAAGTAGACAAAGCGGATGCTGTCGGCGTTGATCATGTCAGATCTGTGCCTCGAACATGGCGTATTCCTTGTCTTTGACGCCACCCATGGTTTCGAGAGAGTTGCGCAGGACGAGATTATTGTCCAGTACCCAACTCATTTCACAACCAAGCACACCCAGTTCCGCAGAATTTTGGATGGTGCTATAAACGAGGATTGCGTCGAGTCCTTTGCCCTGGTGTGATTTTTTAACGCCCATCAGTGGCATCCGAACTTCTCGGATGACGCCCGACTTTGCAAGGAAGAGAAGTTTGAAGATGCCGAAAGGAAGTAATCGCCCGGAACGCAGCATTTTCAAGGCGTGATTCAGGTCGGGTAGCGTGACAGCAAATGCAATGGGTGCACCATTATCTTCGATAATCACGACCAGTCGTTCATCTACAATTTGTTTTAGTTCTTTTGCCAGCTGAGCGAACTCGCCTTCAGTCATGGCAACATGTCCCCAGTTTTCTGACCAGGCATCGTTGTAGATGTCGAGGATGATCCGAGCCTCATCTTCGAACCTGGATTTGTCCATGCGCCGGACTTCAAGTCCGGGATATCGTCTCAGCAGAAGCTCTGTTCCACGCCGCAGCTTTTCCGATTTGATGAGCTTCGAATTTGTGTAGTAGGCCCACATCGTCATCACCCTCTCAAATCCCCAACCTTTCAGAAGGCCCTCAAAATACCCATGGTTGTAGGGCATGAGGATGGCTGGTTGTTTGTCGAAGCCTCCCACCAGAAGGCCGGCAACGTCGTTCATAGACGGATTGGTTGGTCCACGCATGCTGCTCAAGCCCTGGTCGCGCAACCAGGAAGCAGCAGCTTCAAACAATGCAGCAGATACCTCACCATCCTCAATCGACTCGAAAAACCCAAAGAACCCTACGCCGTCATCATATTTCTTGAGGTGCATGCCGTTTTTGATCGCGGCAATCCGCCCAACGACATTACCCTTGCCATCACGAGCAAGAAAGAGCTGCATATCTCCGTGCTCGAAGAACGCATTCTTGCGCGGGTTTATCAGCGTCGACGTATCGAGGCGTAGCGGGGGTACCCACACATCGGTGTCGGCATACAGGTCAAAGGGGAACTGTATAAAGGCTTTGCGGTCCCGTCTGGACTTGACGGGGGTCACCTCAGAAGTGGCCATTTCTTGTGTGGTCGAAGGGAGCTTGGAACTACCGGACGAAGTTACGCTGCAGTTCCATTGGAAGTAATTACTCCATGCTTGCGACCAATCTTGAAGAATGCTTCCAGAATGAAATCCAGATCTTCATTGGTGTGCGTGGCCATGTAAGACGTTCTCAGCAGGGACTGCCCCTTCGGCACAGCCGGGGGAACGACCGCATTAACGAAAACACCCTCATCCAACAAATCGTGCCACATGGTCAGGCAGGTACGCATATTGTTTGCAACGACGGGAATTATGGGAGCCTGGCTCTTCAGAACATTGAACCCAGCTTTTTTGAATCCTTCCCGCATGTAGTCTGAGATCTCCCAGAGTCGTTCCAGACGCTCGGGCTCTTGCTGTAGGATTTCGAGACAGGTCAGGACAGTAGCCACAGCAGAAGGTGGCATGGAAGCACTGAAAATGTGCGCCGATGCTGTGTGTCGGATGTACTCGATCACGTTTCGTGAGCCGACCACAAACCCTCCCAATGAAGCAAAGCTCTTTGAGAATGTGCCGGTTGTGAGGTGTACGTGATCCGAGAGTCCGAAGTGAGCTGCACTGCCTCGACCGCCCGGGCCGATGACGCCAACAGCGTGGGCGTCGTCGAGCATTAACGCCGCTCCGAACTCTTCTGCCAGCTCAACGAGCTCAGGTACTTTGGCGATCGCGCCGCTCATTGAGAAGACACCATCGGAGACAATGAACTTGCCTGCTTCGGGCGATTCTTCCGAGGCTTTTTCCAGCAGCTTACGAAGGTGATCCATGTCATCGTGCCGGAATCGCACTGTATCGGCAAGCGACACCTTGGTGCCAGCTACAATACACGCATGGTTGTCTTTGTCGGAGAATATGATATCTCCTTTTCCGGCGAGTGACTGAAGAACGCCCTGGTTGGTCATGTATCCAGTCGAAAACAGGACACATGCTTCAGCACCCATGAACTCGGCAAGCTGTTCTTCAAGTGCGATGTGCAGATCGAGGGTACCGTTCAGGAACCGGGAGCCGGTGCATCCGGATCCGTACTGCTCGATAGCATCTTCGGCGGCTTTCTTTACCCGAGGGTCGGAAAGCAATCCGAGATAGTTGTTCGATCCGGCCATGATGATTTCACGGCCTTGCATGATGGCGCGTGTACCGTCATTTTTTTCCACCGGACGGAAGTAGGGATACAGATCCGCCTCCTTGACCTGGGTGTAGATTGCTTCGGGATCGAAGAATCGGTCACACTTGTCAAAAAGACTGGGTTGGTCCGATGCGGCTGAGATCGTTGAAGATTCGGCCGGCTTGCTGTACCTGTCAGACATTTTGCGGAGCCCCGTATTCTGAGCAACGGCTTTGAAATCGATCATAATCGTAATGCAAAGCGTTTAAGTATGTGGTGTGGAAGAAGCCGCCGATGTTACAATGCCCAACACGTACCTGAGTAGTGCATTGTTACGAGAGTTCTCCACTCGTACCTGACACAACCGGGGGCGCCGATGCGGGAGTGCACTTCCCATAAACCACTGTTAGCGGTCTATCTGCTAGATAGACCGCGTCCTTCCGGGTATCCTAACTGGATCCGAGCTGACAGGCGGAAACCGCCTGGCTGGGGATTCGCCTGAAAACTCAGGTTATCCCCGACATCGAAATCTAGTAAGTGCGCGCTTACATAAGCGTCCAGCATAGCCAGACTATAGACTAAGCCGACGCCAATCAGAGAAAGGTCACGCGAGCGACGCAAATTATTTCGGCGATTTGATAGAGGACGCGAAGAAACGGCGCCGAATTCGGCTTCTATCGCTTCATACGACGATAAAAAGTCGATTTTTGGATTTTCAGAAAGTTGGCCGGATTCGACTAATTCCTGAAAAGCTTTGTACTGAAATGCCTTCCTGTACAGGATATACTCGTCGTGTTTCGTCAGAGCGGTATAAAGCAGACCACCGATGGCCCCGTATACGAAGGGAAGTTTGACGTACTGACGGTTGTAGATCTGACCCCAACCGGGCACGAAGGCGCTTCTTCGAAGCGCCCCCTTTGGAGAATGTTCACTCGAAGCCACAAAAACGGAATCGCCGGAGACCGATTGAGCGCTCAATGGCTGGAGCAGTGGGATGGCGACGCATATTGCTGTCACTATCAATGCCCGGCTCGAAATCCGACGTGGGGAAATCATCGAAGTGTGAATCAGTCGAAAAATTCGATGAGGCGTTCGAGATCATCATCCGAATAATACTCGATCTCTATGCGGCCACCTTTTGAGGAGGCGGATGGTTTGATGTGCACCTTGGTTCCAATGGATCGCTGAAGTCGCTCGGACAGGTGAGCCAGTTCGAGGCTTTCAACCGTAGTAGCTGACGATGAGGCTGCGGGTTTCCTATTGACCGGCTTCAACAACTGACGGACCCGTTTTTCAACCTCTCGGACGGACAAACCGTCTTTGACGATTTCGTCCAGGACCTTTTTCTGAAGCGATTCTTCTTCGAGCGCCAACAAAGCTCGGGCATGCCCAGAAGTAAGAATTCCGTCGCGAAGTCCGGCCTGAATCAGAGGAGGCAAACGGAGCAATCTCAAAAAGTTTGCTACCGTCGAGCGGTTCTTCCCGATCTTGGTCGCTACTTCCTCCTGTGTAAGATCACACTCATCGATCAATCGTTGATAGCCCAGAGCAACCTCGATTGGATTCAATTGCTCTCGTTGAACGTTTTCAACGATCGCCATTTCCAGCATGGCCTCTGTGTCAGCTTCACGGATATACGCCGGAATGTTTTTCAGTCCGGCCTGTTTTGCCGCCTTCAGGCGCCGTTCACCCGAGATTAATTCGTATCGCCCGGTTCCTTTTCGGCGTACCGTAATAGGTTGAATGATGCCAAGTTCTCTGATCGAATTACTCAGCTCGAGCAAGGTATTTTCATCGAAGTGCTCGCGGGGCTGGTAAGGATTGGGAGAGACTGTCGCAATGGATATTTCTGAAATCGATCCCGCCGAGCGGATTCTCTCATCGAAATTGTAGAGCCGTGTGGATTCGATACCACCGCGCGGTTCGAGAGTGTCCTCAGATGCATCCGGAATGAGGGCTCCAAGTCCCCGACCCAATGCTGATTTTTGTTTGCTCATGGTAGGTCAGGATTTATGCTGCAGGATCTTCCTGGGCAGACTGCTCTGAAAGGTGTTCCAGATACTCTTGATTCGCCATAAGCACCTCTCTGGCGAGCCCGATGTAGTTTCTGGATCCGGTGCTGGTTGCATCATACATGAGGACTGGTCGACCGAAACTTGGAGCTTCCGAGAGGCGCACATTGCGTTGAACTATGGTTTGGAAAACCTTTTCGCCGAAGTATCTCCGTACTTCCGAAGCAACCTGATTGGCAAGCCTGAGGCGCGTGTCGAACATCGTCAGAACGACGCCTTCAATTTCAAGCATCGGATTGAGATGCTGTCTGACCAGTTTGATGGTGTTCAGCAATTGTCCCAGTCCTTCAAGTGCAAAATACTCTGCTTGAACGGGAATGAGGACCGAGTCGGCAGCCGTAAGGGAATTAAGGGTCAGCAGGCCCAGCGAAGGAGGACAGTCGATGATGATGAAATCAAAATTGTCCCGGATGGATACGAGCGCTCTTTCGAGCATTCTCTCTCGGTCGACCACTTCGACCATTTCGATTTCAGCGCCCACCAAATTGATGTGGCTCGGAATCAAAGACAGGTAAGGAGTCTCCGTTTCCAATACTGCATCTTCCGTTGCAATCGATCCAATGAGGATCTCATAAGTCGACGCGGTAACGGAACGCGGATCGATTCCTACTCCCGAAGTCCCGTTCGCCTGAGGATCGAAATCGATCAACAGGGTAGGGTGCTCCATCGCTGCGAGAGAGGCTGCCAGATTGACCGCAGTGGTGGTTTTACCCACGCCGCCCTTCTGATTTGCTACAGCGATTATTTTTCCCATTCCAGATGCAAAGGTTCTGAATTGCCTGAATTGTGCTGACGTTCTTAGAGGTGAAGACAGCAGGAGTTCCAACCGAAAAGGTGGAATCACTGAATCTATGAAGAAGGTGCGTTGCTTACCACAGATCAGGCCCCTAGACCCTACCGAGTTATCCACGAAATGCACTACATCGAGTTATCGACCGCACGTCGCGGAAGCGAAATGAGGCGAACCATTTGAAGCTGTACGGTCGTACCATTGACTCACGATTTTTCAGGGCAATTGCCCGCCAATCAAGGCAGCCCATGTCGCGCAAATTCACTCTTCAGGCTGAATCTCCTTCCCAAATAAGGGAGCTTTCCCCCGAGTTTGCGGAAGACCTGAATACCGAACAACAGCGCGCCGTCACCTGGGGAGCCGGGCCGGTTCTGGTAGTGGCGGGCGCGGGAACGGGAAAAACCCGCACGCTGGTATATCGTGTCGCTTATCTGGTCGAATCGGGTGTCCAACCGGAAAACATCGTGTTGCTCACGTTTACTCGTCGTGCGGCGACAGAGATGGTGAACCGAGCAGCCTCATTGCTCGACGGAAGGTGTCAGAGGGTTCAGGGTGGAACGTTTCACGCGTTTTGTCTCGGCATATTGAAAAAGTATGCCACCAAGATTGGCTTCCCCTCCAACTTTACCGTGCTGGACGCATCTGACTCGGCAGACGTGATTGATGTGTTGCGGTCGAGGCTGTCCTCGGATATTCGTGGGAAGCGATTTCCGAGAAAGCGCACCTTGCAGAACATGTTTTCCGCGCTTCGTAATCGCGGAATGAAGCTGGATGTTCTTCTTGACTCATCATATCCGCACTTCGTCGAGTATTCAGCCACCATCGAACGTCTGTTTCAGGAGTACGCGACATTCAAGAAAGAGCAGGGATTGATGGACTACGATGACCTTCTGGTCCTGACGTTGATGCTTTTTCAATCGCAACCGGCAGTACTGAGAGAGGTCGCGTCGAGATGTAAATATGTATTGGTTGACGAATATCAGGATACTAATCGGGCCCAGGCGCTTCTGGTTAAAGCATTCGGATCGGTGCACGGAAATGTTATGGCGGTCGGCGATGATGCCCAGAGCATCTACCGATTCCGAGGGGCGGATCAGGAAAACATTCTTTCGTTTCCTGACCAGTTTTCAACGGCAACCGTGCTGAAGCTGGAGCACAACTACCGCTCCAGCCAGTCCATTCTGGATCTGGCAAACCACATTCTCGCTTCTGCTCGGAAGAAATATGCCAAAGAGTTGTTCACTGAACGGGGCAAGGGAGATCTGCCCGCACTTGTCCCAGCCCCCGATGATCGATTCGAAAGCAGATTCGTGTCGCAGATGATTCTGCAGATGCGAGAGCAGGGCGTCGCTCTCAACGATATGGCTGTTCTGTTCAGAAACGGCCACAACTCGTACGACCTCGAGGTGGAATTGAATCGCAAGAACATTCCCTTCGTCAAGTACGGCGGACTGAAATTGAGCGAGGCGGCCCACATCAAGGATGTTCTGGCCCACTTGAAGGTGGTAGAGAATCCCAAGGACGCCATCGCCTGGAATCGCGTTCTGCAACTGCTGGAAGGAGTCGGTCCCAAAACGGCCGGGCGAATTCTGGAATGGCTGGAGACGGATACTGCAGAACCTTTTGTTCTTAAGGAGCGACCCTATTCGGCGGCGTACATAGAATCTCTTCGCAGTCTGTTCGCGATGCTCAGAAGAATCCATTCGTCGGATATGCCCCCGTCGGTGCAGATTGAGCTGATTCTGGAATATTATGCTCCAATTCTGAGGAGGGTCTATTCAGAAGACTATCCGAAACGAGAGCCTGATATGGAGCACTTTGTCGGTGTGGCGAGTCAATTTTCTGATCGGGCTACGTTGCTTGATTCCCTCGCTCTCGATCCGATCGATCTGACTGCGATAGATGTGGACCCGGAGGAAAATGACGAGCCACCTCTTGTGCTTTCGACGATCCATTCGGCCAAAGGGCTCGAATTCAATACCGTCTTCCTCATTCAGGCCCTCGACGGCGTCATGCCGTCATCCTATTCGGTGGGAGATGAGGCTGCGATCGAAGAAGAACTTCGACTGATGTATGTCGCGGTGACACGTGCGGAAGATCAGTTGTTCATTTCCTATCCTATGATTCAGTTCCGCCGATACGAAGGACAGTATTTTACAAAGCCCAGCCGTTTTTTGGCTGAAATACCATCGACCTTATTGGAACCGTGTACTCTCGTGGAAGAGTCTTCTGCGAATGCGGAATTGAACGGTCCCGCACAGGTGGATGAAATCGACGAATTCTTGGCACAGGGGCTACCACCCGGTCCTGCTGATCAATAGATTTGGCCGTCGATGGACAGTCGAAAAGACTGAGTTTCCGAATCCCGTTCTGAATCACGATTCTCCCATATGGAACGATTTGATTACACACCGCCCGTGCAGTTGGAGGTCCCCGAGATTGAGGGCCTTCGAATCCACGAACTGAGTGTGGATGACATTTCGGAGATTCGGCAGATGAACACAACCATCTTCCATGAGGAACGAGTCATCAACTCCTTTAACAAGGAAGATCTGATGATTCTACAGGCCGAGCTGGACGGTAAACCTGTCGGATTCAAGATCGGATACCGTGAAAACCGATTTACATTCTACAGCGCCAAAGGTGGGATAATGCCTGGCTTTCGAAGGCAGGGTATCGCCCTCGTCCTGCTCGACGAAATGATGCGAAAAGTTCGTCAACGTGGATATCGCCGTTTTGCGTTCGACACCTTCCCGAACCTGCATCCGGGGATGACCATTCTGGCCCTCGAGCACGGATTTACGCTGGTCAAGTCCGACTACAACACGGTATATCGAGAATACCGGCTGCGTTTCGAGATGAAACTGTCAGAAGGCGCCGAATAATCTCCTCGGTCCGGCGGGATCTGATTGGAGCTGTTTTTTCTTTCCTAGAACAGTGCGTAAATGAATGGCGCCAATGCTGAACCCTGCGCCAGTACAATTACCAGGCTGAGAAGCACGAGGATCACAATGATTGGGGCCAGCCAGAACTTCTTTCGAACCTTCAGGAAATTCCAGAATTCTCCCAGTACGCGAATTTTACCCATTTTGGAACGTTTTCGAATGTAAAAGGGGGCCGGAGATTAGCAACGCTCGGGTCAGAAATCCAGTGTTTTTGGAGAACTGCTGAAGAGCAATCTTTTTCGCAACACCGGACGCAGGCCATCGTAAGTCATAATCGGTCACCAAACCTCCCTTACCGTGCGTCGATTTATTTTTGAGTTTGTCGAATCCATGCTGATCGCCCTGCGCTCAGTTTGGACCAATAAGATGAGGGCTGTGCTCACGACCCTCGGAATCATCATTGGAATCGTTTCTGTCACCGGAATGGCGACGGTTGTAAATGGTATTGAACAGGGTTTCGAGAATGACATCTCCTCGCTGGGGACGGACGTCATCTATATCGAAAAATGGCCCTGGGTAAATGGTCCTGGATTCAAATGGTGGAATTACATAAACCGCCCCAACATCACCGCTGAAGTTGCCGATGCGTTGAACGACCGCTCAACGACAGTTCAAGAGGCCACGGCGTTTGTCAGCACGGCCAGACCCATGAAGTCGGACTTCCAGTCAATCGCAGGCGCGAGGATCATGGGGGTTCAGGCAAACTACCCAGATGTACACATTGTTGATCTGGCCGACGGATTCTTTATAACGCCTTTCGACGATCAAGGTGCGCGAAACGTCGCAGTGATCGGTGCCGGAGTGATGGATGAACTGTATCCGTTTGGATCACCACTCGGAAAAGAACTGGTGATGGGTGGCGCTAAATTCAGAATTATCGGTGTGATGACCAGAAAAGGATCTGGTGCGGAAGGAAATACTTCCGAAGATTTTTCAGTTCAAATTCCGTTCAACACATTCAAAAAGCATTTTGGTATGCGCTTCCGGGATGTCTCGGTTCGTGCCAAGGTTCAGGAAGGAATCCCGCTGGCGATTGCCAAGGATGAAATCCGTGGAGTTGTCCGTCTCGCCCGGCGATTGCAGGTTCAGGAAGAAGACGACTTTGAAATCAACGAACAAGAAACACTTCGTGCGACCATTGAGCCGATCAAGAATGCCATTTTTGGTATTGGAATCGGCTTGACGGCGCTAGCCCTTCTCGTTGGAGGGATTGGCGTCATGAATATCATGTTCGTTACCGTGAAAGAGAGGACCCGTGAAATCGGAGTCCGAAAAGCGGTGGGTGCGCGTCGGTTGACGATCCTGATGCAGTTTCTGGTCGAAGCCATCGTCATCTGCATGGTTGGAGGATTGATCGGAGTCGCTCTGGCGTTTCCATTGGCCATGCTCATCGCGGCGGTTCTACCAGCTGTTCTGGGATTTGACACCGTCATTCTGGCGTTCACTATCTGTGTTGCGATCGGGACCATATTTGGACTCGCTCCTGCCTGGACTGCCGCCAAGGCCCCTCCAATCGAAGCTTTGAGGTACGAATAACTCATGGGTGTATCGGAAGCCATTCGTATGGCGATTGAAGCTCTTCGAGGTCACAAAACTCGATCCTCGCTCACACTGCTTGGTATGGTGATCGGCGTTTTCGCCATCATCGTATCTGTCACTGCCGTGGAGGTCATCGATGTGTACTTCAAGGAAAAGCTGCAATTTCTGGGCTCGTCAACTTTCTCGATAACCCGAACGCCAATGATCCAGACGGGAAGTCTGGATAGCAGCGTTCGGAACAGGCCGAACATCACGTACGAGCAGGTCAAACGGTTCGAGGACTTGATGCAGCTTCCCGTGACGGTCAGCATCATCGAAGACTTTACGCGTGGCAAGGTGGTCTACAGTGATCGCGAGACCGAACCCGATATCGTGGTGCTCGGAGTCGACGAAAATATGCTCGGCAACTATTCGTACGAGCTGGACTCTGGCAGATTTTTTACGTCGGACGACATCAGTTATGCCCGTCCGGTTTGTGTTCTCGGCACAGACGTGACAAACGCTCTTTTCCAGTTTGAGAGTCCGATCGGAAAGGTCGTCAAAGCTGGAGGATCCCGCTGCGAAATCATTGGGGTCCTGAAGTCCAAAGGAAGCATCTTCGGCCAGTCGCAGGATAACCGTATCTACATCCCTGTGACTCGTGGATTCACCACGTACGGCGGGACGTACCGAAATATCGCCAACATCAGCGTTCGCGTTCACGATCCGGTAATGATAAACGCGGCAACCGATGAAGCCACCGGTCGAATGCGAGTGATTCGAAAGGTCGCTCCGGGCAAAGGGAATAATTTCGAGATTTCCACCAATGACTCGATGCAGGCCATTTTTGAGGCTTTCACCGGGACGCTGACTGCTGGTGGGGCCGGAATTGGGTTGATATCGCTCCTGGCTGCCGGAATCGGGATCATGAACATTATGCTCGTATCCGTGACGGAGCGCACACGCGAAATCGGGATCAGGAAATCCATCGGCGCGAGGAGAAAGGACATTCTTCGGCAATTTCTCCTGGAAGCATTTTTCCTGTGCCAGATCGGCGGATTTTTCGGAATCATTTTTGGGGCCATGGTTGGAAACGGAGTCGCCCTGTATTTCGATATCTCCGCTGCATTCCCAACTGACTGGGCCATCATATCTGTCGTGATGGTTACTGGAATCGCCTTATTGTTCGGAGGGTATCCGGCGTTCAAAGCTGCCAGACTCAGTCCAATCGACGCTCTTCGCTGGGAGTAACAGACCTCCTGTTGCGACCGCTGTGACGAGGCTCATCTGACCCGAACAGATTTCGCCATTGCTGCGTAGATTGCTGCCCAGCAATCACGAAAACCACCAGAGCATGTCCGATCTGCAAAAGGCCGCAAAAAGGGCCGTCGGGAAACACGTAGCTTCAATGATCGAATCGGGCATGACGCTCGGAATCGGCACGGGATCGACCGCAGCACTTGCCATCGAGGAGCTGGGTATCAGGATCAGGGAGGAGGGCCTGGCAGTCAAGGGTGTCGCTACATCCTTCGCCTCCGAAAGACTCGCCCGTGAACACGGTGTACCATTGACCACGCTTGACGTATCGCCTGTTCTGGACCTGGCATTCGACGGTGCCGACGAAGTGGATCCTCACTTCACGCTGATTAAGGGCCGTGGCGCCGCTCAGACCCGGGAGAAGATCGTGGCAGCTCAGGCCAGCGAATTTGTGGTTCTGGTAGACGAAAGTAAAATGGTAGATCGGCTGGGCACCCGCATGCCGCTTCCGGTAGAAGTCGTACCGATGGCGGCGACGCCAGTGATGAATGTGCTGTCTTCGTTCGGAGCAACTCCAGAGATCCGCATGGGAATGAAGAAAGACGGTCCCGTTGTATCAGATCAGGGAATGTGGGTTATCGATGCCATGTTCGACGAAATTTCTGACCCTGAACACGTTGACCGCGTCCTTCTGATGACACCTGGAGTGGTCGATCATGGTCTGTTTCTGGGAATGGCAACGACTGTGCTGGTGGGCAAGTCTGACGGCTCGGTGGATGTGCTGACAAAAAGCTGAAAAAAGGGTCGGCTGCAAACTGAAGCGCATGTCCGGCATCGTGCTAAAAAAGCAGATCCATCATGTGCTCAAGCGACTTCAGTCCTACACATTCGAGGGATTTTGGAGCCATTTTCGGATTCAATCCTCGAGCCGGCACAAATGCCTGATTGAAGCCCAGTCTGGACGTCTCCAGCAGCCGCGTGTCCAACTGGGGTACTGCCCTCACTTCGCCGCCGAGCCCAACCTCTCCCGTGATCATGGCCTGAGATGGAACGGGTATTTCTCTCGAAGAAGAAGCAACGGCCGCAGCAATTGCGAGATCTGCAGCCGGTTCGGTCAGTTTCAGTCCGCCGGTCACATTCACGAACACGTCGCTCGTAGAGAGCGGAAGTCCGACTCGTTTTTCCAGAACCGCCAGTAGCATCTGAAGACGTCTTCCGTCGAATCCGGTGGCTGTCCGTTGAGGATTGCTGTACGAAGTATTCGTTACGAGAGCCTGAATCTCTGCGAGCATCGGGCGCGTGCCTTCCATTGAACACACGACGACCGAGCCTGGAGTCAGAAGATTTCGATCGGAAATAAACAGCGCGCTCGGATTGTCGACGGGGGCAAGTCCCTGTGTCTTCATTTCGAAGACTCCAATTTCGTTCGTTGACCCAAACCTGTTTTTGACTGCTCGCAGAATCCGGAATACATGGTGCCGATCTCCCTCGAGATACAACACGGTATCCACCATGTGCTCAAGAACTCGGGGTCCCGCTATCGTCCCAGATTTCGTGACATGTCCGACGATAAACGTCGATGTACCGGTAGACTTGGCCATCTGGATCAGGGCCGCCGCGCTTTCGCGGACCTGGGTTACCGATCCTGGTGCACTTGCAAGATCCGATCTGAAAATGGTTTGAATGGAATCAATGATCATCAGTGCCGGCTCCTCGTCCTGAACGCAGCGGATGATGGATTCCACTTCGGTCTCGGCCAACAGCAAGAAGTTTTCTGAACTTACACCGACGCGTTCAGCCCGCATTTTCACTTGAGAGGGCGACTCTTCTCCTGTCACGTACAGGATTTTTTCATCCTTGACCAGCGTGGCCAACTCAGTCATAAGTGTGCTTTTCCCGATTCCCGGATCGCCGGCGATCAAGACGACAGAGCCCTCGACAATTCCTCCTCCGAGAACTCGATCCAATTCGATATTACCCGTGGCAAATCGAGATTCCGATCCGCTCTTAATCTCGGCCAGTTTCAGGGGGCGCACGCCCGCACCATTGGTACTTCTCACAGAGCCCAATTGGTGTTTTGTTGAGGCCTGACGTTCCTCCACCATCGTATTCCAGGCGCCACAAGCCGAACATTGCCCCATCCAACGGGGGGACTCGTTTCCGCAGTCCTGACAGAAGAATATGGATTTGACCTTGGCCATCACTTGAAATATAGAGGCGACGTGTGACAACATCGTGACAGACGGCGGCTTTTAGACGTGAGAATTCTGAGGAAAAGTGTGACAAATCCGAGATGAACGCCACCAAGTTAATCAGTATCCCTATTTTGTCGGCCTTCGTCACTGGACAATGAGCGCGACGGAATCAACAGAATTTCGACGTACCAGACGATACAAGACACCACCCGGTCACCCTCTTTGCTGCATCCCGCTATCAAATTGATAATGAACCCCATCGGGGCGTTGGGCCGCTATAGCCAATTGCTGTTTCATGCGTTCGGGGCTCTTCCTGAACTGAGCACGTATCGAAAAAATTTGTGGGAGCAGATGGTACGTATCGGTGTGGAGTCAATGCCGATCGTGATGCTCGCAGCGGGCTTCTCAGGGGCTGTCACAACCGTACAGACGGCCTATCAGCTCGTTTCTCCGCTGATCCCCAAGTCAATAATCGGTGCGATTGTCGTGCCCTCGATGATACTTGAGCTTGGAGCCGTGGTCACTGGATTCATCCTGGCCGGACGAGTGGGGGCTCGGATAGCTGCCGAGTTGGGCACGATGAGAGTTACGGAACAGATTGATGCGTTGGAAGCAATGGGTCTTAATTCGATCGGATATTTGATCGTCCCGAGAGTGCTCGCCGGCGTGTTCATGTTTCCTGTCCTGTACGTCGCAGCCTGCTTCGTTGGAATCGGTGGCGGCATGATGGTTGGCCACTTCGGAGGATTTGTCCCGGTCGGGGAATTCATGTCAGGCGCCAGAGAATTCTTTCAGCCCTTTGACCCGATGTTCGGCGTCATAAAATCACTCGTGTTCGGATTCACGATCACGTCCATTTCCTGCTTCAAAGGATACTACACAGCCGGAGGCGCGGAGGGCGTTGGAAGAGCAACGACCCAGGCGGCCGTGGCCAGTTGTGTTTTCCTCTTGTTGGCTGATCTTGTTCTTGCAGCAACCCTTCTGTAGATGATCAGCGTAAAAAATATCGACAAGAGTTTCGCTGAAAAGCAGGTGCTCAAGGGCGTTTCCCTGGATATTTACGAGGGTGAAACGCTGGCAATTATCGGTCGATCAGGCTCAGGAAAGAGTGTGTTGATGAAACACATCATCGGATTACTGCAACCAGATGATGGAACCGTGACCGTCGATGGCACAGACATCAACTCGGTATCCTATGCTGAGCTTAGGAAAATCCGGCAGAATTTTGGAGTTCTGTTTCAAGGAGGGGCATTGTTCGATTCGATGAACTCATTCGAAAACGTCGCCTTTCCCCTGAGGACTTTCACGACTCACACGGAGGAGGAGATCCGCGACGTGGTGATGGAATGTCTGGCGATGGTTGAGCTCGACGATGTCGGGAAAAAAATGCCGGCAGAACTGTCAGGAGGAATGCAGAAACGCGTCGCGCTTGCTCGGGCGGTCGCACTGAAGCCCCGCTACATTCTGTACGACGAACCTACGAGTGGACTCGACCCCGAAACTTCGAACACCATCGATGTGCTGATCAAAGGACTGGCCGATCAACTGAACGTTACGAGTATTGTAGTTACCCATGATATGCATTCTGTTCTCAGTATTGCGGATCGCGCGGCCTTCATTTTTGAGGGTCGGATGCACTGGACTGGGACAATAGATGAGTTGCACGCGAGCACCGACACCGTGCTCAACGCGTTCGTCAAGGCGAACGAATACAAAATTGGTGTTTGACAATGAGTACCTTCAGCGAACCAATACCCGCCAGAAAGTGAAGTTATCGAACGAAATAAAAGTTGGGCTGACCATTATCGCGGCCACCGCAGTATTCATACTTGGTGTTCGTTATTTCGAGGATCTGCCTCTTTTTGACTCAACCTATGACCTCGTGACCGAGTTCGATGATGCCGGCGGGTTGATTTCCGGCAATATCGTCCGCGTAAACGGAGTGTCGGTGGGTTCGGTCAACCGTGTGGCCATCAGCCAGGAAACGGGCAAGGTGGAGGTTCATTTTCACGTTGACGCGACTCTTCCGGTAACTGAAGGATCCTATGCCCAGGTAGCAGGATTTGATGCGCTCGGTGTTGTGAGGCTGGATCTGTTCCTTGGAGATCCTTCAGGAACCCTTATTGAGGAATTCGGCCACGTAGAAGGACGCGGTGCCGGAGACCTCATCGGCGATCTTTCCACCAGGGCGCCAGAATTGGTGGACCAAGTCGATCGGGTGCTGGCAGGACTCGAAAGCACGCTTTCAGAGACGAGTTCCATGTTGTCAGAGCCAGAGTCAGATCTGCGGATGACCATGAATTCGGTACAGGGAAGCGTGCAGGCACTCGAGGATATACTTACGGCCGAGAAAGAAAGAATCAGCCAGATTCTGGCGAACGTGGATTCGCTTACGGCCGGCGCTGCTGGGGCGATCGGCAAAGACGGTGAACATCTCACAGAGTTGACAGGCAATCTGAACGAGACGCTGGATGAAATAGACGAGAGTCTTTCCCGATTCACGGAAACGGGAGAGAAGCTCAATGAGATTCTGGACAAACTGAATAACGGGGACGGCACTCTCGGTATGCTCATCAATGACCCGAGCATGTATGAGAAGCTGGACTCGACATTGAATGGAATCAACAGTCTCCTTACCGATTTTCAGAATAATCCCGCGAAGTATCTGAAGGAAATGAAAATCGTTGATCTGTTTTAAACCCAATCTCTGGAATGCACACGTACGACCAGGCTCTTGAACTTTTTCACGAATGGACCAAAACGGAAAGCCTCCGCAAACATGCTTACGCCGTTGAGGCTGGTATGGCCTTTTATGCGGAGAAGTACGGCGAAGACGTGATCAAATGGCGTATCACCGGACTGCTCCATGACATGGATTACGAAAGGCATCAAACGCTGGACGAGCACCCATACGTCGGCGTAGGTGTGCTGCGCGATTTGGGTTATGAGGAAGACATCTGCGATGCCATTATGGGTCACGCCGAACATACCGGCCATCCGAGAACGACGCTCATGGCGAAGGTGCTTTTTGCTGTAGATGAGCTGGCCGGATTCATCACAGCCGTAGGATATGTGCGACCAACCGGCCTCGAGGGAATGCAGCCTCGATCCGTCAATAAAAAATTGAAAGACAAGAGATTTGCCGCGGCTGTGAACAGGGATGATATCCGAAACGGAGCAGCGGATCTGGGAATTGAACTCTCTCAGCACATTGCCAACGTAATTGAAGGAATGCAGGCCAATGCAACCCGACTGGGGTTTTCTGCGTCCGAGTAGAGCGCGACAACTGGTATGCGTAGAGCGGAAACCACAACCAGATCAAAGAAGGCTCAAGATTCGTGGAAGACGAGATTCTTGATAATGAAGAGATGACTGAACAGCCACCGGAGGTGGTTGAATCTAGCGGTGTGTCGGTCATCGAGGCCAAAAAGGTCACGCGTGCGCGCGCTGCGGATTTTCGGAATCTGGTTTCCAAATATATCCGTCGACACCTGCCGGCATCAGATGATGATGACGCGGATGGCCACGGCGTGCCAGGGATCAGCGATTCTCACGCCAACCTTCTTCCACTTCTGCGCGTGATTCCCTGGACGCTTGCCGTGATGTTTGGTGGCTCTTTCTTGTGGGACTTCCCCGGAATGCAGACTACGATTCTGGGCAATGTTTTTGTCCTCGAGGGATTGATGCGCATCGTCGCGGTCAGTGGCCTCATCGGATTCCTGACTAACTGGGTGGCCATCACAATGTTGTTCAATCCTCGTCAGGTAAGACCGGTTTTCGGCCAGGGACTCATTCCGGCTCAGCGAGAGCGGGTGATATACAGATTGGCCACGGCCGTGAGTGAGGAGTTGATCAACGAAGAGATCATAAAGCAGAAGATTGAAGAGAACGCCATCATCCCAAAGTATCGGGAGCTGGCGATGTCGGTGGCTCGAGGGGTTCTCGAAGATCCGGACTTCAGAAGTGAGCTGAAGGGGCTGACTGCAGACTATGTCGAGACGGTTCTGACCTCTGATGAGGTGAGGCATAGAATCGTTGAGTTCGTTATCGAGAAGATCGAAGGATACGTCGGCGAAGGCGTCGGCGGGATGGCTCTGAAAGCGTATCGATATCTAAATGAGGACGATTTCAAGCAACGAATCGACAAGGCCATTCACGGCATTCCGGGTCAGCTGGATCTCGTGCTGGATGAAATGGATGACTTGCTCGACAAGATTCCGGAGAAAATTGAGGCTCGCGCCGAGGATATCGAGGAATTTGCATCGCGCGTCGTAATCGGATTCGTCGAGAATCTGGATGTGTACGAAATGGTCATGAGCAACATGATGTCCTACGACGAAAGCCGTCTCGAGGAGTTGATCAAGAACTCGAGCAACGAGCAGTTGAACTACATTAAATACCTGGGCGGTGCGCTCGGTTCTATCGGTGGGCTCGTGATCTGGCAGCCGGTGCCGGCTCTGATTTCGTTCGCCGCGCTCGGGGCCGTCCTGTTCAGCCTTGACGAAATGTTGTTCAGATTACGTAATCGGAAAGGAGCTTCTTCCTGAGCTTTCTTCGGCCTGTTTAGAGCCAGCTTCGCTTTCCTCATCGGAGTCGCTTGATTCGCCGGCCGACAAGCTGAGATCGAAACAGTCCCTGCATCGGGGTTCGTAGGCTTCCTTTGCTCCTAGAAGCACTCTCGATCCTCCTGAAACAAGACGCTGAGAGTGGTTTGCCGGATTGCCACAGACTACGCAAATCGCGTGCAGTTTGGTGACGTATTCGGCGATTGCCATGATCTGAGGAATGGGTTCAAATGGTTGACCCAGATAGTCTTGATCCAGGCCCGCTACGATGACCCGTTTTCCGGTGCTGGCCAGTTCTTTACACACTTCGGTGAGATCGTTTCCAAAAAACTGGGCTTCATCGATACCGACCACATCCGCATCCATCGCCAGAAGAATAATCTGTCCCGCAGCTGCCACTGGCGTAGAGCGGAGGCTGGAATCGTCGTGCGAGATGACCTCCTCTTGAGCAAACCGGGTGTCCAGGGCCGGCTTGAAAATCTCGGCGTGTTGTTTGGCGATCCGGGCCCGCTTCATTCTACGAATGAGTTCCTCGGTCTTTCCACTGAACATGGATCCACACACGACTTCGATCCAGCCGGTACTTCGCGATCTTTTGAGAATGTGTGGTTCCAAGGAAATAAGCGCTTGTAGGACGTTTCTTGGTTACAAGATGGGCAGAAGATAAACAAACGCGCGGGCGAGGACTATGTTGGGCAGGGTGGAAGATTCCAACAAATCATCGACATTTTATCGATGATCAGATGTCTCCGAGCGTATTTGAAGGGACCCAACCCCTGGCGCCATTGGGAATTTGTATGAACGTCCACTCTGAGGCCTGATTTCCTTTCGTGACTACCAGACCTTCGTGTACTTCCAATACTTCATCTGAATCCGAATCAGCCTGTTCAAGCAACGAAACCTGATTTGAGAGCACGACGGCCCGTTCATCGTAAGGCGGGAATGCTGAAGACGTCAGCGCGTGCAGAATCAGGGCACCACCGATCAGTGCTGCGGCGAATCTAGCTCGTCTGAACCAGGGCCCTTCCAGGTAGTGCATGTATTTGCCGATTATCAGGCCAATGAGGATCAGATACAGAAGAAATCCGGTCCAGAAAGCCGGGAATATCGGAAAGGTTCGCAGCACCCAGGCATGGGTAGCGCGCCAAAATGGGTCGGGAAGCTCTGAAAAGGTGTCGACTCGATGGCTGGACGCAACAGAAAGTGAATGAAGGACCTTGGGGTCATCCGGAGAAAGAACTTGAGCTTTTTCGAGATACCTGATGGACTGTCCGAGATTGTCGAGGCGATGATGGACCAGAGCCATATTGTAGTATAGCTGGGTCGAGCCCCATCCCAGAGCTTCAGCCTCTTCAAATTGCTGAAGAGCGTCCAAAAACTGACCGTCACCGAGAAGTGCGGTACCTGAATCGAAAAGAGGAAGCGCCGCCTCCTGTTGAGCCTTGGCGCTGCAGGAAATCATCAGAGTCAGTATGAGCATTTGAAGGTGCTTCATCCGTTTATCTGTTCGTCCATGTCCGGAATCAGAGAGGAAGCCTCGTCAAATGCTTCTTCTTTGTTTTCCGGCGTTATGGAAGCAGGTGCGAATCGTCCTTTGTCGCACGTATCCAGCAAGCTTCTGAGACGTTGTCTCAAGGCCGAATCAATATTTCGTGCTGTCAGGAGGTCATCGAGTTGCTCGCGTGTGAGGCCGCGCTCTGCAACGTTCATCCGATTCCCGACGAACCCGAGCACAGCACGTTCAAGCTCTTCGAAATAGCCTCTTGTATCTCCGTCGTTGAGCAGTTCCATCGCCTGCTTGAGATGTTTTCGGCTCAGAGGATGCGCCCTGCGACCTCGGGCCCAACGAACGTCGGAACGGTATCGGTTCACCCTGTTTTGATAGACGATGGAGCCTGTCAGGGCGATAAGCGGAAGAATCAGGAGCAGATACGGCCACCAGAGTATATGCAGGCTTCTTGTCTCGGTTCGCTCCCAGTCTCCCGAGGTATCAAAAAGAGGCGCAAAGTCATCGACCGGCATCCCGTTGGTCGTCGCCACGACGACGTCCGGAGTTGATGCTGTACCAGTCACCTCGACAAAGATCGGAGAAGATTCCCGCGTCTGATATCTGTCGGTATCAGTGTTGAAGTAGGTGAATTCGATAGGTGGAATTTCGTAGGTCCCGTTCGATCTCGGGATCAACACATATGTAAAGGTCTTGCTTCCAAAGAGTTCGTCTCCGGAGCGATCCAACATAGAGGTGACTTCGGGATCGTAAACATCGAATGCCGCCGGCACGTGGATCGCCGGAGATTCCATTGTTGCGAGATTACCCTTTCCTGCAATAGTGATTGTGAGTTGGAGCGACTCACCGACTTCGAGATTGGTTCTGTCGGGCGCGACCGTCGCCGCGAAGGTGCCAACTGCTCCGTTGAAGGAGGTCGGCGCGCTCGTGGGAAGCGGGCGAGCTGTAATCTTGACTTCCGGAGATTCAAGTTGTACCGGAGTAAAACGAGTACGCAGAGAAAACAGCGATTGAAAAGGATCACGTGACCCAAACGGAAGGAGCGCTTCGCTTTCGATTTTCAGCGGATCGACACTCATTTCTCCAGCGCGAGTCGGAAAAACGGCTGCCCGCTTCAGGACTATGGTGTTGTATCTGAGGCCATTTTCTACCGTGATCCGGGGAATGGGCCGGGTTTCGACGTCCAACTCTTCGCGCCAGAATCCCTCCGCATCCCAGCTGTCCGTCAGGCGACTCTGTCTAAGCTGAATTCCTTCCCGGAAATAGAGCCGATATTCCACCACCACCTGTTCGTTCTGATAGGCCGTTCGAGCTGTTGGAACGGCGCGAATGAAGATGTCGTTTTCTGACGGCTCGGGTGCTTCCTGTGGCTCGGCGTCGAAAGGTGATCGAAACAGACGATTCAGTGGATCGGCAGAAGGTCGCCTTGCAGGCATTTGGGACTGGGGAACGACGGTCAGATCGATGGGCTGTGTGTGGTGCTCCTGACCGCCGACAGTTACCGTTCCCGCTCCGATTCGAACCGTGCCTTCCCGGGTTGGCCGAAATGTCCAGGTGAAGCCGAAACTCCGGGTCATCTGTCCATTTACAATGGAAACGTTTTGTTGCGTACCTGGCACAGATTGAAGAAGTGTCAGTCCGTCGGCAGGAGGTGCATTGGGAATAGCGATGTTCGTTCCATCCGAGCCTTCTACAAGAAGGGAGTAGGTGACGGCTTCCTCGGTGCCGATTCGGTTGGAGCTTACAGAGGCCTGCACTTTTACAGCCTGAGCCCGTGCACTTTCCGCGGAAAAAGCGACCATCAGAACGCAAATGATCACGGAAGTGATCAGGGATATGTTCTGCTTGGGATAGCTCTGCATTACCAGTCTTTCTCGACGCGACGGGGTCGCGTTTTCATCTTCTGTACCTGTCTCAGCAACTGCTCCTCTTCGTTTTCCAGAGCCTGAAGGATGCGTTGGGCCTCTTCTTCACTCAACTGTGTTGGGTCCTCACGTTCCCGTTGCTCCTGCTGTTGCTCCTGATTCTGCTGGTTCTCGTCTTCTGAGTTTTGCTGATCCTGTTCCTGCTGCTCCTGATTCTCGTCTTGGTTCTCCTGATTCTGATCCCCCTCCTGTTCCTGATCATTCTCATCCTGATTCTGATCATCCTGCTGCTGTTGTTGCTGTTGTTCGTCGAGTTGACGCTTCACGAACTCGTAGTTGAACTTTGCATCAGCATTTGAAGGGTCGGTCAGGAGTGCGCGCCTGTAATTTTCCAAAGCGGCTTCCATTTGCTGTGTCGAATACGCAGCATTTCCAGCATTGTAGCTCGCGCGAACCAGATCCTCGGGTGAGTCGGCCATCGTGGCCGCACTGGAAAACGCGATACCAGCCTGTTCGGCATCTCCACTCTTGAACAGGGCCGCTCCCAGGTTATTCAGAAGGCCCGAGTGCACGCGCCCGGGGCCATCTTGCTGCACTGACTGTACGCCATCTCGGTACGTCGTAACCGCTTCTGAATACTGTTCCTGTGCATATTGAGCGTTACCCTGACGACCTTTTTTCTTTCCGTCGCCGGGAGTGGTCACAATCTGGACCATCATCAATATGCTGAACAAGCGAATCATATAATCACGCGGTGGCTTTTGAGTGGAACGATTCAACGCTTGAGTCTTCCTGGCGTTGCTTTTTTCTTTCAGGAATCATCCATTCGACGAGCAAGAACATCAGTCCCAATAGTAGAGGCCACTGAAATCTTTCTTCGTATTCCTCAAATTCGTCCTGGCCAAAGGTCGTCTTGTCCAGTTGATCCAGAGCTGCAGTAATACGTTGAAGCGAAGAAGATGTCCGTGCAATCCGGAAGTAGCTGCCGTCTCTGGATAGATCTTGAAGTACATCTTCTTCCAGTCGGGTCGTCACAACAGCGCCGGTGCGGTCCTTCTTGTAATCGATCCGCCTGCCATTGCGATAGACAGGAATTGGAGCCCCGTCAGTTTCTCCAACACCTGCAGCGTAAAGCACGACTCCTGATTCGCGGGCTTCTCCAACAATGGCCTCCAGCTCGGCGATGTGATTTTCTCCGTCTGACACGAACAATACGGCTCTTGTACGATTTTCCGTGTCAGGATCTCCCGTCGGAGCTTCAAACGCCTGCATGGCCATCTTCAAAGCCGCGCCAAAATCTGTGCCCGGCGTGGGTATCAACGAAGGGTCGGCAACATCGAGGAAGAGTCTTACGGCTCCGTAGTCGGTAGTGAGGGGACACTGGATGAACGCATCTCCGGCAAACGTCACCAGGCTCACCCGATCACCCTTGATTTCGTCAAGCAGGTTTTTGATTTCGTTTTTCGATCGTTCGAGTCTGTTCGGCGCGACATCCTCGGCCATCATGGAAGCAGACACATCGAGTGCCACCACCAGATCGATTCCCTCGCGTTTGACTTCCCTCAATCGGGTGCCGAACCGCGGCCCGATAAGCGCGGTGGCGATCAACAGAATACCAACCGTTTTCAGGGCAGCTTTCCAACGACGGCGCCGCGTGCTGATCGTAGACGCAAGTCGGGCGATCATGCTCCGTTCACCGAATCGTTCTGCCAGTTGACGACGGCGCAACGCGGCGCCAACAAAAAGCGCGACCACGACCGGGGTCAGAACCAGGGTCCAGAAATATTGTGGGTTCAACCAATCCATCAAGGAAACCTCCTGAAAAGAGTGGTTGAAAGCAGAACTTCAAGGAAAATCAGCAGCAGACCCGGGAAGAGAAACGAGGCATACCGCTCCTCAAAGTCCATGTAGCTGCGCTCTTCAATTTTCGTTTTCTCGAGCTCACCGATTTCGTCGTAGATATCGCGGAGCGCACTATTGTTCGTTGCCCTGAAATATTTGCCTCCGGTCATGTCCGCCACGGCCTGGAGCATTTCCTCGTCGATCTCGACGGGTACCATTCGTCGCTGCCTACCTGCGAATGGATGATCTACGACGAACGGGGCCTCACCATGCTGCCCAACGCCGATGGCGTAGACGCGTACTCCCAGAGTTCGAGCGACCTCGGCCGCTGTTTCCGGACTCAATTCGCCCCTGTTGTTCTGTCCGTCCGTAAGCAGGATTACCACCTTACTTTTGGCTTCCGTGTCCTTCAGGCGGTTGACCGCCATGGCCAAGGCAGTTCCTATCGCCGTGCCGTCTTCAATGACCCCTACTTCGACTTCTTTCAGCATTTCCTGCAAAAATGTATAGTCGAGGGTCAAAGGAGCCTGAGTGTAGGCGTTCGCCGCAAATACGATGAGTCCAACTCGGTCTGATGTTCGTCCCTGTATAAATTCGGTGCCAACAACTTTCGCAGCTTCGAATCTGTTGGGCCGGAAATCTTCCGCTCGCATCGAAGTTGATGTGTCGAGCACCATCATGATGTCCACGCCTTCGGCGAAACGCTCACGGATCACGTTGCGGTCCTGTGGTCGGGCCATTGCCAGAATTGCCAACGTCAAACCGGTTACGCGAAAAAGGGTCGGCAGAATTCGAAGTCGTGTCTTCAGGGACATTCCCGCAGCCTGCACAGCCCCGGTCGAGCTGAAGCGCATTCCCCCGCGCGACTTCAGGGCATGCCAAGACCTCCATCCCGCCAGCGGAACGAAGATCAACAAGATCAGCCAGTATGGTTGTGAAAACGTCATGTCAGACGTCCTCCACAGGTTCAATTTCTGGTGGGGAGTAGGCCTCTTCTTCCATCATTATCCGGCGCTCACGTGCAAGTCGCTCCTCATCCTCTCTGTATGCCGATTCGGTGCCTTCGATGGCATCCCGCGTTTCAGTGACCATGGACCGCGTCTGTTCAAGAATTGGTTTCAGGTCTGCGAACTTGACCAGATCGGCGTGAGTCAGGACCTCGTCAATTTCAATGACAACATCCTCGGGCAAAATCGATCCGCGACTTGAGCCTCTGAGCCGATTCAACAACTCTCTCGTCGTCGATTCGAGTGCGGGTACATGGGCGCGACGTCCTACGTATGTCCGCAGGATGTCGGTCAGTTCGACATAAAACGGTTTGATATTGTCTGCCTGGGTGAGGTCCATGGCCTGGAGAACCGCCAGGCGCTCAACGGCTTCGTCGTAGGCAGCAATCTGGGGCTCGGGTTCGGCCAGGTTCTGTTCTTCCTCATCCTCGGATTGACGTCTCCACCACCAGAGCCCGAGTGCAGTGGCGAGCAACATAGCGAGGCCCAATATCCAGGGCCACCATGACTTCTCAAATTCGGCGAGGTCAGCCAGGTCTTTTATACCCTCTGCGTCTTCTGGAACCAGAGAACCCACCTGCAGAATGAATTCAGGTGTTGCTCCCATCAGCGTATCACCCTGCACCGCCAGGCCGACGGGAATTCCCGCGACTCTTGCAGTGTCGAGGGCAAATGTGGTGACTTCATACACCACCGAGTCAATTCGGCCGCCCAGGTCATAGGCGCGACTGCCTCGAGAAAGCACGTTCAACACCTCAAAGTCCCCCAGCGAGAAGACGGGAGCCGCCTTCAGGGAGTCGGGGAGCAGATCGTGTGTAAAAATTGCTTCGCCATTTCCATCATGCCCCAGTACCACGGTCAGCTCAAACCGGTCGCCAATGGTGACCGAGTCCACCGACGCATACGTCTCGACTTGCTGAGCCTTCACGGGCGCAGCGACAAACATCAAGGCTAGAAGGATCAAGAATCGCATCAGACGCCAACCATCTTATTTCGTTGACGAAAAAAGCGAATCAGCGGTTCTACATAACTTTCGTCTGTGATGATCGGGATCTTGTCCACCTTCAACCGTCTGAAGATTTTCTGGACCTCCAGATTGCGTGCTTCAGCTTCTCGGGCGTACGTGTCCCGAATGTGTTCACTCGACGTATCGATGATGATCTGTAGTCCCGTCTCGGCATCGGTCACCTCCATGAGTCCAACCTCTGGAAGTTCAACTTCGACCGGGTCAATCATGTGCACTGCAATCGTGTCGTGGCGACGAGCGACGGCCCGTAGTGCCGGCTCGAATCCTTCGTCCATGAAATCGCTGAGCACCATCACGATGGAGCGGCGATGCAGAACGTGAACCAGGTGATTCAAAGCTACCGTCAGGTCGGTGCCCGTTGACTGTTGTTCGTGCGCAAAAAGGTCCCGAATCAGTCTCAACACGTGTTTTCGACCCTTTTTCGGAGGAACGAACAATTCAATCTGATCCGAAAACAGCAACAGACCCACTTTGTCGTTGTTTTGGATGGCACTGAAGGCCACGACTGCGCAGATCTCCGCTGCAATCTCTCTCTTGAATTTCCCGGCAGAGGCGAAATTTTCAGATCCCGATACGTCAACTGCCAGAATCAGGGTCTGCTCGCGCTCCTCCTCGAAAATTTTGACAAACGTCTCAGGGTATCTGGCGGAAACGTTCCAGTCGATGTTGCGCACGTCGTCCCCGAATTGATAGGGCCGAACTTCAGCAAAATCCATCCCGGTACCTTTGAAGGCGGAATGATATTCGCCTCCAAAGATGTTGCTCACGAGACCCTTGGTTCGGATCTCGATCTGCTTGATTTTCTTGAATAACTCCTTCGGGATCATATCGCGATCATCGCTGGAATTCAGTCTGAGTGTGGGTCCGACAAAATATTGCGCCAGATTTTCTATAACGATTGAGCATGCTGGATGTTGTACAGATTTCGCATCAATTACGCGTAAAGGTCATCGATGTCTGCTGCATCGAGATCGACCAGAAACTCGGCCAGTTCATCGGTGACCTGCTCAAAATATCGTGCCCCTTTACCCGCGCTGGAGGCAGATGGATCCCCGACTCCGGTGTCGCCCGAAACCTCGGACCATTTTCGGGGAGCCCACACTCGGCGTTCGCGAAGTGCTTTGATTCTGAATTTGCGTTCCGCCCCGGAGCCGGCTTCCTCCAATGGACGAACCAGATCGGGCTTGATATGCATCATGACGCTCGTTTCCATCTCTCCTGCGTGATCACCCTGATTCTCAAAAATATCTTCCTTATTCCCCAGCATGTACCAGTTGGCTTCGCACAGGAAGACACTGGTTGATGCCTGGATCTCGCGGATCATCTGCCGAAAACTGTTGCCTCCATGCCCGTTCAGAATTACAAGCTTTTTGACGCCTGCATTTTCAAGGGATTCTATCAAATCCCGAAGCACCAATTCCTGGGTCGAAGGATTCATGTTGATCGTCAGACGGATGTCTTCCTGTTGGGTATGCACGCCAAATGGGATTGCTGGCAGAAGGACGACACGTGCTCCTTTCTCGCACGCGCTTCGGCACGATTCGCGCCCCACGGCTTCCGCCTGGAAGGTGTCAGTGCCATAGGGGAGATGCAGATTGTGCGCCTCAGTCGCTCCCCAGGGTAGGACGGCTGTTTCAAACCGGGTCTCCCTGACGGTTGCCCAGGTCATCTGATCGAGAATAAATGCAGACATGTGATTCCAGAAAATTGAGCCTCAAGATCGGAACTGGCGAGCAATCGATCACGATGATAGATGAATTGTTGGTCTGGTTCATCTGAGGATTCCGATTGGACTTCCGTGACGGGTGGGCACGTTCGTATATTCGGCTTTCCAGAATCCAATCTCCTCCGCCAGAATATGTCTGTTCGTTTCGGGGTTATCGTCTTTCCAGGTTCCAATTGCGATCACGACGCCTACCATGTCGCGAAGCACGTATTCAATCAGGATGCCAAGTTCATCTGGCACAAGGAATCGAGCCTCGGTGACGTCGATCTGGTTATCGTACCAGGTGGTTTTTCCTACGGAGATTACCTCCGAAGTGGAGCAATCGCCCGTTTCTCGCCAATCATGAAAGATGTCGTCCGATTCGCCCAGAATGGTGGATTGGTGATGGGCATCTGCAACGGATTCCAGATTCTGTGTGAGTCAGGTCTGTTGCCGGGAGCGCTGATGCGCAATGAATCGCTGCGTTTCGCCTGCAAGAACATCCACCTTCGTACCGAAAACACAACGAGCTCGTTTACCCAAGGTCTGGAGTCAGGAAGTGTTCTCAGGGTTCCGATCGCTCATGGCGAAGGAAACTACTTTGCTTCCGATGATGTGCTCGATAGTCTTGAAGACAACGACCGGGTGGCGTTTCGCTACTGCGACGAGAATGGCGACGTCACCTCGGAGGCGAATCCGAATGGCTCATCTCGCGGAATCGCCGGGATTCTGAATGAACAGGGCAACGTACTCGGTATGATGCCGCACCCCGAACGTTGCGCCGAAGCCATACTCGGACGCCCGGATGGTGCACAGGTGTTCGAATCGATCGTGGATTCGTTCAGCGTGGCGGTATAAGGCGATCGGAGAAAGTTATTATTCAAAGTGAAACATATGAGATGAGTCTCGTATGGTATGTTTCACTATGGATAATTTGCGCCTCTGACTCGCATGATTTTGCTTACTCGTCCCGAAGAATACGTGATGCTGGCCATCTGGAAGCTTCAGCATGATGCTTACACGCTCCCGATCCGCCGCCAGGTTTCCGAAAACACGGGATATGATTGGTCGTTGAGTTCTATCTACACTCCGTTGAATCGTCTCGCGAAGAAAGGACTGGTACGGTCGATGGTTACCAAACCTGTTCGCGAAAGAGGAGGAAGGCACAAACGCGTTTACGAACTGACTGACTCAGGCCGAAAAGCGCTAATTCGAATCCGCACAGTTGAGGAATCGATGTGGTCAGGAGTGTTTGGACTTGCTGTTAGCGGGGCGTCCAAATGAGTGAACGTCAATATTATTCTCCCCCGCGTTTTGCCGCATTTCTTTTGCGATATCTCGTAGGTGATCACTTTGACACACCCGTTGGTGATTTTGAAGAGTTCTACAATGAAATCGCCCGTGAGAGAGGAGAGAGGGCAGCCAGGTGGTGGTATCGAGGCCAGGTGTTGCGTTTGATTCCCGACCAGCTCGTGGAAAAAGCGCTGTGGGGAACCATCATGTTCAAAAACTACCTGCTGGTGGGTGGTCGCAATCTGACCAAGAACAAGGTGGCCTCCTCTATAAATATCTTGGGACTCTCTGCAGCGGTGGGAAGCGCCATCGCATTATTGCTCTTCGTCCAGGTTTTGAACAGCTACGACCAAATCCATGATGAAAAAGGTCAGCTGTATCTGATAGGTCACGTTGTAGAACCTGTCGACAACACGCTCAGACGGGAACGACTAAGGGGTTCGTCTCCCGTCCCGCTGGCCCCAGCGCTCGTATCGGCATACTCTCAAATAGAACGAGCTGTGCGATTTTCGTCCAGTTCCGCCATGGTTCATGCCGACGGAAATGCATTCAGGGAACGCATTTCCTTCGCTGATACTGACTTCTTCGACCTGTTGAATTTCCCTCTTGCGCAGGGAAGCCCTTCAGTGATTTCCGATCCCGGCTCGGTGATTCTCAGCGCTGAAATGGCCGAGAAGTATTTCGGCGATGAGGACGCGCTCGGCAAACAGATCGTTCTTTCATTCGCTCGTGGCTCTGAGGAGACCCTATTGGTTGGCGCTGTCGCAGAACCGTTCCCGGAATTGGCACGGTTTACTTTTGACATCTTGCTGGGATATGAGAAACGACTATCCGTGGATCTTGCAAGCATGCAAGATTGGAGCGCTTACACAGACGCCACGTTTTTGCTGATCAATGATGCGGAGGACATTCCATTTCTTGAGAGTGAGATGGATCGTTACATCCCGCAAACGAACGCTACAGATGGTACGCAGCCGATTGAGAACTTTTTTCTCGACAGCGTGGGCTCCCCAGACTTTTTCGAAGCCTGGTTGATTGAAGGCCGCGCACTCGAGGCCCCACGTCCCATCGAATCCGGAATGTTTGGCATCCTGGCGATGCTCATGCTGCTGGTGTCTTGCTTCAACTATATCTCAATATCGTTGGGTTCGGCGGCGCGTCGTCTGAAAGAAATCGGAATCAGGAAGACGACGGGAGCAGATAAAACGCAATTGGTCGCTCAGTTTCTGACTGAGAACTTGCTCATTTGCGCTCTGGCTATTGTTGGCGGGGTTCTGTTCGCCTGGTCGGCAGCCATTCCTTTCGTGAACAGCATGGTTCGTTTTGATATCCCCCCAGGCTATCTGGCTGATCCTGTATTCTGGCAGATTCTTGGCGGGCTTCTGGTCTTCGTCGGGGTCATTTCAGGATCGTATCCCGCATTTTACATCTCCTCATTTCAGCCGGTTGAGATCTTGCGCGGTTCCCGGAAATTGGGCGAGAAAAAGGCTCTTACGCGCACCTTGACAACGATCCAATTCGTGCTGACCATCGGGACGATTACGTTTGCAACGTTCGCCGGAACGCTGGATGATCGATTGAAGGTGGACGATTGGGGGTATCCGTATGAGTCCATTGTAACTCTTCCTGTGCAAAACCAGGATCATATTGAAGTTTTGGAAAACGCGGCTGTTCAGATATCGGAGATCGAACGTGTTGCTGGGACCAGGCATTCCATCGGTTCGGCGGCCGGCACGGTCAGCGTGAAAGTGGCGTCGGTTGAGGAACGGGTTACTTTTTTCGCGGTCGGCCCCGAGTATTTGAGTGCGATGGGCCTGCGAGTTGCCGATGGCAGAGTGTTCGATCAGAACCGGAGTGTCGACGATTCCACCTCTATTGTCATCAATCAGACCATGGCCGAAAGCCATGATTGGGAGTCTGCTGTGGGCGAAAGCGTGCGCATCGATGAACGATCCTATACAGTAGTAGGCGTCGTCGATGACTTCTTGCTCAGTCCTCTGGTTGGAAAGAAAGAACCAGCCATTTTCGGACTTGCTGGAAAGCACTCATTCGACCAATTGATCGTGCGTGTTGCCGGAACGAACCCGGATCGAGCAGTGGCGGCTCTTCGAGAAGTCTGGGAGGCCGAATTCCCGGAAATCGACTTTTCATACTATACCCAACAAGAGGTCGTTCAGGCCGATTCGATGGATGGACTGGCCGTTTTCATGTCTGTGGTCGCAGCATTTGCTCTACTCATTTCGAGTATGGGCCTATTCGGACTAGCGTCTCAGCGAGTCGCACTGCGAATCAAGGAAGTGGGTGTCCGGAAAACAATGGGAGCTTCAGCTGCTCACGTGATCTTCGTGGTTAATCGAGAATTTCTGATCATGCTGGGGGTTGCTACCATGATTGCCACCCCGCTGTGTTACTTGTTGTTCAGCAATAAGATTTTGCAATTCACGACGGTGGATTTGCCAGAGAGTTATGCGCCGTTCGTGATCGCGAACGTGTTGGTCTTTCTGGTTGCGGCGCTGTCTTTGTCCCTTCAGTCGTATCGCCTGGTCAAAGTTTCACCGGCAGATGTGTTGCGGGTCAACTGAGAGGAGCAAGGGTTTTTGAATCTATCGCGGGTTCGTGCAGTGTCATCGCCTGGTCAAGAACCGCATTTGCATTCCGTCCCGAATTGAAGACAGGTTGCTAGCTCAAGACTGCAACAACGGGTGTGTGGGGCCGAACCAATAGTTGAAAACTCCTTGAAAGAGCGTTTTCTGGATTTCGGAGCGGTATTTGATATAATGTAGATACCCAGCCCGCCACCGCCATGATTGGATCTACTATTTCGCACTACAAAGTTCTCTCAGAACTGGGCCGGGGCGGTATGGGCGTGGTCTACAAAGCGCTAGACCTGAATCTGGATCGCGAAGTAGCTCTCAAGTTTCTGCCGGATCAATATGCAGGAGAGTTGGGCGCAAAAGAACGTTTCATTCTCGAGGCTAAAGCTGCTTCCAGCCTGGATCATCCCAACATCTGTACGATCTACGAAATCGCCGATGTGGAAGGGGGAAGCGATTCACGAGTATCCACCGAATCGACCAGCAGGACCTTCATCGCGATGGCGTGCTATCAAGGCCGGACGCTTCGGGAGAAACTGAATGACGGACCTGTTTCGGTCACCGAAGCGACGAATATCGCTGCTCAGGTATTGAAGGGATTGTCGAAGGCGCATGAAGCCGGAATTATACACCGGGACATCAAGCCTGCCAACATCATGGTCACCGATGAGGGCACGGTCAAAATCCTGGATTTCGGCGTGGCCAAGCTGGGAGATGGCATTGACCTGACGCGCGATGGCTCCACGGTCGGAACGGTAGCCTACATGAGTCCTGAGCAGGCCCGCGGCGAGGATGCCTCCGTGCAGACTGATCTCTGGGCCGTCGGTGTGATTCTGTATGAAATGCTGAGTGGCGTTCAACCCTTCGCATCGCAATATGAGCAGGCGACAGTCTATTCGATAATCAACGAAGAGCACGCTTCTCTCAACGAGGGCGAGATCCCGGAATCCTTGAAGGAAGTTGTGGATCAGTTGCTGTCCAAGGATGCCGCGTCCCGTTTTGCTTCGGCGACTGCTGCAATCGAAGCGCTTCGGTTGAGTCGTGGCGGCCCAGCTGCGACCGAGCCCGTAGCCAAATCGATTCCGATTCGCACCATCATGCTGGGTGCCTTGGCCGTTTTGGCTGCAGTGATTGCCGCTTTGCTGTTGAATCGGGAGACTTCAGCGCCGCTGATTGAATCGGATGGGCTCGATATTGTCGCCGTCATTCCATTCAAGGCCACGTCTGATGACGGTCTGATATTGGACGGAGAGGGAATAGCTGTCATGCTGGGAGGTGTCCTTGATCGGATTTCGTCGCTGCGGGTAAAGGATCCCAACCTGATCGCAGGAATCCTGGACAATCGGCCAGACTGGAACAGCAATATCTCATCCGGTATGGAATTGGCCGAAACGTTCGGCGCTACATTTTTTGTTTTGGGTACGATCTCTCCTGTGGCAGGAGAGAATCACATTTCGTCGACACTCTACCGTGCAAACGGCGAATTGATGACACACGTCACGGCGGAAATATCTGCAACCGAAGATGTGTTTGCCGCCGTCGATGCATTGGGACTGAGATTGACGAATGATTACGTGGCAAAAACCGAAGGAGTCCGATGGTCGGATCCGGTAACGATGACTGAGAGTGCGGAAGCATTCAAAGCGTTTATCGAGTCTCGAAAAGCTCTTCGACAATTCAGGGAGGAAGAGGCTCTGGCGCTTGCCCGTAAGGCTGTGGAACTTGATTCGACATTTGCTATGGGTTGGCTTGCCGTCGTCAGGGCTGCTGGCTGGAATCCAGCAGGGATTCCAATCCAAAACCATGCTCGAGCCATGGCGGACAGGTATCCGGAAAAGATTCCGGATTACGTCCTTGCAGAGCGTCCACTTCCCGGTGAGACCCAGATGCAACTCATTCAGCGCTTCAAGAATGAGCTGAAGAAGAATCCTGACAATAAAATATTGCATGGACGAATCGGTGATCTCATCCACCATTTTTATGCGTTCAACAATCTGCCTGTTGATGAAGCGGTTTTTCATTTCGAAGAACTCATATCTGCCTGGCCGGAGCACCAGGAATATTCCGGTCATCTGAGAACCCTGTATCTTCAACAAAGGGCTTTCGACAAGGTCGACTCGTTGATCGAGAAAATGAGGCCGTTCAACCCAAGTAAGGCTGACAACTGGGAATTGGCCATGAGTGTGATCCGCGCCCCTCGTGACCAGCAGTCGATGATGCTGGAATCCGTGGCAGAGTCGCACCCCATAGAAACGATTAATGTAATCTATCATATCATGTCGGAAGGAGGCATCGCTCCTCCGGACCCTTCCCCGAAAATGTTCGAATTAGTGCCGGCGATCGCGTACGAGTTCATGTTTGAAATGGGGCAGTACGATGAGCGAGCAAAACAAGAGTTGTTGACGTCGGAGTATTCAGGAAAACCGGTCAAGTGGGCCAGTCATTTTTACTATTGTGCGGTCCGACAAGCCATGTTGTCCGCAGAGGAATGTCGAGCTCTTGACGATAGATTCGCGACCGCATCGGGATTTCCACGGGTGTACTGGGAAGGTCAGTTTGACGATGAACAGCACGAGCTTCTGTTGTATTTCCGTGGTCTACTTAACTGGGGAGAGCAGCAGCGTGACCTCGATAAAATGGCAACCATTCTCGATGAATTGGAAGCGCTGATTCCCGTCGAGAGTCCCGAGGAATCGGTTGCTTGGTCCTTGGCGGCAAGAATCAGGGGCATGATGTTTCATGCTCAGGGCAAATGGGAAGAATCACTTTATTGGATGGAACAGGGCACCAAAAGGGAATTGGGACACATCGGGTTTGCCACGAAAGTTGATCTTGCACCAATAGAACGACTGGTCCATGCAGATGTGCTACGAAAGCTTGGCCGGACGGAAGATGCCATTCCGATCATTCGATCTTCATTGAGTGGCTTCTTCATGTGGAGAAGCACAACTGTACGTGCCCACAAGATGATGGGTGAATTGCAGGAAGAGGCCGGAAACAGGGAAGAAGCCATTCGCAACTATCAGGAGTTCCTGAACTGGCGGGAAGACGCGCATGAAAGCATGCAGGACGAAGTGCAGGAAGTGAGAGATCGCTTAAGCAAACTGGTTGTTCAAGCGAACTAGCTCTGACTATCCGATCAACGACTTCACGTATTCCCGGCGCATCATCGTGATAGAGGAAATTGAAATTCCTTTAGGACAGACAGCCTCGCATTCGGCGTGATTTGAGCAATCTCCGAATCCTTCCTTGTCCATCTGATCGACCATGTTTTTCACGCGGGTCTTGCGCTCGGGATCACCCTGGGGAAGTTTGGCCAGGTGCGAGATCTTGGCAGCCGTGAAGAGAGATGCCGAAGCGTTCGGACAAGCAGCCACGCAAGCGCCGCAACCGATGCAAGAAGCGTAATCCATTGCCAGGTCGGCGTCATGTTTTGCTACTGGAAGGTTATTGGCGTCCTGAGCGGACCCGGTATTGGCTGAGATGTATCCTCCAGCCGCCATGATGCGATCGAATGCGGATCGGTCCACCACGAGGTCCCGAACAATCGGGAATCCTTCTGCGCGCCATGGTTCTATGACAATCTTGTCGCCATCTTTGTAATGACGCATGTGGAGCTGGCAACAGGCGGTCCTTTTCTGAGGGCCATGAGCCACACCATCTACAACCACACCGCAAGCGCCGCAAATACCCTCGCGACAATCGCTGTCAAACTCAACAGGGAGTTTGCCTTCCTTGATCAACTGCTCGTTCAATACGTCGAGCAGTTCAAGGAAAGACATGTGAGGATTTGCGTCCGGGACGTTGTACGTCTCGAAACCACCTGGCGCATCTGGTCCGGCCTGACGCCAGACTTTCAATTGGATGTTCATGTTGTTTGACATAATCGAAATTGAAAGGCAGGAGCCTCTATTTGTAGCTACGGGTGGTTAATTCAACGTTTTCGAACTCCAGATTTTCCTTGTGCATCTGGTGGCCTGACTCAAAGAACTCCCATGCCGCCACGTACGTGAAGTCCTCATCGTTCCTTGCCGCTTCGCCTTCGGCGGACTGGTATTCTTCGCGGAAGTGACCTCCACAGGACTCCTCGCGATTCAAGGCATCCCGAGCCATCAACTCTCCAAGCTCGAGGAAGTCGGCAACTCGACATGCGAACTCGAGATTCTTGTTGAACGTGTTCTGCTCGCCAGCTACCAGCACATTTTGCCAGAAGTCTTCCCTTAGCGCTTTGATTTCGTCAATCGCTGAGCGAAGCCCATCGGCTGTTCTGGACATTCCGACATAGTCCCACATGATCCGTCCGAGTTCACGATGGTATTCGGTGACCGTTTTGGTGCCCTGAATCGAAAGCAGTTTTTCGATTCGGCCGCTGGCATCAGATTCCGCTTCTTCAAATGCGGCGTGATCCGTGGATGCGTCGCTGAATTTGTTGCTTGCGATGTAGTTGCCGAGCGTATACGGGATTACGAAGTAGCCATCGGCCAGCCCTTGCATCAGGGCTGACGCGCCAAGCCTGTTTGCGCCGTGGTCAGAGAAGTTGGCTTCTCCCAGGACAAACAGTCCGGGGACGCTACTCTGGAGTTCGTAATCGACCCAAAGGCCACCCATCGTGTAGTGGACGGCAGGGTAGATGCGCATCGGCAGCTCGTATGGATTCTCGCCCGTGATGCGTTCGTACATCTCAAATAGATTGCCGTATCGTGCTTCGATGGTGTCACGGCCCAAACGCTTGATTGAATCGGCGAAATCGAGATAAACGGCCAGTTTGGTCTCACCAACTCCTTTTCCATCGTCGCAGGCCATCTTGGCGTTGCGTGACGCGACGTCGCGAGGAACGAGGTTTCCGAAGCTCGGATAGCGGCGCTCGAGGTAATAATCCCGTTCGTCTTCCGGAATGTCCTGAGGTGGACGTGAATCTCCAACTTCTTTGGGCACCCAGACTCGGCCGTCATTTCGGAGGCTTTCGGACATAAGAGTCAATTTCGACTGGTAGTCGCCAGAGACGGGAATACATGTCGGGTGAATCTGCGTGTAGCACGGATTGGCAAACATGGCTCCGCGCTTGTGACAGCGCCAGGCCGCGGTTACGTTCGAGTTTTTGGCGTTCGTGGAGAGATAGTAGACGTTTCCATAGCCACCGGTACACAGCAGAACGGCATCACCAACGTGACGCTCGTATTCGCCCGTCACCAGATTCCGGGTTACGATACCGCGGGCCTTTCCATCAATTTTGACAAGATCCAGCATTTCCTGACGGGGAAACATCTCGATGTTGCCCTTGCCGATCTCCTTGCTCATAGCCTGATAGGCGCCGATCAATAGCTGCTGCCCGGTCTGGCCACGCGCATAAAAAGTTCTCGATACCTGGGCTCCACCGAACGAACGATTGTCCAAAAGGCCACCATATTCGCGGGCGAAGGGAACGCCCTGTGCGACGCACTGATCGATAATGTTGTTCGACTCCTGGGCAAGACGATGCACATTGGCTTCGCGGGAGCGATAGTCACCACCCTTGATGGTGTCATAAAACAGGCGCCAGACTGTGTCACCGTCATTTGGATAGTTCTTGGCTGCGTTGATTCCACCCTGAGCTGCAATGGAGTGAGCACGACGGGGAGAATCCTGAATGCAGAAGCACTTGACGTGGTATCCCAGTTCTGCCAGCGTGGCGGCTGCCGAGCCGCCAGCCAATCCTGAGCCTACTACCAGAACCGTATGTTTCCGCTTGTTGGCCGGGTTTACCAGCTTGATCCCGTTTTTGTAGTTGTCCCATTTTTCCTTGAGGGGACCATCGGGAATTTTCGAGTCGAGAACGGTTGACATGGACAAGTTTATCTAAGCTTTCAATTTATTGGGAGTCTCCATTTCAGGGTCGGAGGAAACCGCATCATCAGATGAACTGAAAGTAGACCGCCAGTGGCATGATGATGAAGCCGATGCCGATGCCCAAGCCGAGAAGGGCCCCGATTAAATAGATGAGAGGCGTCAGTGACGGACGCATGGCGCCAAGAGACTGCAGTGCGCTCCAGACGCCATGTCTCAGGTGCACAATGAGAAGCAACATGATGCCGGTATAACCAAATGTATACCCTGCTCCGGCGAAACGCTCTCTCACGAGCAGCGCCAGGTCACGCATCTCAATTCCGTCAACCGTCACGAGGTATGCCTCGCTCTGACTACCTGGGCCACCCGGGCCGTATTTGAACGAAATCAAATGGAAGATGAGGAAGGCGAACAGGATGATTCCCGTGACAATCATGCTTCTGGAACTGGCAGACTGAAGGCTGGGAGAGCCGGCGCTCTTATAGGTGTCGTATGAAACCGGCCGGGCTTTTCTTTTTCCCATCCAGATTCGGACACCTAGCACAGCGTGCGCAAGAAAGAACAGCACCAGTCCTGCTTCAACTACCCAGAGAAGTGGCCCGAGGCCAATCAAAAAATGCGAATACTCGTTGTATGCCGCGTCTCCGGAAAACATGGACAAATTCCCAATCATGTGCATCAGCACAAAAATCAGAAGACCAAGCCCGGTAATACCGGTAATCAGTTTCTTTCCGACGGGTGATTGCAGGGCGTTCGAATTGCTCATATGTGCTGCTTAAACCGGATGGTTTGTTCAAACGATGCTGGAACGGAAACGAAGGCTCAAACTGAACCACTCGGTATTCCGATGGAACGACCACAGAAGGTATGTCCCGATAGATGTTAACGATTTATCTGTTCAAGATCTGTCACACTTTTAGCGAAGGATGCATGAACTTTGAGGATGGCCGTTCAGCGCCCCGTTTTTCGTCCCTGAGCGCCGGAATACGCAGCTCTCGGCCTGATCAGACGATTGTCTGCCCACTGTTCCAACAGATGTGCTGTCCAACCGGTGATACGCGAGAGCGCGAAAATCGGAGTAAACAGGTCCGTCGGGATATCAAGCGTGCCATATACAGAGGCAGAAAAGAAGTCGACGTTAGGGTAGAGTCCCTTTTCTTTTTCAACGGTATCCATGATCGAAACGCTCATGTCGTACCATTTTGTACTCCCTCGCTCGGCGGAAAGCTCTTTTGTCATCTCTCTGAGGATGGTCGCACGAGGGTCGATAGTTTTGTACACCCTGTGACCGAAACCCATGATTCGTTCCTTATTTGAGAGCTTCTCCAGAATCCACTCTCGAGGATCGGCGCCCGCGCGATCAATCTCGGTCAGCATTTCCATCACCTTGATGTTTGCTCCGCCGTGCAACGGACCTTTCAGCGCACCGATGGCTCCGGCAATCGAGGAGTAGATGTCAGACAGCGTAGCTCCGATCACACGCCCAGTAAATGTTGAAGCATTCAGGCCGTGTTCAGCGTGCAACACGAGACAGGCATCGAAAGTCCGCTCAGCTGCCTTTCCCGGCACCTCACCACTCAACATGTACAGGAAATTCTGTGCCGTCGAACCATCCTTTAATGGTGGAAGCGGTTCGAGACCCCTTCGCCGCCTGTCAAATGCCGCCAGAATGGTAGGTATGCGAGCTGTCAGCCGAACTGCTTTGTTGTAATTCGCATCTGCACTCATTTTGTCGGCTTCGGAATCGAACAGGGCCAATGCAGAAACGGCCGTACGCAGCACAGCCATTGGATTTGCATCCTCCGGCGTCATGGCAAGCACTTCCTGGACCATGGGAGGCAAGATTCTCTCGCTGACCAACATCCGGTTCAACCGGTCGAGCTCAGATGCATTTGGCAGGTCGCCATTCCAGAGCAGGTACGCAGTCTCTTCGAAGGTACAGTTGTGCGCCAGATCGGCGATGTCATAACCGCGATAGATCAATTCCCCCTTCTGTCCGTCGATGTCACAGATCTGGGTATGAAGTGCGATTACTCCTTCCAGACCTTTCGGAGAGGAGGAGTCACCGGGCTTGTTTCGCGATTCGCTCATGAGTGAATGGTATTGAAGAAGAGCTGAATAGACAGAGGGAGAAAAGGTCGGGAACTGTCATTTGTAAAGTACTGCATTTTGGCCGACCCGTGGTTTCACGGGATCATTTTACCTTATAAAGAGAATAACCAAACGAAATTGAAATCCGGATCGCATCATTGCACTGCAAACTCACTCAGCAGCACCGCAACGCGGATCGGTCAACTCTCCCGTCTGGGAATATTGCACGTCATTATTGATGTACGGCACCTCGCGTAGGCTTTTTTTACAATCATCGACCGGTGTGGCATCGCTGTTTTTTGCAGTTCATTGCCTTATCGAACGCTTGTCGGTGAAAGCCAATGCCATTTTGGCAAACGCACGCGCACTTCAGACGGACTCACAGGGACAATTGCTATTGGTCGGACTCGACTACGCAAATGGTCTCTCTCGTACTACTCACATTACAAAGAATTTGAGGACGGTCTCACACAGATCAGAGCCGTCGGTGAGGAGGAATTTGGGCCAGTTTTATTCAGACGCGCGATTGATGAATCCAGGGGATTTCACCGCGTCAGGCTCATTTGTTGAATTTGTATCCTCCTTCCGAGCCGGAAATTCTCTGAACGAGCCGTTCCCGAACGACAATCTTATATGTCGAAGGAAATTGTTATCAACAAGGGAAAGCAGACCCGCATTGCCATCGTTGAGAATGGCGATCTCGCGGAGCTGTTTATTGAGAACCAGGAACACGAACGCACCATCGGAAACATCTTCGTTGGTCGCGTCAGACGAGTCATGCCGAGCATTCAGGCGGCATTCGTCGACATAGGTCAAAAGCAGGACGCATTTCTCCACTTTTCGGACCTGATAGAAAACGTAGAATCCTGGATGGGTTACGTCAAGGAAGACGTGCCTGTCATTGGCAAATACGAAGGAAACTACACGACACGCCCCGCGGGTAAGAAGCGTAGACACCCGAGCGGTCAGTCAGATGGAAGAAACAGAAGGGATTCAGGAAAGGATCACCATCATGTCGCGGACAAGGATGGGAAGAGCAAACGCAAATCTGCCCAGAAACGGCAACACGGCAGACATGAAGCGCGGGGTCGGAACGGTGGCTCCGATTCCGGACCGTCATTTGATCCAGCTTCCATTCTGAAGAAGGACCAGCCTGTTCTGGTCAAGATCAGCAAAGAGCCCATTGCCAACAAAGGGAGCCGCATCACGACGGATATCTCTCTGGCCGGACGGTTTCTCGTGCTCGTCCCCATGGCCAATTACGTGGCAGTGTCGAAAAAAATTCTGTCGTTCAAGGAGCGACGCCGCTTACGCGCTCTGGCCCGCAGTCTTCTGCCCGAAGGATTTGGTGTGATTGTGCGCACCGTTGCGGATGGTCGAAGCGCCAAAGCACTCGATACAGATCTGAATCTGCTTGTCAGCAAGTGGAAAAAAATCGAGGAGCGCATGAAGACCAAACCCACGCCTCCGAGCGTGGTCCACGAAGACGTAAATATGGCGTCTTCCATCATGCGGGACCTGTTCACGGAGGACTATGACAGGATTCTGATCGACGATCAGAAGCTGTATCGAAACATAAAGGGATATGTACAGGCTATCGCTCCTGACATGGTAGCCGATGTCAAATTCGATGATTCGGGTCAATCAGTATTCGAAAAAGTCGGTATCGCGCAGGCCGTTGAAGAGGCCTTCGAGGACAGAGTGAATCTGCCTTCTGGAGGATATCTGTTCATCGAGCAGACCGAAGCCATGCACGTCATCGACGTAAACTCGGGTCGGGCCGGTCGGGGACTGTCACAGGAAGAAAACTCCGTAAGGGTCAACCTTGAATCTGCCCGCGTTCTGTGTAAACAGATCAGGTTGCGTGATCTCGGCGGTATCATAGTTGTCGATTTCATCGATATGCGGGACGAACGAAATCGACGGAAAGTGTACGAGTCGCTACGCCGCGAATTCCGGGGTGACCGGGCGGTAACCAAAGTGCTTCCGATGAGCGATTTTGGTCTGATTCAGATCACCCGACAGCGTTTGCGCCCAAGCATCACCAAAACGTTCTCTCTGGAAGAAGGAGAAGGCGGTGCCGCGAGGAAGGACTCCTCAGCTCGGACACGAGTTGCCGAACCGAGTCACATGCGGGTGGATCCACAGGATCTCCTGAAGAAAATTGAAGGCTGGATCGAAGAATACAAACAGTCTGGTAGGACAGGGAAAGTGCGCCTTCGCGTTCACCCGTTTACTTCTTCATTCTTGAATGGCAAGTTTCCAAGCCAGACTCTGCGATGGTACTTGCGTTTCGGAGTCCGGGTCAAAATTGAATCTGATTCGAAAACGGATCCGATGACGTTTCGCTTTTTCGACGGAAAGTCAGGCAAGGACATTACCAGACTCCCGAAACGTCGTTCGAAAGACGAAGGGTCTTCGAAAAGATCTTCTCGTTCGGATCAGAAATCAGGGTCAGGACGAGGTCGAGACGCTGGAAGAGGAAGGTCGGAAGGCAGATCCGGATCGGATTCAAAACAAAAAGAGTCTGACAACCGTGGCCGTAGCAGCGATCAAAAAGGTAGAAGCTCGAAAGGTCGTTCCGGAGGTGAGAGCCGAGGACGAGGTGGTGCCGATTCCAGAGGTCGTGGAAAAGCAGATGGTTCTGGCCAGTCAAGCGGTGATTCATCCACCCGGCGTGATGACGGACGTCGAAGTTCGGACGATCGTCGCGGATCATCTGACAATCGCGGAAGAGCACGAGATACCAGATCCGACGAAAGACGATCTGAGAAGTCCAAAGATCAGCAGCGTTCATCTTCGTCTGACAGGTCAAATTCGTCTGACAGGTCAAAGGCTTCTTCCTCCCAGTCGAATCGGGACTCATCGAGG
>CAZEHJ010000016.1:0-8696 GCA_964512485.1 uncultured Rhodothermales bacterium | reverse complement strand
AAGAAGAAGGGCGACGATAAGGAGAAGGACTCTCTGGGCGAAAAGCCGGCTTCTGAAAAGAAATCGGATAAAGCCGAAGAGACGAGTTCAAAAAAGGGAGCGGCACCTGCCTCATCCGGAAATCGATTCCAGAAGTTTGACTTCCGGGTTGATTCCGGTTCACGTCCGGATTCTGACGAAGATTGACGATTCAGAGGGAATGGTCCATCTCCTAAGGCCTTTTCCGCTCATTTTGCCACAGGTAATATGCGTATCCCGTCCATTCTCAGTCTGTTTTTTTCAATTCATCTGAAAGAAAGAATGCGCTTTTTGTCAGGACTGCTCCTCGTGGCTTTGGTCGCCACGTCGGCGCAGGCACAGATCTCATACGGTGGCGGCGATAATCCTTCAACTTCAGCCGGCATTCAGTTGGCGCAGATTGACTTCTCCTTTGAACGGGAAGGTGCGCCCGATGCCAGTTTCAGCTTTACGGACCCAACGTACGGCGTATTCTACAGTAGGCAGGGTTTCGGCGCTTCAGTCGCTCGTGGCACGTCCAGTCTTGCTGATGGTGGAGAATTAGTCCTGTTGGATGCCACGGTCTCGGGGTGGGCGGGTATTCGGCCGTTTCAAAACACCAACGACCGCAGCGTTGACCTCTTTTTTCCGGTCGGTCTGTCCAGTGACTACCGAAAAGTGAAAAAGAAGGGTGGCGAGGTTGATGCGGATATTTTCGAGGTAACCGTAGTTGCCATCGGCGTCGGTATCGGTGCGACGACTGGTATCCGCGGAAGCGACCTTTCCATTCGTGCGCTTCCCTACTTTGGTCTTGCCTCACGCTCGTTCGGAAACGACACGGGCACGTCTGCGATCTTTACCGCGGACGTGGAATGGGCTTCAGGGACAATAAACGACCGATTCGGTTTTTATCTGTCTTACGGATATCGCTGGCAGCAATGGAATCTGAACTCCTCCATCGTGCTCGGGGAAACCACGGGCGGCGATCTGACCTACAATGGATCTTACCATGCTGCGCAGTTCGGAATTACGTTCTGAGACATGTTTAGAGGCGTCACGACTGAGTCTGAGCGAGTGCTGAGAATGCGTTTTCATTCAGCATTTCCGGAGTGTATTTTCACCACATGAAAACAACGCAGATTGTAAAAGAACTGGAGGAGGCTGTTGAGCAGCTTGGCCTCCGGGTTCGGCGGGAAAAAGGAAATTTCAGAGGCGGATTCTGTGTCCGGAATGAAGAGGAATTTCTGATGCTCAATCGTGTACATCCGCCTGAGGTGCATCTCGTTGTTCTCGCCGATGCACTGCGTACGATTGAAATGGATTCGGTGTATCTCAAGCCCACCGTTCGACAGGCGCTCGAAGATGCTTGGGCCAGAAATGATGTGGTAGAGTTCGAGGCAGAGGAAGGTGACTGACGCACAGTCTGTCAAGGTTACGATTCTTGGAACCGGTACTTCGACTGGTGTCCCGGTCCTCACGTGTGATTGTTCGATATGCACGTCTGACGATCCGCGAGATTCAAGACTTCGATGCTCCTGTTTCATCCGTGTCGGCGGAATCAACATTTTGATTGACGCAGGACCGGATTTCAGGCAGCAAGCGATGAGATCCGGAATCGAAGACGTCGATGCGATTCTGATCACTCACCATCACTTTGATCACGTCGTAGGACTCGATGATCTGCGACCGTTCATCTTCCAAAATCGACGAAAGATTCCGTGTTACGCCGTCCCACAGTCTGCCGATGCTCTCCGGGACATGTTCAGCTACATTTTCCGGGACGGTAACTATCCAGGCGTGCCGCGGTTGGAGATGCACGATGTGGAAGGGCCTTTTGATGTCGCAAGCAGATCGGAAGATGATTTGGCAGTACGAATCATCCCGATACCGGCGGTGCACGGGTCTTTGAATGTCCTCGGTTTCAGAATCGGAGGATTCGCCTATATGACTGACGTCAGCGACGTCCCATTTGCCAGTCGCAACCTGCTCGAAGATCTGGATGTTTTGGTCCTCGATGCACTCCGGGATCGTCCACATCCGATGCATATGACAGTTGATCGCGCCACAGAAGTGGCGGCTGAAATTGGAGCGAAGCAGACCTATTTCACCCATTTCTCCCACGAGATCCTTCATTCTGAATTGGAGTCGAGACTACCCGAAGGGATGGCTCCGGCTTACGATGGTCTTGAGATCACGGCGCGGCTCTAAACGTCCAGAACCGAACGAACTCCTTCGATCACACGCTCGACTTCGTGCATGGAGTTGAAGACGTGCAGGGAAACGCGAATTGCGTTCAGATTTACTTCAGTTACGACTCGAAGTCTGAGTTTGTGTTCGGTTGAAAGCGCCTTGTTCAGGTCCGAATAGCTCATGTTGGAGCTTTTGAACGTCAGGATGGAGCCACGAATGGTCTCGTCTTCGGGTGTTAAAACCTGAACGGAGGGAATGGACTCGAGACCGGCCCTCAAAGCGGAAGTTAGTTCAAGTCCGCGCTCGCGAACTCGTGCAATTCCAATTTCAGATATGAATGTGCAGGCATTCTGGACTCCCTCTACCAGTGGTGCATTTCGGGTACCGCTTTCGTGGCGCCTGCTTGTGTCGATGTAGTCCAGGTGATCCGGGAGTGAATAGCCAGCATCTGAATACGCACCAATTTCGGTCGGGAGAACTTCATTGAGACGATCCCTTCGGATGTACAGGATGCCTGTTCCATGCGGGGCACCCAACCATTTGTGTCCGCTTGTCGCCCATGAGTCACATCCGATCTGATGCAGATCAATGGGCAGCATTCCGGCTGATTGAGCGCCATCGATGTGAAACCAGCAACCATGTGAATGGGCCAGATCAGCGATGGCTTTGGCGGGCAGTAGGATTCCGGTTGGCGCGGTTACGTGGCTGATTTGAACGACTCGCGTCCGGGGAGTGATGGCTTCTTCGATTCGCTCGAGAATGCCCGCCGCGGTCGGGGCATCTGGATCGAAGAGGCGTACCACAATGCCATTTGCCTTCAGCTGGTTCAGCCACGGAATCGCGCCGCCGGGGTGAGCATGTGAGTCGATGACGATTTCGTGGCCAGCGTTCAGGCCGAGGCCCGATGCAATGGTTGCGTTTCCTTCTGTCGCGTTGCGCGTGAAGGAGATTTCGGATGCGTTTGCACCGAAAAAGGACGCGACCGGTTCTCGCGCCTCTTCGATGTATCGGTGACCGGTTTCCGATACCGTCTGCAGTTCATTTGTCAGTTCGAGATATCGATCCAGAACCGGTCGCGGGCACGGGCCGAGGCCACCCGTATTCATATACGCCCGGTGATCCGAGAGAGCATATCGGGCGCGAACCTCATCCCAGTAATCATTTGCCGGAACGGATCCCCATGTTGGAAGCGTCAGGCTCGTGGGAGGGGCTGTGAGCGCAGATTCGCCCAGAACAGCCAGCCCCGGCACTGCCAGGGCTGCGTTCTTGATGAATGATCGACGGTTGGCCATGATTCGTTCAGCTCGGTTCGGATCGGGTGCGAATCAATGATCCATCAGTTCGAGTCCCATCGTTCGACCTTTGTCTACAGCAGGTACACCTTTTGCAAGCCATACCGGTGCAGGAGCGTCCATCAGATAGTGATCAAAAAACTGCTGCATGCGAATTTGCCAGTCCCGGCGGTCGTCCAAATCCGAAAGACCATGGCCTGCTCCGTTGTAGTTGAGCATCCAGACAGGTTGTCCGAGCCTGCGAAGTGCACTGAAAAACTCGATTCCTTGATACCATGGCACTGCTCCGTCTTCGTCGTTGTGCATCATCAGGAGTGGCGTTCTGATTTTGTCAGCCTGGAAAAGTGGAGAGTTGTGCATGTATCGCTGCTGAGCATTCCAGAGCGTGCCACCGATTCGGCTTTGGGTCCGCTCGTATTGGAAGGCGCGGCTCATTCCTGATCCCCACCTGATTCCGCCGTAGGCCGACGTCATGTTTGAGACGGGGGCCCCTGCTTCAGCAGCAGCGAACAGGTTGGTTTGGGTGACCATATAGGATATCTGATATCCGCCCCAACTGTGACCCTGGACTCCGATTCGATCCCGATCGACGAATCCCTGATCGACCAGGGAAGTGATGCCCGGCATCACTGCGTTCATCGCGCTCTCGCCGGGATAGCCGTTCTTGTATGGAATATCCGGGACGAACAACAGATAACCCCGGCTTACATAGAACGAATAGTTGATGCTCGACCCGCCGGCAGACGGGGCCCGGTGGCTGTGTAAGTTCGTTGAGTTCTTCTCGTAGAAATACACCATCAGCGGGTATTTCTTTGAGGCATCAAACCCGTCTGGTTTGTACAGAATTCCCTTCAATTCGTCCCCATCGATAGACGTCCATCGAACCAACTCTGCCGTTCCCCAGATGAATTCATCCTGCTGTGGATTCGTATCGGACAAGCGGACAGGATTATTGAAATCGAGGTCCGTGGTATGGAGATCGGGATATGTTCTGAAATCCGCGACAGCGAAGAGCAAGGCATCAGCATCTTCAGCCTTCGTAAAGATTCGATACTGGTGTGGAGACATCACAATCTTTTCCGCGTCGCCACGACGTGGATCGACTTCCCAGAATCCTGCGTCCATGGTTTCAAGGTCGAGAGCCGAGAGCAACCATTCTTCGCGGGCCGGGAGAGCCGGCTCATCAAAATCGAGGTCTCTGACACGAAGGCGTACTCCGGCCTCCCGGCCCGCACCTTCGGTTACATTTCTGACGGTTCCGTCGGGAGTCGCCGCCAGAACATCATATTTGTCATAAAAAACAAACTCAGCGTCGCCGTCCGTCCAACCAGCCTGTCCGTAGCTGCCCGGGGCGTAGGAGCGGTCATCCAGTTCGTTTACCAACGAATGCTCGGATCCTGACGAAATCGCGGTATTCGCGCCCGTTGCGGTGTCTACAACCTTGTATACTTCGTCATATCGGTCCCAATAGGTGACGAAATTCCCATCCGGGGAAAACCGGGGAAAATCCTGGATGGCCTCAAGAATCTGCATGCGTTCGCCCGTCTGAGCGTTGATGATCCATGCATCCTGAAAGCCGGGAGATTCCCATGAAATTTCCTGGCGGTATTTCATATTGGTTGTGCCGAGAATGACATCACCATCGCCTTTCATTGAGGTTGAGACGGTCGGTACATCTACGGAAGCCAGCTGAACATTTTTTCCCGTATCGAGATGGGCGACCGCACGGTAGGATCGATCTCTCTCCCTGTTTGCCTGAAGGAGTTGCATGGGCTGGAGCAATGGGTCTTTCCAGTTCCAGACGTCAACCTTGACCTTGTCCTCTTCCAGTACGCCTTCATCGTCGGGTTCTGGTTCAGGCTTGGGAGCAGTGCCGAAATACAGCCGCTGACCAGAATCCGAGAAGTCGAGCGTGGCGTTTTCACTGACCCACCATCCGGCAGCCAGAAACTCGCTTCCTTCTGAGGCGACAGCACTCAGGGTCTCAAGATTGCCAGCAAACAGAGTAAAGGACGGTTGATCGGCGTCGAAGTCGTCACGATTGGTCATGAACGCCAGCGTTTCGCCGTCGTCAGATAGGGCCAGTTTTACATAATTCCCTACACCCGAGGCGGCTGTCCGTTCTTCAAGTGAGCTTCCGGCAGCCGCATATACGCCATCATCTTCACCTTCCTCGCTTTCGCGTAAAAAGGTGACACCTTTGCCCTGTTTGTCAACAACGTATTCGGTGACGTTTTTGAACGTGTTGGTAGATCCGCTTTCAAGGTTCAGCACGATCAGTGATGTGCCCTTTTTCTTGTCGGGTGTGTCATCTTCTTCCTCCTCCGTTGACTCTTCCTCTTCAGAAGCCTCTTCTTCTTCAGGTTCTTCTGTGGCCGTAGTGTCCGCCGGAGTTTCCTCTTCGCTGGCTCTTTCTGTCAGCCTGAACGCCGCCATGTGACCGCCTTCGTCAGAGACCTTGAATGACTGAACGTCGGCGAACGTGCGGATCGAGCCATCCCTCAGCGACATGATTCCGAGGCTGTCCGAAGGCATATCGTCGGATTTTACTTTGTCGAGTTTTTTTTGTCGGACTGAGTCGGCTTGAGGGACGATCTTGAACAGAAGGTAGCGGCTGTCTCCAGAGAATCGTGCGGCGTCACCGCGCGGAACGATGTGCTGAGTACTACCGTCTGCCGAAGAAACGAACAGCCGCGAATCACCTCGTGCGGGCGCTTCGCGCCAGGCAACCCATTCCCCATTGTTGGCCATGCGGGCCTGGGTCAGGCTTTTCCATTCGTTTACATCTTCGTGTTGAAGAGATCGTTTTTCCTGAGCGAACGCAGCTGAGGACGACAGAAAAAGGATCAAAAGGGCGAAAATTTGAATTCGGCGCGTCATGAGAGCATACTATTGATGGATAAGCGCAGAGAACGTCGTGTTTTAATACATTTAAGTCAACCCGGTGTACCCCGCTTCTCAGATGGCAGGGTCGGTCTCCTCGAATCAACTGGCTGAGAAGATGAAAGTCTTGAAATGGATCTTCGGATCGCTGGCAGCGATTCTCATTGTTGTGGCTGCTGCCGCACTGGTCATGATCAACAAGGGCTCGGAAAAGTTCGCCCAGACCTATTCGATGCAGTACGATGATGCCATGATTCGCACCGACGAAGAGGCGATGGATACGGGACGGTATCTGGTCCAGACTCATGGTTGTGACAGTTGTCACGGAGAAAATCTGGGCGGACGGGTGATGATCGATGAAGCCCCTTTCCTGGTTGCCGCGTCAAATCTGACCTCGGGAAGAGGTGGAGTCGCATCCCGGTTTTCAGACGCTGATTGGCTGCGTGCCATCCGACATGGGGTGGGTGCGGATGGTCGGGGGCTGATGATTATGCCCTCAGAGGCTTATTACTTTTTCAGCGATGAAGAAGTTGGGGCGATCATCGGCTATCTGAAACAGGTGGATCCCGTAGACAATGAGCTTCCACCCGTTACCATGAGGGCCCTTGGGAATCTGATTCTTGGTGTTTCGGACGACCTGAAGACCGCCGCACAGATGATTCCGCGGGAAGCCCGTCCGGAAATGCCCGAAAAGGGTCCTACTGCAGAATGGGGATTTTATCGAACCACCGTGATGTGTCGGGTGTGCCATGGCGCCGACCTCAAAGGAGCTCAGCCGCCTGATCCGAATTCCCCTCTGGCTCCCGATCTAAGGGTAGCTGCAGGATGGGGACTGGATTCATTCGTGAGCGCGATACGAACGGGGGAGACACCGTCAGGTCGGCTCCTGGACGGCCAATTCATGCCCTGGGATGAGTTCAAGAAGATGACCGATGAAGACCTTGAGGCAATGTTTCGCTATCTCGAAACCATAGATTGACCGGTCGGGCTTTACTCGAAAACGGTGATCTGTGTGATCCAGGAATCCGTACCGTCATAGGTCAACTGGAAAGCGATCGAGTCGCCAACGGAAAATGAGGCACGGACAGAGTCTTCCCGGACTTGAAACGGCATCGTCATGGCCATCATGTATCCCTCGATTTCACCGTGACGGATTACAATCAATGCACTTTCATCCAGATAGTCGGTAACGACCCCCGCACCCTCATAGTGCATCAATGGAATCTCGATCGTTCTGAATGCTGGTTCTTCTTCACAGCCTGTTGTGGCGGTACCAGCCATTAAGCAAAAGAAAGCGAGGGTCCGGAATGATGGTTTCATCTTGGATCAAAACGTTGGTTTTCAATGTGAGGTCGACTACAGCAATGATTTTACAGCACCGCCATCGACTACCAGGGCTACTCCGGTGATGAAGCTTGCACGTGAACTGAGCAGAAAGGTCGCGGCGGCGGCGAATTCTTCTTCGGTACCTATGCGCTTGAGAGCACTGTTTGCTGCCCAGCCTTTTTCAATTTCAGCGATAGGTTGTCCAGTCTGCACATTCAGCGATTCCGACAGATGGGAAAGTCTGTCGGTACGGGTGTACCCCGGCAAGATGGTATTGACAGTAATGCCATCTTCTCCCAGCTCTTCCGAAAGGCTTTTGGCGAATCCCTGAACTCCAGCTCTGGATACATTCGACAGATAGAGAGAAGGAATGGGCTGCTTGGCCGAAAGAGAGGTGATCATCAGAATGCTGGCGTGTCCGCTATCGGACGCCGCATTCCTGAGAGCTGGAACTGCTGCTCGAGCGGTATTGATTGTGCTCATGAGATTCAGCTCGATTGCGTCTCTCCACACGTCTGCTCCCAGATCATCAATTTTTCCGGTTGGAGGACCTCCAGCGTTGGTAACGACCAGATTCAGTCCACCGAAGTGATTTACGGTGTCCGATATTGCGCTTTCAATCTGTGACTCATCTGTCACGTCACAAACGAGAGGCAGGATATTCTCAGACGGGGCGTCTGTTTTCTCGACCAGCCAGTCCCTGGCAGAATCGATCCGCTCGCGGTGCCGCGAACAGATGGCCACATGACAGCCTTCGAGTATTAACTCCTTCGCGATCGCTCTTCCCAAGCCGCTGCTGGCGCCGGCCAGAAATGCAGTTTTTTTCTTCAGTCCGAGATCCATACTGTACGTTTCTTCGAATGGTCTTAAACGATTATTCGTTTGTCAAAACCGCCCTACCGGCGGATGTTATGTCCCTATTTCGGCTCTATATACGTAATCGAGCAGCAGGATGCGAAAAAGGGAAATTTCGGTAGAGAGGACGCGTATTAAAACGCAATTGGCTCC
>CAZEHJ010000015.1:3136-56396 GCA_964512485.1 uncultured Rhodothermales bacterium | reverse complement strand
GGGTGACGTAATACCAGTAGGCTCGAACGATTTCACCGGCCTCCAACTCTTCAGTAGGCATGGAGTTCGTCACCGAATATAGCCCCGGTTTGAGATTCCAGTTGTCCGGAACGAGCTCTTTGTCCCTCAGATCGAAGCCAACCAGCGAATTTCGCCCGGAAAACACGTGGATAATGCCCGAAAGTTGGTCAGACGACCTTCGAAAAGCGCTCTGACGAGAAAAAAGCCTTGAAATGAGCCAGATGAAAGGAATCAACGGTAGAATCAGGAAGGAAACCGACAATTCGAAGCCCCTTCTGGCAAATCCAGATCGCAATTGGACCAATTCTGTTACCTCTGATGATAGAGCGCTCACAGACAGGTGGCTCACGGTGGATTTGCCAATCACATGATCTCTTCCTTCGGCCAGGATCCGAAATTGAACGGAAAGGTCGTTCAGGTCCCGCATGGTGCTCATGATCTTCTGATTTGACACGATCCCGGCCGCGAACACGATGTCGTCGAATCCGCGGATGCGCACCAGATCCCTGAGAGAAGACGGCCTCCCGAGTTTCGGGATCTGGGAGATTTGAGGGGCGCTTTCATCTTCAGAATCCGCCACGTAGCCATGAAGCCTGAAAGCCGGGCGAGGATGTCCGGAAAGCAGTCTTGAGAGACGTGCCGCCTCCGATGCCCCTCCCACAAGGACGGCTCTGCGCCCTCCGGTGGAACGTCTTCGTACCAGCATTCTCCATGTGAGAAGTAAGGCCAGGGCCACCGGGAAACTGGCCATCACAACCAGCCTTGAAAACGCGATCTCCTGAATGAAGAAGGACAGGCTCGCGACGAAGGCGAACCCAAACAGAAGTCCGGGAAATACAGGCGTACTGGGACTGCGCGCTGCTCGACGATATCCGCCTGCTACTCCAATGGCAATAATCGTAGCGAGCGCATAGGCCGGTGCTGTGGTAGCAAAAAACAGATTGGACAGCGTGCCTCCGGTCTGCTGGTAGCGAAGAACACCGAGACCCACAACACTCGCATATACACAGGCGAAATCAACAAGAGGAGGTGCGAGTCGTCGAATCCAATTGAGACAGACTGAAAGAGTCGCTCGAAACATGATCCCGGCTCGCAGAAAGGAGGCAAAAAACGCAGAATGTTTCTGCTGGAGGTGCTTTTCGATGAAAAGAAGCATCGCTCCGTAAAAAATCTTGACGTACCTGATATCACCCTTCTTTGTACTCTCTCCCTTGTAGTGGATGATTCGGGTAGAGGGAGTGTACCAGATTTTCCATCCTTTTTGCTGAATTCGATAGCAGAGATCGAGGTCTTCACCATACATGAAAAAATCCTCGTCGAAGAGACCCGCGCCCCTCTCACCCTGCAGTGCATCGCGCCGAACCATCATGCAAGATCCGCTGAGCGCGTCTACCTCGGCTTCTTCGTTGGCAGGCAGATAGGTCATGTTGTATCGACCAAATCTCTTGCTTCGCGGAAAGAGCCTTCCCAGGCCTGTCATTCTGTAAAAAGCCGTTTCCGGTGTGGGAAATGAACGGCGGCTTTCAGGCGCGAACGATCCGTCTGGATTGAGTATCTGACAACCGAGCGCCCCGCATCCTGGATGCCTATTCATGAAGGACACCATGGAATCCAGACTGTCTTCCTGAACAATGGTGTCAGGATTCAAAATCAGAATGAACTCGCCCTTTGCTTTACGGATCGCCTGATTGTTGGCCGATCCAAATCCTTTGTTGGTTTCATTGGCGATGACATGCACGGCGGGAAATTCACTGTGAACCATTTCCACGGAATCGTCGATGGAATTATTGTCCACGACCCACGTCTCAACATTCAGATGTGCAGAGGCTTGCGCGAGGGATCCAAGGGCCTGAATCAGGAATTCACTCACGTTGTAATTAACGATTACAACGCTCACATCAACAGCGTTCGACTCCTGGTCGAATTCATGTTCGTATGTGACACTCATGTCCTGACGGTTGAATTGGCCCCTTCTGACGAGAAACTGAACACGATGTTTGCTCTATTGAAGAACACTGGCACCTTTGTCCTGCGCGATCCGCCAAATGGGGTGCAAAGATACGGGTTTCGGCGAAATGAGGTCCGATGGATTGGAATTCGGATTGCTCATGTAAGGAATCGATCAGTAATCGCTGTATCATACGGACCCATTTATACCAGACACCGGATCTGCTGTTGACCGCCCGCCGCTTATATCGCCGAGAAATCAATGACACCATGGTGTTGGCTCTCCCGATTGTCATCACCCAGCTGGCGCATATATCGCTCAGTTTTGTCGACACGGTGATGGTTGGGCGATTGGGGCCAGAATCATTGGCCGGGGTTGCGTTGGGAAACACAATCTTTTTCAACACGCTCATCTTTTGCATGGGAATTCTCATGGCGGTGGGACCGATGGTGTCCCATGCGTTTGGAGCAGACGATGATGATGCCATCGGAAGGAGTGTGCGCCAGGGGTTATGGATGGCGGCCAGTCTCTCAATTCTGGCCTTTACGTTTATCTATAACGGAAACTACGTTCTGCATTGGTTGGGGCAGACTCCAGAGAACGTCGCGATGGCAGGAGCCTATCTGAAAGCTATCGGGTGGGGCATTTTCCCATTTCTGGGTCTGATTACTCTGCGTTCGTTCATGGAGGCGGTATCGAGACCTAAGGTTGTGACAGCGATAGCCCTTTTTGGTGTCGGCCTGAACGTGGGCTTGAATTACGTATTGATGTACGGGAAACTTGGTTTTCCTGCAATGGGACTGGTTGGAACGGGCTGGGCGTCAACAGGCGTTTTCAGCTTCAATTTTCTGATGCTGTTCATCTATGTTTTTCGACAGAAGGCATTTAAAGAGTATCACATTTTTTCAAAGCTCGGGCGTCCTGACAAGAAATATTTCAAGGAGTTGTGTCGCATTGGCTGGCCGATCGGTTCCTCCATGGGAATCGAGACCAGTCTTTTTATGTTGACAGTCATCATGATGGGCTGGATCGGAACGACGGAACTGGCGGCGCATCAGGTTGCCATGCAGTGTGCAGCATTCACATTTATGGTCCCGCTTGGCATCGGTATGGCGACATCGGTTCGTGTGGGTCAGGCGATTGGTAAAAGGGATCCCGAAGCCGCCACGAGGGCAGGCTTCACCGGGATCGGACTCTCGGTTTCGTTCATGTCACTGACGGCACTTCTGTTTCTGCTTGCGCCTCGGACCATCGTTTCCCTGTATTTGGACATGGCGGATCCGGGAAATAGCGCAGTCATCGCCGTGGCGATCAAGCTTCTGTTTCTGGCCGCCATCTTCCAGATCGTGGATGGCATCCAGGTTACTGCCATGGGAGCACTGCGCGGCATGAAAGACACGTATGTACCCATGATCCTTTCGATTCTGTCGTACTGGGGAGTAGGTCTTGTTTCTGGCTACATATTGGCCTTTCCGCTCGGCTACGGAGAATCGGGTTTGTGGTGGGGCCTGGTACTGGGCCTTGCGACGGCCGCCGTCTTTCTGACTCGAAGATTTTATCGACTCAATCACACTGCACCACGGTAGGAAAGCCTGAAGGTGGATCCTTTTTTTGCTTGTCGGTGATGTGGAAAAGTTTTTTACAGCCCGTCCCCTACAAGATGAAGAGCGTCAAAAGTATAGATTTGCAGCGTATGTTCCATATAATCATGCGCTTGGCAAATACGATCTTCAAATCTATTTAGCTCTAAATTCAAGAGGTCCCCGCTATCATCGGCGTCCGTTTATGATTAGGTTTAGCGCCATTCTGTGATTACGCAAATCGATTCAACTCGACACCCCGGATGCCCCAGATTTTTCCTAGGAAGGCAAATGTCCTGCCTCACCTCACCCTGGCTGGTTCGTTGGCGGGCGGCATATTTGCCATCGCATTCGTCTGGTACTATTTCTCGCCCGAATACACGGACGTGGGATATGCGCCGGAACAACCAGTAGAATACAGTCACCGCCTCCACGCCGGAGAGCTAGGTCTTGACTGTCAGTATTGTCATACAAATGCCAAGGATGCTTCCCATTCGAACATCCCGGCCACCCAGACCTGCATGAACTGCCACAGTCAGATTCGTACGGAATCCCTGAAGCTGCTTCCTGTACGTGAAAGCTGGGTAACCGGTAATTCGATCGAATGGATCAAGGTCCACAAGCTGCCGGACTATGCTCAGTTCAGTCACGCGATTCACACCAACAATGGAGTCGGGTGTGAGACGTGTCACGGCCGTGTAGACCAGATGGATGTCCTCTTCCAGACAGAACCTCTCTCCATGGGATGGTGTCTGGAATGTCACCGGAATCCGGAGAATTACCTGAGGGCCAATTCTGATGTCACCAAGATGGGGCACGAATACCCCGAAGGTTTCGTCGAGGAAAACCTCAGAAGAATCGAGGCTGAAGATATTCAGCCACCCACAAATTGCTCAGCTTGCCACTACTGATCGAAAGGCGGAGTGAATGTTCATTCCGAGAATCGATACCCGATAGATTATGATCGAGCTTCCTGTACTTGATGAACGCCCGTCCGGCGAAGAATCGCCGAGAAACAGATTCTGGCGAAGCATCAGTCATCTGAAGAACACCGAAGAATTCCAGCGGATCAGTTCTGAAGAATTTCTACCCGGCGCATCCGAAGGACCAGGTGGGGCCACCCGCCGGCAGTTCATGCAACTCATGGGCGCTTCGATGGCACTGGCAGGCCTAACCGCCTGTCGTCGACCGATCGAAACGATCGTGCCCTTTTCGAGAATGCCTGAAGACGTCATTCCCGGCGTTCCGGTTCAGTATGCTACTTCAATGCCGTTCCGCGGATCATTGAGACCGCTTCTCGTCGAAAGTTTTGACGGTCGCCCCACGAAAATCGAGGGTAATCCGCAACACGGCGATAGTCTCGGTTCAACCGGTGTCTACGAGCAAGCCGCCATTTTGGGACTGTATGACCCGGATCGACTCAGCGTTGTACAGAATGAAGGCTCTCCATCTTCATGGAGCGGCTTCAAGTCGTTTGCTTCTTCCGTGTCTCCGCAGTCTCGCGTCGCGGTCCTCGTTGAAGAATCATCATCCATGACGATGGCATCACTTCGACGCCAGATGGAGCAGAAATTCGCGTCCGTGCGTTGGGTCAACTACGCCCAGGCAGACGGAAATAACGCTGCACGTGCCACGCAGGCTGTCTTCGGCCGGGCCTATCGTCCGTCGTATGATTATTCGGCCGCAAAAGTGATCGTCAGTCTTGACGCTGATTTCCTCGGAACGAATGGGAACGACACCGTCTCTGCCACCCGCGGTTTTTCTGCCGGTCGCAACGTTGACGGAGGAAGCGATGTCAGCCGTCTGTATGTGGTCGAAAGCGACTATTCGATAACGGGAGGAATGGCCGACAACCGTCTCCGGATGAAATCAGCGGAGATCAGCTCATTCGCTGCCTCGCTTGCGTCCGAAATGGGCCAGTATACGGGCAATACCGGAGTACACACGGCGCACGAGTGGATCAGCGAAATCGCCAGTGACCTTCGTGGTGCTGGTTCCGCGGGTCTTGTAGTCGCAGGTCCCAATCAGCCTATTGGCGTCCATGCCCTGGCTGCTGCAATCAACGAAGGACTCGGTGCAGTTGGAACGACCGTAAGCTATCTGAATGCAGAAGACGACGCGTCGGATACGGCGGGCGAACTGGACACGCTGATTGCCGATATGGCAGCGGGATCAATTGACGCTGTGGTGACCATCGGAATCAACCCGGTTTACGAGGTTGCCGGTTTTGGTGACGCTTTCCAAAGTGTTGCCAATAGCATCTATCTCGGTCATTATGCCAACGAGACGGCGAGCCTGGCAAATTGGGCCGTGCCCCAAACACATTTCCTCGAAGAATGGGGTGATGGACAGAGTTTGACGGGCGTAGCGGGAATTGTTCAGCCTCTCATCGCTCCTCTGTACGAAGACGCTCACTCGGCCATTGAGGTAATCGGTCTTCTGGCGAGCGGAAGCGAACAGTTCGGCTACGACATGGTCCGGAGTACGTGGCGCTCGCGTCTGACTGGAAATTTCGAAAATGCGTGGCGCAAGGTTGTTCACGATGGATTTGAAGAGGGAAGTGGTTTTTCCACGGTGCGGGTTTCTGCTTCGAGTTCCGGAGTAGCATCAGCTACCTCTGACCTGGATGTTTCTCCGCATGAAGGAATCGAGGTCGTTATCAGCACCGATCCCAAGGTGTACGACGGTCGATTCGCCAATAACGTGTGGCTCCAGGAACTGCCTGACCCGACGACCAAGGTTGTATGGGACAACGTAGCAAAAATGAACCCCGCAACCGCCGAACGCCTCGGCCTGGGTTACGAGTTGGATGGAGGGCAGTATCTCACAGATACCGTCCGTGTTGAGGCTGGCGGATATCGGACCATCCTTCCAGTTTGGGTGCAACCGGGTCTCGCGGATGATTCAGTTCAACTGACCCTCGGATACGGTCAGGATATTCAGAGTGAAAGAGCGAAGCGGGAATCACACATCTTTGACCTTGACCACTATACAGATGTATATGGACAGGGTGCTGTTTCGAACGGCGTAGGTGGCAATGTATCGCCTCTGGCAACGGCTGGACGTATTGCGACCGGAACCGTGACGAAAACAGGTTCTGGTTACATGGTGGCCTCAACGCAGGATCATGGTTCGATCGAAGAAGAAGCGCGCGTCGTTGCAAAACGTGGTCTCTTCCGCATGGCGACAGTGGACGAATATCGGGCCAATCCGGAATTCGTTGCTGGCGGCGAACCGTCTCCAATCAGAGAAGATTGGGCTGATTACCCTGCACTCTGGGAAGAAAATCATCCCAAGGATACCGACTACATCACGTCTTCGAAGTACTACTCCAATCAGTGGGGGATGGTAATTGATCTGAATACATGCACGGGTTGCAACGCATGTGTAGTCGCCTGTCAGGCAGAAAATAATATTCAGGTTGTGGGCAAGCAGGAAGTGGCGCGCGGACGCGAAATGTCCTGGCTGCGCATGGATCGCTACTTCGTAACTGGAGATGGCGCTTCATTTGAAGATCCGCAGATGGTTATTCAGCCGCTTCCGTGTCAACATTGCGAAAACGCTCCTTGTGAGGAAGTTTGCCCAGTGGCCGCGACGGTTCATTCGCCGGATGGCACAAACCAGATGATCTACAATCGATGTATCGGCACGCGCTACTGCGCAAATAACTGCCCGTACAAAGTGCGTCGATTCAATTTCTACAACTGGACGAAGACACTTCCGGAAACAGTCCACATGGGACACAATCCCAATGTGACGGTTCGTTCGCGTGGTGTTATGGAGAAGTGCTCGTTCTGTATCCAGCGGATTCGTGGCGCCAACAAGGTCGCCAATCTGGAGGACAGGGCGCTGGAAGACGGTGAAGTCGTGTCAGCCTGTCAGCAGGCTTGTCCGGCGAACGCCATTTCGTTCGGTAACCTGGCTGATCCAAACAGTGCTGTTTCGCAGAAACGCACCTCGGACAGACGGTACGAGTTGCTGGCAGAATTGAACGTCAAGCCGCGAGTCAGTTATCTGGGTCGTATTCGAAACCCGAATCCGAACCTGGCCTGATAGGCTGACTGATAAAACAAGTATCAAACAACGAAAAAGCGACGCCCGTGAGTACGGCAAGCATGGAAAAGACTCTCGCAACAACGGCGGACTTCCACGATGAAGCTCCCCTCGTTACAGGGAATCTGAGTTTCCACGACATTACCGAAATCGTTTCTTCCCATACGGAGAAGAAAACCCCACTGGCCTGGTACGGTGCATTTACCCTGGCTCTGTCAGGGCTGATGCTCATGGTCGTCATGATCGCCTATTTGTTCTGGAATGGAACAGGTGTGTGGGGACTCAACAATCCGGTTGGCTGGGGCTATGCCATCGTCAACTTCGTGTTTTGGGTGGGTATCGGTCACGCCGGAACTCTGATATCGGCAATTCTATTCCTGTTCAGGCAGCAATGGAGAACAGCCATTAACCGTTCGGCAGAGGCGATGACCATTTTCGCCGTGATCTGTGCGTTGGTCTTTCCTGGAATCCACGTCGGACGTATCTGGGCAGCATACTGGATGCTACCGATTCCGAATCAGATGGACATGTGGCCACAGTTTAAAAGCCCGCTTCTCTGGGACGTATTCGCTGTTTCGACCTATTTCACTGTTTCCGCAGTGTTCTGGTATGTCGGCCTGGTGCCTGATATTGCCACACTTCGCGACCGCGCCACCAACAAAATTCGCCGAAGAGTGATGGGCGTCCTCGCCATGGGATGGACGGGAGCCAATCGCCACTGGCGCAATTACGAGAAGGCATACCTTCTTCTCGCTGCATTGGCCACGCCGCTTGTTCTCTCCGTGCACTCAGTCGTTTCCTTCGACTTTGCCGTATCCGTGGTGCCGGGGTGGCACACCACCATTTTCCCTCCTTACTTCGTTGCCGGGGCCATCTTCTCCGGTTTTGCGATGGTGGTAACACTGGGAGTCGTGGCCCGTCACGTGTACGGTGTCAAGAATATCGTGACCATCGATCACCTCGAGAAGATGAACATCGTCATCCTGTTGACGGGTACGATGGTTGGATTCGCGTACATCACAGAGTTCTTCATTGCCTGGTATTCAGGAGTGCAATACGAGCAGTATGCATTCACGAATCGCATGTTCGGGCCGTATGCCTGGGCATACTGGACGATGATGTCGTGTAACCTCTTCTTTCCTCAGTTCTTCTGGTTCAAGAAACTGCGCCGAAGCATTCCGTTCATGTTCGTCATTTCGATCTTCGTAAACATCGGGATGTGGTTTGAGCGATTTGTGATCACGGTTACGTCCCTGCATCGGGATTACCTGCCGAGCTCGTGGGACTACTACACTCCAACTGCCGTCGACATTCTGACGTTTGTCGGGACGTTCGGCCTCTTTTTCACATTCTACCTTCTGTTTCTGCGCTTCCTGCCAATGGTCGCGGTTTCAGAGGTCAAGGGTGTCATGCCTCAGGCTGATCCGCACTTTTATGATCATTCGGGCGATGGTCATGCGGCATCACATGAGATTGATGTCAGCACTCACAGCGAATAATTCAGAGAGCACGCTCTCAGTAAACAGTCAATATTGTACAGGCAATCATGCTTAAACAACTGACAAACGATGTAATGGCCAGCATGAGCATCTATCAGGCTCAGGAGGACGACGTATATGGCGTCCTTGCAGAGTTTGCTCATCCTGGTGAATTGCTTCATGCCGCAGCTTCGGTTCATGAGGCAGGATATCGTCATTTCGATACGCACAGTCCATTTCCTGTTCATGGAATGGACAAAGCCATGGGACTTGGCAATTCAATCGTAGGGTGGATCACTCTCGGTGGTGGTATTGCGGGTCTGGCACTGGCCACCTGGATGCAATGGTGGATGGGTGAGGTCAGCTACCCGATCAATATCAGCGGTAAACCTTTCTTTGCATTTGAACCATCTATTCCGGTCATGTTCGAATTGACGGTTTTGCTGGCTTCATTGGCTACGGTTGCGGGAATGTTCGCGCTCAATGGCCTGCCCAGACCTTACAACCCTCTGTTTTACTCGCGCAATTTCCTCCGCGTCACTGATGACGCCTTCTTTCTTCACATCGCAGCTTCGGACAAACGATTCGATCAGGATTCGACGGCGCAGATGTTGAGGGATCTCGGTGCAAGCAACGTCGAGACTATCCATGACCACGGGGAGGAAGACTGATCACTCAGCAGGATGCATACTGCGTGATGAGATATCAACGATGATGAAGCAAACACCAAATTTCACCGGAAGACTTCTGCTGCTTTTAATGGCAGTCACCCTCGTGGGGTGCAAGGGAGCGATTTCCGGAAACGAACCGATCCATATCAATCCGAATATGGACGCTCAGGAGCGATTCGAGGCGCAGGAAGCCAATGCCTTTTTCGAGGATGGGCGTGCCATGCGCCTGCCAGTGAAGGGAACGGTTGCACGCGGATTCCTGAAAGAGGACACCGCGCTCTGGACTGGAAAAACAGCCGATGGAGCCTGGGCCGATAATCCACTTTCGGTTGACCTCGCTTTGCTCGAGCGCGGCAGAGAACGCTACGACATTTTCTGCAGTGTCTGTCACGGTGTTGCCGGAGACGGAAAGGGCATCATAATGACGGGTGGCTACGGGTACGTGCCCGCTCCATCTTATCACACGGACCTCATCCGGGCACAGCCGGACGGATATCTGTATGATGCCCTGACAGCAGGCATCCGCAGCATGCCGGGTTACGGTTCTCAGATCCCTGTTGGGGATCGCTGGGCTATCGTCGCCTACATCCGTGCTCTGCAACGGAGCCAGAACGCAGATATGGGAGATGTGCCGGAAAACGAGCGATAGACAAACCATTGATTGCCTGTTTTTCAGGCGCTACACACTTTAGGATTAAAGAGCGAAAGCTGTATGTCTCAGACAGTAAAACGAAGCAATCCGCTGCTCTGGTTGATCGACCCACTTCAGTCGACTGCCAGTCACGCTGATCCAGCTTATCGGTTCAAGTGGTCGCAGGTGGCATGGATGCTGCCATTGGCCATCGGAATTGCAGGCCTCGTGATCAGCGCCGTTGGCTGGGCGACAGACTCCCACCAGTTTTATTTTTCTTACCTCATCGGGTGGTCTTTTTGCCTGTCCCTGACGTTGGGAGGGTACTTCTTTGTGGTCATTCAGCACCTCACAAAGGCTCGATGGAGCGTAGTCATTCGCCGGATTCCCGAGGTTTTGCTCTGGTCTTTTCCGCTTTTGGCACTATTGTCTATACCCATCATATTTGGGATGCATGACCTGTATCACTGGACGCATCACGATTTGATTGATCCGGCCAGCGAGAATTTTGATCCGATCATCGCAGGGAAAGCAGGCTACCTGAATACGCCGTTCTTCCTGGTCCGGATGGTGTTTTATTTCGCCGTGTGGACGTTCATCTCATTCAAACTCTATACGTTGAGCCTGAAACAGGATGTTAATCCTGAAGCGGGGCTCACCGCCAAACAGCGAAAGTTCAGCGCGATCGGGCTGCTTCTTGGAGCCATAACGACAGCCTTTGCGAGCATGGATATCCTGATGTCGCTCGACCCACACTGGTTCTCGACGATTTTTGGTATCTATTTCTTCTCGGGGTCATTCATGGCCATAATGGCCTTTATGGTTCTGGTATTCCTGACGCTGCAAAGATTCGGGATGCTCAACGGTTCGGTCAAAGTTGACCACTACCAGGATCTCGGAAAATTCCTTTTCGCCTTCACGGTTTTCTGGGCCTACATCGCGTTCAGTCAATACATGCTGATCTGGTATGGAAATATTCCGGAAGAAACTGTTTTCTACCGCCATCGCATGGAGCACGGGTGGGAAACCTACAGTGCAATATTATTGATCTGCCACTTCATCATTCCGTTCGTTGTCCTGATCGGGCGCTGGGCCAAACGTATGATGCCGCTGCTCGCGTTCATGAGCATCTGGATGCTCGTAATGCACTGGTTTGATTTTTTCTGGATCGTAGCACCAGTACTTCACGGTGAACACGCCGCGATGAGCCTTTATGACCTCGCAGCCGGGTTAGGGGTTTTCGGCGTGTTTGTGGGGGCGTTCATGTATCGCCTCAGCCGCCATGCGCTGGTACCACAACATGATCCGAGACTCGAAAAATCACTTACCTTTACAAACACCTGATCTGGAGTACGACCATGAGTTCGGACCATGCATCAACATTCGAAGTTGAGCCAGAAAACGTTCCAGCACCTGCTCTTTTCGGTGTAATCGTGTTCAGCTCGATCATTGTCATTGCCCTGGTGGCCGTGGCAGTTGCCATTTCAAATGAGCATTTCCAGTATGCCAGAATGGAGGCGACACAGGAAACGGGCTACCCTGAACTGCACGAAACACAGATGGAGGGAGAAGGACTTCTGGACTCCTATGACGCTGTAGGTGACGGCATCTACCGGATTCCGATTGAACGAGCCATGGAGCTCGAAGCCAACGAGTCGGATCAGTAAGAGGTCGTCATCCGAATCAGACTTGATCATATTGTCCCCGTATTGGCCCTCATTGTAGGCTCAGCCCTGTCCATCGTGGACGCTGCGGCTCAGCAACGTGTTGATTTGCCACCGACCCTGATTGAAGGTGTTGGTCTGGATGAGCACCTGGGCGATTATCTCCCGCCTGACGCCTCCTTCTTGAATGCCGCGGGCGACGAAGTCTCGATCGGTCAGTATTTGAATGCTGACAAACCATTGGTGCTGCAGTTCGTCTATCACGATTGCCCGATGCTCTGCAGCATCGCTCTAGAATCATTTGGAGAGATGCTGAAAGGGCTCGAATTCAGTCCGGGAGCGGATTTCGATATTCTTACGGTGAGTTTCGCTGCAGGTGAGACGCCTGAAATGGCAGCCGCATCGAAGGACAGAATGATTCGCAAGATTCGCTCCGACGAGGCCGCCGAAGGATGGCATTTTCTGGTTGGCGACGAGGCAAATATAAAAACGCTGACCGAAGCGGTCGGATTTCAATATAAATGGGTCGAATCCAGTGGCGAGTACGCACATCCTGCGACGCTGATTTTTGTCAGTGAAGAAGGAGTAGTGACTCGGTATCTGAACGGAATCGATCATCCGGTGGCAGATGTACGACGTGCCATCGTCGAAGCCTCTGAGGGAACGGTCGGGACAGCAATTGACCAATTCGTGCTGTATTGCTTCCGATACGACCCTGCTGAGAACTCGTATGTACTTCATGCCTCAAACTTGATGAAGCTTGGCGGCATGTTCACTCTGTTGATGCTCGGTGTCGGTCTCTTTGTCTTCTGGCGTAGAGAACGAAACGACCAGGAACAGGGACTCCCCAGAACCCACACTGAAAACTAAACTCAAGACAAAGGAAAGTATCCAAAATGGGCGATAAAGGATCGTTTTTGCTTCCGGATGCTGCGTCGACACTCGCCGGCGAAGTCGATGCTCTGTTCTGGTTTGTAACCTGGACGAGCGCGATCATTTTTGCTGCAGTTATTGTTGCGAAAGTGTACTTCATGGCGCGATACCGACGCAAAGACGACACTGAGGTGCCAGAGCCGGTCAAGGAAAGCAAATGGTTGGAAGCAACCTGGATCGTTGTTCCGACGATTCTTGTGTTGATCGTATTCACGTGGGGATTCGACGTATTCGTAAAACTGAATACGGCTCCTCCCGATTCATACCAGATCACCGTTCGCGGTGGTCAGTGGACGTGGGAATTCCAGTATGACGAAGGAGCTTCGTCATTTACCGAGATGTATGTCCCGGTTGGAAGACCCATCAAACTCAACATGAGTAGTTCCGATGTTCTGCATTCGTTCTTCGTTCCGGCATTCCGCATCAAGCACGATGTGATCCCCGATCGATATACATCGGTGTGGTTCGAGGCGACAAAGCTGGGTGAATATCAGATTTTCTGCACCGAATACTGTGGCACAGAGCATTCGACAATGCTCGCCAAGGTCGTTGTGGTGTCCGAAGAGGACTTTGCGACGTGGCTGGCTGAGAACAGTACTGATCTGCCTCCAGCTGAGTTGGGACAGCAGTTGTTCGCACAGTGTGCGGTGTGCCACTCCGTTGATGGAAGCGCCGGAATCGGTCCATCGCTGCAGGGACTTGCGGGATCAGATCGTGCTCTGGCCGATGGATCGACAGTTCTCGCGAACGATGATTATCTGAGACAGTCAATTCTGGATCCTGCCTCGCAGGTTGCCGAGGGTTTCCAGCCCATCATGCCTGCGGGTTATGCGGGTATGTCGGCCAAGCAGATCGATGGCCTAATCGCTTATATCAAGACGCTTGAGTAACACTCAGGTGCTCAAAAGAAACAGTTTATACAATCATTCGAAATGACTGAATCTCCTACAGGAACGGTCAACTATCTGAACCATGACAAGTCAATCAAGTCATGGCTGCTGACGCTTGATCACAAGCGAATCGGCATAATGTATCTGATAGCCGTTTCACTGGCATTCCTCGCCGGCGGTGTCCTCGCGATGCTCGTGCGTGTAGAATTGATGGCTCCCGAAGAGATCCTCATGGGAGCGGATGCCTACAACCAAACATTTACCCTGCACGCGGTATTGATGATTTTCGCTTTCATCATTCCGGCAGTGCCTGCGGTAATGGGTAATTTTGCCCTTCCGATTCAGATTGGGGCGAAGGATGTTGCGTTTCCACGCCTGAATCTTGCCAGTTTCTATATCTATCTGATTGGCGCGGTCGTCGCGCTGAGCGCATTGCTTGTTGGTCGCGTTGATGGAGGATGGACGTTTTACACGCCGTACTCCACGTCGATCGGAGATGGCATCCTGTTCATCACGCTAGGCGTGTTCATCATGGGGTTCTCCTCCATTCTTACCGGTTTGAACTTCATTGTGACGGTTCACAAGATGCGCGCACCGGGAATGACGTGGAATAGATTGCCTCTTTTCATCTGGTCCATCTATTCCACGGCTATTGTCCAGGTTCTTGCTACACCCGTCATCGGAATTACGGTGCTACTCCTTTTCCTGGAGAAGGTATTGCAGATCGGAATTTTCGATCCCGCTCTCGGGGGAGATCCCGTACTGTTTCAGCATTTCTTCTGGTTCTACTCGCATCCGGCTGTTTATGTGATGATCCTGCCGGCCTTCGGAATAGTTTCTGACCTGATGGGGACCTTCTCGCGTCACCGTGTATCCGGCTATCGCTTCGTTGCCCTTTCCTCGGTTGCAATCGCGTTCCTGGGTTGTCTCGTATGGGGCCATCACATGTTCGTTTCAGGACAGTCTGCTGTTTCATCGGTCATTTTTTCGCTGCTCACGTTCCTGATCGGGATTCCGACAGGTGTGAAAGTGATCAACTGGGTTTCGACCATGTATCGTGGGTCGGTGCAGCTCAAGACACCGATGCTCTACGCCATCTCGTTCCTGTTTCTGTTTTCGATAGGTGGATTCACGGGAATCATGTTGGGAGTTCTGGCAATTGATATCCATCTGCATGACACCTACTTCGTGGTCGCACATTTCCACTATGTGATGATGGGAGGAAACGTAATCGCTGCCCTTGGTGGTCTTCACTACTGGTGGCCGAAGATGACAGGAAAAGATTTCAACGAACCACTCGGGAAAATCGCGGCGGTTCTGGTTTTCCTCGGATTCAATATGACGTTCATTCCACAGTTCATCATGGGAATTCAGGGAATGCCGCGTCGATACTACACCTACCTTCCTGAATTCCAGAGTTACCATCTCTGGTCTACGTATGGTTCGTGGGTGCTGGCTGCGGGTCTGTTCCTCATCGCGGGGTATCTGCTCCACTCCTTGTTCAAGGGCAAGAAAGCTGGACTGAATACGTGGGGCGCGCTCACTCTGGAGTGGACACACACGACTACGCCTCCGGATCATCACAACTTCCACGAACTGCCGGTTGTCCGACGCGGTGCCTACGATTACCACCTCGCAAGACATCTGTTCGAGAACGGTAGCGAGGTGTCTGAAGTGGCACACGCTTCCGAGTAGCATAAACTGAACTGGGCCAAATTCGCCCGCTATTCCATTTAAAAATGGCCAACGCTAACACAGATCGTCCAGCTCACCTGCAGCATCATTTTGCTTCGTCAGACCAACAGTTCGACGCAGCAAAGATGGGCATGTGGCTATTCCTTGTGACGGAAATTCTGCTTTTCAGCGGAATGTTCGTGGCGTACACGGTGTTCCGGGTATGGTATCCGGAAGTGTTCGCTCAATCGGCAGAACTGCTGGATTGGCGCCTGGGAGGATTGAATACCATCATCCTTCTAGCATCTTCTTTTACAGTTGCTCTCGCGATTCACTTCGCACAGAAGAACAACCAGAAGGCTCTCGTGATAAATCTGGGGCTGACCTTTCTGTTCGCTCTGGGTTTTCTGGTTGTGAAGTACTTTGAGTACAGCAGCAAGTTTGAGCACGGCGTCTTCCCCGGCGCAGCGTTCGACCCGCACGGCGTATCGCACGGGGTCGATTATGCACTGTACAATATTCCCCACGCCAGACAGTTCTTCTCAATCTATTTCGTCATGACCGGTATCCACGGTTTCCACGTTCTGGTTGGAATGGGCCTGTTCACGTGGATCACAATTGGAGCAGTCAAAGGCAAGTATTCGTCTGAGTACTACACTCCGATTGAGAATTGCGGTCTGTACTGGCACCTTGTCGACATCATCTGGATTTTCCTTTTTCCTCTATTGTATCTGATCTAGAAGGGGCACAACCCCACTATTCTCAGGACGCAATACTCTGAATAACACAATACTCTGCTGAAAGATGTCTCATACTGAACATCACGTAACTCCGATCAAGCTGCTCTCGATTGTATTCGGTGCGCTGGTATTTCTGACCGTCGTGACTGTTATTTCTGCCCAGCTTGATCTTGGGGCATTCAATGTGCCGCTGGCGCTTGGAATTGCTCTGACGAAAGCTGCCCTCGTGGTTGGCATTTTCATGGCCTTGCACTGGGACAACAAGATCAACGCTGTCGTTCTGGCAGTTGGCATCATGTTCGTTGTAGTATTTATCTCTCTGACGCTGTTTGACACGATGTACAGGGGCGATCTCTCCAATACGACCAAAGGCACCATTTCGGAGATGCAGGCCGAGGAAGAGGCCCTGAGGGCCCGCTCGCAGGCCAGATAAGGATTTCAGGTCAAACGATAGGCCAAGAATGGGAGTGACGATTTTTGGGGTGGGTCCGGCGAAGCCGGACCCACCCTTTTTCGTGCGCAAAGGTGTAACAGATTCGTCCTCTGAAACGTGTTGTCGGCGAAGAAGCGAAACAACCCCCACCGATGCAGACGTTGTTGATCATAATTGGAAGCCTGGCCGCAGTCCTTCTGCTGTTCTGGGTACTGGCAACAGGATTGAGAATATTCTATTCGCCAGACATGTCCTCGGCAGCCGGAAATAGAAGAAGGCCAGAAAAACGCAAGTTGTTGGCGGGTACACGTGTGGTCCGTTTCGAGGACATACGTATCGGGGACGGATTGCCCGTAGCAACCCTGCCTGAGGAAGGTGACTACCTGTACGAAAAAGGTTATTCCGCCGGATGGCCGGATGAGTGGACCGAGGATCTGTTTCTGAGACGCAACTGATGCACCCGGCCTGGGCGGGGCGAAGCCGGGTTTCAGTCAACCTCTCGAGCCGGGTCCGCCGTCGCGCGATCAGACGCCTTTCAAGCTCTCCATGTTGTCGTTCAGGAACTTGGCAAGCGTCTTGTGACCAGCCGAAAGGGTTTTTCTGAGGTTTTTATCCTCAACGCCCATGTGGCCAGTGACGATCTTGACCATCCGACACTGCTTGCCATGTGTGGCGGCGACGTAAGCAACGGCATACCCGGTCATATCACTGATGTCGGCAATTCTCTGCCAGTAGGACAGCTCGGTCGCGCCCTGGACGGTGTGGTCCTGTGTGACGAGTGTTACAGGCTTCAATCCTTCGAACGGAATGGCCAGGGGCATTCGTGGATAGGTGGGGGCAGACAATTCGATTCGATCACCCTCAAACACCTGAGCAACATTGACCAGATCGCCAACGCTCAGGTCCTCGTTGAGCGCGGTGCACGTTCCTCCGTGGATGAGCGACGTGAGATTGTGGCCTGTCAGGAGTCGTTCCGTTCGCAGCGCGGCTTTTATTTTTCCGATGCCGAGAATGGAAACCAAAAAATGGTCATCGTGAAAAGACTCTCCTTCTCCCAGGCCGTCGAAGCGACCTCGTTCGTACAAAGCCAAAAATGGCTGTGCTTCCTCTGTCGTCGAAAAAACAATTCCGGTCATTGAACAGTAATGTGAGGTGATAGTATGAGGGCATTCGATCTTTTTGGAGCTGTTTTCCTGCTGTGACATTACATTACAGCCCCTTCGCCTCAATGAAGGCAGGCTTAAGAAACGAATTTGCCCGTCGTTATGAAAGTTATTGATTTACTCGTTGAAGATGGAACTCCAAGTGTCTCGTATGAGATCGTTCCTCCCAAGCGTGGAGGCTCGGTATCCGAAATCATGGAAATCATCGAAGGTCTACATGAATTCGACCCTCCGTGGGTTGATGTGACGTCCCATTCGGCACAGGTTTATTACGAAGAACAGAATGATGGCAGCTGGCGACGGCATATCAAACGAAAACGTCCGGGTACTCTCGGGCTGTGTGCCGCCATCAAAGGCCGTTTTGGAATCGAAACAATTCCACACTTGCTCTGCAAGGGGTTTACGAGGGAGGAAAGCGAAGACGCGCTCATCGAGCTCAACTATCTCGGTATTCAAAATGTGATGGCTCTTCGTGGGGATGACAGCGGGTATCAGAGACCGATATCAGTCGACCGAACAAGAAATGAATACGCGATCGATCTGGTTCAGCAAATCTCTGCCATGAATCAGGGCCACTATCTGGAAGAAATGATTGATGCAGCCCCAACAGATTTTTGTGTTGGCGTTGCCGGTTATCCTGAGAAACACTTCGAAGCTCCCAACATCACGTGGGATGTTCTGAATCTGAAACGAAAAGTTGATGCTGGTGCAGATTACGTAACGTCACAGATGTTTTTCGAAAACGAATCCTTTCTTTCGTTCGTTGAACGGTGCAGGGAAGTGGGTATCACGGTGCCCATCATTCCCGGACTAAAAATTCTGACCAGCAAGAGACAGCTACAGACGCTCCCTGCCAAATTCCACGTACAGATCCCTGAAGCCTTGGCCGCTGAATGTGAGGCTGCCGATGACCATGAGGTCGCTGAGATTGGAATCAGGTGGGCTCTGAAACAGTGTGAAGGACTGCTTGAAGCAGGTATCTCAAACCTGCACTTTTACATTATTCAGACTCCAGAGCACGTCGCAAAAGTTGTAAAATCGCTCCGAAAAATGGCCTGACCTTGCTCTGGTGATCGCTATAACGCACGACCGTCATCCCTCGCCGTTCAGATAGCGATCTTCAAGACGTCTCATGACGTCTCGTTCAGCGTCGGTGGAATCATCGTACCCACACAAGTGCAATACGCCGTGGACGATGTAGCGCTCGATTTCGGCCGTAAGAGAGGAGTCGAATTCGTGATGGCGCTCAGCCGCCGTCTCGACATCGACATAGACTTCGCCCTCTATTGGATCTGATTCGAGCAGAAACGAGAGAACGTCCGTGTGATAGTCGTGCTCCAGCCAGGACCTGTTCAGTTCCAGAACTCTTTCATGCCCTGCGAGGACGATGTTGATATCGGAGTGGAGGCGTTCTTCGCCCGTTAAGACTCTCATGACCAATTCGCCAACACGGTCTTCCGAAGGGAATCCAGGTTCGGCTGTCACGTCCAGGGAAAGGGAAATATCGCGCACGATTCAGGCCTCAGCCGAGATCTCCGAACAGGTCCTCGGTTACCGAAAGAGCAACGCTGCTCATGATGAGCTCGGGAGGAAGCTGCGTAAAGTCGGTCGAGAACAGATTGGTATCCACATTGGCGTACAGGGAGCAGCCGGCTTGCTTCTCAACCACCAGTCCGTTGGCTGTTTCACCGCTTCTCGCCACAAATATGACTTCGCCCAGATCCTCGCTCCCCATGAAACCAGTGCAGCCCTGAAGCTGCAAAAACGAAGCAGGAGCGTAAACCGACACCAGAGACGTAAACTCTCCCTCGCTCAGACCTTTCGTCTCAACTTTTCGGTGGATCTCCAGTGTGACTCGACGCCCTGTTTGTTCGTCAGAGAGTTCAAACCTCGCCACCTTTTCATCCTTTTTGGAGGCGACTCCAAGGACTTGTTCGATGCGCTCAATGTCTGCGTCAGAAAACGTAAATGACATGTTTTAAGAAGATTATTCGCGTCAGAAACCGGGTCGGGAATCCGCCTGTTGGATAGTTCAAGATAGACGCTTCTGGACCGATTTACAACGAATCACCCGGTTGGGGGCGTTGATCGGATCGGCGATTATCTATGGCAGGACGGTTCGCATACGTGACTGGTTTCCGAGTATTTTGTGCTTTGTTGGGATTATTTCTTGTCTCTACGGGCTCTCCGTCTGAGGTTTCATTATCAAGGTGAACTGAATGTTAACTGCTCGTCAGATTTGTATTGTTGCTTCCCTGATCGGAGCCTTCGGCGTCATGGCTGGCGCTTTCGGATCTCATTATCTGGACGAGAGGCTGGCAGCGGGGGAGATAGAGACTTTCCAGACAGGAATCAGATACCTGCAGATTCATTCGCTGCTCATGCTGTTTTCAGGGTTTGCTGCGCTGAAATGGGGCGTTGCGAGATTCCGGCAGGCTGCCACGTTTTGTCTGGTCGGCATCATTCTGTTCAGCGGAAGCTTGATCGTGCTTGCCCTCACGGGACTCTCCTGGTTGGGAGCTCTTGCTCCCGTCGGAGGCCTGGCTCTGATCGCATCATGGATCATGCTTTCCCTGGCATTCGCCCGGTTGTCACCGATTCGAGAAGCAGATTAATTGCCGTCTTCTTCTTCGAAGAGCAGGGTAATGCTCGGAGCGAGATTGTGCTCGCGCGCCAGGTTCAACATCTGCCTGGAAACGTCTTCCGCGGTTTCAAAAGTGCCCAGTTCTCTGGAGTCGACGGCCAGGGCGTACCCGATATCATCCGCCTCTCCGGGTTCATAATCTTCCCATTCTGTCGCCTCCTCAAGCACAAACAAACCATCCTCTGGAGCAAATGAGGCAACAAAGCGCTCACACTTCTCTTCGGCATCGATCAAACTCAGATTTCCGAGGGCTTCGTATTCTTCATCGTAGAAAAGGGTTTCTGCGATGAGGCGGACAATGAATTGGTCGGAATCAAAATCAGACATTCGGCTGGTCTCCGTTCGCTCTTGACTAGCGGACTGAATCTTAGACGGCAACGTCTGCAAGATACGCCTCCAAAAAAGCCTGTGCATCATCAAAGTCCAGCACTTCGACATCGCAGGCAAAAACGTCAGAGAAGTGTTGGCTAATTCTCTCCTCGACACCAGGGGCCTCAACTTTCTCAAGCAATTCCATCTCCATTGACGTTACGGCGCGATCATCAATTCCACAGGGTACGATCATGGAAAAGTGTTTCAGGTCAGGCGCCACATTCAACGCGAAACCGTGCATTGTCACCCATCGGCTGCACCGGATTCCCATGGCACAGATCTTTTTTTCGTTTCCCTGTTCGGCATCGACCCAGACTCCGGTGCGATCCTTGAATCGTCCGGTCTGGATTCCGAAATCTGAACAGGTATCCATGATGACCTGCTCAAGGTCGCGCAGGTATCGATGGATATCGGTGTAAAATCGATCCAGATCGAGAATCGGGTAGCCAACGATCTGCCCTGGACCGTGATAGGTTATGTCGCCACCTCGGTCAATCCGTATAAAAGTCGCTCCATTTTCCTGGAGGTCCTTTTCGCTCGCCAACAGATTGGTCTCATCACCGCTTTTACCCAGCGTAAATACAGGCGGATGTTCGACCAGAAGGCAGATGTGGGGAATCTCTTCGGGTGTTTCCGACCTCTTGTTGTCGATGAGGCGCTTCTGAATCACTTTCTGCAGGTCCCACGCCGTCTGATAATCCAGACGACCCATTCTGCAGAATATTACTTTCTGCTTTGCTGACATGGGTTTTGCTTCGAGGACGCCATCAGTTTGCGATGCTTACTCGGATGTTGAACGTTCCGTTGATATTGACAGACGAAGGCTGGCGGGAATCTTCTGAGTCGAACTTCTCATACTTCAGCGTGAAGTCAGCCTGAACCCGGTTACTGAATTGATACGCCACACGCGGCGTCATGATCATTCGGGTATGCGCGGTGACCAATGAAATGTTGTCGCCCTCAAGAGCCTGGGCAACGGTGAATTCTGGATCGACGATGGCCTGTTCGAGTGCGCGCCTTAATCTAAGACGTTGGTCTTTGGTGTCAGATTTGGTGATATCGAGTGCAAGAGTAATCCTGTTGTTCAGTTTTCGCCCGAAAAACGGCAGGCGCATCCCCGACTTCTGATACTGAATATTGAATCGAAGTTCGTTGGTCGTGTTTTCGCTGACTTCGAAATTACTTGTACTCAGTGAATATGAGTTGCTTTTTGACCATGAGATGGACGTCGAAATATTGCCTTTCCACGTGACATCCAATCCGAGCAGGGGTCGATAACTTTCGTTGATTCGGACGTTGTTGGTCTGGAATTCCTCTACCGCAAACTCGATTCGGCGAGATCCAAGATCGAGCGTCTTCAATGTGTCGTCACTTGAAAACGAGGTGTTTGTCTGGTAATCAGCGGAATAGTCACCTGAATAGGCATGCCTCAGGGATATGCTCTGGGTGAAACCACGCAGAAGGGGCCAATCAGAGAGCCCCGAGTAGTTTACCTGCCAGGTGGGTTTGGGAAGAGGGGCAATGCCCAGGCCGTCCACAGTTTTTGAACCTCTTACAAATGCTTCCCTGAAGTCGTCTACGACCGAGGAGTTGGTCAGAACTGTTTTTCCATCATTGTTGGCATCGGGAATGGTTATCGGATCGTCTTCACCCAGTGCGATGAAATCGTCCTGATACGCATTGAACTGACTCTCGAACATGTCCAGATAGGATGAGCCAAACGCCCAGATACTGGCCTTATTATTTCCACTTTTCGTCAGCGTGGTGTCCACACCTGCGAAGACTCCCAGGTCGTCGATAATGGGTCGGAATGTGAACGTTTCACTTTCCTGCAGATCCAGATTCCAACTCAAGCTCACCGTCAGGTCTTTCGACGGATTCAGCTGGGTGCGCCCCTGAAATCTGTGCGCGTCCGAAAGAAGATCCGAGACCTGGAGAGAGGGATCGATCAGGCGATCTTCAATATCAAACTGTCTTTTAAACCCGAACCGGTATCCCAACGAAGCACCATTGCCCCGAATCGCATCTCGTAAGCTGTAGAATGTAGATACGTCGAGAAGCTGACCTTCATCGCCGAGTACAGGCGTACCAACATTTGTAGACTGGGAAGACTTCGAGTTCTGATAGGTCACATTGAAATCCCGAATACCCGTCGACGCCAGAAGAAGCTGTCGGGCGTACGAGACGAGTCTTCCACCGAAACCAGGACCTTTGATTCGTTCTTGTTCTGGTTCTTCTTCCGGCTTTTCTTCCTCTTCTTCAGTTCGTTGTTCGACGGGTAACTCTTCGGGCAATTCGACTCCGCTTTCCTCGGCGATTCTCCGTGCCTCCTCAGCTATCCGTTCGGCTTCCCTGGCTTCTCTTTTTGCCTCCTTTCTGGCCTCTTTTCTATCGGATTTGTCCTTTCTGGCAGACTCTTTATCCGCGATATAGTCATCTTGAGCGTCTTCCATCGATTCGTAGAACCCGAATTTGCGCCACATATCCTGGACCCGGAGAGAGAGTCCTCCTCGAATATCTGCCGTGTTTCGAATCGATGCACCCGTGTTTCTTCCAACCGGACCGTTCTGCCAGTCAAAGTTTACGTTGTAACTCACATCCTGAATTTGAATCCAGTCGAGGAATCCGATCGAATTGAGTCGCGGACGGAACGAAGCTCGGAATACCTGACTGTGGCGATCAGTTCGTGGGGCGAATTTGCCGGAGATAAAGTCGCTCAGTACGGTTGACCCCGAATTGACCTTCAACGTCTCCAACTGAAACGCATTCAGCAGCTCGTTTTCAGACAGCAGGCCTTCATCGATGACTTGCTGCAGTGATTTCCCCAAAAGGGTCGTGTCAGGGGTGACAACGCTGAAGAGCGTATCGACACCGGCGCTGTTCAGGCTCTGGTCCGTAGACGTGTCGAAAGCCAGATTCAGGAATCCGAATGGATTGTACTCGAACTGGAAGTCTCTGGCATGAGTGAACGCCTGTTTCTCCCTGAATGGGAATCTCGCGGAGATAGGGATGGACGTTGTATCGCCGGCGACTACAATGGGCCGTTCGCGGGTCTGGGAGAATGTCCGACTGAACGTGCCGGATGATGTGAAAAGCGTCGGGACATAATTGAATGCGATGCCGCCGAGCTTATTGAGGACAGGGATCGGATCAAGGAAGAAGAGAGGTCGCAACGTTTTCGGATTCCGCGACTGGAAGCGATAACTCAATGAAGATGACCATCTCCAGGAATCATTTACTTCCTGGGAAGGGCTTCTGCCATTCACGTTAGCCTGTGAATACGACATCGCGATTCCGTCGACCGAATTGCGCAGGATTTTGCTCCGCGATCCTGTCTTTCCAAGTCTCGTTGAAAGCGATTTGGATAATGTATAGGTCTGCGCCGCTTCTGTTGCATCGGTCTTTGCATCAGATTTTTCTTCATCCGTCAGATCTTCTCGGTCGTCAATCTGGTCTATGATTTCTTCGAGCCGAATATCACCTCGGGTAGGGGAAAATCTTGGAGTCGTCGTGTTTGACTGGACCTGAACGTTGACCGGCATATTCCATCCGAAACGCTCCGGTATCAGTTTGTCCGCGTTTACCTCGGTTGTCACCGTCCAATTGTTGATGTTCAATTGCTCCCTTTCGCCGAGGCTCGAGGAAAGCGATCCAAAACCATCCGTCTGGCGCTGGAAACTGGCTTTGATCCGACCCAGATCAGCAAGTTGGATGTCGATGTTGGAGAGTGCTGCCCATCCGTTCTCAGAATCATAACCTGAGACGCGAAGCTCGTTGAGCCACACAGTTATGTCTTCAATAATGTGCTCGAAGCCCGTCAGCGTCGAATCGGCGGCATTTCGAACCCCGATGACAATACTGTTGACCTTGCCCAGAGATGGCGTCCCTTTGATTCCCAGCCGCGTTCCCGGAGGCGCAAACAGTTCGGCGTCCGGTGAATCCGAGGTAGTTAGCTCACCGTTCGTCACGCTGTAAAAAACGCTGTCGGTGGGGTAGGCAATGCGGTCACGTGCGACTTTGAGCTGATTCATCTGACTGAGGTCGATGTTCATCGAACCCAGATCACGCATATCACCCATATAGTCAACGGCGGTCTGCCACAACTGGTCCGAAGATCCGGACGTCTCAAAACTCGGACTCAAAGGTTGCTCGTATTCGTAGTAGTCATTCGTCTCGTTGGAGCCGAGACGAACGAATAGCTTGGCCTTCGAACGGGCCTCCTCCTGTGCCAGAGATGCGATCTCCCTGCCATCTGCCATTATCCCGTGCGAGTGCACAAACATGCGGAGATTGGAATATTTGAGCAGATCCAACCCGGCATTCTGGGTCTTGAAAATGGCCCGCTGTTTTCCCGGACGCAGGTTTTCGATCCGAATCAACAGGGATTGCTCGCGAGCGTTCTGTACGCGGCCACTGGCAAGACGTGACTGGCTCACAACCGCGCCGATCGGCTGGATGTAGGTTTCTGCGTTCTCCTCGTTGTTGATACTGGAGATCGTCAGGCGCGTGTCAGTGCCAGTCGTATCGAATGGCGTTTCATGCTCAAGCGTAACTTGCGTTGATTTCTGCCACTGCGACCCCACGAGTTCAAGAGAGGCAAAACGTGCCGTAAAGGGTACTTCGTGACCGGTCGTCCAGAGCCGAATGAATTCAATCAGTGAAAAATCCTGAATGTCGCCCACCTGACGCGTGAACTGCTGAACCGGAATCCGAATCTGATACCAGCCTGTTCCGGTACCATTCGCGTCGGTCACTTCACCGACCACGTAATCGTCGACATTTTGGGGTGCTGCCAGTGAGTCCAGTGTGGGTTTGGAAAGAGGAATTTCGTATTGGAAATAGCTGTTGTCAGTATCGACGGTCGAGTTGAGGTTGCGGTCTTCAGAATCAGGGAATCGTGAGTTACCACGTTTCAGGGACGTGTTGTTCGCAAGCTTGGTCTGCGTCTCGAATGCGTTGAGTTCGTGGCCCGAGAAATAGTGGCTGAAGTGCTGCTGGAACGTTGCCAGATTCGGGAAGAACTCGGAATTGTTGTAGTACTGATTGTTCGCGAAGTAGTGATAGTCATCGCCAGACGGATCGGCCATCGCTTTGGCGACCTCTGCGCGATACTTGGGATCAGTCGAATTCTGGTCGAGAGAGGCAAGGAAGTTCGCGAAATGAACCTCTTCGGTCGCAAATGGAGGGTAGTCGGACGTGCCGCTGGCCAATCCGTCCAGGCCGAGGTCCTCTGTGCGTCTCGACGCATCATCAATATCCACCACGCTGTTCTGCGCGCCTGTCGGGCTTCGGCCCCAGGTCAAGATGCCGCCTTCGGTTATAGTTGAGGTTGAAAGACCGTCTTCGTTGTTCAGTTTTTCATCCGGGAGTACGTCTTCTGAAATGGATCCCAGGTCCACGTACAATTTGGCGTCCCGGCCCGCGTCCTGCTCTTGATTCTCCGGGAAGGGGCGAAACACAAACTCAACGAAGTCGATGTTTTTCAGGCTGAAATCCGTAAATCCTTCCGGCAAACGCTGGGTCATGCCTCCCCAGGCGTCCTTTGGATTATCAAGAAAACCCCTCAGGTCGCGCGTATAGTTATAGGGTCCTCTCTCTGTTGGATTGAAGTAGATGTCATAGGTCTCCAGAGAAGGATCAATCTCCGCCCTTGTGTCACGATTGGGAAACACCTCGTCTATTCGGAAGATTTTGATCGATTCACCGTTAAAAGCCACTGTAGGAATCTCCTGAAGCATGTTCGCATTGATGCGATACCAGGCAAAATTCCCCCGCCAGTTGGTGCGAAGCGAATCCGAACGAATGCTGGACTGCAGTCCGAGTCGATCGACTGCACCAATCGAATCTGGAGCGGCAGCGAGAGCCCACGTTCCGGGCTGCATCATGGTAAAGGTGTTTTCGAAGCCCTCGAAATCATCGAGATAAGAGGTACCACCTAGTTCGTCAGCCGAAAAATCCCGACCCGCTTCACGCAACTCTTTTCTCGTTCGCTCAAAGGCAATCGTCTGAGTATTCGAAGGCCTCAGCTGCGCGAACTCACCCGTGAGAGAAATACTGCTCGGCTCCCTCGTCTGAAGAAGAGGCACACGGTCGATGGCTCGGGTCATCCAGCGCGGTTCGAGGTCAATGGATCCGTCAACACCCCAGATGGTGTTCGATATCGGCTCTTCCCCTATGCGATACTTATCGATGGGAGATTTCTGATTCATCCGCATGACGGTCGCGCCGAGCGAAAGTCGTTCATCCATGAAGTAATCGGCGCGCATTCCAACCAGCGTTTTCTTCTGGATGTTGAAGAAAGAGTTCTGCTCGAACTCGATTTCGATGTCGCGTCCCGAGGACAGGAATGCAGGATTGATGACCTGAACCAGACCAGTTCCCGAATATTCGACAACGAAATCCGTGCCTTCAGAAAGAGGTGTGCCGCCGGACGTGACCCTCACTGATCCCGGGATGACTCCAGAAAATGCATTCAGGTCGTAAGACGACTGCACATTCCCCTTGTACGACCCTCGAATCCTGTAGACATCGTGCTGACTGTTTCGACGGGCATTCGCCTTTTTCTGATTGTACAGCGACTCGAACACGAAGACGTCGGCCAATCCCTGCTGAGCTTCAGGTGAGCCACCGCCTTCGAGGATTACGTTGTTGACCCGCGTCCCGAACGGCTCCAGATACGGGAAGATGAGCGTTCCTTCCCCGGGCACGATGGTATAGTTGACGAGGAAATCAAACAGATCATCTGGACTCAGTGCCTGGTCTTCATTGACCCTGTCGAGTCCGAGCAACTGCAGAATGGTCTGTGTGCCACCCGCGCCAGGGAGCGTTTTCGACGCTGTTTTCCCGGGGGGCTCGTAGAAGACCTGAAGATCAAATTCGTTGGGTTGAATACCGCGTCCTGGGAGGCGGTAAATGTTACGCATCTCCAGGTACCATGCGGCCGGGTTGAAATTGGCCTCCAATGCGGGCTGACGCAGCTGCACGGGCCGAATCAGCTTCAGAACTATCTTGTCTTCATTCTGGCCACCATCGGATCCACCCGTATCGGTGGAGAAGTCACCGACCTGAGTCGTCCTTCCGTTGGCACGAAAACGGAAGGCTACGGCCAACGCCTCACTTTCCTGGATTCTCTGACGCATGGTGACATACCCGAGGACTTCGTCGACGTCATAGTCCCGACCACGTTCCAGTCGTTTGAACTTACCTACCTGGAAGTCTGAAGAGGACAAATCTTTGGATGTCTCGAGGTACGATCCGGGAGCGGCATTTCCATCGCGAAGGTCTGTGTCGATTTCTCCGCCATCGGAGTCGTCATACTGATCCCTGTCGTTGCCCGGAAGCTGCTGGCTGGAATACTGGTTGGCCTGACTGAGGATGTCCTGGCTCTCACCGAGGTCGACGACGGCCACAACCTGACGAACATTCTCCTCTTCAGGTCGAGTTGGCATCAATTTCCAGACTTCGATCTCAGTGATTCGCTCAAAACCGTTGGCTACGCGAATGTTTGGTGGATCCCTCAATGCGTCTTCGAATCGATTCCTGAAGTAATATCCCAGGAAGAAGTGAGTTGCTTCGTCGTAGTCTGTCGGTCTGAGATCGAATTCGGTTTCTTCCGACCCGCCTTCAATATTAAGGCTGTTTGACTGGCCTTCCTGTTGGGACATCACGGTCGTGAGTCGTACACCACCGATCTGAAATTCACTCTTGATTCCAAAGAGACTCTGGCCCCCGCGAATCAGCGAGGAGGGTGTCTGCAGAAATACGTTTCCGGCTTCGATCTTTTGAATGATCTCGTCTTCGTATCCGGTGTACTCAAGCTTGAGCTGATTCTGGAAGTCAAACTGGTTTCGGGAGTCATAATTGACATTGATACGCAGCTTGTCGCCAATCGTACCTGTAATTCCGAGGCTCAGATCCTGCTTGAATTCAGGGTCGAGCTGACTGGGTTTACCCGTGATAGACACTTGCTGATCACTTTTTCGATAATCGAATCCCGCGTGGATGTCAGCCGTCCCATTCACACGAAGGTCAACTTCGTTTTTTCCAAAGATGGTTCGGAACGCACTCTGGCGACCACCCGGGACCACGATGTTGAAGCCCAGTCCACCGCGCCGCCGCCTTTCTTCAGCGCGCGCACGCTGTACAATGAGGTCATTCCAGTTATCGTTCAGATCCGCAGAAAGGCGGGCGGCGCGATACTGGTCAAAGTTCAACGTTACAGGATAGCGGACATCGAAACGCCCTACGCGTTCGCGGGTCGTGTATTCGAGAGCGGTGGTATCGAAATCAACCGAATACTGCCAGTATCTCCCCAGAGACGGTGACATGACCAGTCGGTCCTTCGGCGCCAGTCTCGCTCCCCAGTCGTCTCTCTTGAATCCGGGCAGGTATTTCCAGACGAGTGCCGAATCCGGGAGGTAGAGTGAATCTGCGAGAAGGGTGTCAACATCTAGCGTATCTACTGCCACCGAGTCGGTGTCGGCAGCCGCATAATAGGCGCGTGACGTCCGCCAGTCCTGAAGGCCTTGGTCCGTTGCCGCTGAACTGACCCAAACCATGGAGACGGCGAACAGGCCCAGTACTGCCGAAAAGGCATACTTCAGCGCCTGGGATGAGGGCACATCCTTATTGGATTCTGTCGTTCTTTCGACCGGGCTTTTCAGCACAATAACGATTGAATCAGAGATGTCATTCTACACGTGTCGACGCTCGGTCTTTACATGTTTCAGAATGACGGGGAATCAGATAGTGAATTGGTAACTGTAGATTCGTATATGATGTGCAAATAATCTTGTTAATAACAGGCAATTTGAAACCGGAATGCAGTTTTTGTCCCGCGGATGAGCGAATAACCCGGTCGAGTTCCGCATTCGGCTCCGCTTACCGCGATTGCTTATTTTTGTTCTGATTTCAATGATCTGCAACTGCTACTATGATAAATCCCCGTTCACTACCCAATTCAGGTTCAGGTAATATTTCCTGCCTTGTCCTGGTACTCCTTCTTTTATCCGGCTGCCAGTCACCAGACAATACGTCCGGAATTGACGAATTCGTTGAGCGGGAAGCTATTACCTCGGTCTTGATGCGGCAGCAGGATGCCTGGAATGCGGGCGATATTGAAGCATTCATGGACGATTACGTCAAATCGGACACCTTGCGATTCACCTCTGGAGTCAACGTGCGGTACGGGTGGGATGCAGCGCTGGATCGCTACTATACCAACTACCCTGATCGTGATGCGATGGGACAACTGACATTCAGCGATTTGAAGGTTGATGTCCTTTCCTCGGAGTGGGCCATGGTATTCGGGTCATGGTACCTGGTTCGTGGTGGCGAATACGAAGACATCGGAGGCCGCTACACGCTTCTCATGCACCACGAGGCTCAAGGCTGGAAAGTGCTTTATGATCATACATCACAGGCGGACTGACATGAATCGTAAACGACTGGCGGTCATATGCGGATCGAACGGAAGGTTGGGAGGGCATCTGGCTCGTGGATTCAGTGCTGCAGGGTATTCAGTTGTAGGACTTGATCGCCAGGAGGCCAGCGAAAACGATTGGCCTGTGGTTATCACCAACATGACTGATGAGAGCTCAGTCGTCTCGTCGTTTCAGAATCTGAATAATCTGTTTGGCGTCCCTTCCGTTCTTATACAAACCGTCGGGATGTGGGGCATGAGCCCGTTCGTAGAGACCGAACTCGCGAGTTGGCGCCTCATGATGGATGTCAACCTGACGTCTACCTTTCTGGTTTTTCGGGAAGCGGCACGAATGATGAACACTGCCCAGATTGACTCAGAATCTTCCGTGGCGCGAAGGCTCATCGGTATCTCATCGAGGCAGGGAGCCAATCGTGGCGCGGCTCAGCAGGCGGCCTATTCAGCAGCAAAGGCGGGTGTCGTGCGTCTCGTAGAGGCAGTGGCCGAAGAATTCGCTGACTCGAATCTGACGGCGCATGCAGTTGCCCCTTCGACAATCGTATTTGACGATGATGACGCCAACAACGGCGTTCACGTTTCAACCATCGTGGACTGCTGCCTTTTATTGGCTTCCGATGCCGGAGAACCGCTCAATGGAGAGACTATTGAAGCTTTTTCCTGATCGAACAGGGGCAAAGGGTTTGATTATCGGATATTGGAATTAAACCTGAACGAGGTCAAACATCGCTTGATGAGAGCTTCTATATTGCTCTGAGAATCACTTTGGAGTTGCGGGTACCATCATCTTCGAACACTCATCATCTTCGAACACTCGTCATCTTCCAACACTCATAATCTTCGTATCACCATGTCTAAAAACAAAAACTACAAAGGCACCATCGGGATTTTGACGGGTGGTGGAGACGTGCCCGGCTTGAATCCAGCCATTCGTGCAGTCACGATCAGGGCCATGCGTGAAGGCTACCGGGTCGTAGGAATTCGTCGAGGTTGGGCGGGACTGGTGGATCTGATCCCTGAAAATGACGCGGACAACAGTTCATGCGTTGCCGACCTGACCGAAGAAGTTGTAAACCGAGCCGGCAGAACGGGCGGTACATTTCTGCACTCCTCGAGAACGCGCCCGAGTCGACTTCCCAAAGAAATGGTGCCTGAGCACCTTGCCGATGTGTATACCGATGATGTGAATGATGTCACAGAACACATCTTGAAAAACATCGAATTTCTCGGGCTCGACTATCTCATTCCAATCGGAGGAGACGATACGCTCAGTTATGGTCACCGCCTCCACAAGGAGGGGGTCAAGGTTGTAGCGATCCCGAAGACGATGGATAACGATGTACCAGGCACCGACTACTGCATAGGATTTGGTACGTGCGTGACCAGAACCATCGAACTGGCCCATACTCTGAGGACTTCAGCCGGCTCGCACGAACGCTATCTGGTAGTCGAAGTGTTTGGACGATATGCCGGATTCACGGCATTGCTTCCCACGATGGCCGGTGCCGCTGATCGCTGTGTGATACCCGAACATCCATTTGATCCAGAGCATCTGACAGAGATCCTGTCGTATGACAGAAACCGACATCCAAGCAAATATGCGGTTGTTCTCGTGTCCGAAGGCGCGACGATGTCGCACCAGGACGGAATGTCGTTCGAAGGAGAAGAAGCCGATCAGTACGGGCACAAAAAACTTGGCGGGATCGGAGACAAGGTGGCCACGGAACTCAAGCGACACTCACCCAAATACAACGACGGTCGCAGGGTGAATGTCGTAAGCCAGCGCCTGGGCTATCTGGTTCGATGTGGAGATCCGGATGCACTGGATTCGATCGTTCCGATGGCGTTCGGTAACCTGGCATTGGATCTCATTCTGAGCAAGTCAAGTGGACGCCTCGTAAGCCTCAGAGACGGCACGTATGACAATGTGCCCCTTGAAGTTGTGGTTGGAACGAAAAAAATCGTCGACGTTGCCAAATACTACAATGCCGATCGCTTCCGTCCATACTATCACTCATTTCACCAGCGCCCGACTTTCATCATGACCTCAGACGTGTAGAAGAGGACGTGTCTTCAGGTTCTGGCGGTTCGGATTCTCGGCTATGAACAGGCTCGCGGCTGTCGAACCTCGTATCAGTGAGCGGAGAACGTCGTCCGGCTGGAAGATCCGGAGTAGCGGGAAACGACGAGCGTGGCGATCGAAATGAGGATCATCAGAAATACAGAATAGGCAGCTGCCGCGCCGAAGTCATACAGTCTGAGTTGGGAGAGTATTTCGACGGATATGGGTCTGTTGTCGAAAACGTACAACAGAATAGAAGAAACAAATTCGCCCAGCGCGGTGACGAAGGTCAGCAACGTGCCCGCCAGTATTCCCGGTGCGATGGAAGGAAGGACGATTCGGAAAAAAGTACGCGTGCGCCCCGCACCGAGGTCGAGGGAGGCGTCGGTAAGGCGGTCATCATACGTCTCGAGTGAGGCGATGGTGGATCGGACGACGAGAGGTATATGCCTGATGAAATAAGCGAGGGGCAAGAGCCAGAACGTCCCGACCAATATGGAGCCACCGCTGAGCGCGCTTGGCTCACTGAAGGTCACGATCAGATTGATGGCAATGACAGTCCCCGGAATGGCGAAAGGGAGAACAGCCAGAATTCGAATGAGATATCGTCCTCGCAACGCGCCCTTGACAATGAACAATGAAGCGAACACACCGAAAATCACGTTTGCGAGTGTCGCTATTCCCGCCATCTTGAGCGAATTCAGGATCGGTTCTGCCACGTCCGGTTGGCTCAGCAGCTTGATGTAGTTCTCAAATGTATAGGCGCCCGGAAGTACTTGGTAGGTCCAACTGCCTTCCTTTACAAAGGATATCAGAACAATGGTCAGAACAGGAAGGGCCAGGAAAGTGATGATCAACAAGGCGAAGGAAAGAGCGACGTAGCGGGTACTTCCACTCGAAACCGGAATGGGCGTCGGCGCCGATCCTTTGGATGCCGTCGTGACCCTCGACTGCCTTCGCTCGAGCTCAATGAGCATGAGGAAAACCAGACAAATGACCGTTAAAACCACTGAAACCAGAGCAGAATACTCCAGATTCCCGTTCATCTTGTAGTTGTAGATCTGCAGGGTCAGGAAGTTTTCGGTACCTGCGAAAAGCAACGGCGCGGTGAACGAGGCCATGGAAATCATGAACACCAAAAGAGATGCGCTCACAATAGAGGGACGGAGGTGGGGCAGTATGACGGTGCGGAAGACGCGAACCGGTCCGGATCCGAGATCGGAGGCAGCTTCCATAAGGCTGCGATCCACGGTGTTCAGCGCGGCAGTGCAAAACAGATAGAAGAAGACATACATGGAATAGACATGGACAAGCCAAACTGCCCAAAGTCCAGAGAAGGAAAAAGGAACACTCTGCAGTCCCAACAGAGACTGGATTCCGCGAGGTAATATGCCACTTTCCCCATACAGGAAGAGAAAGGCCAGGACTCCCACCAGCGGTGGTAGCGCGAGGGGAAGGGCGGCCAGTGCCACCAGCAGCTTACGGAGCGGAAAATCGTAGCGGAATAACAGGTACGCCATCGTCGTACCGAGAATCCCTGCTCCGACGACCGTCCAGAGCGAAATCCAGACTGAGTTGAAAAGTGCCCGGTTGTTCGCCGAATCAATCGAAGAAAAGAGCTCGACAATGAGTCTGGGTTTCAGGCCGAGGATGAACACCTGAAGCGAGGGCCACAAGACGTAGCCCAGCAAAATGAACAAAAGACCGATGAGGATCAGCCAGTTTGCCCTCCGAGAGAGCATGCCGTGAGTGAAAGTCGAGGCAGTCTTTGTGGATGCTGACATTCTGTTCAGACAACTACGCGCGCCTGAAGGGCGCGCGTAAGAGTCGCTTCATCCGCAAATTCAAGGTCGCTTCCGATAGGGATTCCCCGGGCCAGGCGTGTCACTTTGACTTCAAAAGGTGACAGCAATTGGGAAATGTAATATGCCGTTGTGTCACCTTCGACCGAGGGATTGACTGCTAAAATCACTTCAGAGATCTGATGATCATCTACAGAAGGATTTGCGACCCGCGCGATCAATTCCTTGATCCGAAGGTCTTCTGGTCCAACTCCATCCAGTGGGGAGATTGCTCCACCAAGCACGTGGTAGGCCCCATTGAATCCGCGTGTGCGCTCTACCGCTACGACGTCGCTTGCCTCTTCAACGATGCAAATGATACTGTGATCACGTCGGTCTGACACGCAGATCGGACACGGATCATTGTCGGTGACATTGTAGCAGGTCGAACAGAATATGACGTTCTCTTTGACTGCTATCAGTGCATCGGCCATTTCCATGACTTCAGACTTGGGCTGCTTGAGAACGAATGCAGCCAGCCGCCTGGCCGTCTTTTTTCCAATTCCAGGCAATCTGGCAAATTTTTCGACGAGCGACTCTACTGATTCCGAGGAATAGTGCATACACGTTTTTCTAAAGGCCGAATTTGCTCATGTCCATCCCAGGAGGGAGCATGCTTCCCGCAGATTGTGCCATTTCTTGTTTGGCAAGAGCAGCGGCTTCTTCGAGCGCCTTGTTCACACCGGCCATTACGAGATCTTCGAGTAGTTCGGCGTCTTCCGGATCGATGACTTCTTTTTCGATTGAAATGGAAGTAATCCGTTGAAGACCGTTGGCGGTGACTTTAACCATGCCGCCACCTGCTTCTGCTGAAACTGATTTGGAGCCGAGAGCATCTTGTGTCGCGGCCATACGTTTCTGCATATCCTGGATTTTGCCGAACATATCGGCCATGTTCATGCCATCACTCATGGGCTGTCAGATTGGTTTATTGTTGAAGGGCAGATTGTTGATTGGAATGCCCGAATGGAACATCGGGTCGTTTGACTGGACCGCTACCATACGATCTCGCCGCCAAAACGCTCCACGAGCGCTCGTACCGCAGGGTTTTCTTCGCACATTTTGTCCAGCAATTCACGTGATGAAGCCTCGTCGTCGCTGTGTTCATCGTCCTCGGAAGCGACGGCCTCCACACGGAATCCAATTTTTTCGACATGAATTCCCGAGCGTTCGGTGAGTCGATGAGCCAGCTTGGCGCGGTCGCTTCTCAACGCTTTGGCATGAAACTCGTCGGGTACAGCAAGAATGATGACTTTTCCTTCGAAGGCGAATACCTCAGCGTGCTTCAAAAAAGACCCGAGCTGCTTCTCGCTGCTCATGACCTCTTCTACGATCTCATTCCAGGAGTCTTTCAGTAATTGAAGGTCGTCCTCGTCTATTTCCAGGTCGACATCTTCTTCCATGACCAGAACATCAGCTTCTTGTTCAAGAGCGGCCGAATTTTCGGGGCGAGGTCGCGTCTTTTTGATGGCAGGTGCTTCGCCGAAGAGAGATGGTCCTGAGGGTTGGACGGTGTGCTGTTCTTCGGTTGAAGTCTCGAGGGCAGGGGCGGGAGCCACAGCGGCGGGAGCTGGGGACATCGGTTGCGAGCCGACCGGCTCTTCTTCCATGCCAGAGACTTCGATATTGTCTTCTGGATCCGTGTCAAGGACGGCTTCAGTTTCGGTAGCCGGCGCTTCTTGAGCGACGGTATCGGTCTGGACCAGATCCAGGCTCGGGGTAGGCTCATCAACCGTTAGAGCGGGCTGGTTTTCAGTCGGAGCCGGGATGACGACCTCGGCAGGAGCAGGTTCAGCAACGGACTGTGGCGAAGGTGTCACGAGAGGCGGCGCTGCCGGAGCAGACGGGGCGCTTTTCTGGGTCACAAACTTGATCTCACCCCCAGCCGCCATTTTTTCGAGGTTGTTCAGTTTTTCGAGCGCGCTTCTGATGTCCACCGAAGATGGCATATTCGACATTCTGAGCAGCGCCATTTCGAGGGCAAGCCTCGGCTGTCGGGCAGATCTGAGCGTGAACGCCAGCTCACTCACAGTGTGAACCAGCGAAAGCAGGACGGACTCTGTAAATGCAGCGCTGCTTGCTTCGATCTTTTTTCGGCCGGCGTCAGTCGCCTCGATGAGGTCGAGATTCCGAACAGTCAGGGCGACGAGGAAATTCCTCAGGTGCTCGGCGAGCCCGTCCACAAATTCCTGCAGGTCGTACCCGGATCGCATGATCCGCTCTACGATCAAAAGCATGCTGGCGCCATCTCCGGTTTGAACGGCGTCGGTTACGTCGAAGTAGAGGTCTGAATCCACCACGCCTAGAGCCTTTACCAGCTCGACATGATGGATATCAATACCACAGAGTGATACAGCCTGATCGAAAACCGACAAAGCATCTCTTAGCGCTCCATCGCCCTTTCGGGCCATGAGCATGAACGAAGCTTCGTCGGCCTGGATATTCTCTTCCGAGCATACCAATCGAAGTCGTCCAATCGTTTCGCTGATCGAAATCCTGCGAAAATCGAAGCGCTGACAACGCGACTGGATGGTCGGTAACACCTTGTGGGGCTCCGTCGTCGCAAAAATAAACATCGCGTGTGGAGGGGGCTCTTCGAGAGTTTTCAGAAGGGCATTGAACGCCGCATTCGAGAGCATGTGTACCTCATCAATGATGTACACTTTCATTCTGTTGTTTTGCGGCGGAATCCTGACTGTTTCTCTCAGATCTCTTACATCATCGACCTTGTTGTTCGAGGCGGCATCGATTTCGATGATGTTCAGATTCCGTCCTTCTTCAAAGGATTTGCAAGACACGCATTCCCGGCAGGGCTCGGCTCGATCTTCCCGGTCTTCAATCGGTGTGGTACAGTTGATTGCCTTGGCGACGATCCTTGCAGCTGTTGTTTTCCCGACTCCTCTCGGACCTGTAAAAAGATACGCGTGGGCCAGTCTGTCGAGACGAATCGCATTCTTGAGCGTCTCGGTTACGTGCTCCTGAGCCACCACATCCTTAAACAGAAGGGGCCGGTATTTTCTGGCAGTGACGAGATACGTCGTTTCGGACATGGACTGAGTCTGGAGGTCAAAAGACGGGAATGATCAAGCAAAGGCATCGCCAACATAACGGCGATCATGGCCCTTCGCAAGTGTGTCTTCCATCTACTCCGAGGCTCGGGGATGGGATCCTGATTCAGAGTCCCGTTGAGGAAATTAAAGACGAAATCAGGGTGCGTGTAATCTGCCCTCGCATCTCATCAATTCTGGCCAGGGAAAGTCCGGATGACTCGAGCCTGTTCATCTTGGCCAGATCCAGGTTGGCTTTGACCAACCATTCAAGATCCTTTCTGGACATCTGCCCGGTGGATGACATGACGATCCACTCATCAATACGTGATGCATTATCGAGAATGGCATCCCGACTGGATACGAGGAGCTGTTTGCGGGTAGCGGGTAGGACTTCCTTGAACTGTGCCGCCACCTGCTCAAGAAAGTCATCGAGAAAGCTCAGTACAGTCATTTTCCTATCTGGTTTTTACTTCCCACTTTCCCACTTTCCAGGCCGATTATCGAATCGAATCCGCGAGATATGATGCGTTCAGCCTCCACGATAAATCCTCGTGAAAGAGTGCCCTCAGTTTGCCATCTTCGAAGAAATCCTCCAAGGAGGTGTGCAGCCGGATCATTCATGATCCTCCACTGCTCAGTGGAGTGTTCATTCTTGGGCCTTCCTTTTGCAAATTCGAATGCCTTTTCCATTCTGGTTTGCAACGTCTGAATCCGCCGCTCATTTTCGGAATAGGGGAGTTCAGCCTGATCCATGAGTCTCAATGCGTCAACTTTGAGGTCGACTGCATTTTCGTATGCCTGCAGCGAATACGGGGCAATGGCTGGCGAGCACCCACAAACAAAAGCCAGGATCACGAGGACCTGGCCCAATCCCATGAGTCTTGGACTCGCAGATGAATGTCCTGAAGTAGAAATCAACGTTGAACAAAAAGTCTTCTTACAGATGTAAACGTGATATCCCACTCAAAGGCGACGCTCCTCGACCAGGAGCCGGTCGTTCTTCTCATCAAGTGCCGCAAAGTGCCCGAGTTTCGAAAAATCATACACGTCGACATGGACGCATTTTTCGCGTCGGTTGAGCAGCGGGACTTCCCTGAATTGCGGGGAAAACCAGTCGCTGTCGGAGGATCATCGAAGCGAGGAGTGGTTGCGGCGGCGAGCTATGAAGCACGCAAGTTTGGAGTCAGGTCTGCGATGCCTTCTGCCGTGGCTGCCCGCAAATGTCCCGGATTGATCTTCGTTTCTTCCCGGTTCGATGTCTACCGGGAGGTCTCCCGCGAAATACGTGGCATCTTCAAGCGCTATTCCGATCTCGTAGAACCGCTCTCGTTGGATGAAGCGTATCTGGATGTCACCGAGCCAAAAGTAAAAGGACTCTCGGCCACTGCAGTTGCGAGAGAAATCAGAGCAGCCATTCTAAACGAGACTGGACTCACGGCATCAGCTGGCGTGTCGTTCAATAAGTTTCTGGCAAAAGTGGGCTCGGATCATGACAAACCGGATGGCTTGACTGTGATCCGGCCTCGCGATGCACCTGCATTCATTGCCCATCTTCCAATCGAGAAATTTTACGGGGTAGGGCCTGTCACGGCTCGTAAGATGAACCGATTAGGCATTCGAAATGGAGCTGATCTCCGCCGTTTGGCTGAAGACGAACTTGTTGAACGATTCGGAAAGGCGGGGAGATATTACTTCAGAATCAGCCGGTGCAGAGACGAGCGCGAGGTTCGGACTTCCAGAACGCGGAAGTCGGTCGGGGCGGAGCGGACGTTCGAAAAAAACATCACTGACCCTGCGGAAATGATTGAACGACTGGAATCCATCGCTGATAAAGTTGGGTCCCGGATGCAGGACAATGGTCTGGTTGGTCAGACGGTCACCATCAAAATCAAAACTGCAGACTTCGATCAAACGACCCGGCAGACCACCACGGAATCACCGATAGCTCAGAAAGAAGAGTTGATCGAACTGGCCGAGTTGCTTTTGATGCATGCCCCTTCGCCACCTGATAAGCCGGTTCGACTGCTTGGCATTTCGGTGTCGAATCTTCGATCATTGACTGACGAACCTGTAGCCGCCCAACTGAGGCTGGATCTGGATCTTCGAGAAGGACCGCCACGCGAACTCTGAACCACTCTACAAGTCGGAAAAGGGTTCTCTGCTTCAGGCCGCTTTTCTGGTCGGAGATCTTCGAACTCTGCTGGAGGATTTGGGGCTTCTGCTACTCGAACTTGGAGTTTCGTTCGATCCAAATCTCTGCACCAATCTACTCAGATAGTTGAGAGTCGCACGATGTGATTCAAGATCACTGGCACCCATCAGCATCGCATTGATGTACTGATCATGTGCCAGATTTTTCAACGCCACCAGCTGGTCATCATTCAGCTTTTCAAGCGAGAGCCGTAATGAATCATCCGCTGATATCAATTCCGGGTAAGTATTGGAAACATCCAGGTAAAATCCTTTGCTTCCCAAGGAAGCCATCACGTGTGCGTACATCATGTTTTTATGCATCTGACTTTTCTCTGATCAACATCTTCCCTCGGACAGAATCAAGTCCCCATCCAATGAAGAACAGTGAATGTGTTTTCTTTCGAGTACCAACCTATGAAGGGGGTGTGACATCGAAATGTCATACCCTCAGATAATTCTTTCTCTGATTCCAGTTTCATGGTCCGAAAAAGTGTTGGAATGGCTCGTCACACGATTGTCTGTACGTATTTGACACGCCAGGTTACACTCAGTAACCGCAGGGCACTCATAAGTACATACTAAAAACATATGTAAAATGTATGTGTAACTAAAATGTTCCGGTTTAAACGGGCATGTGGGACGTAGCAGCTTGCTTTACTGCTGACGATTGGATATCAATCAGAAAGGAGTCGCGCATTCACGACCCGGAAAGAGAGGATTCGGCGTTTTCTACCAGCATCAACCACTATTCTAAATCCTGAACGTCATGGGAAGTCTTGGAGGACTCGAAATTTTATTGATCGCTCTGATCGGCCCGGTCCTTTACGTGTCAAGCCTGGTCTGGGCTTACCGGGACGCGGAATCACGAGGAAGTAATGGCGTTCTTGTGGTCGTCATGGTTGCCGTAGTCGCCTGGCCGCTAGGCATTTTCGTCTGGATGTTCATTCGGCCAAAGCAAGTCGGCTGATTCGAGCCAGGCCCTGCGCTTGATCAACGTGCGGACAACAGGTTGGTCAAATTGTCGGCGAACTCCTGGACCATCTTTCCCAACTCCTCCCGTCGGGCGGATGAAAATCGTTCGATCGGGCCCCCAATACTGAGCGCTGCCACAGCACTTTGTGTTTTGTCTCGAACCACAGCTGAAACAGCTGCGTATCCTGCTTCAATTTCGCCAACCGCACTTCCATATCCGCTGCGCCGGATCTGTTCAAGATCTGCCATCAGAGCGTCGGCCCTCACCAGCGTAGCGGCAGTGTAACGAGTTCTCTCCCGTGCCAGCTGTGGAGCCAGCTCTTCCTCTGAAAGCAAAGCCAGCAGGGCTTTGCCCGTCGACGTCGCATATACCGGCCATCGCGTCCCGACCTCAATCCTGGCGCCGATAATCTGAGCTCCAGCCACCTCGTCAAGAATCAGCATTTCGCCCTCGACAGGAATCTCCAGCGTGACGGTTTCACCCGTGGCGCTCGCCATTTTCTGAAGCATGGGTTTAGCCAGAGCCCGGAGATCGCTTTTGTACAGTGCGTGGGCTCCAATCGTGAGAGCCGAGGCTCCGAGGACGTAGTGTTTTGAGGCAGTGTCTTGAGCAATCAGTCCTTCACTTTCCAGTGCCGCCAGGATCCTGTGTGTGGTCGGAGGAGAGATGGAGAGAAGTGTTGACAGCTCGGTCAGACTCGCTCCTTCTTCCGCGCGGGCGATGGCTTTCAGCAATCGTACAGCTCTGATTACCGCCTGAGTTCCCTGAGGTGCATCAGTATGATCCGGAACATTTGTCATTTCAGGCTCGCATTCGTTCCGGTCTGTAGAAGCCCATGTTGGCTACCCGGGCAGGGACGCGCTTACGCTCAAAATCAACGGTCACCTCTATGAACACTTCGGTTCCGATATCCTTGAACTCGGCGTTTACGGTGGCAATGCCAATGAATTTCTTCAGCAACATGGACCAGACCCTCGTGGTGACCCGGCCAATCTGCTTACCATGACGATCGTACACTGGTACGGGTTCACGGCAAGGAATGAGAGGAAGATCGGGCATCATATTCGCGGTGGCATATACGTCTTCCAGCGGTTGCCACCCTATTTCAATTCCCACGACTGAGCGCTTCACTCCCGTAGCTTTCTCAGCTTCGAGTGCTCGTCGTCCAACAAAATTACCTTCCTTGCCGAACTTTACAGCCCATCCCAGTCCCAGTTCAAGAGCCGACATCCGGTGTTGGGGCAATCGCGCGACTTCCGCGCTTACGTAATCAACATTGATCAGGATGAAGCCGGCTTCCACTCTGGAAATATCCATGGCTGACAGTCCACACGGTAGAATGTGATGTGCGGCTCCTCCAGAGATGAGCCTGTCCCAAACCGTCACCGCCTGATCAGCTGGAATCCATATTTCATATCCAAGATCTCCCGTATAGCCTGTCCTCGACACGCTGACGGGAATCCCGTCAATGGTCCCTTCGGCAAAGCGGAAGAATTTGATGTCGTCCATTGCAATATCGGAGACTTCCGAGAGGATCGTTCGCGAGTTCGGTCCCTGAAGCGACAGTGCCGCAATGTCGTCCGAGCGATCCGTGATTTTCACATCGAAGCCCAACGCATTTTGCATCAGCCAACCGAGTGCAGGTTCGGCCGCGCAAACTTGATACTTGTGTTCCTTGATCCTGAAAACAGTGCCTTCCTGCCGCACAGCTCCGTCGGCATCACACCATGGTGTGTAGACGACCTGTCCGACATCCATTTTCGCCATATCGTGTGTGAATACACGATTCACCATTTCGATCGAATCCCTTCCCGTCACATGATACTTGTAGAGAGGGGAGACATCTATCAATGCTGCTGCGTGTCGGATAGCGGCATATTCGGGTTGAGCGAAATCGTTGTAGGAACGAGCTACAAAAAATCCGGACCACTGAAGCCAATCGCGGCTGTGGCACAAATCAACTGTTCGAGGATGGAAGGCAGTTCCGGTAGCCATTAATTCAAAATCGGTTTGGATCTGGGCAAATTCGCGAGGCCTCGATGATTGTGTGATTCAAGGCTTTTTCGTATCGTTTTCCGTATTATTATTCCATAATGTGGAATCAATTCCATAATATGGAATCCAACATCGATTTTCAACGATTCCTTCCGCTCATTCGGCCGTCCACCTTCTGAAGCCCGGCCAGCCTGATCATTCCCAACGAATCCGATCATCTATGAATTCATACGACGCCATCATCATTGGAGCCGGACACAATGGCATGATCTGTGGCTCTTACCTGGCTCGAGCAGGAAAAAAAGTCCTTATTCTCGAACGCCGTCATCTTGTCGGAGGCGCGACCGTCACCGAAGAAATTTATCCCGGTTTCAAATACACGGTCTGCTCTTATGTAATCAGTCTTCTTCGGCCGCAGATTATTTCAGACCTGGACCTTCCTGCGCATGGACTGGAATTGCTTCCGCTCGACGGGACGATGACTCCGACCAGAGATGGAGACTTCGTGATGCGCTGGCATGATGCGGGCGATACACGAAGAGAGTTGATTCGTCATTCGGCAAAGGATGCAGAAGCATATGAGCGCTTCGCCGAATTGATGTACCACCTCGCGATGACAGTGAGGCCGCTGCTTTCAACAACAGCACCGAGCGCGACCTCTCTGAAGCCAGGAAATATGCTCGAGCTGAAACGACTGACCAAGAAATTTTCAGTTCGAGAGGACTACCTGTTCGATCTGGCCAAATTGATGACCATGAGTTCGGGTGAGTTCGTTGAACAGTTTTTCGAGACACCCGCTCTGCTTGGCACTCTATCCGCCAGCGGCATCATCGGTACGGCACTTGGTCCGCGATCACCGGGATCTGCTTATGTGATGTTGCACCACTACATGGGGGAAATTGACGGCCAATTCCGAGCCTGGGGACTGCCGCGCGGAGGAATGGGTGGTTTCGCAGAAGCCTGCGCCAGCGCAGCACGCAGTTTCGGTGTTGAAATCAGAACCGAATCGCCCATCGAACAGATTCTGATAGAAAAGGGTGAAGCCAAAGGTGTCGTGCTCGAAGGAGGAGAGACGATTCGCGCCCCACACATTATATCGAGTCTCGATCCCAAAAGGACGTTCCAGAAACTGATTGAACCGGAGCACCTTGACCCACAGTTCAGAAAACAGATTGACCGCTACAAGATTCGAGGGTCCTCGGGGAAGGTCAATCTCTCGCTCAGCGGCCTTCCAGAATTTACCTGCCTCGAAAAAGTCAAAGCCCGAGGAGAAGACACCAGGCCCTATCTGGCAGGAGCGATCTCGATCAGTCCAGATATAGAGTATCTGGAACGCGCTTTCGACGACGCCAAATACGGTCGCTTTTCCAAAAAGCCGTTCATGGATTTGGTGATTCCGACGATGATTGATCCGTCGATGGCACCTCCAGGAAAGCACGTAATGTCCATATTTGTGCAATATGCGCCATATGAACTGGCCGATGGTTTGAGTTGGCCTGACATTCGAGAGGACTTTGGTGATGCTGTCATTGATACGCTTGAGGAATACGCGCCGAATATCAAGGACATCATACTTCACCGACAGGTCGTGACTCCTTGGGACATGGAGAAAACATACGGGCTCACCCAGGGGAATATTTTCCACGGCGAACTGAGTCTGGATCAGTTGTTTTTCCTCCGTCCGGTTCCTGGACAGGAAGGCTACTCAACACCCATTAAAAACCTGTTTTTGTGTGGATCTGGCACGCACCCCGGAGGCGGGGTCATGGGAGCGCCCGGGCAACTGGCCGCCAAACAGATTCTCGGAGGAAAACTTTGAAAACCAAATACGACATCGTCATTGTCGGCGCCAGCCTTGATGGCTTGATCGCGGCTTCGTATCTGGCCAAATCAGGTCGATCTGTGGCCGTCATTGAGTCGGCAGAAGAAGCTGGAGGATTGCACCGGACGGTGGAGATCGCTCCGGGATTCAACTGCCCTGGCGCCATTGACTGCATCAACGAATTGCACCCGTCGATCGCGACGGATCTGAATCTGGCCTCACACGGGCTGAAAGTAATCGAGGGTGGTTCTCTTTCGCTCATCGACACTAAAGGCCTCGCTCTGTCTCTCGGAGCCGATGGGATAGAGTTCTCGCGCGAGGAAATCGATGGCGAAGACTCACAGGAGTTTCAGGAACTGAAGTTGTTCGTTCTGGAAATCAGTCAGGCTCTGAAGCCTGCCTTGACACAGGCCCTGGCAGATCCAACCATCGACAGGTTTTCAGGTCTCGCGGATCTGATGCATCTGGGCTGGGCCTTGAGAAGGCTCGGCAGTCAGAATATGCCTGAAGCGCTTCGCCTTCTGCCGATGAACGTACGGGACCTGATGGATGAGCGTTTCCGGAGTATGGCCATGAAGACACTTGTGGCGGCCGAAACGCTGAGAGGAACACGAATGGCCCCGAGATCAGACGGATCAGTCCTCGGCCTCATTCATCGCTCTTCGTTCTGGGCCGGCGGTCCGGGTGGAACCATACGGGTCGCTGAAGGAGGCCCAGGAGCCCTCACCGAATCCCTGGTACGGGCTGCGGTTGCGGCAGGCGCGGAGATTCATCTTGGTACTGAGGTAGTATCGGTAGATATCGCGACTGATGAGGTAACGGGTGTTCGCCTGGCCAACGGAACGAAAATCGAGACCCTTACGGTGATCTCAACCCTGGATCCAAAATCCACACTGCTCGAACTGGCGGGGCCCAAATGGCTCGATCCGGATTTTGTCGAAAAGGCGACTCAGATCAGAGGACGTGGAGCACTATCGATCGTACGATTTGCCATCGATCGGTTGCCACGAGTAAAAGGGGCAGCGGATTCAGAAAGTGCGCTCGGTGGTCGTCTTTTCTTTGCCAACGAAATCGATGATATTGAACGAGCTCATGATGCCACGAAGTATGGCGAATTTCCATCCAAGCCATTTCTTTCTGCCACTTTTCCTTCGGTAAACGACCCATCGCTTGCACCCGATGGACAGCACGTGGTCAACGTTTGGGTACACTTCACGCCGTTCGATCTTCGGGAATCAGCCTGGAGCCATCAACGTGGTCGACTGCTTGAACAGGTTAAAAGTCAGCTGGAGGAATCGATGCCCGGCTTCTCCGAATCCATTGTTCATTCGCAGGTGCTGACCCCCGAGGACCTGGCCAGCGAATTCAATGCGCCAAAGGGCTGTTTTGAGCAGGTGGAACTGTCACTGGATCAGGTATTGTACATGCGGCCTATTCCCGGTTGGTTCAAATACAGAACTCCTCTGAAAGGATTGTTCATGTGTGGTCCGGGAACGCATCCAGGTGGTCAGAGCGGTCTTTCAGGGAAAATTCTTGCGGCTGAACTCGGTTGAGCAGCCGTCGCAGGAATAAGGAGACTTTTTACTGCAGAATCCTGGTTGAGTTTTATTGTCGTGCTCCTGGCGCAGAGATGCGCAGTATCGCGCCGTCGGATTCTACAACCCACTCCACGATACTGTGTGAGGATTGAAACTCGAAGGCGTTCGCCTCGCCGTCCGCCAATTCTCTCTGCAAGCGAGCAAGATCAGTTTCAGAAAGTACTGTCTCAGCGAGATCCAGCAGAATCTCATACCCGGCCGCCAGGGGAGCGAAAACGCGTAGTCCTTCCAGTTGATTGCGGTCATTGGCATACAGATAGGCCCGAATCTCTGTGTCGTCCACGCATTCGTAGTAGAGTGGGTAAAGTTCGCGTCCTCGTTCTGAGCACGAAAATCCTGAGTCTACAAATTTGACTGAAAGGGGCTTCGCGAGAATCTCGAAGGCCGATGGTTCACTATTGGAATTCGATTCGCGCGGCGCATCCTGGCAGGCAGAACTGAACAAGACCGCGAAGACGAGTACGAGAGACCGACTACTCATGGTCTTCCAGAAATAGCTCCATTTCAGCGGCCGTGTAGGGCAGTCGGGTCGTCAGTATTCTGGATCCCGAAGCCGTTATCAGAATCATGTCCTCGAGATAATATGCATGATCTATGCGTGTGAACATCGGTTCGTAGGCAATGACCGATCCAGCGCGAAAGACTTCCTCCGCCGGAGACTCTCCGGAATCAATTCCGACTCCGTGTATGTGCCAGTTGACTCCAGAATCGGACACCATCGCTTCCTTCAGTTCCGCAGAAGCATGTTCATCTTCCAGAATTGCATTGCGACTGGCCTCGCGCACGGACTCAAACGTAGCTCCGGCTTTCATGGTATCAAGACCAGCCAGATATCCTTTTACCAGCAAGTCCCAGATGAGAGCCTGTTCGTCAGTAAACTTTCCCGATACAGGCACAGTGCGGCCCACATCTCCTCCGTACCCACCAGACATGCAGCCGATGTCCACACGCACCAGTTCTCCATCGCGGTACTCCCGATTCAGGTTTTCGTAGTCATAAAACGAACGTACCAGTTCTGGAAGGTGAGCGTTCGGGCCGGTCATGACCCAGGGCCAGAATGAAGGTCCTTCGGCGCCCCCGTCAAGACAAGCAGAAATGACGGCGCCCTCAGCCTGACGTTGGGTCAGACCGGCCTGTATAGCCCTCATCCCGCTGCTTAGAGCCTCGGCGGATATCTGTGCGTTTCGCTCTAGGATGGCTATTTCAGCATCAGATTTGGTCCATCGCATTTGCATGATGGTGTAGGCGATAGAGTCGAACTCCGCATCGGGGAAAGCATCTTTCAGGCTCTGATACCACAATTGGTGGAAGTTACTCACGACGAGCATTTCATCCGGGACGACTCTTGGTGGCATTCGCCGGGGTGCGTCGAGGTAGATCCTGGCGACGCCGTCGTCGAGCCTGCTTTGTATGTAAGCCATGAATCGATCCATGCTAATCACTGCATCTACCCCGGAACGCTCGACGAGGTCGGGTCTGTTCAGCAGGTTCAGAGACTCGATCGGAATTCCGAATGACTGAGGGGATACTGGAGCAAACAGGATGTTTTTTTGTGAAGTGGCATCGATGACGAGCACGGCTCCAGGCGTCTCATTCAGAAGTGTGAAATAGCTGAAGGTGGCATCCTGAATCCAGCCAGGTTGCTCCATTCTCTTCTCTTCCCATTTTGCCGGAAGAATGATGAGTCCGTCGGAGTGCTGATCAGCCAATATGCTTCGACGAGAAACAACCTCAGCACTGGATATTTGAGCCATCGATTCGTGTGTACACACACAAATCAACAGCAGACAGAAAGATATCAGCGTGATTGACCTCAAGGCGCCCACTATTTATTTCTGGATCAATCCGACAGGATTGCCCTGTGGATCGGTGACCATGGCAAATGTCACATCGCCTGTTTCGATAGGTGCAATTCGCACGTCCGCGCCCAATGTCTGTGCCGTTCGGACAGCTTCTTCCAGATCTTCGACCTCAACATAAAACACGATCTCCGCCTTTCCGTTGGGCTCATGACGGACGCCTCCGCCGATTGGACCGGCCGTTCCTTCTTTGATGAAACCGTACTGCAGATCTCCTTCTCCGCGGTGATCGATTTTCCACCCAAACAGTTTCGTGTAGAAAGTCTCAAGCTCCGGACCGTCGGTTCCGGCCACTTCGATATGCACTATTGGATTTCCAGCTGTCGGTTTTTCCACTATCGGCGGCCTTCTCTCGGCTGTTGGAGGGTTCGTGATTCCAGATCAGTCAATCTGTTGAATTGGGTGTGTCTTCTTCCTGACGTTGTTGCTGGAAGGTATGTAACAACTCCGCCGTTTTCTCTCCGATATCATCTTCCCGCTGTTTTTTCAGGTTAATGAAAGACAGTAGTACACGATACGTGTACAACGCCAAGGCAACCGAAGCCGCGACTACGATGAACTTGCCAAACGTGAGAAAAGAAGGAGGCATCTATTCGTCGCTTCCGGGGATAGGCGGGCGCTCTGGACAACCAGTTCGTTCAACCGTGTAGGTAAGGGAAGCTACCCTCCAGCCGCCACCGGTTTTCACGAGGGAAAACGTATCCACTCCGCAGTGAGAGAATTTGCCAGCAACATGGAAATCGTAATTGGCCCAAACGAGCGCAACTCCTTCGCGGACCTGGATTTCGTATTCGAACATGCGTTCGTGAAACTCATCTTCCGCCCCGGCAATTCCCATTGCGAACTGTTCTCCCGATGTGAATTGATGAGAAGGCATTCCATCATCCGACGAAGTTGAATACAGAATGGCTTCAGCCGTCATTACCGAGCGAATCAAATCTGTATTTTTTGTATTAATACCGTCAAAAACAGCCTGTACCGTCTCAATAACGGCTGTTTCTTCTGCAGATTGGGCATACAGCGAAGTCGCCGCGAGCAGGAGGAGGCCGACGAAAAACAATGATCTGGCAAACATGGCTTGATTCGGTCGAAGGTGCTATTTGAGGAAGACCACCCTTTTGGTCTCCATGGACTCTCCGATATCAATCAACAAAATGTAGTTGCCGGACGCAACCCGCGTGCCTGCGTCATCCCTTCCATCCCAGGTGAGTTCGTAGGCGCCCGGGGTTTGTACCTGAACAGGGAAGTGCTTGTGGATCCGCCCCAGCACGTCGATCACGCGCACTCTCACTCGAGAAGACTCGTCAAGTGTATAGCTGAGCGTCATGGAATCCGTGAATGGATTCGGGAAGGTCGCATCCAGAGTAAATGATTCTGGAATAATGGATCCTTCGACAGCTGTCGCAACCTGATTGTGACCTGACAATTTGTAGAGTCGCTGTCCTACCGCATATGCGAGCGTGTCGTTGACAGTAAAAAAGCGATTCATACGGCCATCGAGTTGACCGAAATCAGAGAACGGACTGTAATGCGGAAGCTGAGTCCACGTGTCACCGCCGTCGGTGGTAACTGACGTGATTCCGCGGCCCGATGCCCACCCGGTCGTTTCTGAAATGAAGCCGAGGCCCTGAAGTCCAGCTCCTGCTGTACTACCATGAATGAATACTTCCCGCCAGGTTTCTCCACCATCTTCTGTCTTCAGGAGCTTGGCGGTCGGTTGATTCGAACTGCCCGGATACTCAACTGACACGTATCCGACGTCGTCCGTCGGAAACGAGATTTTCCAGCCCCACTCGGAATTTGCTCCTGGTGTCAGTGTGGACGTGAACGCCTGCTCCCACGTCTCTCCTCCGTCCAGAGTTTTGAGAATGACGGCAACACCGTCAAGGTTGTCCCCCGTTCCTCCGACGGCAAATCCCTTATTTTCATCCTGGAAATACACGTCGATCAGCGCGCCTGCAACACCTCCGACAGCCGTTCCCTTCCAGGTCATTCCTCCGTCGCTGGACTTGATGATTGTCGGGTCTCCATGGAACGCACCTACGCCCCAGGCAAAATTGCCGACGGACCACATTCCACATATTCCTTCCGGAAGATCTCCAGAGATTCGATGAGAGATATCGATCCAGTGCTCGCCTCCATCACGCGTTTCCCAGAGCACACTGCCGGGATTGAATACCGTACCGGCCCAGCCGACCTCACCAAATGGTCCGTCTTCTTCTCTGAAAGCCACGGACCGGTAAGGTGCCGAATTGTCAACGTGTTGTCTCGTCCATGAGTCTCCACCGTTGGATGTATGCCATATTTCACCCTGGGTACTTACGATCCAGCCACGCTGCGTGTCGAGAAAGACCATGTCATCATAACGGCCACCAGGTGCATCGGGGAAATTGTCTACATACTCCCATTGCGGTACCTCGACCTGGGCAAACACGGCGGGTACGATAAAGGCCAGGGCGCACAGGGCGCACAGGGCGGAGAGCACTTTTTTCATGGAAGGATGTGGAAAATCGTTTTTGAAGGAAAAATTGGTCGGCAATTTAAACGGCGACCACTAGAATAACAGGGGAAAAGACAGTCTCTCGTTTTCAACCGGAGTTCGGAAGAAACAGATTGAACTATTCCGGCGAATTCTACGGCGTGCTATCTCCTGAAAGAGAACCCGGCTCCGAAGAAAGAATCGGGAGTTTCATCCGTGAGACCGGTACCTCCGTGAACGTCAATCTGGGCATTGTCGCCCATCGCGATCACAAAACCGAAATGGAAAAGAGCCTGGGAGTCACCAACTTCTGGAGCTGAAGCCGCAATTTCAGCAAATGCGCCAATTCGACCTGCGACAGGTAGACCCAGCACGACCGTTGCGTCCCAGTCCAGCTGCCGATCGTCTCCGGCCGTGTTGTATGAACCTTGTATTTGCGTGCCCAGGGAAATATTGTCAGTGAGACTGGTACCGGCCGTGACGATTACGGACGGATCCACTCCATCGGAGGTAAACATATCGTCTCCTGTGGGCAGGGTCACGAATCCGATGACTCCCACTTCGGCGTTTTCACCAAGCGAACCAGCCTGCCATTTCAGTCCGATGGAAGCATCGCTGAGACCGGAGTCCTCAAAGTCACCGGATATCAACGACGGGATTCCAACTCTCAGTTCGAATTTGTCGAAGATGCCGTAGCGCACGAGCGCTTCCCCGAACGTGTTTGCAGTGAAGGAATCTGTAGTTTCTGAGGTTCCTCCCAACTCAACCTGTATCGTCCCGACAGATACGGCATTCGGGCTTTCAGTGAAATCGGGTCGGTCTGTTATGAGGCCGCCGTCTTGCGCGACAGATTCAAAGGCCAGAAACATCGAAAGGAGCATCAGGACAGAATAGAAGCGGAATTTCATGATTAGATTGGGTTTGGGATGGGTAGAAGAGCGGTTCCAGGCAATCCATGGAAATTACTGTTCCGCGGCAATTCAATCTTGATAATTGTCAGCGCCGGATGATTTGATAGCCCGGGTAAGGATTTCGACGTTTCTCCTGCCCTCAATGCCATCCACCTCCGCGGGCCTTCCTTCTCGAACCGCCTCAATGAAATTGTTGAGTTCACCCAGAAACGGATTTTGGATCTCGAATGAAACCGGATTAACACCATGAAATATGCTGCCCGCGCCGTGTCGCCCCATCGTTCCCTCCATCCGGACATGTGAGTCATCTCCATAGATTTCTATGCGGGACGCAGACTCGAACTGGACTGATACACAGAATTCGGCAGTAGATCCAGATTCAAAAGATAGCAGAACGATTGCTGTTTCATCATGTGGGCTTCCGAATTTTGCGCGGTTGATCATGCACCGGACATCCACGACTTCTCCTTCACTGGGACACATGATCCACCGGATGAAATCCAGACAATGGGTACCATTGGCTGCTAGTGCCCACCACCTACCGGTCTGAGGTGAGGATCTCCAGTTGGAATCGTCCGCTACCTGAAACGTCCAGTGAACGCGTACATGACGCAATTGGCCGAACGCACCTCCTACAACCTGTTCTCGTACCTGTCGATGACCCGCATGCCAGCGAAGGTGATAGGCCATGGCCAGCGTTACGTTATTCGCGTGGCAGGCCTCCATCATGGCATCACACTCCGAAACCGAGGTGGCCATGGGTTTTTCGAGCAGAATGTGTTTGCCCGCTTTGGCAGCTTTAAGAACTTGTTCGGAATGCAACCGATCGGGTGTAGCTACAATTACAGCATCCAAGTCGGGATCGTGCAGCAACTCGTCCAGATCCGTATACGTAGGCGAGGGAGACGCCAGATCATGTTTTCTTGCAAACTGCTCGGCCCGATCTCGAGATCTGCTCAAGACTGACCACAGTTTGGCATCTGGATGCATATTCACGGCAGGCGCGTGAGCATCATCTGCTATTCCGCCCGGTCCTAGTATGGCGATATTCATTCGTTCCTTGTGGGTATTGACGAGATCACGCGGCTGACTGTTCTCGTTCGAATTCCAGTCCGGAAGGAAAGGTAAAACATTGCACTGGCGTATTTCGTTGTAGTTGTTAGATTGACCGCTCACAAATCCAAATTTTGAAATGCCCAGATCGTTGCTTCTCGTCTCAGTTCTTGTTTTGACGCTATCAACGTCCGCTTGCGCCCAAAACGCTCAGAACGACCATCTAATCAACCAGGCAGTATCAGCTGCTCCGGACACTCTCAAGGCAGGAGCTAAAGTTCTCAGTTACAAGGACGACGGCACCTTTCAGACCGTGAGGGAAGGAAGTAACGGATTGGTCTGCACGGCTGATGACCCGAATCGGGAAGGATTTGAAGCCGCCTGTTTTCATCGCGAAATGGAGGCTTACGTCGCCAGAGGACGCGAATTGCGGGCTGATGGAATGACTGGTCGCGAAACCGTGGCCAAAAGAGGAGAGGAAATTGAGGCCGGAACGCTTTCCTATACCGATGGCCCGGCCATGCAGTACATCCGATTCGGAGATGAGGCAGTGTACGACGAAGCAACTGGTGAAGTCTTGAATTCGCGCCTGCGATTTGTCATCTATACGCCCTATTCGACCCCGGAAACGACCGGTATTTCTCCGGCACCGCTCGGACCAGGAGCACCGTGGATTATGGATTCGGGAACGTGGCACGCCCACATCATGGTTACACCTCCCGGTCAATAGCCTCGCATCGCGGGATCATTGTGAGCTTTGCTTGCGAACGAATTCGAGGGGGATTTATTATTCCCCCGGTTTTCGGGCAACCAGCGTCAGGCGAATCCGTCTTCAGGTAGGTCGTGCGATTCCAAACCCAGAGCTATCATGAGTTGTCGTTTATTTTTGACCGTAGCATCGCTTTTTCTGATTGCGAATACGTCCCTGGCCCAGCAGGTCGCATCACCCGATGAGACGCTCAAGAGTGAACTGACTCGCGACATCATCATACGGAGTAATGCCCTTGGATATTCGCTCCAGTACCGCGTCTATATTCCGGCCGGACACGAGTCTATGTCGGATCTGCCGACCATGTACGTGGCGGATGGT
>CAZEHJ010000015.1:0-3036 GCA_964512485.1 uncultured Rhodothermales bacterium | reverse complement strand
CCGGCCATGCACCCGGTGCCAACCATTCACGAGGCGTATCAGGATTCTGTGAGATTGCCGCTCAATATTTTTCTGAGTTCGGGTGATCGGCGCGACAATGAGGATCGCACAAGGCGGCTTCGGGATATTCTTGAGGACAAAGACTACCCGATGCACTATGTGGAGGTACCGTTCGCACACAACTGGCAAAACTGGCGGCCTCTGCTGGATGATCTGCTCCTATACTTCTACGGTCGGGGAAGTAGCTGATCCGGTTCAGGTCAGATCCGTCCAGTCGGGAAAGGAGGCAGCAATCGCTTCCGCCTTTTCGGGAAGGGATCTGGCGAGGTGGAAGTCAGCGAAGTCGAATCCCGGCCCTACCGTGCATCCTGCGAGCGTGTACGATCCATTGGAACGGGCCGCCTGCCACCAGCCAGCCTTAACGATTCGTGTGGCATTCTCGGGATTTGATGATGCAGAAGCCGATTCGAGTTTCAACGTAGATCGACTGCCAATTTGAGGATCGATAATGAACAGATCGAGACTGGCACCTTCCAGATGGTGCCAGACTTCGTCGGAGGCCACGCGATGGAATTTACTGGTCTGCCCCGAAGCGAGAAGGAAATAGATCGTCGTCAGCGCGCTGCGTACAGGCCTCTCATCTGCTGGCTGGACTGCGTGTTCCGAACGGAATATTTCTGAGAAGAACCCGCCCTCGGGGTGCGGCTGAAGATTGAGGTGTTCGATTAAAAAGGTCGCTCGAGGATCCAAATCAGACCTCCACACGGACTATCGCGCCCTTGAAAGCCGGCGTTTTGCTCTTGCTGTCAACGCCCCGGTCCAGCAGCACATTGGCTTCGGGGAAGTACATCGCCACATTTCCCGGGCGAATTCGATCAAATGAGTGCAGCCGGTAATTGGGAAGCCGACCCCCGGGGCCTGTTACCGACACCCTGGCGCCGTCTTCGGCTTCCAGGGACTGAATATCGTCAGGATGCATGAGAACGGCATCACGGAATCCGACTCCGCGATATAGATCGTAGTCCTCATAGACCACGGTATTGAACTGACCCTCACTTCTGATAGTCATGAGTCTGAATTCGGGTGATGTCGGAGAAGCGAGGCCCGGAAGGGTCTGCATGTGTATGGTAGCTTTTCCCTGCGGCATTGCGAAGACAGGCGTGTGAAACGTGCGGCCTTCAATCTGGAATTCTTTCCCCGTTTCATCAATCTCACCGATGGCTTGCCAGCCAGGTACGACTTCGGAAATCATGTGTCGAATACCGGCTGTGTCATTCATGGCATTCCATTGGATCGCGTCCAGGCTGGATGGCGACATTGTTGAAGCCACGCGAGATGCAAGATCTGCCACGATCGATACTTCGCTTCGAGGACCGTCGACGCGCGGCTCGCCTCCATCACTCAGCCGAACATAATTGAACATTGATTCCTGGGTCGTAGTCATGGGCTCTTCATCCCGCGGGAGCACTGGCAGAATGATGGTTTCATCTGCAATGGCCCAGGCATGACCGGTGTTGAGCGTCGTACTCATGGTTACCAGCATTTCCAGATTGGAAAGAGCCTTCCCAGCGAACAACGCGTCTGGATTCGAGCCAAATAGATTGCCTCCAAGACAGAAACCGAGGCGAATTGCTCCTTCGCCAGCTGCTTCCATGCAGGCCATGGTGTCGAGACCGGGCGTAGTCGGCAACTCAAGTCCAAAGTTGTCCACCAAACCGTCAAAAATGGCCTTTTTAAGGGTCGGAGTTACGCCGACTGATCCGATTCCCTGCACGTTGGAGTGTCCCCGAATGGGCATGAGGCCGGCGCCTTTTTTACCAATCATTCCGCGCATCAGCGCCAGTGCCGCGATCATTTGAACGGTTTCCGTCCCGTGCTGATGATGGGTCACTCCCATGGCCCATGAAAAAACGGTATGCGTGCTCTTGGCATACATCCCGGCGAGGTCTCGGATATCATTTCGACTCACCCCGCTTCCGGACTCGATTTCTGCCCAGTTCAGTGTTCGAATGCCTTCCAGGAAGCTCTGCCAACCGCTCGTGTGATGATGCAAGAAATCGCGATCCACGGTGTCGTCTTCGATAAGCTGTTTTGCCACTCCGCACAGTAGTGCGAGGTCGCCACCGATATGTGGCTGAACCATTCTGCTGGCGATCTTGCTTCCCAGCAGAAGCGATCGCGGGCTGGAGGGAATGTTGAACTTTTCCAGTCCGGGCTCCCTGATCGGATTGATGACGACGACGCCTCCACCACGGCGACGAACCTTCATGAGCGGCTTAATCAGCCGGGGATGATTGCTGGCCGGATTGGCTCCGATCACAAAAACAAGATCTGCCTTTTCAAGGTCTTCCAGGACCACCGTCGCGGTTCCACTTCCAATCACTGAGGAGAGACCGACACCGCTGGCCTGATGGCAGTAATAGCTGCAGTTGTTGACGTTATTGGTACCGTACAGTCGTGCAAATAACTGGAGAAGAAAGGCCGCTTCGTTGCTGCTTCGGCCCGAAAAATAGAAGAAGGACTCATCAGCTTTTGTTTTGTGCATCTTTGATGCGATCCGACCGAGAGCGTCTTCCCACGTAATTGGTCGAAAGTGCGACTCACCACGAATCGCCAGTACAGGCTGAGTCAAGCGCCCCATCTCTTCCATTTCACGAGGAGATCGCGACCTCAACATATCAATTGAATGGTCTTCCCAGAAGGAAGCCGCTATTCCCTCCTGCATGTCGGCGGCCATGGCCTGCACACTCTTTTTACAGAACTCCGGGAAGTGACCCATCTCGTTGACCATTCCGCCCGCCTGCCCACCCATCCCGACAGCACATGTCTTGCAGGTGTTTTTCGACTTCATCGCCCTGTAGAGAGCCCTGATACCGCCTGATGCTCGTGCTTTCCGGAGGGTGTAGGCGATGGAGGACCAGCCTCCGATTTGTCCTGGAATCGGCATATGGAACGAAAAAAGTGGCGAACCGGTAAATATCTCGAGTACATGATTCTACCACTTCACAAGCTGACTTGCTCAATTAATGGACCCAC
>CAZEHJ010000014.1:33277-57481 GCA_964512485.1 uncultured Rhodothermales bacterium | reverse complement strand
CTGAATTGAGGTCAAATACGTCGGAATTGGTCGAATATGCGAAAGAAATCGACCGGGGCGTACTGATTCAGAAGAACAATCAACCTTACGCGGTCCTGATCAGTTGGGAGTTGTACGACCGCCTTTTGAGTGTAGAACAGGCGCAGAAGAAGAAAGGATCGAAGAAATAGTCTGAAGCACATCCCTTCGATAAGAAAAAAGTAGAAATTGATACAGGGGCGCCGGCTAGCAGCCGGCGCCCCTGTATTTTTCAATCTATTTGACCAGGTGCGAAAGCTCGTCTACTCGCCGGACGATCGTCTCCCGATCCATGTTGCGATACGTCTCGGGAAGAAGCGCCCGACTCGTGCATTCGAGAACGGCTACGAGAGTCTGCAGCTCCACTTCGAGTGGATAGGTCGGAGGCATGAAGTCATCAACGACTATCTGTAAAACCTCTTTCGTGACCTTGCCCGGCGAGGACTCATCGGATGCAGCTCTGAATTTTGCTCGGGTCAGCAGCGCCTCCATATCTGCTCCCGAAAATGTCCTCTCTCCGTTGAGAAGTCCGTCCGGGATCTGATCCATATCAACCTTGACACCCGTACGTTTCATCATCACCTCCAGCAACTCCTCGCGTTCTCCCCTTGTCGAAGGATAGAAGAGGGCGATATGCTCCTCGGCGCGTCCCTGGCGCTTCAAGTCCACAGGCATATAGTCAGGTCTCGCGGTCACCAGAAACCAGATCACACGGCCCCGGTTTTTCGAGTTGGACATGAACTGCGCGATCTGACCAAATACTCGTTTCGAGACGCCAGAGTCGCCGCCAGCATCGCGATTACCGAGAGCTGCATCAGCTTCATCAATCATGACAGCTACGGGTGTCATGGCCTGAAGAAGCGTGAGGATTTTTTCAAGGTTTGCCTCAGTCTGACCCTGCCATTGCGATCGGAAATTCTTCAGCATCACCATGGGAATGCCGATTTCGCCGGCGAAGCACATGATCGAAAACGTCTTACCCGTTCCCACCGGACCGCTGACGAGATACCCCATGGGCATGACGTCCGACCGTCCCGCCTTCAGCGCCTTCGCCGCCTCACGGAGATGGAATTTCGCTTCTGTGTGCCCGGCGACCATATCCAGATTCAGATCTGTCTCCATGAATTCGAGCATGCCGAATGCTTCCGCCTCGATGAACTCTTTCTTCATTTCAGAAAGAGCATCGAATGTCAAGGAGGTGTGGTTCTCCAGCACATCGGCAAGAATTGAGCGAAGCTGGATGTATCCAAGGCCAGCCGTGTTCGAAGCAAGAGCCGACGCGTCTACGCTGGAGTGCTGCACCCACTCACCTTCCCGACCATCGAGATAACTGTCGACGAACTCGCGACGTGCGTCTTCGCCCGGGATGGGAATCTGGATTTCCGCGGTGTAGGGACTCTGGACTATCTGCTGGTTGAGCTCGCTCAGGTTCTGGGCGATCAACGCGATGGTAAAGTCACTGTCCAGAAAAAGGGGATCGTGCGCCCACTTCTGCAGAAATACCAGAGCGTTTCTATCCTCGGCCGAATACATCGATGCCTCTGCCATCGGTATGACGGTCTCGGCGTAGTCGATGATGCAGGCTATTCGTTTTCCTTCCCCGAGCCGCAGACGGAAGTAGTTCTGAAGGACAGAGAGGACGCGGACTGGATCTTTGGGCAGTTTCTTGGCGAAATCGGTTCCGAAAATGGTGTCGTATCCAGAAAGTGCCCGGTTGAAGTCCTTCTGGGATTCTTTGTCGGCAAAATGAATGCCACTCGAGCGGTCGTAGAAGAGAATAATATCGCGCGCCGCAAACAGCTCCTGTACCAGAAACTTCTGCAGGGAGACGAATGACTTTTCGCCATCCTTGCTTTCGCTCGGTACGAGATCACGAACGTTTCCATACAGCAAAAACTGTGTGACCGTTTTTGTGAAATACTTCCGGGCGAACTCTTTGGCCCAATCGGGATAGTGTGCGGTGTATTTGTCGAGCAGGCTGGGGCCGGCCGGAGAGGGGACGCTCATTTCGAGAAGCGGACCGTCTTCATCCAAATCGGCTTCACCGGAGGAGTCAGCCGTTTCGGCTTCTGCGCTTGAATCTCCTTCCGACAGTTCTGGATCTTCAACGGCAGGAGAAGAATCTCCACCGCTCGCTTCCGGGGTTGCGTCGAGATCGCCAGATGGTTCTGCATTCTCTACGACCTCGTTTTCAGTGAGATCGTCCGCAATTGGTTCTTTTTCCGACTTTTCGGCCATCGTGTCTTCGTCCTTTTTGACGTTTAATGTGGTCGTAACGCCGATGTCCGACCACTCGTCAAACATCGTCTTCAATGATGAGTGCTGAAATCAACGCTTTCAGCCCGGCCGCAATATACGGAAGACCCCTGCCCGCTTGTTGCACGCGAACAGGGGTCTTTCAGTATAATCTTCGTTGTGAGCGTCTCAGGCGATGGTTACATCGTCGTTGAGGTACACATCCTGAATGGCATTCAATATGCCAATTCCCTCTTCCATGGGCCGCTGAAACGCTTTTCGACCTGAAATGAGACCCATTCCGCCCGCGCGTTTGTTGATGACAGCTGTTTTAACCGCTTGCTGAAGATCGTTCTCACCCGAAGCGCCTCCCGAGTTGATCAGGCCTGCGCGTCCCATGTATCCGTTTGCGACCTGATAGCGCGTGAGATCAATGGGATGATCCGTAGACAACTCTGTATAAATTCGTTCGTCGAGCTTTCCATATGACGAATCACCCGAATTGAGGGCCTTGTAGCCTCCATTCTGGGTAGGTTGCTTCTGTTTGAGGATGTCAGCTTCAATCGTCGCACCAATGTGATTGGCTTGGCCGGTAAGGTCAGCGCTTGACTCGTGATTGACTCCGTCCACCTTGAAACCGCTGTTGCGCATATAGCACCACAGAATCGTACACATTCCGAGTTCGTGGGCCATGGCAAACGCCTCGGTTACTTCTTCGAGCTGTCGATTCGACTCGTCGGAGCCAAAATAAATGGTCGCTCCAACTCCCACACAGCCCATATTCCAGGCTTCCTCGATTCGCGCGAAGTTGATCTGGTCAAACGTATTGGGGTGAGTCAGAAGCTCATTGTGGTTGAACTTCATGATCATCGGGATGCGGTGGGCATACTTTCTCGCCACCGAACCCAACACTCCATACGTGGATGCAACGGCGTTGCAGCCGCCTTCAATTGCGAGTTCGACGATGTTCGCAGGATCAAAATAGATCGGGTTCTTGGCGAACGATGCCCCGCCTGCATGTTCGATACCCTGATCCACAGGAAGAATGGAGATGTACCCGGTTCCCCCCAGGCGACCATGTCCAAACAGGCGCTGAATGGAATTAAGCGTCGGAATATTGCGATCTGAGTGCATCCAGACTCGTTCGACAAAGTCTGGTCCGGGCAGATGGAGCTGCGAGGAATCGATTGTCGAACAGGTGTGATCGAGAAGAGAAGATGCTTCATCGCCCAGAATGTCGGCGACGCGGGTGGTTGTTACTTCAGCCATGAAATTCCACAAATTGGTCGTGATTGCGCTTCGGACTCGGTTTTCCTCTTATAAGGGCCGATGTCCCATTTTAGGTTTTGGAAGGTCGCCGGACAACCCTGCAACCCTTTGGAATCGCTTCCAAATCGTTGAAGAACAGGGGAATCTTTTTGCCGAGATAAGCTGACATCATGAGTCCCTTGGCTCCGAGCCCGGTAAATACCCAAACGCGCTTGCTATCGGGAAGGGGACCGATCATGGGAAGACGTGTCCCCGGCACGGTCACTCGAATGGCAGCGAGAGTCTCGATGACTTCGGCATCAGCGACTCCCTTGAGGATTTCAGACGCGATCTGAAGCAGTTTTTCTGCGGCCGATTCATCCGGCTCTTCACTTTCCCAACTGTGTTCGAATGTGCTGCCGATGGTCAGACATCCATTCAATTCATCGATAACATAGCCGGCACTCGAAAGGGAGGGAAGGGGCTCCGGTAGAGCAGTCGGTTTTTTGACCCGGATTGCCTGTCCTTTGATGCCGTGCAGGTGAAGGTCGGCGGTCGCGGGATTTGTCAACAAAGACTTGCCCGTGCACAGAATCAAACGATCTGCCTGAATCACTTCTCTGGATGCCAGCTCAACCTCAACTCCCGAGTTGTTTTCGCGCCACGATGCAATGGCGGACCCGGTCCTGACTTCAATATCCTCGAGCCAGCGTCCGACCTGCGCTGCGATATCTACTGCGATTCCGGAAGAGACGGAAATGAGTCCCCGAGGTACACGTAGAAATGGATACCGCGATTGCCCTTCGTTCGGGTCAATCCATGACCCGAGATCCGAGATCATATCTGCGGATTCGGCGAAATACCTGGCTTGCTCCTCACTCCTTGCCGGCCTGAGTATGCCCGCGCGCCCTTCGACGTTCATTTCCTGAAGCGCTTCCAGCGATTCGCGAGCGTTCCAGACGGGTCGCCCTTTTCTTGATATCAACGGATTCACCAATCCCAGGCCAATTCCGGATGCACCGGAGCAAATGTGTCCGGATTCCACGACGACGACCCGGAAGCCGGCCCGGCGCAACCAGAATGCGGACGCGGCTCCGGCCAGGCCGGAGCCGCCAATCACGACATCGTATCGACTGGCGGTGGAGGACATCAGGTATCTGACCCCGGAATATTATCGAACACATTGCAGGTAATGAACACTCAGAGTCGTTCAAAAAAACTCAAAGAAGATCCACTATTGCAAAGAAGAGTTTCTCCTCCGGAAACTATCTTGCTTCCGCGGGTAAACCAACAGTCGCCTTTTTTTGCAGCAAGAATTCCCGTTGATTTTGCTGACCGAGGGCCCCTACCACCAAGCAAGAAGCTCGAAGACGCGATTAGCCGATGAGTACAGGTCAGGATAAGAGTTCAGCACAGCACGAGGCATACGGACACTCCATCGTAATAGGTGGTGGTGTCATCGGTTTGGCCATCGCTTGGCGACTGGCCCGACGTGGCGCACGTGTAACGATTTTAGAGCGTGGACAAACTGGCCAGGAGAGCTCGCGTGTGGCTGCCGGTATGCTTGCTGCCGCGGCCGAGGTCGGATTTGAGGAATTCGAATTGTACGAGCTTTGTCGTGCGTCGTTGAAAGAATGGCCATCGTTTGTCCGCGAATTGAAGGATGATTCAGGCATCGACACGGACTATTCCTCGTTCGGGACACTCGTAGTCGCTGATGATCGGGATTCGGCAGAAGCGCTCAAGCGTGGATTCGATTTTCAGAAAGCTCAGGGATACCCCGTTGAGTGGCTGTCTGGGTCGGAAGCACTTGATCTGGAGCCGTTTCTCTCCCCCAGAATTTCGGCCGCTGTCAGCGCCAAAGGCGATCACTCTGTGGACAATCGCAAACTCCTCGAAGCACTGCAGGTAGCTATTCTCAAACGTGGTGGGGAGATTCGGGAATATTGTCCCGTAAAATCCGTGGATCTCGCCGGTGAACAGGTGTCGGTTCATCTTGAATCAGGAGAGGAAATCGTCGGTAGCAGAATTGTCCTTGCCGCCGGAGCCTGGAGCCGTCAGATCGAAGGATTACCGCAAGAAGCCATACCACCCGTGCGCCCGGTAAAAGGGCAGATACTGGAATTGAAAATGGAGGCTCCATTCTCTCTTTCTCACGTCATTCGGGGGCCAAAGGCCTACCTTGTCCCACGCTCGGACGGAAGATTGTTTGTTGGAGCAACCAGTGAGGAAATGGGATTCGATTCACGATTGACGGCTGGAGGTGTCCATGGCGTTCTGGACGGAGCATGGGAACTCGTTCCGGGAATCCTGGATCAAGAAATTCTTGGCGCCCACGTAGGATTTCGTCCTGGAAGTCGCGACAATCAGCCATTGGTGGGATTTGCAGGAGACCATCGTCTTTTTGTAGCTACGGGTCACTATCGACATGGAATTCTGCTTTCGGCGATTACGGCGCTGTCGGCGGAAGAATCCATTCTCGACGAAACAGAGAGGGACGTTATGTCTTTCTTCTCACCAGAACGATTCCTTGGGACTCGAAACTGAGTAGAACGGGCCCGACAAAAGCGAAATGAGCGACATGAACGTACAGATTAATGGCCTCAAGGAGCAGATTCCATTCGAATCTTCGCTCGAGGATCTGCTCAGATCACGACAGATAGATCCGGCCAGTGCACGGGGAATTGCCGTGGCTGTGAATGAAGTTATCGTCCGACGAAACGACTGGTCCTCCAAGGCGATACAGGACGGAGACGCGATTGAAATTGTAACAGCCCGTCAGGGCGGATGAGGGGAAGACCCATGCAGGTTTCTGAAAAAGACAAAAAGAAGGCTACCGCGACTCCCACTGAGGAATGTGGTGACTTCTTGCGAATAGCGGACCTGAAACTGAAGTCAAGGCTGCTGCTCGGTACAAGCGGTTATCCAAACCCGCAGATCATGATGGAGTCCATCGCTGCATCGGCCACGCAGTTGATCACGGTCGCCATAAGACGCGTAAATCTACAAGACCGCGATAGAGAAGGGTTTATGCATATGCTGACCTCCCTTCCAGTGGATCTTCTTCCCAACACGGCCGGCTGTTATACGGCAAAGGAAGCCGTGCTGGTGGCCGAACTTGCTCGTGAGGCGTTGGAGACCGATCTCGTCAAATTGGAAGTCATCGGAGACGATGAAACCCTCATGCCCGATGTTGAACAGCTCCTTAAGGCTGCGTCAGACCTGATCCGGTCCGGTTTTACGGTAATGGCCTATTCGAATGACGACCCTATAACCTGCAAAAAACTCGCAGACCTAGGTTGCGCAGCCGTGATGCCACTGGCTTCACCCATCGGAAGCGGAATGGGGATCCTGAATCCATACAACCTGCAGCTGATCAGGGATATCGTCCGCGATATCCCTCTTTTGGTGGATGCCGGAATTGGTACGGCCAGCGATGCCGCACTGGCCATGGAACTGGGATACGACGGTATTCTGCTGAATACGGCTGTTTCGAAAGCCAAACACCCGGTTCAAATGGCGGCAGCCATGCGTCATGGAGTTGAGGCCGGGCGTCTGGCCTATCTGGCCGGACGCATTCCGAGGAAATTCTATGCCGAAGCATCCTCAAGCATGAGCGGCCGTGTTGAGGTTTCGTCTGACTGATATTCCGGCGAGCACAGTCTCCGGTGCCGAAAGGACAGACTCTGTACTACAAATAATTCGTTGAGCGCATCGTGTCACTTCCGCGATTGATCCTGGTAGCGGACAGGTTTTCGGACCCTGAGGTAGCTTTGAGGACACTTGAAGCTGTCCGTTTTGGCGTTCGGTGGGTTCAACTGCGGGACCACAGCGCGTCAACCGACGTGTTCGAATACGCTGCAGTTGAAGTGTCATCACGGATTTTGACGGAATACCCAGACGTCATTGTCAGCATCAACGCTCGGCTCAGTGTCTCGGAAAGTCTTTCTCTTCCATTTCATACCGGTCTCCACGGACCTACGGTATACGAGGCGCTGGAACTCCTGGGAAGAGATCGAATGGTGGGTAAAAGCATCCACACCCTGGAAGAAGCCGTAGAGGCCCGTCGCGACGAGGCTGATTATGTGACATTCGGTTCCGTCTACAGGACGAAAAGTCATCCTGGCCGCGAGGGTGCCGGCATGGAACAACTGAAACAGGTATGTGAACTCAGTGCGCACATGCCCGTTATTGCAATTGGTGGTGTTTCCCCGGAACGAGTCGGGGAGTGCCTCGAAGCCGGTGCCCATGGTGTTGCCGTGCACTCGGCGATACTCGAGGCCACGGATGTTTTCGAGGCTGTAATGGCTTACTCCAACGAATTACCCGGACTGTAGACATGTCGATACCCGTAGCGCTGACAATTGCCGGTAGTGATTCTGGAGGTGGAGCAGGAATACAGGCCGATTTAAAGGCCATGCAGGCGAACGGTGTTTTTGCCGCAAGCGTTGTGACTGCCATCACCGCCCAGAACACAGTCGCCGTCACTGATGCGTTGGATCTACCTGTCTCGCTGATCGATTCACAGATCGATGCCGTCGCGACTGACATGAGTATTGCCGCCGCCAAAACCGGGATGCTGTCTTCCCGAGAGATCATATCCGCGGTGGCAGGCAAAATTCGAGAGCACGATATCGGACCTCTGGTAGTGGATCCGGTGATGATTTCGAAAAGTGGATTCTCACTACTGAAGGAGGATGCGGTGGATGCGCTCATCCAGGAGTTGCTTCCGCTGGCGAGAGTCTGCACGCCCAACGCGCATGAGGCGGCGCGGTTGGTAGGATATGATATTCCCTCAGAGGCCGAAGCCCGCGCCGCCGCAAAAGACATCCACGCGATGGGCCCGGAAGCCGTTCTCGTCAAAGGCGGTCATCTGGACGAGGAAGAAGACGCGATCGATATTCTGTTCGACGGCCATGACTTTCACGTCTTTCGTTGTGAACGTATCGACACACTGAATACACACGGGACTGGTTGCACGTACGCCGCGACCATCGCGGCACGGCTTGCCTTGGGCGAAAACCTGGTTGAAGCCGTAGACCAGGCAAAGAAATATGTGAGCGAAGCGATCCGTGCCGGGCTTTCAATCGGAAAAGGCCACGGTCCTACCGATCACTTCTACTTCCTCCGATAGAAGGAGGATTGCTGCTCTTTGTAGACCAATGAGCTTATTTAAGGCTCCGTTGCCTCTTTTTTGCAACTTTTCCAACTTTATTGCCGTGAATCCCGTATTGCTGTGTGTAAGGTACTTTCACCCAGTAGCCAGTAAATATGAAAAGCACATTCCTCGTCGGCAGATTTCTGCCCGCATACGGATCCAAATTCGGCCGCCTTCCTGACAGGAAGATGGTGAGCGAGGGTCTGTCGAGTGATCAACTCGCGAGGCGTTTCGCCGAGCGAAGTGCGTTGTATCAGAGCCGCCGTCTGGAGTACCTCGTTATGGGACAAATCGGTGCCATTCTGGCGCTGTCCATGACAATTGGCGCATTCCGAATGGATATCACGGCGAACGAGACTCTGGAATACGTGATGCCGGATCAGGAAACGGTTCAAATGGAGGATATCCTGCAGACTCAGCAGCTCGAAAAGCCACCGCCTCCACCGCGTCCACCGGTTCCGGTTGTCGTTCCGGATGACATGGTGCTCGAGGATGATGATCTCGACCTGGACGTGTTCCTCGATATGGATGAAGCAGTAACAGATCTTCCTCCGCCTCCGCCGGAACCGGTTGAAGTCGAAGAAGAAGAGATCTTCGTCATCGTCGAAAAGATGCCCGAAATCATCGGTGGTCTTCAGCAACTCTACACATATGTACAGTACCCTGTGATCGCACAAAAGGCTGAAATAGAAGGCACGGTTCACGTTCGGATCGTCGTTACACCGGAGGGCAAGCCATCTCAGCCTGAAATTATCCGATCAGTGCACGAACTGCTCGACAAGGCGGCGCTCGAAGGAATCATGCAACTCGAGTTCGAACCTGCGCTCCAGCGCGCTCGAGCGGTATCTGTCTACATGATGATTCCGGTAAAATTTGATCTCAGATAAGGATGTCGCATTTTCGGGGTCATGGCTGAACTCCGAAAACAACTGACGACATTTGACGGGATCGCCCTGCTGATCGGAATCACGATCGGATCTGGGATCTATTCGACACCCTACCTCATCGCGGGATATTTCCCGGGATACACGCAGGTCATCATGACCTGGCTGGTCGTGTCTGTATTTGTGATGGCCGGAGGTCTCATTTACGCCGAACTGGGTACGAGAATCCCAACCACAGGCGGCGAATACAGCTACATCACCCGCGCCTATGGTCCGTTTGCGGGTTTCATGTTTGGATGGGCCCAGTTGTTCATCATAAGGACCAGTCCGGCAGCCGGCCTCGCAATCATTGCGACCGATTACATTTCGTTCTTCGTCCCGCTCCAGGGGTTTTCTCACACCGCCGTCGCCCTGTCGATCATCGCTATGCTCGGTGTCTTCAATTATGTGGGAGTGCGATGGTCGGCTCTATTTCAACGTGTGACGACTGTCGTTAAGGTGGGGGGACTTCTGCTTTTCGCACTGCTTTTTCTGTTTCTCCTGAAGGGAACACCTGGGCAGCTATCCAGCTCTTCACCACCGCTTCAGGATGTTGGATTCCTCTACAACCTGATCCCGGCGCTGATGCTCATCGTTTTCACGCACACAGGATATGATCGCGTGGGGTACGTGGCGGGTGAGATGAAAAATCCGCGCCAGATCATTCCGAGGAGTATGGTCTATGGCCTTAGCCTCATCATTTTCATTTACATCGCCACCATTACGATCTATTTCTATGTGATGGGCGTGGACTCGCTTCGAGCTACCACTACACCTGCTGCCGACGTAGCGGGGCTGATGCTGGGACCTGCGGGAGCTACCGTTATCGCACTTCTGGCCATCATTTCTGCGGTATCGAGCATCAACGGGACGATGCTGTCGTCCTCAAGAGTGTACTACGCGATGGCGCGCGACGGCATCTTTTTCAAATCCCTCGGGCACGTCCACGAACGCTTTCGCACACCCACGCGGGCGATTCTCGCGCACTGCATTTGGGGAGGCGTCATTCTGGTTGTGCGGGGTTCATTCGAGAACATCGCTGCCGGGATGATTTTTGCCATCCTGATATTCTACACCATGACGACCCTGGCGTTGTTCAAATTCAGGAAGGAAAAGACAGGAGAGGATGAAGGACCCGTCTTCAAGGTGCCGCTGTATCCGGTTCTTCCGATCGTTTATCTGATTGGAGTCGTAGGCCTTCTCGTCTTCAGGGCGATTTTCGAATGGGAAAAATCCGCTGTGGATCTGGCATTTGTTCTTACGGGCCTCCCCATTTCGTTCTTCTGGTTAAGAAAAAAGAAAAGGAATGCTGCAGACCTTTGACGAGCGCAATCGAGACCTGGTTGTAAACATTAATGGAGAACTCCTGCATCGGGATCAGGCAGGAATCAGCCCGTTCGACAGCGTGGTCCAGGGCGGTGATGGAGTATGGGAAGGGTTGAGATTGTACGAGGGCAAGATCTTCAAACTCCTCGAGCATCTGCAGCGCTTGCAGGGATCCGCGAAAGCACTCGCGTTCGAAGTCGTTCCCGAAATCGACTATTTCGTCGATGAAATCCGGAAGACCCTTCTAGCCAATGAGATGCGCGACGGCGTTCACATCAGGCTGACTCTCACAAGAGGTCCGAAAATCACCTCCGGGATGGACCCTCGGTTGAACCAGTCCGGGCCCACTCTCATCGTACTGCCCGAGTGGAAGAAGCCCGTTTACGATCGCACGGGATTGACCTTGATGACCTCATCTGTTCGACGTTTTCCTCCGGATTGTCTCGACCCCAAAATCCACCACAACAATCTTCTTCAGTCCATTCTGGCCAAGATCGAGGCAAACGCTGCAGGAGCCGATTCGGCCCTGATGCTGGATCGCGAAGGGTTTATTGCCGAAGCCAACGGAACGCACGTATTCGTCGTTCAACACGGCTGCATTTTTACGTCGGCGGCGGATGCCTGCCCGGAAGGAATCACCCGGGAAACAGTCCTGGAACTGTGCGAGCGCAATGGATTCCCGGTTCATGTGGGTCGAATTTCCACCACGGATGCGTATCGGGCAGATGAAATGTTTTGCTCCGGTACGATGGGCGAGCTTGCTGCCGTTACCAGGCTGGATGGCAGAACAATTGGAAGCGGAAATCCAGGATCCATCACGCAGAAACTTTCTGAGTTGTATCGAGAAGAAACGAGTCGATCAGGTTACCAGATCGTACCGTAGCCGCGGCTTTACAAGCAGATAGTGGAATCTCACCCTGCTACGTGACCATATTCATCTCTATATGAAGCGTGAAATGCGGACAGCCGGATCTTATTGCGCTCTGATATTCTTGTTTTCAACGGTGTTGTTGATTCCAACGATCTCAATGGCGCAGGACATATCGGTGATAGACGATACACTGTCGTTGCACAACGGAGGACATGATTTCAATGTTCTCGAAACACTATTGCTCAACGACACCGCCCCGGACGACTCAGTTCAGGTCGTCATTCTTTCCTCTCCCGCGCACGGCCAGATAATTGGTGTTGATGGCCTGACTTTCACATATCTGGCGGATCCGGGCTACGTCGGTGATGATTCGTTCTCGTACAAGATTCAAACAGTCCCACTTCAACGCCTGACATTCGATACGGCCAACTCGAGTCTGGATTTTCATGCCACGGTTCAAGTCCCTCTCGGCACCGATGATGACACAGAGACTATTCCCGTGACCGGAGAGTTGGTCGTAGACCTTGGGACTGATCCTGCGCAGGTGGACTCCATTCGCATCGTAAGTCTGGATGTCAGAAACGCGGGTTCGACAGGACTGCGCTTCGACTACACGAATATCGGAATCACCATCGCGACGCTGAGAATCAATGCAGATGCAGAGAAAATCCGACTCGCGTCTGTCGAAATGGGTGCCAGGACGGCTACGGCGGGTTTGCTGAACTCATTTACCCAGACGGACAACCTGATCGGAGTGGCCGTCGAGGCAGATCTGGATGGGTCGGGACTTTTGAGCGGACAGGTACCGAGCGACACCCAGATTCTGGCGACTGAAACCCGGGTTGATCTGGGTGGATCGGCCATCATGCAAGGAAGCAATATGGCCGTGCTCCTGAATATCAATACGTCACATCAGTTCGATCTCGATGGGAACGACGTGACTCTCGACATATCCGGGTCATTGCAGGCACCGGGAGTTTTCCAGGAACGGATCGAATCGGGAGTAGCGAATGTGGTTATCCATGTAGGTGAGGTGACGGGAGTAGATGATGAGAGTTCGTTGCCGAGATTTGCACGCGTGTCCCTCTATCCAAATCCTGTATCGCGCTCCCTGAAGGTCGAGATTGAACCTGGCATTCAGAGCATGGGTCGAGAGACACGCCTTGCAATTGTTGACGTGCTCGGACGCGAGGTCTTGCGGCGGCGTGTCCCGTCAACCATGACAGGATCCTTCACGGAAATATTCGACGTCTCTCAACTGTCACCCGGTGTGTATTTCGTGACCGCAGTTTCAGGTGATTCGGTTATATCCAGGCCGTTTGTCAGATTTTAGGCGAGAGCCGGAACAAGCGTTTTAGCCTCGCATCGCTGAAGCTAAACCCCTACATTCGGGGCTCCCGTCATTTTTTCCCACAGATTTGTTCATCACGATGAGAAGGATTGTACCATTTTTGACCACTATTGCGCTTTTTGCAGCCATCACGGTCACTTCATTCGCCCAGGGATTCGGAGGCGCGGTTGCCGTCTCCGGAGACGATGTTATAGTCGGTGAGACCAGCAATGGCTCGTTCCCAGGCACTATTTACGTTTTCAACAAGACAGACGATGGCTCCTGGGCCGAGTCTTATCAGATGGAAGCCCCTGGAGGAGCTGACGCAGCAGACGGCTACGGTCGAGCTATCTCAGCCAATGGATGGCATATGGTGGTAGGTGCTCCGACGACCAACTCTGCGTATGTGTACGAGCGTCAGGACGATGGAAGCTGGAATGCCGGAACGGCGCTTACGGCTCCTGATCTTGAAGAAGGTGACAACTTTGGTGCCCGCGTGGCAATCGGTCACGGCTATGCCATCGTTTCGAGTACTTCGCATAACGAAGCTGCCGGTGCAGCGTACGTCTTCCGCAAAACGGATGATGGGTGGATGCAGGAGGCAAAGCTGGCTCCTGAAGGCCTCTCTGCCGGTGCACTGTTTGGATCGGCCATTGTTGCTGAAGACGGATGGGCGCTGATTGGGGCTCCAGCTCGCTCTGGCGGTCGTACTCGCAGAGGACAGGAGTTCACGGAAGTGGGTGCTGTCTACGTATATGGATATTCAGAAGGCGAGTGGACAGAATCAGGCCAGATGGGACCCCAAGGTGTGGTCGAAGGTGGCGGATTTGGATCTTCGATCGCTGTTTTCGACGGCAAGGCTGCCGTTGGAGCACCATTTGACGCCCAGATGGTCGGTTCGGTATCGCTTTTCGAGTGGGACGAAGAATCATATTCGTACTCAGGTACAGGCAAACTTTCTCCGTTTGTCTCCGCCCGCGGAACTCAGTTTGGAGCGTTCGTAGCTCTTGATGGCGAAGGCGTATTTGTTGGAGCGCCTGGCGACAGCCGGGGAACAGGTGCCACGTACTGGTTCGGATATGGTGACGACGGCGGAATTGCGAGTGCGAACAAATCGTCTTCCGACAATGTCACGGGTCGTGCTTCATTTGGAGCTACGCTTGCCTTCTCTGAAGGCGTCTCGGTGATTGGCGCAACAGGCGTTGATTCACGAGCCGGTGGTGCTGTCGTATACGAGATGGCAGAAGAAGGCTGGACTGATGCTGGCCTCATCGTAAATGCACCGAAAGGATTCGCAGCCATCACTGGCGATGAAGTTCGTTGCGAAGACGATGCTGCCGCAGACTTCGAATGCAGCAATGTCGACATCGTGTCGTTCATGCCGACCATGGCGATCGGTGGATCACGTGGTTCAGCTGTGAATGACATTTGGGGCTGGTCAGATCCTGATACAGGACGTGAGTATGCCATTGTTGGCCGTACTGATGGTTCGTCATTTGTGGACGTAACCAATCCCGCCATGCCGACTTACCTCGGCAATCTTCCCATGACGGAAGGTGCCAATCCCGCAATCTGGAGAGACATGAAGGTCTATCAGAACCATGTCTTCATCGTCGCGGATGCCTCGGGGCCTCACGGCATGCAGGTATACGATTTGACGCGACTCCGCGATCTGGATGGCAGCAATCCAGGAATTATCGAAGCTGATTATATCTATGACAAGATTGCTTCGGCCCATAACATTGTCATCAACGAAGAGACAGGGTTTGGCTATTCGGTAGGGTCCAGCTCGGGTGGCGAATCCTGCGGTGGCGGTCTGCACATGATTGATCTGCGCGAACCAAAGAATCCGACGTTCGCCGGATGTTTTGCCGATCCATCGACGGGACGTCGTGGAACGGGCTACTCACACGACGCTCAGTGCGTCACGTATGCCGGTCCTGACTCCGAGCATGCTGGCAAAGAGATCTGCATGGGTTCCAACGAGACAGCACTTTCGATTGCCGATGTCTCTGACAAAGACAATCCTGAAGCTATCTCAATGGTCGTCTATCCGAACGTGGCATATGCCCACCAGGGATGGCTTTCAGAAGATCATGAGTATTTCTACATGAACGACGAAGGCGACGAACCTCAGGGTCTGGTCGACGGAACGCGGACACTGGTATGGGACGTTCGCGACCTGGATGAGCCGGTCCTCGTTACCGAGTACATCGCGACTACGACTACGACGGACCACAACCTGTACATCAAGGACAATCTGATGTATCAGTCCAACTATGGCAGCGGCTTCCGCATCATCGATATCACTGATCGTGCGAATCCTGTTGAAGTCGGATTCCTGGATACGACACCGAACGGTGGTATGGGCTCATGGAGCAACTACCCATACTTCAACAGCGGTGTCATTGCGGTGACTTCAGGTGGTGAAGGTCTGTTCATGCTTCGCAAGCAGGATCAGGGCCTCTAGGCACAGAACACGTATTGTTCTAATAAAGAGGGGGGCGCCTGCGGCGCCCCCCTCTTTTCTTTTATTCGATTCGCCGATTCTTGAACTCGATCCAGCCACCTTCTTTGTCGGTATCTGGATCATGATGTGTCCAGTGGACGAGCCCGCCCAGCTCGTTCCACTCGTGTTGGCCGTACACCTTGACGTGGGCTCCTTTATACAGGCCCTCGATTCTTGGCGCGACATCGATGTTGTGTGCGATCAGCAGAGTCTTGCCCGAATTCATTTCGATGATAAATCGTTGATGTTTGATTCCCTTGTTGTCGTCCTCGAGAATGCGCACAACGCGTCCTTCAAATAATTCCATACGGGCAGGGATTACACTCAATTCTCGTTGGTGACGAGGGAAACCAGGTCGAACGGCCTCTCAAAATAGTCCGAGCGCCAATCTGGGCGAACTGTGTCGAGAATCATCGCCAGGGATGCCCCGAGTGCGTAAAATACCACTCTTTTTTGTTCTTTCAGGTCAAGACTCGTCATTTCAGACTGTCTCACTTTAGTCAGCTCAGTCAGCGCCCTTCTGTAGGTAATGGCATCTTCAAGCGCAGAAAAATCATCTCCGGATTCGTGGTTATTTTCAGCAAAACCAGCGACGATCTGTTCCGTATATCTTGAAACGCCTTCCTGCCACAGCTGAAATGAGAGATACCTGAAGTCTTTCTCCGAGACGAGCGATTCAATTTTTTGCAGGGTTGCCGAGACATCTCTTACCTCTCCGGAACCAGATTTCAGCGAAGACTGAATTGCTGTCCGAAGTGAGGTGACAGCGGCGGCAACCACAGGATCGTCGTAGGGGAAAGCGTAGTTGAGCATCCACATGCCAGTTTCATCTCCGCCGGACAAGTCGAGTTTGTCAACCCCGGAAAAATAACCGGACCATCCATTCTGATATTGATGAAAGTGCTCGTGCAGAAGAGTCAGCACCCACCTGGTAGAGTTCATTCCCGTCGCTTCCGCCTGCCCCACAACAACGGTTGAAAGTCCACCGACTGCGGGAAAGGTTGCCAGCATACCGGAGGGCCAACCCTGTGTACGTGGTCTTGAGTAGACGTTCATTCCGAGTATGTCGTCAACACCTTCGTCAACGAAATCTGCCGACGGCCCGGGGTGACCAACGAGGAGATCTTTTTCTGGAGTCAGGAGCAACACAGCGAACGGAGTGGCAGACCAATTTTCCCAGATGTTGTCGCCAACCGATTCAGCAAGTGCGAAAGCTTCTTTCAAACGAATTGCATCACGCGTATCCAGAGCCCGGTCTTGACCATGGACTGTGCCGACGAAAAGAAGCATTAGTATGATGATGGGTATAAATCGCATTTCATCCGGTGTGGGTAAAATGCAATAACTCAACACACCAGGATTTATTGCCGCAAAGCCCGCAAAGCCCGCAAAGCCCGCAAAGCCCGCAAAGCTCGCAGAATCTCAAGAATCAAGGTTTTCTGGATACAATGTGACCCGTACGTATCGATCCTTGTTCAGATATTTCCTGGCCGCTTCCATCACATCCTCGCCCGTGACCTCATCCAAAGCATCTGATGGATTGATCAGGATGCGGGTAGGATCCATGTCATTGGAAAGGTAAAAATCGAGCGTGTTCATCCAGTAGCTGTTTTCCTCCAAACCAACTTCCCACGATCGGAAAGAGGCCTCCCGCGCATTGTTCAGATGTTCAGGATCTGGCAGTTCAGTCTGGAGTTTTTCGATGTCTGCCCACACGCTTGAGACCAGTTCATCAACCCGATCCGGTGCACAACCAAACGAGATGGTAAAGCGGTAATTTTCGTAGGGCTCGCTCCGGAGTGATCCATTGACCGACACGCCATACGTTCCTCCCAGATCCTCGCGAAGTATCTCCCTCAGTCGTGTGTCCAGGACACTCTTCATCATCGAGAGGCGCCGGCGTTCTTCCATGGACCAGTCTGTTTCGCCAGAAAAAACGATGGCGACCTGAGACTGAGGCTCGACGCCTTTGAATACCGACTTCTCGACAACGCCTTCCGGTGTGCGCATACCGACATCGCGAAACGACTCCTCGCGGCCAGTAGACGGTAGCGTTGCCAGATACGTCTCGACCAGAGGACGAATCGTCTCAAGATCAAACGAACCGACCAGGTAGAACGTGAAATCACTGAAATCCGCGAAGCGATCTTTGAACAACTCGAATCCGCGTTCGAGGCTCACTTCTTGAAGAATGTCCTCTGAAAATGGCCGTGCGCGATGGTGGTACTGATTCAACGTCACGTTAAGCGTATCCCCGAAGGCAGACTGCGGGTTTGCCTGAATTGTTGTGAGCATACTGTTCAATCGTCCGATAAACGAGGAAAACACGGTTTCGTCAGCACGTGGTGCAGTTCCGTAGAGATAGGTAAGCTGAAAAAGTGTTTCCAGGTCTTGCGGACTGGCAGAACCACTGAATCCTTCCTCCAGATTCGCCACGAACGGTCGCAAGCGGGCAATTTTACCGGTCAGCTTCTTTGACAGCTCAATCGCATTGAACGTACCGACTCCACTTCCGCCGACAATATTGGTAATGAACGAAGCAGACAGGTAGTCATCGTCGCTCGCCAGTGAGGCTCCTCCCGGACTGTTGGCAGACAAAAGCACTTCATCTGCCTTGAAATCCGTCGGCCGGAGCACAACGTTGACACCGTTGGACAACGTCCACCGCGTCATTTCAATTTCCTCGACATAGCTCTCGTCTATCACACTGCCTGGCTGCGGAATATCGGCAAGCAGTGGCGCATCCAGCGTTTCGTCTTCGTAAGGCTCCAATTCCGTTTCTGAAATAGCACCGAAGACTGCCTGAACTTCGGAAATGGTGGGCATGGGCTGATCGTCGCCTCCCGGGCCGGATATGGTGATCACCTGATTGGTGGTTGTCATCAGAACGGGCACAAGGGAATTAACCTGTTCGAGTGTGATGCCGGGAAGCATTTCCTGCACCAGACGAAATTCGCCGACGATCCCCGGGACAGATTCACCGGCCAGCGTATGACGAATGTATTCGGAAGCCAGTACGCCAGAGCGCTCATTGTCACGCTCGTTGTATGCTACTTCCATGCGTCGCAATCTGCTCGTGCGCGCCCGGTCGAACTCAGAGGCCGTAAATCCGTGGCGACGTATGCGTTCAGCTTCTTCCAGAATGACCCGTAAGGCCTTCAGGTATTGACCGTCCTTCGCTCCGGCGCTCAGGGTAAACGCTGATTTCGTTCGGACCAGGGCGCCATCGCCCCCACCAGCACCGATGAATGGGGGGTCTGCTTCCTGAGTCAGCTCACTGAACCGTTGGTTAAGCATGCTTGCAAAAAGCGAACGCCGCATACTCTCAATATATTCTTGTCTGGATCCCTCATCGCCTCGCTCGTGTTTGTATGTGACACCGACAGATGCGAAGCCGGCTTCCGGATCGGATTCGATGGAGTAGAGGGTTTCATCATGGTCCGGAACGTCGAACATCATCCGCTCCCTTGCATACGCGGGCGACTGAAGGTCAGAAAACAGGCTCTCGATATCTACCTGCATCTCGGCCGCGTCGAAATCACCGACCGCAATGATCGTCATCAAGTCTGGTCGATACCAGTCCCGGTAAAACTGAACCAGCCTCTCAGGATCAAAAGACTCGAGGTTTTCAACCGTACCAATGGGCAATCGATCAGCATAAATCGATTCATTCAGCAGAACCGGAAGCTGACGATCCTGAATTCTCGCGGCTCCACCTCTTCGGAGTCTCCACTCTTCGATGACAACGCCTCTCTCTTTCTCGACCTCTTCGGGATCGAAGGAAACACTGCCTGCCCAGTCTCTGAGAATCTGAAGACCCGTACTCATCGCCTCAGGATCGTCGGTTGGAAGCTGAAGCATGTAAACCGTTTCATCGAAGCTGGTGTAGGCGTTGATGTCCGGTCCAAATCGCATCCCGATGGATTCCAGATACTCCACCAACGCCTGTTTTTCAAAGTTTTCTGTTCCGTTGAATGCCATGTGCTCCGCGAAGTGAGCCAGACCCAGCTGATCATCGTCTTCGAGTATGGATCCCGCATTGAGTACCAGTCTCAATTCAGCTCTGTTTTCCGGAGTATGATTCGAGCGAATCATATAGGACAATCCGTTTTCGAGCGTACCACTCTCGATTTTCGGGTCAAGCGAGATTCGATCTACCTCCCGAGCGACATCTTCAGCTTGAGCATCCTGCACGGCAGGCGTTGATTCCGTGGGTGCCTCATCGGTTGAGTAACCAGCGCCCGAGCAACCAGCAAATACTAGAACAAGTGGCAGGAAAAGTTTGATTCTGGTCATGTCTTATCACATTCTGATGGATCCGATAACAACGCCTCTGTATATCAATAGTTACGCAGTGCATGCCGAAATGACGACGCGTGCAAGCTCATTTTGTATACTTCTCGAAACCCCGTGTGAATGACCTATACCATCACCGTTCTCATCTATCCGCTGATTCTGATAGGAATCGGAATCTGGCGGGCCAGAACGATCAAGAGCCACGCCGATTTCATGGTCGCGGGTCGATCGCTGCCTGCATGGGTTCTCGTGGGATCTCTGGTGTGTACGTGGGTCGGGTCGGGAACGCTGTTCGGAGCTGCAGGACTGGCTTTCAGGGAAGGCATGTCGGCACTGTGGTTTTCCATAGGCGCATGGTTTGGATTGATCGGTGTTTATTTCCTGGCCCCACGGGTGAGGCGTCTGGCGCAGTACACCGTTCCCGATATACTCGAGTCCCGGTACAATTCTACGGCTCGAGTTTTGGGTACCGGTGCGATAATTCTCGCCTACGTGACGATCGCTGCCTACCAGTTCAGAGGAGGAGGGTGGATACTGAGCATCGTGACAGACGGCGCCATTTCTCCAGATTTGGGGATGTATATCACCGCCATAACCATCGTTACGTTCACTGCCGTCGCTGGCATGGTTTCCATAGTCTCAGTCGACGTGGTCAACGGAGTCGTCATCGGACTGGGCGTGTTGATCGCGCTACCATACCTCATCATAAACGGTGGCGGGTTTTCGGAAACGTATGGAACGCTTCCTCCTCAGATGCTGACTCCCATGGGTGGTCACAACATCCTCTGGGTTGCTGGCGTGGCGCTACCAACTTTTCTGCTCTTGTTCGGCGAAAGTGGAATGTATCAGAAGTTCTTCTCCGCCAGGGATTCACGAGCCGCCAGAAAGGCCGTCGTGGGGATGATCATCGGTGTGATGGTAATCGAAACCACCATTGCCCTCATAGCCATGGCGGGGCGGTCTCTTTATCCGGAATTGCTGACACAAACATCCGTTCTTGGGAGAGCTGCGTCTGAAACAGTCATTCTCTTACTGGCTAAAAATGCACTCCCTCTTGCACTGGGAGCCGCTTTGCTTGCGGCGGCAGTGGCAATCGTCCTCTCGAGCGGAAGCACAATGTTACTGGTGCCATCCACAAATGTCAGTCGGGATATTTACGAGCGATTCGTAAATCCCGAAGCATCGGACAAGAGAAAACTGACAATCCAGAGAATCTCCATCGTAGCATTTGGAGGGATTGGATTGTTGCTCCTGACGCAATTCGAGACGGTAATTTCAATGGCGTTGTATGCCTATTCTCTGGTCGGCGCCTCGCTCACACCGGTGCTTGTTGCCGCCTTCTTATGGAAGCGGGTAACGGCCCAGGGAGCAGTCGCCTGCCTCACCAGCGGTCTTGTTACGATAATCGGTCTCGTTGTTTTGGACCGGGTCGGAATGGACTTCAGCATCACGGTTGGGGCAAGTGTCTTCGATTTGGCAAGTAGCGATTATGTTGTCATTCCGGCGGTCCTGGTTTCGGTCAGCGTCCTCGTGCTCGTCAGCCTCATCACCAAAGCCTCTCCTGAATCCGTCTGGCAGCCATTTTTTCAGAATAAATCGGGCGATTGAACCTGAGTTGATCCACTATGAAAACAACCCCTACCATTCAAGTTGGTGACGTGAGCGCGGCACCCGGCACCCGAGCTGCCGCCCGCACCCTCATATCAGTTAAAGGCGTGGATGTGAACCTGCCCGTATTTTTGATCAACGGGACGCACGAAGGCCCCACGCTCGTTGTGACAGCCGGAATTCACGGTGGCGAATATCCATGTGTAGAAGCCGCAGCGAGGCTTGGACGAACGCTTGATCCGGCACAATTACACGGACAGATGATCATCATTCCGTCTGCCAATCCGGTGGCCTTTAAAGCCCGCAGTATTTACATCACACCGGTGGACGGATTGAATCTCAACCGACAGTTTCCCGGAGACCCGGAAGGGACGTTCACGCGAGCCTGGGCGGCGTGGTTGATGGAAAATGTGATTACACAGGGCGATTTCTACATCGATATGCATGGTGGAGACATGATTGAGGCCCTCGTGCCCTTCGTTTCTTATAACATCACCGGAGATTCAGCCGTTGACAAAGCCGCCGCTGCAATGGCTGATGCGTACGGAATTCGTGCTGTGCTTGTAAAAGATGATCCTGGAGGCCTGGGTGGAACGACCTACGCGGCAGCGGCTCGTGCCGGCGTCCCGGCACTTCTGACTGAGGCGGGAGGCCAGGGAGTGTGGCACGAGCACGAGGTCGATATTCTACAGAATGGTGTCCGACGCGTGATGGCCCGATTCGAGATGTACTCCGGAATCGATGATCCGGGAGCAAAAGCTCAGAGGCTTTCAGGATGGAGCTGGCTCAGCAGCGAACACGAAGGCCTGTTCTATTGCAACGTCGCTATCGGAGATCGCGTTGAAGAAGGTCAGGACCTTGGGAGCGTTTCAGACATATTCGGTAATGTTCTTCAGAGTGTGAAAGCGCCTGTGTCCGGAGAAATCCTTTTTCTTGTGACGTCACTCGCGATGAATGAGGGAGATCCGCTCATGGCGATTGCCTACGACTGAAAACGCCCTCGCCTGTCTCGAGAGCACATAACCACGTCCGGGATGGATCACCGGAGTATTATCGACACCTGAAAGAGGTCAAATGGATCGAATAGATGAAACCCACATCGGTACGCGGTGTGTGTGGTCAGGAGAATCCCGGAAGACAGCAAACGGACCGACCCAGACGCCCGTTGTTCACAGCGTCTCGTTCGGGTTTGATGACGTGGACGACTGGATGGGAGTGGCCACCGGGCGCCTTGAGGGCGATATTTATGGCAGGAATACCAACCCCACCGTTGCAGCATTCGAACACAAGGTAGCCGGTCTCGAGGGGGCAGAGGCTGCGACGAGTGCTTCGACGGGAATGGGAATCATCAGTAGCGCCCTTTATGCACTGCTGAAGCCAGGGGACCGGGTAGTGACGGTCAAAGACACATATGGTGGAACGAGCGTTCTCTTCACTGAATTTCTGCCCGCTATCGGGATCGCATGCCGTCAGTGCGAAACACAGGATGAAGACGAGATTCTGGCAGAAATCGACAAGGGTTGCGCTCTGGTGTATCTGGAAAGCCCCACCAACCCGACGACCAAGGTTCTGGATGTTGAGAAGCTCTGTGCGGCAGCTCGTAAAGACGGGGCGATCTCGATCGTAGACAACACGTTTGCCACACCCATCAATCAGAATCCCTTGGACCTGGGGGCTGATCTGGTTTTGCACAGCGCGACCAAGTATCTGGGCGGTCACGCCGACGCGCTCGGTGGTGTGATCTGTGGACCCAGCGAGCTGGTAGACAGAATCTATCATTACCGCGAAATCAATGGTGCGACACTTCACCCGATGGCAGCTTACTTGTTGCTTCGGGGAATGAAAACGTTGGAACTGCGCATCAACAGGCAGAATGAGAGCGCTCTCAGAATCGCTTCACATCTTGAAACACATCCGGCCGTAGCCAGGGTATTCTATCCGGGCCTGCCATCTCATGAGGGACACGATATCGCGAAGAAGCAGATGAAGGGATTCGGGGGAATGCTGAGCTTCATGCTGGCCGAAGATTCTTTCGAAGCAGTGCGCTCGTTCGTTCCCCGGTTGCGCTTCGCTCATGCCGCCGCAAATTTGGGCGCGGTGGAAACGATCGTTGGTCCGCCGGCCACGACGAGTCACGTAGAGTGTACGCCGGAAGAGCGGGCTGCTCTAGGCATCCCTGAAAGCCTGATCCGTTATTCAACGGGAATCGAACACTGCGATGACCTGATCGCAGATCTGGATCAGGCGCTCTCCATTTTTACTTGATCGATTTCAATCAAGAACTGCAGGAGAGCATCGAGCAGCCGGGCTTGTGCCTGGCCCATTCAGGTCTTCGTGCAAAGAAACGATCGAATTCGGGCTGCTCCTGGTAGGGCCGCTTCATGACATCCATCAGCTCGCGAATCATGGTATAGTCGCCATCATGGGCGAGATCTATGGCTTGCTGAGCCAGATAGTTTCGCAAGACAAACCAGGGATTGACCCGATTCATCTGCTCTCGCCTTTCCTCAGTATTCGCACCCTCCAGTTCAAGGCGCTTCCAGTATTTGGCCAGCCACGAACCCAAACGCCCCTCCTCTTCCTGAGAGAGTGGCCCGTACCATGCCGCTTCCAGGGCGTCAACACCCATATCGGCGTCGAAGTCTGACAGCTTTCGAAAAAATATGGTCATATCTGTTTCCA
>CAZEHJ010000014.1:2994-33177 GCA_964512485.1 uncultured Rhodothermales bacterium | reverse complement strand
ATATCGGCGTCGAAGTCTGACAGCTTTCGAAAAAATATGGTCATATCTGTTTCCACATCCTCAAACAGACTCAAAAGATTCTGAATGAGCTGTTTGTCCTCGTTCGGGTTCTTCGGTGTGAGCCCCATTTTCGAGAGCATCATGGTGTGATAGCTGCCATCATAATATTCAGGAAAGGCGTCGAGAATTTCCTGCAACGGCTCTGGTGATTCTATGAGTGGAAACATCGCTCGAGCGAGTTGGGCCACATTCCAATGTGCGACACGAGCTTGATTGCCGAATACGTATCGGCGGGACTGTGCATCTGTCGTATTGGGCGTCCAGTCCGAATCGTAGGAATCGATCCATCCGTACGGACCGTAGTCGATGGTCTGCCCCAGAATGGACATGTTGTCGGTGTTGAGAACTCCATGAACAAATCCTACGCGCATCCAATCGCAGACGAGATCAGCTGTTCGTTGGCTGATTTCTAGCAGCCAGGCCAAGTACGTGTCCTTTGAAGGGGTACCCAGGTGCGAGTAGTGATTGACTATGACGTAATCCACCAGATCCCGCAGCAGGTCAGTTTCGCCGCGCGCTGCATGGATCTGAAAGCTGCCGAATCGAATGAAGGAAGGTGCCACCCTGCAAACCACAGCTCCCGGTTCAAAAACCGGATTGCCGTCATAAAACATGTCGCGCTCAATTTGATCTCCGGTTGAAACAAGACTGAGAGCTCTCGTCGTTGAGATACCTAGATGAAACATCGCCTCGCTGCACAAGAATTCTCGGATCGAAGAGCGCAGTACAGCTCTTCCGTCAGCCGTTCGAGAATAGGGAGTCGGACCTGCACCTTTGAGCTGAAGCATCCATGATGACTCGTTTCGCCCCTTCAATTCGCCCAGGTTGATCGCTCGGCCATCTCCAAGCTGTCCTGCCCATTGTCCAAACTGATGTCCTCCGTAGTTCATCGCGAATGAATCCATCCCAGGCAACAACTCATTGCCGGCCATGGCATTGAGGAATATGTCCGACTGAACAAATTCGTCTTCCAATCCCAGTTCGGTAGCCATCTCTTTCGAAACGACAATCATTTGGGGATTCGAAACAGATGTCGTCCGAACACGCGTATAGGCCGCATTGGTGACCTGCCTCGGATGATTTATTTCAGAGGCATCGGCTCGAAGTGTTCGAACAAACTGAGTGCCGAATTCAGGAATCTCAGTCATCGACGTATTCGATGTTGGTGACCTCGAGAGTTTCTTCGCTTCCACCCATCATGAGTGATGTCGATTCTCGCAGTTTCAAACCGATGAGCGCTCGGGCAACGGGTGCGACGTACCCTACACGCAGTGAAGTGATGTCCGCCTCGTCGACTCCCACGATCTTGAACGCGCGTTCGAGCCCGGGTGACCTTCCCTTGACTGTCTTGACCGTGACCCGCGCAGCAAAACGAACCTCATCTTGAGGCTGAGTAGCAGGATTGACGAGCTTCGCGCCCACGATCCGAGCTTCGAGATCCTTCAATTGACCCCGCACGATGGTCAGCGCTCGCGTTCGATCATGGCTTTCCTTGTCACCCTTCTTCAGCTTTTCTCTCTTTGCCTCCAGCTCTGTTTTTTCCTCCTGAAGCAGACGAAGTCCACGGGGCGTCACAAAATTGACGGCTCCTGGCGGGAGGGGGGCTCGAGGCGGAATGTAAACGACTCCATCAGGAGCGTCTTCTTTTACAAATGCTCTGGACATACGCCCATTTCACGTTATTGAGCTTACAAAACTTGATTCGCGACGTTTTCCGATCAGAGTTCGGTCGACGTTGAAGGGGTTACGTAATCTTCGCCGGGATTGACGAAAAGGTTTTCTTCCCAGGCGTACTGCTGATCGTGCAGCTCACGGTATCGGCCGCTCAGATCCATTAGTTGTGCGTGCGTTCCGCATTCGACGACCTGGCCGTCTTCGAGAACCACAATCTGGTCCGCGCTTCGGATGGTCGAAAGACGGTGAGCGATCACAAATGTGGTCCTGCCCTCACGAAGGCTTGCAAAACCAGCCTGGATGAGTGCCTCGCTTTCGCTGTCGAGGCTCGAGGTCGCTTCGTCGAGTACGAGGATTCTTGGGTCTGCCAGAATCGCCCGGGCAATCGCGATTCGCTGACGTTGACCGCCGGAGAGCTTTACCCCTCGTTCGCCTACGACCGTGTCATAACCGTCAGGAAACTCCATGATGAAATCATGACAGTTCGCCAGTCGTGCAACCCGTTCAACTTCTTCAGCAGAAGAATCTGGGCGGGCGAACTTGATGTTCTCTGAAACCGTGCCGTCGAACAGGAAGTTTTCCTGGAGGACAACTCCCAGATTGGATCGGAAGTCATGCAACTTGATGTCGTCCAGATCCGTGTTGTCGATCAGGATTCGCCCGCTGTCCGGCCTGTTGAAGGCCATTATCAGGCTCACAAGAGTGCTTTTTCCCGATCCACTGGAGCCAACCAGAGCGGTTGTGGTGCCCGCCGGAGCGTTCAGAGTGACACCTTTCAACACGGGGACATCTTCTTCATAGGCAAAGTGAACGTCTTCGAGTTTAATGTCACCGTTGACTTGTGCGAGGCTCTGCTTATGCTCGTCTTCCTCGTCTTCCGTCGACTGATCCAACAATTCCCTGATTCGATCCAGTCCCGCAAATGCCTCGGACACCTGTGTTCCTATTGATGCCATCTGAACGATGGGGCCAGCGAGCAGCCCGATCAGAAAGATGTACATGACGAAATCACCCATGGTCATGGACTGATTGGCGATTGCGTGTCCACCAACAGTTATCATCAAGATGCCGACACCGCCGATGACTATTCCGGCCAATGTTGACATGGCTGCCACACCTGTGATTGATTTTTTCACATTCTGAAACAGCTCATCAACCCCCTTCGAAAACACGTTCTGTTCTCGCTTCTCAACGCCATATGCCTTGACAATTCGGATACCGTTGAGCGTTTCGTTGAGCCTGCCGGTCACCTGGGAATTGATTTCCCCGCGTTCCCTGAAAAGGGGTCGTAGATGTTTGAATGCGGCAGCCATTCCGACACCGAACAGAAGGAGGAAGCCAAGAGTCGCCGATGTCATCTGCCAGTTGATATAGAAGAGCATGACGAGCGCGATCACGGAAGTGAACAGGCCACCCACCATCTGAACGATTCCCGTTCCTACCAGATTTCTGATTCCGGTCGCATCGGTCATGATGCGCGAGATCAGCACTCCCGATTTCGTACTGTCGAAATAGCTGATTGGCAATCGGGTGACATGCGCTTGAACACGACGGCGCATATCCATGATGGCAGCTTGAGCTGTCACGCTCACAATCTGGGAGAGTGAGAAGTTGGTGATGGCGCCGACAATGGTGGCGCCCCCGACAGCAAGAGCTATGGGGAGGAGCATTCCCATTTGATTGTCTGCCAGAACGGTATCGATCAGGTATTTCGACGCGTACGGCAGGACAAATCCGCTTAACCGGTTGACTACCATCAGCAAAAAGCCAATCGCGAGCTTCCCACGGTGAGCCCACATCAGCGTCTTCGCCTCACGCCATGTCTCGCTCATTTTCCGGGGCTTCTTCTTCGGTGTCTGTTCCACCGGAGAGTCAGTTTTTGAATTGTCTACCTGTTCGGGTGTGGGGTCAGCCAATCTCGGCACCGCTGATTGTTCGTTCTGGATCCCGTACTAACGCTGCTGGGGCCATGACGATCCGTAGTTCAGATCACATTTAATTCGATTCTGAAATTGAGATGATTTCGCTTGCTGGGACGCGCGCTTTCGCTTGTTTTACACCAACAATGCATCTGTCATCACCTCGACCAGAGCCGGACCGTTGTGGTTCAAAGCCGCTCGAAGAGATTTTTCAAGGTCATCAGCGTGGTCGACCCGTACACCCATGGCTCCGACGAGGTGGGCGTATTTGGCAAAAGACGGGTTGTGCAGATCAGTTTTCCAGACCGGCCACTCGCCGGCACGCTGCTCCTTCGAAATTTTTCCCAGCTCGCCGTTATTCAAAAGGATGTGGGTGATGTTCATGTCGTACTTGACGACGGTAGACAATTCGTTCATGTACTGTCCGAATCCTCCATCTCCCGAAATTGAAACGACTTGTCGACCCGAAAAGGGTGACTCCGGTTCGCGGGTAGCCGCCCATGCTCCCATCGCCGCGGGAAGCGAGAAGCCGATCGACCCCAGATATCCTGACATCAACACACGCTGATTTACGGTTTCGAAGTAACGACCAAAAGAATACGTGTTGTTTCCAACATCCACGGCTATTACAGCGTCCTCGTCTATCAGCGTAGCGAGACGGGAGAACAGATACGCAGAGTTGACTCCCTTTCCTCGATCATCAGATTCTCTTTTGAGTTTCTCCTCTCGCCAGATACTCCAGCGATCTGCCAGTTCCTCTCTTTGATCGGCACCTTTGAGTTCTCTTTTGTCCAGTCCGTGACGAATCGCTTTCAGTGTTTCTCCGATTTCGCCCAGGACGGGAAACTCTATTTCATGAAAACGACCAAGCGCCATAGGGTCGAAATCAATTTGAATGGTTGGGATTTTGGATGTGATTCCGGTGTGGTTCGAGAATGAGGCTCCAATCACGATCAGAAGGTCTGCTTCGTTCATGAACCAGCTGGCTATCGGGGTCCCGCTGCGACCGAGAACGCCCCCGCCAAGTGGATGGGCGTCGGAGAACTGTCCCTTGGCTTTGAACGTGGTTAGTACCGGGCAGCTCAGACGCTCAGCGAGCTCGGTTACCCCATCCATATGAAATCGAGAGCCGTGGCCTACTATTATCAGCGGACGTTTCGCCCCCGCTATTGTACTCGTGACCGGTTTCAGGACCGACTCAGCCGGAGTGGTCGTCATGTGGGGCAGTCGGCCGTGAGGCCGTCCGGCATCTGAATCTGCGTCTTTGATATTTTGAACTTCGTCGGGAAAAATCAGATGAGAGACTCCCCGATTGAGAAGAGCCGATTTGCAGGCAAGGTTCGCCAGTTCGGCGTGTCGACTTTGATGCAAAACAGTTTGAGACCATTGTGCAACGCCACCAAAAGCTGATGGCAGATCGATTTCCTGAAACGCGCCGGGACCCATTACCTGGGTATTGACCTGTCCCGTAAGGGCCAGAACCGGTGATCGGTCGACATGAGCATCCCAAAGGCCAGTGAGCAGGTTCGTCGCGCCAGGACCGGCGATGGAAAAACAGGCCGAAAGCTTACCGGTCAACTTTCCGTATGCCGATGCCGCAAATGAAGCAGCGCCCTCATGCCGGATTCCATAAAAGTTGATTCCCGATACCCGGATCGCATCCGCCAACCCCAGATTGGAGTGTCCGACCATTCCCCACACGTGCTGAACGCCCCAGTTCTGAAACGTCTCAACCATCACATCAGAAATCGTCCTCACACGGGGGGCAGACGAAGGAATATTGACATAAATACCGTCTTTCCTTTCTTCGACTTCAAACGCCTCAACACCGTCGTCAAATCCTGGAGCCTTTCCCGTAATGGGGTCGTAGTCCCAGCCGTGCCAGGGACATCGAAGCAATCCATTTTCGATAGAGCCTTCCCCCAGTGGGCCACCCTGGTGGGGACAGTGATTGTCCAAGGCGCCGTACTGCCCATTGAGCCGACTCAGGCACAACGTTTTCAGGCCACATGTGACCGTAGTCACGCGTCCTTCCGGCAATTCATCTTTTCCGAGGACTTTACTCCATTGGGACATGGTTCTTTCGTGGGTGGTGGGAAGGACAAAGAGGAATCGCGAGCTCATCATTGAGATGAGCTCGCGATTACAACGTTACGGAATTATTCTTCAAGTAGACGTGTGCTGGCCTCGTCCTGGCCCTGGCCCGCGATGTCGTTCTGGATCAATCATCAGATGAATCTTCCCCTAGAAGAAGATGATCGTGTTACCGCCACCTCCACCCATACGTGGATTGACCACGTTGTTGAAGATGGATCCGAATCGATAGGTCAAGCCGAAGTTCATCTGGTAGGAATATCCGGTTGGAAGACGGATGGACTGGAGAAGAATCTCTTCTCTTGTTGCCGCATTCCCGGGCAGGTCAAGCTGGTCGCGGATGCGGTTGTATGATGCAAATGCACGAATGGAAAGGCCCTTGTACAGCCGGAAATTCGTATTGGCGAAGAGGCCAATATTATAAGAGTCGGTCAAGCTACGCTCGAAATTGGTCAGCATGTGGCTGGCGTCTGCCGAGAATGACACGCTACCCCATTTTTGATTGAGACTGAGCGTCAGATCAATATTGTGGCGAAGAATTGTCTCTTCCTTCAGCGCAAATATTGTCAGCTCATCGTACTCACGTCGGGCCAGTTTCAATCCGTATTGTACGGTAAGGAATTTGCGTGTCGACTGGGTGTAGGGAAAGAAATTGTATTCTACAGCAGGTCCAACCTCCATCCGTAATTTTGTATTCGAAAAACTGGAGCCTGACACAAATCCGGATCCTCCAACTGCCCACTGCCCGCCAATCGATTTTACGAGGTTGGTGCTGAAGCTTTCTGAACTCCTTGAGTTCTTGATCACCTCGCCGTCTCCCAAATCGAACTCGCTGTCGTTAGTGCTGAGGCTGCCGTTCACCCGAACTTTCAGATCCTCAGTTGTCCGATTAGCAGAAAAACTTGCCCTTTTTCGCGTGAATTTGGTCGTTTCTTGCCCGTTGATGTTTCCGCTTCCACTGATCGAGAACACCCAATAATTCCACGGATCATTTTCGATGGAGGCTTCCTGCGGCGCATTTAACGCCGGCACGACAGCGCGGACCACCAATTTGTCAGCGAGACCCGCTCTGGCCATGTAACGGGCCAGTCCAATTGTCAGATTATGGAGAAGTTCTTCTCGTTGTTCATCGTTCGTCGCGTCTCCATTGGTGGCAAAGTGAAGCGTATCCGAGAGAGCGGAAAAGCCCCGTTGACCCAGAAAGGTAAGGGTGATGCGTTGGCCTCCCCCTCCGGTACGCTGCATTGCGTGCAGAATATGTACGTCGGATTGGGTCCGTTCATTGACCCAATCAACAACGGCGAGGTTGTCTTTGATGTACTGATTGTCGCAAAAGAATTGACAGTCCAGAAATACTCGAAGTGACGCGCTATTTTCGCCGTTCTGAGCTGATGTTGGCAACACCAGGAAAGCGGCGACCAGCAGCAATGCCAGTCGTTTCATTTTCTCCCTCTGAAAATGGTGGTGGCTACCGATGTCAGCAGTGGCGCGTCTTCCTGTGCGCTGCTCCGGAGCCGGAGTAAGTGGAGTTATAGACCCAGATAACGCAGATTCGGATTACAATATTGTCCAGAATCTCGACAATATGTTTCAGCGTATCGAGGTCTTCCAGTTAAAGACGTAGAAATCCGTTGCTAGTTGCCCTGCAACGGATTTTGGCGATGATCTATTTCATCAATTACGTACATATCCCACCAGGACTAGGTACAAATACGTACTCCGTCGGAGATCGCACGTGGCGGATCTGAGGGTACCCTCAAGCGACGAGCCCGAAGAGGAATGCGGCGATCAAGCCGCCCAGGATTGGGCCAGCCACCGGAATCCAGGCATAACTCCAGTCGCTGTCGCCTTTTCCGGCAATCGGAAGCAGGAAGTGGGCGATACGCGGGCCGAGATCGCGAGCCGGATTGATCGCATAACCCGTCGTGCCGCCAAGAGCCATACCAATGACCAGCACCAACAAGCCTACCGGAAGCGCATCGAGAGCCCCCAATCCAACCTCTGGTGCGGCAATGTGCAGCACGCCGAATACGAGAACAAATGTGCCAATCGTCTCGGAAACGAGATTCCAGAATGACGTACGTATGGCCGGTCCTGTGGCAAAGACGGCCAGCTTCAGGGATGCATCTTCGGTTTCAGCGAAGTGTGGTTTGTAGTGCAGCCAAACCAGGGTTGCTCCGATCAACGCTCCGATCATTTGAGCGGCGATGTAGCCCGGGACAGATGCCCAGGCGAATTTACCCGCTGCCGCCAGACCGATGGTAACGGCGGGATTGATGTGGGCTCCACTGACCGCTGCCACGGCGAACACTGCCACAAAAACAGCCAGACCCCAACCAATGGTGATCACCACCCAGCCGCTGTCATTTCCTTTTGTTCGGCTCAGAAGCACGTTGGCTACAACTCCATCTCCAAGAAGAACGAGAAGGGCAGTTCCTATGATTTCTGCAACAAAAGGCGTCATAATGATCAGACTATTTGGTGAGGGAATTCAGTAGAGACCGGGCGCGGTCAGGGTAGTCCGTAATCAGACCGTCAACCCCGAGGTCAACGAGCTCGCGCATTCGGTCAGCTTCATTTACGGTCCATGGGATGAGGAGCATGCCGGCTTGATGGACGGCCGCGGTGAGCTGCCCGGATACCAGCCTGTGACTGGGCGAATAGTAGTCTGGCACGAAGGTCAGTCGATCCATATTCGCCTCAAAACCATCCTCGTTGCCGACCAGCCATCCTATCGCAATTTCAGGATCGAGCAGGTGCATGGCTTCGAGGGCGCGAGGATCGAAAGATTGAATGGTCGTCCGATCGCGAATGCCCAGTTCGACCAATTGAGCATGCACGATAGAGACAAATTCTTCCGGGCCCGGGTGATAAACACCCTCGCCTTGCAGGCTCGATTTGATTTCCACGTTGAAAACGGGCGCCGGGATGGAGTGCTCGGTGACGTAGTTATCTACTGCCTCTACCACGTCCCGGAGGACGGGTTTGATGGTAGACACGCGAGCTTGCCCTGGGAAGCCGCCATGTCCCCGGGAGCCGCAGTCATATCCCGCTACCTCTTCTGCGGTCAGTTCATAGATGTTCAGCGAGCGCTCTTCGTCCTCTCCGACGGGGCGGCCATCAGCATGACTGCAAATTCCAGATGAGATCCAGGGCTCATGGGTCACAATGACTTCCTGATCGGCGCTGATCGATACATCCAGTTCCAATGTCTGAACGCCGAATTCGAGGGCCTTGATGAACGAGGGAATCGAGTTTTCGGGCAGAAGGCCACGCGCACCACGGTGCCCTTGAAGGTTGAACTCTATCATCGATTCATCGGGAGGCATATCTGAGGGTGGCTCGTTACAGGCAAAAACCGAAAAAATCACCGGGATAATCAGACTATGGAAAGTGATTCTATTCGGCAAATATGCTCTTTTTACGTGCATGGGTGCTTTTTCCGGAATGTCGCTTAATCGGTCTGGTCAGCAATGTAAGATGCGGCGACCTGTTGAAAAGAATGGATCTCATTTTCCATTCGTTCGAAATCCCATCCCAATTCGTCGCGCAAGATGGCGGCCACCCTGGGCGCGATTTGAAGACTGGCTCGAGCGTCCAAAAACAAACAGCGTGTACGTCTCGCGAGTACATCTTCGAGCGTCACAGCCATTTCGCTATTGACCGCTTGACGAATGTGTGTCTCGGTGTAGGGAAGTGACGGAATCAGGACCGTCCCTTCCGCGGAGTTTTCTTCAGGTATTTCGTTGTCGACGAGTTTCAAGGTCTTGGTCTTGCATTCAAGCCGGTCAAGGCGTGCGGTTCTGGCAGCTCTGTTGACCGCATCTTGAGCCATGTGTCTGTACGTCGTCCACTTTCCGCCGGTGATCGTCACGAGTTTGGACGAGGACACCTTCAGGGTGTGGTCTCTCGAAAGGGTCTTGGTGTCCCTGTTGGGAGTTACCACAGCCTTGACCAGTGGACGAAGACCGGCGAACACGCTCAATACATCTTTTCGACTCGGAGGGCGAGACAAGTACCGGGCACCATACTGTAGCAAATAATCAATCTCATCATTCATGGGGCGCGGTTCTTCGCTCACCTCATCGACAGACACATCTGTCGTTCCAAGTAAAACTCTGCTATGCCACGGAACGGCAAAAATCACCCTCCCATCATCGGTGCCGGGGATGAGAAGCGCAGTGTTCTCTGAAACGAAAGACGAATCCAGCACAAGGTGCGCGCCCTGAGCCGGGCGGATGATGGTTCGGGAAGCACGGTCGTCCATCGACCGAATGGCGTCGGTGAATACGCCCGTCGCATTTACGACCACCTTCGCTCTGAACTCGTGTTGACTGTTCGCTAACTCGTCTCTGACTTTCACGCCCGAGACGATCCCGTTGGTCTTTATCAGTTCGGTGACCCTCATATAGTTGAGAGCCGTCCCGCCGTTGTTAATACAGGTCAGAAGAAGACTCACGAGAAGGCGCGTGTCATCAAACTGGGCGTCCCAGTATTCAACGCCGCCTTTCACTCCGTCTGGCTTAATTCCCGGGAGGAAATCCAGCGTCTGCTCCCGCGTCAGTATGCGGGACGGGCCAATCGAGAGACTACCCGCCAACAGGTCATACAGTCTCAGGCCCAATCCGTACCACAACTGATGCCACCATTTGGTGCACGGGATAACGAATCGAAGGGGCGTGACCAAATGAGGAGCGTTCGCCATCAGGTAACCCCGTTCTTTAAGGGCTTTATATACCAGTTTGACGTTGCCCTGGCGCAGATATCGAACGCCGCCGTGAATCAACTTCGTGCTTCTGCTGGACGTACCCTTCCCAAAATCAACCGCTTCCAGAAGAAGAGTGTTATACCCCCTGGAGGCTGCATCAACGGCGACACCGAGTCCGGTCGCACCGCCTCCGATAACGATAATGTCCCATACGTCACAGTTCAGCGCGCTGTTGAGCAGCTGATTTCGTGCAACCCTCATTCTGTTGACCAGCCTTTGGAGCGCTGGAGAGCCCTTTCCCAGTTTGCGCGCATTGACGAGACGTTATCCGCCGTTGAGGAGGGTTCAAACGTCTTATCGATCTGCCACTGCTGTTTGAGTTCGTCGATACCGCTCCAGAATCCAACTGCGAGTCCGGCCAGGTAGGCGGCACCCAGAGCGGTCGTTTCTTGAACCACGGGCCTTACCGTTTCTGTGTTCAGGATATCAGCCTGGAACTGCATCAACAGATTGTTTGCCGTCGCGCCGCCGTCAACACGGAGCTGAGTGAGGCTCACCCCTGCGTCTTTTTCCATCGCCTCGATGAGGTCGGCCACCTGAAAAGCAATACTCTCGAGTGCCGCCCGTGCAAGGTGGGCGTCGGTAGAGCCGCGGGTGAGGCCGAATATTGCGCCACGAGCGTACGGGTCCCAGTGGGGAGCACCAAGGCCGGTAAATGCCGGCACCATCACAACGCCGTCAGAAGTCTCGACTTGCCTCGCGAGTGCTTCAACCTCTGAAGAATCGTCTATCAGGCGTAGGCCATCCCGAAGCCATTGCACGACGGCGCCTCCGATGAAGACGCTTCCTTCGAGCGCATATTCGGTCCGGTCTCCAATTTTCCAGGCGACAGTGGTCAACAGATTGTTGCCTGAAGCGATTGCCGTGGTGCCCGTATTCATGAGCATAAAACAACCAGTGCCGTAGGTGTTTTTAACCATACCGGGTTCAGTACAGACCTGGCCGAAGAGGGCGGCTTGTTGATCGCCCGCGATGCCCGATACAGAAATCGGGGTGCCCAGAATATCCGGATCTGTTTCGGCAACCGTGCCGCTGGAGGGCACCACTTCCGGTAGCATGCTTTCGGGTACGCCCAGTATTTCACACAGCTCAGAATCCCATTTCATATCAATAATATTGAACAGCAGGGTCCTCGATGCATTGCTCGGATCGGTGACGTGTGTTTTTCCGCCCGTCAAATTCCAGATCAACCAGGAATCGACCGTTCCGAAAGCCAGATGGCCGTTTTCGGCTGCCTGTCGAGCTCCTTCTACGTTCTCCAGAACCCAGCGCACCTTGGTCCCGCTGAAGTAGGGGTCCAGAACGAGGCCCGTTTTTTCCGTGAAAAGTGGCCCCCGGCCATCTTTCTTGAGCGAGTCACAATATGAGGCAGTGCGGCGGTCTTGCCACACGATGGCATTATGGAGCGGTTCGCCCGTGCGCCGATCCCAGACCACGGTCGTCTCGCGTTGATTGGTTATGCCGATTGCAGCAACGTCAGCCGCGGAGACTCCCGTGCTGGCGAGTACATCACGTGCCGTTGACAATTGAGTGTTCCAGATGTCAGATGGGCGATGTTCAACCTGACCCGGCTCAGGAAATATCTGTTCAAATTCCTGCTGAGAAACTCCGATGATCGATCCAGCATGATCGAATATGATGGCGCGCGAACTGGTCGTTCCCTGATCCAGGGCGAGGATGTACTTCACTTCTCGAGTCGTCTGGTGGAGGTCATCTGGCGGAATTAGTGACTCCATTATACGCAGAGGGGGGCGCTCATAAAATGAGCGCCCCCCTCAAACATCCAAACGGACAAAAGCGTCTAGCCTTCGGCCTGGATCTCTGACGCTATACGCTGGACGTCATCCAGAACGCGGAGCAAGTTGCCACTCCACATTTTGCCGATTTCCTCTTCCGTATAACCGCGGCGGACCAGCTCGTGAGTGACGTTGAAGGTCTCGGATGCGTCATTCCATCCGTCGACACCACCACCACCATCGAAATCAGAACTGATACCTACGTGATCGATTCCTATCAGGTCGACGAGGTAGTCGATGTGATCCACAAAGTCAGCCACGTCGACAGGCTTTGCATCTATCTCGCCCATGCGCTCATCTGCCGCTGCATTCACGGGAGCAACCGCTTCCATATACGCAGCGCGTTCATCTTCCGACATCTGGAAGAACTCGCGACGACTGGAAATCATCTCAACGCCCATTTCTTCCGCTATTTCTGCACGAAGGGCACCAATAGCTTCCTGATAAGCACTGTTTTTGTCAGATGCCACGTAGCTGCGGAAGGCAACCGTCTGAACGACGCCTCCGTTTTCCTTGAGTGCCATCAACTCTTCGTCATCCAGATTTCGACTGACATCGTTCAGTCCGCGTGCGGCCGAGTGAGAAGCCATGACGGGAGCACGGGATAGTTCCATGGCCTGCATGTTGGACTTCTTGGATGGATGCGAAAGGTCCACCATGATGCCCCATTTATTCATTTCACCGATCGCCTGCTTGCCCAGGTCGCTCAACCCTTGATAGAGCCACACGCTGTCACGCTCACCTGTATTCGAATCTGCGAACTGACTGTGTCCATTGTGGGACAGGGACATATACCGACCGCCCCATTCTGCGAATTGGCGGATATTGTCCAGGTCCAGACCAACCGGATAGGCGTTCTCGATGGCGATCATCGCCACACGTTTGCCTTCACCCACAATTTTGCGGACATGGTCAGACGTGTAGGCAATCTCGATTTGATCCGGTGCCTTCTCTTCGGCCAGCCAGTGGATAGCCTCAAATTTGGAGACTGCGTTTTCCCAAGCAGCGGCGTAACCAGCTTCGTCGAGGTCACCCTGCCCTGTATAGACGACGAGCCACGTCACGTCCAGGCCACCAGCTACCATTTTCGGAATGTTGACCTGTGTTTCCAGGTCCATCGTGTAGTTGCGCTCATCCGTGAAATTGGAAACGCTGATATCGTTGTGCGTGTCAAGCGTGATCACCCGCTCGTGGATGCCGCGCGCGCGTTCTTCCAGTTGGTCTGCCGTCTCGGGAGTCTCGGCGCACGCACTGAGCAGCAGAGCCGCCGCCAGAAGGGAGAACAGCTGTCGATTGAAAAGTGTCATTGCATATAGTGGGTTTGTGTGGATGATTCCGTGACTATCTGTCCATCACGTGGAATCCTGACACGGTCGCTTCAGCGTTGTGTCCGACGCGTAGTCCGACATAACCATCGGTAGAAGAGAGAAGACCTTCTCCGACCACTTCAGACTTGGGTCGACTCCAGACTTCTGTGCCGTTGATCGAGCAGGATACCGTGCTCTCAGTTACTGAAATGGCAATAGCCTGCGTAACAGCTTCGCCTTCACCGGCAGCCGTATTTACAGCCTCGTGTTCTTCCTGACGGTCGCCGTTCAGTCGAAATGGTTCTGGGGAAAAACCTCGAACGAGAAACTTGCCGTTTCCGTAAGCCATGCAATACACGAAACTCTGATTTTCGGTGCCCATGTTTTTACCGCCGATGATCAGACCAGACGGGTGTGGATGGTCACTCAGACTCATGTACTCGGGCTCGGTGAATGTGGCCATCACGGTGAACGATCCTTCAGTCATCGTGTCATTTGACCAGTAGGTACTGGATGGACCAGTCTTCATATGGATGCCATCATCCGTCATTGCGAAAATGGCGTCATCGATGGTCAGGCCTTTTTCGGCTTCACGGGCGTCTACTTCGCCCATCCAGCCCTCAACATTGACGCCACCGCCTTCAACGGCGTTGGAAGCGTCCTGGGCGAAAGATGACGTCGTCATCGGAAAAAGTGTCATCGAGAAAAGTGCCATCATCATAAGACAGCGCGTAAAAACCTTCATTGTGTTGACTCAAAATTGGTGGGATTCCGGGGTAAATCTGTCTTCCATCGCATAGAAACGACAATATCAGCTTCCGGTTCACTCTTGGGTCACGAAGGCGCGGATTCAGTTCCAGGACTGGTGAACAAAACCATTCCAAAAGCTAATGCGAAGATCGTGTATATGACGCTCAGTACGAGGTTCACATTCCCGCTCTCGCCAATTGGATCGAACTTCCAGGAAGCCAAAGCGACCATCATGAAATGAAGGAAGTTGGCCGTCGTCAGTGGCCTGCTGTAGATGCCGCCCATGGGAGCATTTCTGCTCATCCAGTTCAGCATGGCAAAACCCAGATAAATCGCGCCGAGAATCTGCCCCAGCATGACCGCGGTCTGGTCAGGCGATGTTCCGAGGCTGGCAAGGGCTTCTTCCGCCGCGAACGTACCTGCAAGCCCAACAAGACCCATGAAAACGGCACTGGAAACCAGCAATGGTTTTGTGGGAATCCGCATCATTCCTTTTCCAGAATCTCGTCCAAAACATCAGCGTATCCCTGCCACCACTCAATGGTCGAATAAGAATCGAGCTTTTTGTTGAATGAAGCGTTGTCCGAAAGCGCAATGATATCGCCAGATTGAGGATCGATATCAAATGTGATGGATGGGTCAAAAATGTCTCCGCCATAAAGCACAATCTCGCTTTCGCCCGTAGTCGAGAGACCTTCTTGCGACTCGATCTTGATTCTTCGAATGGTAGAACGCCCCTGGAAGTACAGATATTGGCCATCTGGAGACCATTTGAGTCCTCTGCCTGGCTCCAAAATGGTAATCTCGTCGCCTGACGAAAGATCTCGAACAGTAATCTGCTCTGAGGATCCTATAATCGAAAAATAGGCCAGGAAATTGCCATCCTGCGAAACGGCAGTGTCGAAGGAATATGAATCCTGAGCTCGAGCCGTTATGGGATCGACTGAGCCATCTTCCTTCAAAATACCGATGAATGCTGACCTTTCAGATTCATTTTGAACGTTCACAACGATGCCGGCGCTGGATTCGGCCGCATCCCACACATTATCGAACTGGGTTAGCAAGGTGTCGATCTGGCCCCTACCATTTATTGGCATTCTCAATAGCAAGGCTGGTTCATCCGCCACATCCTTGGAGTCCTGAGTCGACCTTCCCGTTATTCTTGCTGCGTAATAGGAAACACCATCTGAACTTACTGACAACGCCAGCACGCCATCCTGAGTATGCCGTTGTGTCGTTTGTTTGGTCTCCAAGTCAGTAACGAAGGGAATGATCGTTTCGCTCGAGCTTTCACGAGCATCTGTCAAAAGAAACCTGGAGTCAGCCGTAACGACGGCACTCAGCGCATTAAACCGATCGGCATATTGCAGGTCGATGGTGGATAATTCTTCGGAGCGTTGATCAGCAATAACGATGTCTACAACATACAGCGGCCTCTTCGACGCCTCGGTAGATATGAGTAAGCTGCCGTCGGGTCCCACGTGAAACGCGGCAAACTTCATGGGCGAGCGCACAAGGTGAGAGGGAGATGTGAACGATGCAGTACTCGCATCGAAACGGCGGGCAAACAGATCGCCGTTGTCATCCGAAATTTGATAAAGCAGGATGTCCGATGAAATGGGCTGAGGGTTGATGACCCCGCGCTCACCAAGAATTATATCATTGGTATCAAGGTTCAACGTGAATAGTTGCGGCTCGGAATCCAGTCCGCCGTACTGCAGGTTACCCACGATATATGGTTGGCCAGGTACCTTGGGTCCGGGAAACGGCCATCGCGCAATTCCATTCACTGAATCTGCCCGGTAAATCATTTCCGTATCGCCAGTAGACAGAGTGTACTTGTGGAGATCGTTGATGGTGTAAATCAACTCGTCATCGTTGATCCAATAACCCGTATATCCGTCATCCAGAATCTGACGGGGTGTACCCGACGGCACATCGACGACAAAAAGCGGGCGACCGGCTCCTCGACCAATCGTCATTCTGTTTCCACTCGAAGAAAAAAGTGGGTAAAACGACCCTTCAGATTCCGTTATATATGAGATGGAGCCAGTTAGGAGATCATTCAGGAAAACCCCGTCTTTCCCCAAGCTATCTACTCCGCTGAAAGCGATGTATTGGCCGTCTGGTGACAAAGCTGGACTCCAGTTTTCCGCAATTCCGTCAAGGTGCAAGGTGAGCTTCTTGAAGTTGGATGAAGGTTCATCCACACTGCGCATGAAGAACAGAACCAGGCTGATCGCCAGAGCTAAAACCCCGAAGCTACCAACAATCAACGACGGCGTCGACAATTTTGCTACCGGTGCTGACGCGGCGGGGGCCGCGGCCGGTCGAATAGCCGAGTGAGGCGCCGTCGACATTCCCACATTGACCCGCACCAGGTCTACCAGCAGATCAGCGGCGCTCGCGTATCGCAGTTTCCGATCCTTGGCCAGACATTTTCCAACCACGTTCTCCAGCGCCATGGGGACGCCAGATCGCAACGCCGTAATGGGTTCGGGTTCCTCGTTCAGGATGCTGTATACGGCAGCTTGCTCATAGTCAGAAGCGAAGGGTAGCGCGCCCGTCACCATCTCATATATGACCACACCCAATGCCCACAAGTCGGTTCGAAGATCCACTTCTTCGCCCTTGGCCTGCTCGGGGCTCATGTAGGCCATTGTCCCAAGCGTAGAGCCCATTCGTGTGAGCTTTGTGGAATGCGCCGTCTGAGCCAGCCCGAAGTCCAGGATTTTCGCTCGCCCATCGGCATCAATCATCACGTTGGCGGACTTGATGTCGCGATGGACAATTTCTTTTCCGTGGGCGGCTTTCAGCCCTTCAGCTACTTCGGATGCCAGTTTGATGACCTCGTCAATTTTGAGAGGCTGCTTCGCAATGCGGGCATCAAGCGTTTCGCCTTCGATGAACTCCATAGCCAGAAATGGACTGGGCTGTGCATCGTGGGGCGCGTTCGACGGAACGGCCTCGTCAATCTCAAAAACGCTTGCGATGTTGGGGTGATGCAGGGCTGCTGCGGCTTTCGCTTCTCGATAGAACCGGGACCTGTCATCTTCTGTGGCGAGCGTGGCCGATGGCAAGACCTTGATGGCCACCAATCGGTCCAGCTTAGTGTCCTCGGCCTTGTACACGATGCCCATTCCACCACGACCGAGTTCGTCAGTGATTCTGTAATGTGAAAGTGTAGCGCCGATCATGAAAGAGAATTGCTTTGTGGGTTGCCCAATCTACGGATTTGGTAAGGGATTTAGCATCTTGATTTGGCATGCTGACGATTGCTTCTTGCCGGTCTATGTGATCCTTTTGTTGTTTGGATCTGTCAAATGAGCATCGGTCTCCATTTTATCTCTGGACGCTCACCAGGCGTCGAACCCCATGCTTAAAAATTATCTCAAGCTATCCGTGCGCACTTTGCGTCGCCATAAGTCGTACACAACCATCAATCTCGTGGGCCTGGCGACAGGGATGGCGTGTTTTATGCTGATAGCGCTCTACGTGCAAAGCGAATCGCAATATGACCGCTTTCACGAGAATGCGGATCGCATCGTTCGCGTGACCAGTCATTATTCGGATGCGGTTGAAACCCGTTCATTCGCCAGATCCAATCCGGCTATCGGGCCGGCACTGCTCCGGGATTTCCCCGAAATCGAGCAAACAGTCCGTTTTCAGAGGTATTCAGCTGCGTTTAAGTACGGTGACCAACTCTTCAACGAAACCGATGTCATGTTCGCCGAGGCGTCCGTCTTCGAGGTGTTCTCGTTTCCGTTGGTCCGTGGTGAGTCTTCAACGGCGCTATCTACTCCCGACACCGCAGTGTTGACCGAACAAGCAGCACTCCGCTACTTCGGCACCGACGATCCCATCGGGAAGACGATTGTGATGAGCGACACGCTTCATTTTACGGTTACGGGGATAGCAGAGAACGTGCCCGCTCAATCACACATCAATTTTGACATTCTCCTTTCGTTTGCAACCTACAAACGCCTTCAGGAACAGCGGGGAAGGGATCTGGACAATCTGTGGACGTCGGGCACCTTTTACACTTACGCTCTCCTGAATGCTCCGGAATCTTTTTCCAATGTGGAATCACAGCTTTCCTCGTTTGTCGAACGCCATGTAGGAGTTCAAAGTGGCGAAGGCTCTGTGTACAGTCTGGGTGTTCAACCACTCACGGACATCCATCTCGAATCTGATTTGCGGCAGGAAATGGGGCCCAACGGTAGTCGCATGAACAACATCGTGTTTTCGGCGATCGCGGCGTTCATTCTCCTCATATCGTGCATCAATTTCATGAACCTGGCTACTGCGCGATCTGCAAAGCGTGCCCGCGAAGTGGGAGTCCGCAAGTCGTTGGGTGCCATTCGGTGCCAGCTCGTTGGGCAGTTTCTGAGTGAAAGCATTGTTCTGAGCGTATCCGCCCTGGTTCTGGCCGTCGGCATTATGATGGTGATGCTACCTTTCATGAATGATCTTGCGGGCACGACCATGTCCCTGAGCTGGAGTGAAAACTGGATATATGGCCCGATCGCATTGTCCCTTGCTCTTCTTGTGGGAGTCATTTCAGGAAGCTACCCGGCGTTTTTCCTGTCGGCGTTTCTTCCCGCAAGAGTGCTGAAAGGGTCATTGAAGTCGGGGAAGGCCGGCTCGGCAACGCTATTACGCAAGGGTCTGGTAGTTTTTCAGTTCACGTTGTCGATCGCGATCATCGCGGGGACGATCATCGCTGTACGTCAAGTTGACTACATGCAAAACCAGAGCCTTGGATTTGATCAGGAACGGGTCGTGGTCATTCCCTTTTCCTGGGATCAACTGGTTCAGGAACGCTACGAAACGTTGAAGCAGGTCTTACTTGAGCATCCGTCTGTCGATCAGGTTACGGCCTCGGGCGACGTTCCGGGTCGTATGTTCACCTCGATGTCATTCTGGATTGAGGGCATGCCCGAAGAAGAATCGGGTGGAACGAACGCGTTGATCGTAGATCCTGATTTCGCCGAGACGTATGGCCTCGAAATGGTCGCTGGTAGCGACTTCTCCGTGGATCAGACGGCCGGGCTGGGAGAGTCGTTCATTCTCAACGAAACAGCTGTGGCTGAACTGGGAATGACACCTGAAGAGGTGATCGGTAAACGATATCGGATGAACACGCAAGGACCCGTGATTGGCGTAGTGAAGGACTTTCACTTTGCCGGCCTTCAGAGCGAGCTTGAACCGTTGGTCATGACCGTCTGGCCTAGTTGGTTTGGATACATCTCGGTGAAAATAACGTCTCCGGATCTACAGGGAACGATGGCTGATGTCCAACGGACGTGGAATTCGGTGATATCGGACAGGCCGTTCGAATCATTCTTTCTGGATGATGACTTCAACCGACTCTATCAGTCGGAGTCCCGATTTTCTTTGTTGTTCAAAGTTTTTGCCGCCCTCGCTATCCTGATTTCGTGTCTCGGCCTGTTTGGCCTGGCAGTTTTCACGGCAGAGCAGCGACGAAAAGAGATAGGCGTGAGAAAGGTCATGGGTGCCTCAGTTTCCCAGATCGTCTTGCTGCTCAACAGGGACATGACGCTTCTGGTTGTTCTTGCCTCTGTGCTTGCCACACCTATTGCAGCAATTACGATGAACCGTTGGATGGATTCGTTCGCCTATCAGGCCGGAATCTCATGGAGTGTATTCCTTATTTCTGGCCTTGGGGCCCTGGTAATGATGTGGATAACGGTTGCATGGCAATCTGTTAAAGCCGCTCATGCGGATCCCATCAAAGCCATCAGGTACGAATAAGGGGGACTCCGCGTACGCGGAGTCCCCCTCCAGTCCGAAAGCGTTTGGGCCTAGAGTGCCTGGCGCGGTTCTCTTTTTCCAAACTCGTAGTCGACCGGTGGCTCAGCGCCAATCAGGTGCTGAACGAAATAGTCCCATCGACGACGGACCCAGTATTGGCCCAGACCGTGGCCGCTGTTGGGGAAGATGAGCATGTCGAAGGTCTTGTTCGCATCCATCAACGCCTTGGCCAAGAGCAACGTGTTGTTCACGGGCACGTTGCCGTCGAGCGAACCGTGGCCGATCAAAAGCTTGCCTTGAAGCTGATCGGCGATCAAATGATTGGCTTGATTGTCGTATGTCGTGGTGCCGTCTTCATTTTTGAGCAGCATACCCTGCCATTTTTCGCCCCAATCGTCTTCGTACGTGGCGTTGTCATGGTTTCCGGAGCTTGAAACAGCCACCTTGTAGAAATCGGGATATCTCAGCAAGCCACCGGTCGAAGCAAAACCGCCTCCTGAACCACCGTAGATGCCGATTCGGTCCATATCCATGGCAGGGTTCTCGGCTCCAAGCTGTTTGATTGCCTCAATCTGATCGGGTAAGCCATTGTCTCCCATATTGCCGTAGTAGGCGTCATGGAATGACTTCGATCGATTCGGTGTGCCCATGGCGTCAACTTCGATTACGATGAAACCGAGTTCGGCGACGGCTTGCTTGTCGCCACGAGATGGATTGAAGCTGCGGCTTCCCACGCTACCCGACTGTGGGCCAGGATAGAGCGGATTCAACACAGGATATTTCCTGGCAGGATCGAAATCTGTCGGGCGATACATCAGGCCGTAGATATCCGTCACTCCATCGCGAGCCTTTGTTTTGGTCATGATGGGTGGGACCCAGCCTGAAGCAACAAGCTGCGAAATGTCGGCTTCTTCAAGGTCAACGAGTACGTTGCCTTCCATGTCACGCACAACAATGACTGGTGGCGTGACGGGTGTCGAGTAGCTGTCAACAAAATACTTCCAGTCGGGAGAATAGGTGACTGTGTGATGAGCATCTTCTGGAGTCAACAGCTTCAAGTCGGAACCGTCCATGTTGACGCTGTAGTGGTGCCAGAAATAAGGATCGCTGCCGTCACGACCACCCGCCGAGAAATAGATTTTTCTGTTTTCTCGATCGACGTAGCGGACCCGCTGGACAGCCCATTCGCCTTCGGTGATGCGATGTTTGATGTTTCCCGTGTCCAGGTCCACCATGTACAGGTGACCCCAATTGTCGCGTTCGGAAAACCAGATTACCTCATTCGTTTCCGACAGATAATGCCAGTTCGAGAAACCATCGCCTGATTCGAAGTACGTGTCCTGCGTTTCGCGCATGACGTCCCACACGTCACCCGTTGCGACATCGGCCATGCGGAGGTCCGCAATCTTGTGATCTCGCGAGCTCGATACAAAGGCGAGTTTGTCCGAGTCTGAACTCCAGCGTACGTCGAGGAATTCGCCTCCACGTCCCGCGATGTGGTCCGTCGTCGTGCTGCGATGCTGGTCCGCATCCATTTTTAGGCGAACCATTTCGCCGGTCTCTACATCAATCACTACGCGGCTGATGCGGAAGATCAGGCTGTCGCCGGGCAGCGGGTATTTCCACTGCTGTAGGTCCGGATGGCCGGACTTGGTAGAAACCATGTACATCTCGCCCACGCCGCGCCCATCGTGCTGGAAGGTGGCAATCTTTTTTGAATCCGGCGACCAGAGAGCCACTGGACCCGGTCCTCTCGTCCATCCTGCATTGTTGGTGCCGTAACCGTAGTCCTCGATGCCGTCATCGGTGAGCTGAGTTTCCTTTCCCGATGTCTTGTCTTTAATCCAGAGATTATGCTCGCGAATGAACAGTGACATCGTGCCATCCGGGGAGTCCATCTGGCCTCGGCTTCTCATGAAGCGCTCCCGGGGACTTAGGCCTGCGTCTGCATCCTCTTCGCCTTCAGACGAGATACACGTGTATCTGCGGATATTGCATTCGTAAGTCATCTGGTTCGCACTGAACGAGATCGAACGCATGTTATCGGAAAACTCGAAGGAACCAAAGGGAAGTTCGGTGGCACTATAGGTAGTTTCATCATTGGAGAGCGCTTCGGCGAGTCTGGCGTGGTCGAACGCACGATCTCTGCGACCTCGATCGATGTCGACGAGAATGAATTCTGAACCACCTGGAATCGTATTGCGATACCACATCATGTCATCATCCAGCCAATTCGGCGAGACGGTCGAATTGAAGACGAGGGGGCGGGTGTAATTGCTGAGAAAGCCCTCAGCACGGGCATAATCTTCTTCGGTGACGGTTTCTTGTGCGAAGAGCGGGGAAGAAATGACGAGAAGCGCCAGGACAGCTGTCAGATATCGCATATCGAACCTAAGCATTGTATTGATGGGTCAGCGCATAATAGTAATGGTTATAAGGTTGCCAATCCACGCATTTTGGGTAGGGTTTTCCCTGATTGACACCTTGTCAATTCGCGTTCATATTGTCTGATAACCCATCAAGAAATGTCCATCAACGGCGGCTTCGGCCGAAGGTCCATGCGTCGAGTCAAATGTTTTATTATCGCTCTGTTGTTTCCCATCCTTGCGCTGGCACAGGATGCCCCGCTGTTCACAGAGGATTTTCCGCCAGAAGAATTCGCCGACAGGCGTGCAAAGGTCTACGATGCGATAGGACCCGAAGCGGTTGCTGTGTTGCAGGGAGAGGCAACGCCCAGGGGATACGTGAAATTTCGTCAGACGAATGAGTTCTATTACCTCTCTGGTATCGAAGTACCGCATGTGTACCTGGTGTTGAACGGGGCCAGCAGGCAGACAACTCTTTATCTGGAGCACAGAAAGGAAGGACGCGAGCGCAGTGAAGGCAAGATGCTGTCGGTGGAGGACGCCGATCTTGTGCGGGAGCTTTCCGGCATCGAAAGTGTCTCGGCCATCGAAAACCTGAGCGCCGATCTGGGTAGCCTGCAACGACGCGGGTCCGTGAATACCATTTACACGCTTTTTCAACCTGCTGAAGGCTTCGCAGAGAGTCGGGATCTGGGAATTCGCCGAATCACAGACAGGTTGTCTGATCCCTGGGATGGCAGACCCTCCCGGCAGGCTCATTTCATTGGCTTGCTGAAAGAACGGCTTCCCGGAATGACAATCGCAGATCTCAACCCAACGATCGATGAGCTTCGACTCATAAAAAGTCCGCGGGAAATGGAGGTTATTAGAAAGGCAACGCGTCTTTCAAGTCTGGCGATTATGGAAGCCATGCGATCGGTCGAGCCCGGAGTCGTGGAACGCGAAATCGACGCCGTCGCCAAGTTTATCTACTATCGTGACGGAGCTCAAGGTGATGCGTATTACTCACTCGTTGCCAGCGGTCCAAACGCTCCGTTTCCGCATTACCATCAGGGTGCACGCACGATGCAGGAGGGAGAACTGCTTCTGATGGATTACGCCCCGGATGTAGGATATTACATGTCCGATATTACCCGAATGATGCCCGTCAGTGGCCGGTTTACCCCTGCTCACCGTCAGTTGTACGGTTTTTACGTTCGAGCATATCGCGCGATTCTGGACAACATTCGCCCCGGGGTCACGGCAAATGAGATCAAGAAGGAAGCCGCCTCCATCATGCGGGAGACGTATGAAAACTGGACATTTGCCAACGACGCACACTCGAGAGGAGCACTGCGTTTTGTAGAGTCATACGAAGCATCTGCAAACCGCCCGGGTAGTGGCCGCCTGGGCCACGGAGTCGGTATGGCGACGCATGATGTGGGTAGCTTCGAGGGTCCGCTTCGGGAAGGCATGGTTTTTACGATCGAGCCAGCCCTACGCGTGCCGGAAGAACAACTCTATATCCGGATGGAAGATCTGATCATCATTCACGCCGACCACGCCGAGATCGTCTCCGACTTCGTGCCCATGGAAATTGATGACATTGAAGCATTGATGGCCGAGCTGGGCCTGCTGCAAAAGTATCCAGATCTGGATGAATTCAGCCATGCCCGCGAATAAGACCGGTTAGTCCTCTTTCGACAATTCGTTGGTCAGGTTGACGATCACATTCAGGTCGATCGCCTGTTCTTCGACCGCCTCATCTTCGATGGCCTCAGCCTCCGAGTCTGGCAATGCAGCGAGAAACAAATCAGTCTCGGGGAATGTGTCGAAGAAGTCACCAGCCATCACATACCAATATGTGGTCATGTCTGCAGCAGGGCCTATGGTAGAGAAAAAGGGATCGAGCTGGACGGGCGTAGCGTCTCCGCCGGAAACTGTGTCGCGGACATAGAGCATGCTACCATCCGGCGCCCATTTTGGCAGGGTCTTGCCATTTTCCCATATCATATAGGGAGGGCTTCCGAGATCTTCAACAGATTGAACGAAAATTCCGCCCTGATCTTCATAAGCCAGATACTTGGAGCCCGGGGAAAACTCGAAGTGACGAGGATTTCCGTTTGCTCCGAAATTGCCACGATCTGTCTCTCCGAGTAAAATCTGCTGTTCGGCGCGCAAGTCCCATACCACATAGCCGCTCACCAAATCTTGAGATGTAGGAATACCGCCGGCGAATGCGAGCCAATTGCCATCCAGTGACGTGGTTAAGTCAAAAAGAATGGGAATCGAGGTATCCAGGATGGTTTCTTCAGCACCCCTGCCTGAAGCTGCTTTGATCAGAATACTTGAATTACCTCCGTTGTCGCGAACGAAGTACAGCGAGTCTCCGGTGACGCTCCAGGCCGGGTAGTCGCTGGCGCCTCCCGTTGTAATGGCTCTTCTCGTTCCACTACGGAAATCGAGGATCCAGATATCCGAAGGTGGCCGGAAGTCTTCTGCCCCCATTTCTCCTTCGACCACGACCGCCGCTCTGGTGCCGTCCGGGCTCACGGCGGCACTTCTATAAATGGCAGATGGAAAAAGGTCTTGAGACGTTTCCATCGAAATGGAGGCACCCGTCATGCGCATGAGGATGGGCTTTATGGGTCGCGTGTTGTTCACTATGCCAATTCTTGTTCCGACGTGGACGAGAGTTCCTTCGGCGGAAACAGCGAGGCCTTCGGGTCGGACATGTTGGTCCAGGGAAATCAATGGGCCCGTTTGACTGAGACTTCCAACATCGAACGGCATGGCAACCAGATCGCCTTCAAGGACGAATACCAGGTGACCTGATTCGAGCCATTGAGCCCGTAAAGCCGGGAGATCGATCCGGGCCTTCAAATCTCCAGACTCCAGGTCCCAGAATCCCAGCCAGTCAGGTTCACCACGCAATTGACCGGTAGCCATTATGGTTTCACCATCCGGTAGCATCACGGGAAAGTCTGCATCGAAGTTTCCGGACACCGTGTCGACAGGAATCACTCCTCTGGATTCCCCCGTGGTGAGCGATCGAGTCCAGACAGACGAACGTTCCTCATAGATGATCGACTCGGCATCAATCCATTCCGCCCTCGGTCCACCTTCGGCAGTTTCTCCAAGATCAATTACTGCTCCCGAATCAATGGAAAGGCTCTTTAGCCCCGTAGACGTTGTCAATAAAAGGGTTTGACCATCCGGCGAAAAGGCCAGATGTACAAATACTTCCGGAACATCGTAGGTCCTCAGTCCTCCTTGAGTGAGGTCCAGAATTTCTATTGTGTCGGTTCCGAAGGCAACCAATCGTCCGTCTGGTGAGATATCCATGGCTGCAATCACACCGCCCAGAGGAATGGGTTGACTGATGCGCTTCATGGAACTGACTACAGAATCGGAGCCTCCCGAATTTCCCAAAAGCCAACCGCCTGCAATGGCCGCAATCAGAATCAAGACCAGAATGGCCGGATGGAGCCCTTTGGTCTGATTTTGAGGACTTACGCTCGGAATGACCCCGGCAGCAGGCATCGAAGACACCGACGTCGTGCGTGACATGCCTACCTGCGTCAGGTCAACGGTTTTAAGGTCGACAATGAGATCAGTGGCGCTCTGATACCGCTCTTCTGTTTTTTTGGCCAGCAGCTTTGAAACGATCCACTCGAGGCCCATGGGTACACCGGTACGGATGGCAGTGAGCGGCTCCGGGTCCTCATTCATAATCGAATAGGTCACCGCCTGTTCGTAGTCGCCTCCAAAAGGGAGCCGTCCGGCGACGAACTCGTAAAGCATGACGCCCAGCGCCCAAAGATCAGTGCGGTGGTCCACTTCAACACCGCGAGCCTGTTCGGGACTCATGTACGCTACGGTGCCAAGGGTAGAGCCCATCCGCGTCAGCATCGTCGAATGCCGCGTCTTGGCCAGTCCGAAATCGAGTACCTTCGCGTCGCCTTTTTTTGTCAGCATCACGTTGGCTGACTTGATGTCGCGGTGCACGATGTCTTTTTCGTGGGCGACTTCCAGGGCCTGAGCGACCTGTGTGATGATGCGAACCGATTCTTGCAGATCGAGCGGTCCTTCTTTCAGTCGTTCCTCAAGCGATTGTCCGTCAATGTATTCCATTGCGATAAATGGACGGGGTTCTTCACTTGAACCGCCTTCAGGAACTGCCTCATCTATCTCATGAATGGCAGCAATATGCTGATGGTTGAGCGCCGCCGCGGATTTGGCTTCTCGATGAAAGCGGGCTCTGTCATCATCGCTCGTCAGTGCGGATGCCGGCAGGATCTTGAGCGCAACCGTGCGGTCGAGCTTGGTGTCTTCGGCCTTATAGACGATGCCCATGCCGCCGCGGCCGAGTTCGCCGACAATGCGGTAGTGGGAGAGTTTGGTTCCGGTCATAGGTAGTGTTCGCAAAACTGCCCCATTATCGCTGTATTTGGGATGAAACGCAAAGATTCATTGTGGCGTACCAGTCATTCTACCCAATAATTACCATTTATCACTATGTCCTTGTGCACCAATCTGTTGCAGGGTGTTCGATTCGCACCTTTAGCCCTGGTATTTTTGCTCACCGCGTGTTCAGACTCTCGAGATGAATCCGTGGAGATGCCAGGAGCCGCCCCTGATTACGGGTCCTTGCTGGGCGTAGAAGTGCAAAACCTGGCAGAAGCTGAGAATCCATGGTCGTCAAATGTGACACCCGAATGGGCAGGGAGCTTTACTTCTTCCAATGTCGATTTCGGCTCGCTTGAGTTCCATACGGCTCAGTTCGAGGACGAGGACGAGGATGAATGGATGGATGTCCGCTTGATCAGTGTGTCGTTAGCACCTCGATTTGAAGGAGGAAAGCTCGCGCTTGCCATGGATACTGGCGGTGAGATTCAGATGGCGGTATTGTGGGGTCATCCTGACTTTGATGAGGACACCGATGCTGGATGGGAAAATTTCTACAGGCAGTTCGCGTACGGACGATCCGCCACAGCGGCATCGGATGTGCTGTCGGACGAGGAGCGCGATGACCATGTACAGGCCCGCACCTCATCAACTGAAAGTAGTGCCACGGAAGTCATCGCCTGGCTCAAACACGTTAGAGCCATGGTGAATACCAATTGGTTGATTCGACGATCTTTCGCCGCTTCTCAAACGGGAACTGCCGCTCCGGCCGCTTTTTACGAGGGCGCGCAGGCGTTCTTCAGTGAAATGGCAAATGACTACACGCCGATGGTTGCCGCGTACGCCGGTGACGCCGCAGCCCGGAAGTATCGGGAGAATGCAATGGATGCCGCTGAGGCGATGTCGCCCGTGATCGCGCTCGCGAGCGAAAACGATGCAGGAGGGGTGAGGAATCGAATTGGTAGCTTTCGTCGAAATGCTTGTCGGGGGTGCCACTCCGTAGAAACGACTGGAATGGGGGAAGATGTAGGCCTGCGATCTGGTCTGACGGCGAAATTCACCGATCTTGGAATGCGAAAGGACCTCTTTTTTGTGGGATATGACCTCTGGGCGATTCCAGGTGCGGAAGGGGACAATCAGTACGTTGCCGACGTCGCCCGTGTTTTGACCGTCGCAGCGGCAGAGAAGACCTGGTAGGCTATTCCCCGACTTCTTTCTTCAGGTACTCAGACCAGTTCTGAAGCCATACCACGCGCGGTGCCTCTTCCGACATCGCGGAAGCGATGGCCACGGATGAAGATGCAACAAGGATCTTTGTCAAATCACTACTCACGTCGAAGTCAATCAAGTCAGTAGTTGCAAGAATGGTTTCGGGGGGTCCCAAAACACTGAAGGTTGGATTCGTTCGCACCGGCAACCTCATGACTCCAGATGCTGAAGCATAATAGATAAAGGTTCCATCATCGCTCCATCGGGGAAAACGGCCAAGGATGTTGGGCAAACGATACGATTCTACCCCCGTAACCGACTTGACAATTAAGCTCACTTCAGTCATGGGCAATTCGTCGGTATAGACCAAATATCGGTTGTCCGGAGAAAACTGGACGAAAGCCGGAAAGCCCGAAGTCGAGTCTACGACACTCATATTTCCATCTAGCCTGTCGACCAGTAAAAGATCAAGTCCATGGGAAGGGGGGATCCCCGTCAGCGCCATCCAGCGGCCGTTCGAGGATAATTCTGCGATCATTCCGTTTTCAAAAACGAGTTCTGGAATAGCAGAATTGTCGGCCGGAATCCTGAAAATACCTGCCTGGTTTGGCCCTGTGTTTTTCGTAAAATATATTTCATCACCTTCCGGTGAAAAGATGGCGTCGGCCTGCGTTCCATCGAACGAATACTGGTGATTCGCACCTGTCTCCAGGTCGTAGTAGAATATTTGTCCTCCTTCACCCAGTGGGCTGACCTGATAGGCGAAGGCTTTATCATCATTCGAAAACTCGGCACCGTGGGCAGGCGAATCGCTGGGTCGTATGAAGTCGAACGAGGAGATACTCGTCGTACTCAGGTCGACCATCCACATCCCGATATCAAGACCAAAAAAACCTGATCGGTCTACATACAACAAGTCTCCGTCAGGTGAAGCCGAATATTCACCCCAGTTGATGAGCATGTTTCTGGAAATGGCATCCATGGGTTGTCCCGTAAATTGCCCGCTTCTGCTGTCGACAGGGCGGACAACCAACCGACCATCGTCAGAACGAACCTGGTACATCAGAAAGCCACCTTCCACATAAAGCGGATTCATGGCGTTGGATTCGATAACATTCAGCTCACCCGAATTATGGTTTAACGCGATCAGGTTCGGCGCGGCAGCATTATCAATCGTGCCTCCCTCTATGCGCACCAGCTGATGGCCAAATGCTAGGTTCGATCCGGGCATGTTGGACTTGAGAATGTTTCCGTAGCGTGCTTCCAGATTGGCATCTCCAACATCAATTAGTCCTGGCTCACCGCCATTAAGATCCACGGTGTAAAAATCTCCCCCTTCTGCTTTGTCGTCACTCAGGACAATGTTGTCATTGTCTTTCCAGAAAGCGAAACGGCCAAATTCTGACACTTTTTCCGGATATCCGGAAGGAATGACGACCACATGGAGACCGCTGTTCAACGCTTCGGTGAAAACAAGGCGGGATCCGTCTGGTGAAAACCCGAACTCCCGGTCTCCAACAATTTCGCTGCCCTCGATGTACTGAAGTTCACCCGTGGACATGGACCGCAGGTAGATTCCGTATCGACCACGCAAGTCACGCGCCTGTACGGCGAGATACTCGCGAGTAGGTGAAAGGGTAGGGAAACGCACCAATTGTAGATCTGGAAGTGAAATTTCGACACGGGTGAGCGGTAATGATTCGGGGGGGGATTGCGTCACGCGAGTCACACCGAACATTACCGCTGCGCCAACGATCAGTGCTACGGCGAGCCACGACCAAGCTGGTGTGGAGCGGTTTGAAGGAGCAGGGGCCGTGGATGGTGCTGGCTCAACAGGTTGCGAAATCGTGCTCGTTCGGCTGACGCTGGATCCCTTTTCGGTGTCCACCTGGCGAAGATCCACAATCAGGTCAGCTGCAGATTGATACCGATCCTCCGCTTTTTTCGCCAGACATTTGTTGACGATCCATTCGAGCTGCATCGGAACACCCGTGCGCACCGCTGTGAGGGGTTCGTGCTCCTCATTCATGATGCTGTAGACCACGGCCTGCTCATAGTCGCCGGGGAAGGGGTGTCGTC
>CAZEHJ010000014.1:0-2894 GCA_964512485.1 uncultured Rhodothermales bacterium | reverse complement strand
TTCATGATGCTGTAGACCACGGCCTGCTCATAGTCGCCGGGGAAGGGGTGTCGTCCCGACACCATCTCATACATCACGACTCCCAGTGCCCATAAGTCAGTTCGTTTGTCCACCTCTTCACCCCGGGCCTGCTCGGGACTCATATAGGCAATGGTCCCCAGCGTCGAGCCCATACGGGTGAGCATCGTTGACTGATTGGTCTTCGCGAGCCCAAAATCAAGCACTTTTGCCTCTCCTTTGGAGGTAAGCATCACATTGGCGCTCTTGATGTCGCGATGCACGATATTTTTTTCGTGAGCCTCCTCGAGGGCCTTGGCAATCTGAATTGCGAGGGCCTTCGCTCTTTCAAGTTTGAGTGGTTTGTCTTTGACTTCGTCTTCCAGCGGTCGACCATCGATGAACTCCATCGCGATGAACGGACTCGGCATGGTGCCATGCGGTGCATCTGAGGGTACGCCTTCATCAATTTCAAAAACGGTGGCGATATTCGGGTGATGGAGGGCTGCCGCGCTTCGGGCTTCCCGATAGAAGCGCTCTCGGTCGACGTCGCTGGCAAGTGCCGCTGAAGGGAGCACTTTGATGGCCACCGTGCGGTCGAGCTTGGTGTCTTCGGCTTTATAGACCACACCCATGCCGCCCTGGCCGAGCTTTTCTACGATGCGATAATGGGAAAGAGTGGTGCCGATCATGGATCATTGGATGAGGATGTCCAATGATCGTGGAATACAGGCCTAAAGGCAAGACGAAATCAGGCCTTTACGCTTCTAATAGAACGTCCAAAACGTCATTTACTGAGTAGCTCGTGTTGCCCGGTTTTACAAATGAGCTGGCAAGTTTCAGATCATCGCCTGAGGTCACGATTGGATCCTCGATGTAGCCATCCTTTCTGGGCTTGGCGAGTCCGATTGTGGCTAACAGGTTATTGCAAAGACACGTTCGTCCAACGGCGCCCTCGAGTGTGCCTCCCTTTCGCACAAAGTCCTCTTCTGGCTCAGACGGACAGCGGTACTCAACATTTCCTTCAGCGTTGACCTCCAATGTCCTGAGCATTCCGACATCACAGACGCGAGTCCGGGCGTCAAAAACTTCATCTTCGGACATGGTCCCCGGAACGCCAGCGATCTTGAACGGAAATCCGGTGGGGGATTTGGCCGGACTGGTGAAAACCTCGGCTTTTCCTTCCATAACCAGGTCGAGGATCTCCTGATTGAGTTCGGGTTCGATTCCCGATTCATTGCAAAGAGAGAACGCAGTTCCGACCTGGATGCCTGTTGCACCGGCCTCGAGAGCTTTCTGCAGACCGCCCGCGCGTCCGAATCCACCAGCAAGCCAGAACGGTTTTCCGAGTCGTGCAAGCTGCTCAAAGTTGACCAGGTCTTTGTCTCCGTAAATGGGCTCTCCTTTTTCGGTCAGGTTCATTTTTCCACGCGGCGGTGCATTGTGACCTCCGGCGATGGGCGCCTCGACAACGAAGCCATCGACGGATCCTTCACTTCTTTTGATCAATGCCATCCCCAGAACGACAGAAGAAATGATGGGGATGAACTTGGGTCTTTTCAGATTGCCAACCAGTTTGGCAATACCGGGAAACAGGGCCTCGGGATCAAATTCGACGGTTACTTCTTCATCTTTGGCCGTGTTTTTTACGTCCAGACGGTAGCTCACCGCTTCGTGGCGTGCGAGTTTGTCCAAAATGCCGGCGACCTGGGTCGGAATGCCCGCACCCATCAGTACGTAATCGACACCGGCCAGCATTGCGCCGTAAAGCGATGCCAGAGTCGGCATCTGAATTTTTTCAAGACGGTTTACTCCGATAAGGCCATCATGCCCACGTTTGGCCAGGTGAACTTCCACGAAGTTGGCAATCGTTGTCAGCCGACTCAGAAATGCACCGGGTTTGGTGGAGTAGACGGGGATGGACTTGTAGGGCGCGCCTTCGGCGCGCCCACCGGGAATGAAATAACGATCCAACACCTTCAGCGCTGGCACCGAAACCGGGAATTGAGCCATCGCCTGGCGCATGAATCCACCCTTGTCACCGTCCATCAATCGCATTGCAAGGACATGGTCGAGAGCCGTGGCAGATACAACACCCAGTTGTCCTCGTTTAGCTACTGCCGAAGCCAATTCCCAGTTGGAGACGCCAACGCCCATGCCGCCCTGGATAATTTGAGGTAGTCGATCAAAACCCATCGGTTTGCGGGGAGAAGTGAAATATGGTCACACTCACATTCAAGAGTGTGATGTCTTAAAAGGCATTCGGGCAAATGTACTGGTGGAGAGGGAAGGTGACAAACCCGGCTTGTGAAGGAATGGGTGATTCGTCGAGTCTAGGACTCCTTCGAGGGGTATTCCTCGCTGACCATCCGCTTCAAGCGCGTGAGATTTTCTTCGCGATTGGCCAATTTGAGCAGGGGTTCCAACTCGTCAAACACCAGATTCCAATCCATTGACTCGCCGCTGCGCTGGATGATGCGCTTGAGGTCCACCCAGTCTTGGCCACGACCAGCCACGGTCTTGAGAACTGTAAGGTCTATTGGTGAACAAATTCGCAACGGTATTTCAAGGCCGTAGTCAATCTCTTCAGCCCGCTCCATCATGCGGCGCTCATACGGCGTAAAACCAATCGATATGTCGACTTGCTTTCCTTTGGGTGAAGTGCCCAAATACATGCGTCCCAGCATGAACATGTCTTTGGTATCCTCGATCCGAGGCTTGAGATAGGAATTGAGCACTTCCAGGACTTCGGCTTCGTCTCCCAACTCACAAAAGATCGTGAGGTCCACATCATGTGTGTGTCGGACTTCGCCCCAACGCTGCAAGGAGACCCCTCCGATAAAGCAGAAAGTGATTCCCGCTTGATGCAGGACTTTCTGAAGCTCAGCAGCTTCTTG
>CAZEHJ010000013.1:35613-59934 GCA_964512485.1 uncultured Rhodothermales bacterium | reverse complement strand
CGATTCATATTCGAGCATAATCAGCCCCCAGGGACCGAAGCAGAGGTCCAAATACGCATCTATACGCTTAGCGGACGACCGATACGAACAATACATTCGGACGAAGCCCTTCCTGAAGGCGTTTTGGGCAGTGGACCATTGCAGGTCTACTGGGACGGAAAAGACGATGATCTGGACCGCCCGGCAACTGGAGTTTACCTTTATCGTATCAAGGTCGCAGTTGAAAACCAGAACGGCGAACGCCAGGTTAGTGAGCACGTCGAAAAACTGGCTATAATCCGATAGGACACATATAGATACACTGATACTGGATACACATTTTGAACGCCTGATTTCAGGTATGTAGTGGTCCCCGAACGCGGGCCTTCAGACATTTGGGTTTGAAGTCCTGGCAATCGGCACTAAAGGCTTTAAAAAACTCTAAACGTAAAGATGTACGAATTGAACTCGGGTAGAACGAGGACCAACACGACCGATCGTGGCAACGGCCGCGCATTGAAGGGCGGAATTTTTGTGACGTTGATATTGGCCGTATTCATGGTTCTCCCACACCTTGCCAGTGCGCAGGTGGGTGGATCTGCCGTCGTATTCCTGAAGATTGAGCCGGACAGTCGGGCCTCGGGAATGGGGAATGCAGGCGTTGCTCTTGCAGATAATGCGAGCGCCATGTTCTGGAATCCTGCCGGTCTGGCTTTCCAGACAGGGACGGAAGCAGCGATTACGCATTCGGCATGGCTGCCTGAATTCAACGCAGATCTCTTTTACGAGTATCTGATCGCAAAACACCACGTACCCGGTTGGGGTACCTTCGGTGCTTCCCTTACTTATCTCTTCTTGGGAGAACACGAGGGACGAGATGCGCAAAATAATCCGACGGGAACGTTCCGGTCCTATGACTTGGCCACAGGCCTTTCATACGGAACCAAGCTGAGTGACCGTTTCGGTATCGGTACCTCCGTTCGATTCATTTATTCGAATCTTGCTCCAGGACAGGTTGTGGGAGCTCAGGAAACCAAGGCTGGCGTTTCAACCGCATTTGATTTCGCCGGTCTGTATCGCACGCGTCCTTTCTCTATGGGAGAGACGATGAAAGGAGAAATCTCCGCAGGATTCAATCTGGCCAACATGGGCCCCAAGATTCAGTATTCTGACAACGCCCAGGCCGATCCAATTCCGACCAACCTGCGATTTGGATATGCGTTCAAGATGAACTTTGATGAGTTCAACTCTCTGACCTGGGTCACGGATTTCAATAAGGATCTGATCCACTATTCAGGTGACGACTCGACGACGTACGAATCCGATCCTTTCTACAAAGCGATCTTTTCCTCGTGGCAGTCGATCGACGTCCGAACCAACGCTTTGGCCGACGATGACGCCCAATTCAAGTCTCTCTCAGTCCTGAATCAGCTCACGATCGGGACCGGAGTCGAGTACTGGTACAACAATTTGTTTGCTCTCCGTGCAGGGTATTTCTACGAAAATCCCAACAACGGAAATCGCAAATTCATGACGCTGGGTGCGGGTGTCCGGGTGAATATCATCGGGGTCGATTTTTCGTACATTTATGCCGAACAGGACTCTCCACTGGCGAACACAATGCGGTTCTCCATGTTGGTGGATTTCGCGAAGTAATTGACGGGTTCAGTCCTCATTTGAGGCGACCTGCCTCGTCAATGATTCAATTTTCAACTCCGTACCCTTCGGCATAGCATGACGGAAAATTCCGCCTTCGCTGACGATCGATCTGTCGCGCGAATCGTGCTGTTCCTGGCTGTTTTATTTCTCCCTCTTTCACGGGTGCATGCTCAATCTAGTTCTACACTAGCGAGTCATGCACCCGCGCTCGTTGACGTGGTGGCGTTGAGGGTTGAATTCCAGCCGGACACAACACGTTTCACGACCGGCGACGGAACGTTTGACGGAATCCTGTTCGAAGGAGTTGATAATCCTTCCATTGATCCGTTGCCCCACGATTGGGACTACTTCGACGCGCATATCCGATTCCTGGAGAACTACATCAGCCGAGTCTCGGATGGCCGGACCGAGGTGCGATCGCACCTGCTTAGCACTGTTGTCCAGGTAAGCGGCACAATGGGGGATTACAGCCCCACGGGAGAGGAGGCAGGATCCGACGCCGAGCTTGCCAAGCTGGCGGCGCTGTCGAAAGAAGCGTGGTCCCTGGCGGCAGCGACCGGGGTTTTCGTGAACATCCGGCCCAATTCAAATGTGGCATTTGTGCTTTTCCATGCCGGTGTCGGGCGGGATATTGAGCTGACGGGTACGTCGCTCGACAAGACACCTCAGGACCTTCCTTCCATCTTTTTTGATGGGACTGCCCTGGATCGTCTGGGAGCTTCGGGAGTCACGTTTTCTGACCTGCCTGTGGACAATACGCTCATCATTCCCAGGACGGAATCCCGCCTCGGGTTCAATTTCATAACCGACGAGGCCTTTCTGGTGGAGCTGTCGATCAATGGCATGTTGACTGCCAGCTTCATGAACTATCTGAATGTGCCGGATCTGTTCAATACCACCGATGGATCGAGCGGTATCGGCCCCTTTGGTGTGATGGATGCGCTGGGAATATTCGCGTTCAGTGGGCTGTTTCCTCCCGAACCTTCGGCATGGACCAAACAGTATCTGGGGTGGTCGGATACCATTGTTGATCCTCTTGAAGGACAGTCCGTGGTTCTCACGCACACCGGGGACGCAGGCAGAAATGAAGCGGCTCGAATTTCCATCTCGGACGCCGAGTATTTCCTTGTCGAGAATCGGCATCGCGACCCCGAAGGAGACGGGGTCAATATCACCGTTTGGACCCCAGAGGGAGAGCGAACGCTTACTTATACCAACGACGACCCCGATTTCAATACGCAGACGATCTCGGCGTTTGAAGGTGGGGTTGTTGTCGACGTCGACAATTACGATTTCGCGCTCCCCGGCGGAGTAGACGAGAACGACAATCCGCTTCTGGGCGGAATGTTGATCTGGCATGTGGATGAGAACCGGCTGAACGCCCGACTATCGGATAACTCGGTGAATGCATTCCCCGACGAACGGGCAGTTGATCTTGAAGAGGCCGATGGCGCACAGGATATTGGTTTTTCATCGAATGCCGGCTTTTTTGGTCCCCGGTTCGATCTGGGGACTCCATTTGATTTCTGGTATCAAGGCAATCCAGTCACGGTCCGCACGAATACGGGACAGGACATTCAGCTGTATCAAAACAGATTTGCCTCGGACACGCTTCCGTCGAGTGACGCCAACAGCGGGACGTCCTCGACTGTCAATATTTCGGATTTTTCGACACCAGGCGTTCAGATGAGCTTCACGGTCGGCTCCTCTCAGTCCGACGGTCCGCTTTTGCTGTCAGAAAATCTGGCTGACAGAGAAGACGCGCGTCTTGCTGGAAACGGTATTCTCATACCGGGCCCGGCCGCAGACGAGTTCTGGACGTTCGAACTGCAGAGTGATACTGAGGCAGTGCTTGGATTTCGGCCCGGGAATACGAGTTCATCGTTCGTCGCCTCTCTCGTTCCAAGCATTCCTGCCGTCGTCGACGAAGGGGTCGTGACGGCCTCGCCGTCTGGATTTTTCCTGCATACGGTTGAAGGTTCTGCTTTGAGGACGACATCGATTTCAGATGATTTCAGCGGCCAGTCTCTCACTGGTTTTTCTCCCAGGATTGCCTGGGTTGATCTCGCCGGTGAGCGGAGATTTTTTCTTGGCGCAATTCAGGGAAACAACCCTGTGCTGTTGATGACAACGCTGAGAGACGACGGGACGTACAGCTCGGAAATTCATTCAGCGTCGAGTCGAATCCGGGATATTGTGGTTCCCGATCGGAATTCCATTGATATGCTGATCCTGACAGACAATGGTATTGTCGGTAAAGATCTGGATTTGCAGATTCCTTTCGATGGATCCGATATCCGTGAAGGCGCTCTCATGTCTGGCCTCAGAAGTGATGCGGGTTGGTCTATTGCATGGCCCTCGCGCGACGCTGGCAGAATCACTATCATCGACGAATCCGGATCGATTTCACAGATCGAACCGCCTGTAACGGGTTGCAGCGTCTCAGACCCGACGTGGACCGATATGGGAAGCGACGGGCGAGGCGAAATCATCTTTTCCTGCGGCGAATGGCTCGTCGCGGCCTATCCCTCCGGTGCGATCTATCGGGGCTTTCCGCTTCGTATGGATGCCAGCTCTTCATCAAGACCGATCGTATCGGTCGAGTCGAACGGGAACCACAGGATTCATGTCATGTCGGTAAACGGTTACCTGGAAGCGTACAGGATTGACACGGCAAACGGGCGAGGAATCGAGTCGATGTCCGGCTATCCCGTACCCGTAGGAATAGCGAACGGAATGATTCCGGTTGTGGGTCAGGGATTTGTTGCGGCTTCTTCTGCAACAGGCACCATCCGAAAGTGGGCGGATGACGCCGTGTTCGCCTCGAATGTACACGCCTCAGATCTGGTCATGGACATCCGAAATCCTCCGAATCCTTCTGCCGGGGGCGCGTCTCTGTTGGTGGAAGGGGAAACGTACAATTGGCCCAATCCGGTGAGAAATGGAGAAACCAGAATTCGCGTCGGTGTCACAGAAACGTCGGATGTGACGGTTGTAATCGTCGACATGACGGGTACGCCGATTGACGAATTTGAACTGCCCGCTGTCGCAGCCGGAGTTCCGTCTGAAATCGTCTGGAAGACGGAGGCGGGAAGCGGCGTTTATCTGGCGCGGATTGAAGCGAGCTCAGCGAGCGGCAGGAAGGATACACGTCTCATCAAACTGGCCATAATCCGATGAGAAACCTCCTGAAATATTTCCCGCTGCTGATACTGTTCATGATGTCGCTCGCGCTGGTTCAGAAAGCCCGTGCCCAGGAGCCGATTGCCTATTACGACTATGTCAGAAGCGATCTCGATTGGTACACGATCGAGACCGAACATTTTCTGGTGCACTACCATGCTGGTGAAAATGGAGAGGGAAGTCGCACTGCGCGTGTTGTTTCGCGCATCGCTGAGGATGTCTTTGAACCCATCACTTCTCTCTACGATTATCGTCCTGATACGAAAGTGTCGTTCATCCTCAAGGACTTTGAGGATTATTCCAACGGAGCAGCCTATTTCTTCGACAACATGATTGAAATATGGTCTCCTGCACTTCAGACCACGTTCAGGGGCGATCACAATTGGCTGCGCAATGTGATCACGCACGAATTTACGCATATGGTGCAGGTGCAGAAGACGATGAAGGCTTCCCGCCGATTGCCGTTTTTCTATCTGCAGTACCTGGATTACGAAGAGGTCCTTCGTCCAGACGTCCTCTACGGTTTTCCAAATATCATCGCCTCATATGCCGTTCCAGTCCTCAACAATCCGGCATGGCTGGCCGAGGGTACGGCGCAGTTTCAGCGAGACTGGTTGGATTATGACAGATGGGACGCCCAGCGCGATATGCTCCTTCGGACGCAGGTTCTGGCCGGCGAACAGCTGACCCTGGAGGAAATGGGAGGCTTCTACTCCCACAACAGCCTGATGAGAGAGTCGGTATACAACCACGGATTCGCATTCACGCGGTATCTGGCCGATCGATTCGGCGAAGACGGGCTCCGAACATTGAGTGTGTCACTTGGGCAGTGGGGCAACTCGAATTTCGAACAAGCCACCAAAGAGGCGTTTGGCATCCGAGGCGAAGAGCTGTATGCGGACTGGATGGCTACGCTCTCGGAACACTATTCAGCTACGAGGAGAGATTCACACTCGAGTCCAGAGATTCTGGAGAGCGAAGGATTCCACAACTATTATCCGCGATTTTCGCCCGATGGCTCGAGGCTGGTTTATTTATCGAACAAGGGGCAGGATTATTCCAGAACCTCGGTTTGGATAAAAGATCTGACCGAAGAATCTACGGCCGAACTGATCCTGGATGATGCCATCCTCGGCCCCCGTCTGGCTTACACCTGTTCGCTGGGACATCGCGTCGTTTCCGCGGCTAGTGGTTCTGTGGCCTGGACAAGAGATGGCAAGTCGCTGATCTACTCGAAGACACGCGACACGCCGACCGGCCATCTGTATCTGGATCTTTATCGCTACGATATCTCGGCAAAGAAGTCGAAGAGGCTCACGAAGAATCAGAGGGCCTCACATCCGGCAATGAGCCCGGATGGCAAGCACATAGCGTTCATTCAGCAGGGGGATGGGACGACGAACATCTGGCTTGCGCCCTACGAATCAAGCGAAACGGAGACGTTGAGTGCGAGCGCGGTAACGAAGTTTGCAGACGGATCCCAGGTGAGTGACCCTGTTTTTTCGCCGTCTGGCGAGTGGATCTACTTTGGCTTCAGCAATGCGTCCGGCAACGGTCATGGCCGAGATGTTTACAGGATTCGCCCTTCCGGCGAGGATCTGGAAGTCGTCCTGGCCAATGAATGGGATGAACGAACTCCCGGATTTGACGTCGATGGGAATCTGCTGTTCGCATCTGACAAAACCGGAATATTCAATCTGTATCGGTACCGGGATGGTGAAGATGCAGTGGCCGTGACGGATGAGTCGGGTGGGGCATTCATGCCAAACGTTTCCACGAGCGGTCGACTCGCGTATTCCAGATACGAGGCGTCTGGGTACAAAATTGCTTCGGAAAAGCGGACCCCGAACTCCGCATCACCTCTGCCATATGAAGCTCCGGATTATCTCATTCAATTTGATATCACGGATGCTCAGACAGGACGTCAAAAAGCTCTGAATGACGCTGACGATTCCGACATCCGCGCCTTTTCGGCGCAGGAATGGAGCGAAGAAGCAGCGCCCTACAAACCGGTTTTTACCTCGTTCAGTTTTCTGCCCGTTCTCCGCTTGGATCAGTACGTCTCCAAGAGGCGAAGTCGAGCAGATATCCGGCTGAAAGACCGATCGAGAGGAGAAACACTCTGGCGCAACACGAAAGTGGGCCTGTACGCCGGTACGCGTGAAGTACTTGGCGGCTTGAGCTTTTTCGGTGGACTGCTCATCGGTCCTGGTTCAGGGAGCGCAAGCACGCCGGGGGATTTTCTCGCCCCATCGAATTTACTGGATCTGGAAAGGGACGCGTTCCTTCAGGTGGATTATGCGCGCGGGCTTCCATTCCTGAAAAAACGATGGTCTCCGCAGTTATCCGTGCAGCTCTTCAACATCCGTCGGAACGTGGAAAGTGGCCTCACCATCGAGGAGTTTCCGTGTACTGCTTGCTTCCCGGAGACGACTACGACAGATCTGTCCTACAATCTGTGGCAGGTTGATTTCCTGGCCAAGAACAAGCTGAATCGCGTAATGCTTCTGGAGTCAGGGTATCGATACAGTCCGTACCGCGTCAAGACGAAAAGCTTTTTCTCCCGAGAACTGGGGCTCAGCGTTCCTTCGAGCTCATCCAGGTATTACATAGGGAGGGCCTATCATACCCGTCTGATTTTTGAGTCATTTGCACCGCATCGCGACATGAATGTAGTGCCTCATGGACTCCGCGCCGAACTCGGGATTGACAGTGAAAGGGGCCGATTGCTGGATAATTTCGAAGTCGAAGATGGTATTCTTTCACCAGTTTATGAGCGCTCGACCGTAAACAGGGTCACTCTCACCGCACGCGGGGGAATGAAGCTCGGTGGCTGGCCCGGAGAAGGGGTTCACGGTGTTGGTTTCAGAATGCGGGCGAGTACCATTCTGGGTGGCGAAAAAGACGACTTCTACAATGATTATGTAGGCGGACTTACGGGCGCAAGAGGATATCCGTTTTACGCCATGGGCGGAAACGAGACACTGTGGTTTCAGGTATCGTACCTCTTTCCGGTTCTGCCACGGATCAACAAACAGTTTCTTTTCACCTACATAGACAAAATGTACCTGCGCCTGTACGCAGACGCTGCCTGGGCGTGGTCAGATGAATGGCCCGGGGTAGGTGGAGCAAGAAAAGATGCCGGTGCGGAAATCAGATTTGGACTTGGTTCGTACTACATTCTGCCGACCGCATTTTTCATCAGTGGCACCTATGGTCTGGACGAATTCGAATTCCAGTTGGACGACGGATTTGTCACACCTGATGGTGAACAATTTGTCCAATATGGCAAGTCGTGGCAGTGGCACGTTGGTGTGCTGTTCGGCTTTGATCAGTTTTAACGGTTGACGATTATGGAAACTCCTCTCGTTTATGGAATCGGATTCATCATGATCGCCGTTGGCGTCTCCTTCTTGAAGATTCTTCTTTTCGGAAAAGAATCGAAGATGCCAAGCGATGCGATGGAATGGTTCGGGACAGTTCTGTCTGCCCTGCTCATCGTGTCTGCTATCGCGCTGATGGTGTTGGCCCGGCAGACAGAAGAGGCCATAGAAGAAGGACAGCGGGTGGCTACGGAAGCCTACTTTCAGGACGCTATCATTGAAGTACCGGCTCCAAACTTCTCCTTTCGCGGCGTTCATGATGACGTGGAGACGGATGTGGAGCATTACGAAGGCCAGGTCATGATCCTGAATTTCTGGGCAACGTGGTGTGGTCCGTGTCTTGACGAAATTCCCGATCTGAATCGCCTCCAGATGGAATACGAGGACGAACTGGTGATTCTGTCCATTTCGGACGAAGAACCGGCTCTTTTGCAGTCATTTGAACGACAATTGCCTTTACAGACGCAGAGTAAATATGTAGAGTTCGGTACCGAACTGCCGCTTCCTTTCACAGGTGCTTTCACGATTCGGCCGGCTTCATTCGTGATCGATCGAGACGGAATTGTTCGTCGCTACCTGCTGGGAGCTCGCAACTACGACTTCTTTAAAAAAGCTGTAGAGCCACTACTTTGAAACCAATCGTGACGCGGACATTTTTACTTCTGTTCTTCCTGATGACTTCAGTTGATCAGGGCGTCCTGGCGTCCGCTTCGTCTGACACGCTGTCGACGAACATCTCTCATGCGGCGCTTCGCGCCGCCATCATCCACAGCCCCACTGACTATCACAGTGGCAACGTGACGGGACTACGGGCCGAGGAAAGGAATGTGGCGCTCGCATTTGGTGCATCAGCCATTCTTCCCGGCGCCGGTCAGTACTACAACAAGCAGAAAGTGAAAGCCATCGTCGCTATATCCCTGGAAGCAGCGGCCATCACCGGCTATTCGGTTATGAGATCCAGAGGAAACAGCGCTGAGGAAGACTTTCAGAATGTGGCGCACAACTCCTGGAGCCCGGCCCGCTACGCCACCTGGCTCAATGATTACACGCAATATCTGACGGATGAGTTTGGAGCTACCGTTACAGCACCTCCGGTTACGATTGCATCGGGAATCAATTTTCAGAATCCATCTGACTGGTCCTCTTCCCAGAGCCAGGATGTACATCGGATGATCGATGAAATCACCGCGGTTGAACGCCAACTTTTCCATCCGGAGACGGGCGCGGCGTTTTCGCACCAGTTGCCCGATTTTTCAGTACAGCAGTATTACGAACTCATCGGTAAGTACTTTCAATTTGCTCCCGGTTGGGAAGACTATCCGGCCTGGAAAGATGCTGAAGGTAATTTTCTTGTCGCCATCGATCCCGAACACACCGGTATCGATGGCTCCAAACCCAACGTTTCTGACTCGTTCTACCGGTATGCACGAGAGCATGCTGACGCTCAGGATATGCTGCGCCGGGCCTCTCAGATATCCCTGCTGTTTGTGTTCAATCATCTCATAGCGGGAATCGACGCGGCTGTGAATGCGAAGCTGCATAATGACAGGCTGGATACGAGCCTTGGCCTGGCGTATGACCCTGCCGGGCGTCCTGCGGCAGTGACCCGACTGACATTCAGTTTTTGAGTGCGAGTTTCACTTGATTTGTAGGATCGGTAGCGCGTTCTTTGCTCTGCGTCCGGCCAATACCCATTCCGGCCAATAACGCCAATATTCTTTCCCCAATCCGGTCCCAATCCATGCCCTGGTACAAAAAACTTCACTGGCAAATTATCATCGGGCTCGTGCTCGGACTCGTGTTCGGTGTTATTGCCGCCATGCAGGGCTGGAGTGGATTTACAAGTGACTGGATTGCTCCCTGGGGGCAGATATTCCTTCGCTTGTTGCTTCTGATTGCCATTCCCCTCGTGCTGGCGTCGCTGGTCACCGGAGTGGCATCGCTGTCCGATATGAAGAAGCTTTCCAGGATCGGTGGGAAGACGATTGGTATCTACATCGGAACAACGGTTGTCGCGCTCATCATCGGCCTGTTGCTCGTTAATCTGCTGAATCCGGGCGGAAGTGTGCCTGAAGAGATGCGTGACAAGCTGCAGGCTACGTTTGCTGATCAGGCAGCTGCAGGAATGGAGACAGCCACGGCGGCCGCGGAGCAGAGTCCGTTGCAACCGCTCGTGAACATGGTTCCGTCCAACTTCTTCATGGCTGCTCAGAGCAATCGCAATATGCTGCAGATCGTGTTCTTCTCGATATTCATGGGCATCGCGCTGCTTATGATTCCGAAGAAGAAAGCCAAGCCGATTCTGAAGCTGTTCGACAGCCTCAACGAGGTCGTGATACGGATGGTGGAGATCATAATGTTGTTTGCGCCCCTGGGTGTTTTCGCGCTGATGGCCGATACCATTACCAGCATTGCGGGAGATGACATCGGGCAGATTGTTGAGTTGATCACCGCACTGGGCTTCTACAGCGTTGTAGTTGTCCTGGGTTTGATGGTGCACACGATGGTGACGTACGGTACCATGGTCAAGCTGTTGACTCCGCGCACGATCAAGGAGTTTATGCGCGCAATGGCTCCGGCTCAGCTGGTAGCCTTCTCCACATCATCCAGTGGAGCTACTCTGCCTGTAACGATGGAGCGGTGTGAGAAGGAGCTTGGCGTATCAGAGGAAGTTTCGTCATTCGTTCTTCCGCTTGGCGCCACCATCAATATGGATGGTACAGGTCTCTATCAGGCAGTAGCGGCTGTGTTTATCGCTCAGACGATCGGGATGGATCTGGGTCTGTCCGCTCAGCTCACGATCGTATTTACAGCCGTCCTCGCTTCGATTGGAACGGCAGCCGTTCCGGGTGCCGGAATCATCATGCTCGTAATTATTCTTGAAGCTGTCGGGGTGCCCGCAGCTGGAATAGCACTCATTCTGGGAGTGGATAGAATTCTGGATATGTGCCGTACGGTTACCAACGTAACGGGTGACGCAACAGTCGCAACTGTGGTAGCTTCGATGGAAGGTGAACTTCATAAAATTGAAGCCTGAAATCGGGGGGTGATCCACCCGTAAACTCCTTCGCGGAAGCGATTTTTTTGTTTAAATACCAGTCTCGAATTGATCCTGAAGGCGTTTCAGGGTATCCAGAAATGAGACTGGGCAAGCCCTTTCAGGAAAAATACGGCTATTTCAGGCTCCAGGAGCCGGTATGCCCTTTTTTGGCATCATCTTGGAAAGGCATTGGGCAGTTCATTGAATATTTCTGCCCCTACTCCCTCGAGTTTGGTGAACCTCCGCTCGAATCTGGTGGGATTTTCCCTCGAAAACCCGTTCAGATTTACCCCCTCACCTTGGTACGTCCCTCACGTACCTCGGCATCCCTTCAAACTCGAGTCTGGTAATCCAATCCCTTCCGACCTCCCTCAGGTCGGTTGGATCTGACCGGATCGATTTTCCCCGGCAAAAAGAAACCCGCCTGTCAAATGACAGACGGGTTTTGCAGGGCCATTCAGGCCCGATGCGCGCTTGGGAGGATTCGAACCCCCGGCCTCTGGAACCGGAATCCAACGCTCTATCCAACTGAGCTACAAGCGCGTGAGGGCAGCAATATAGCAATGAATCGGCGTGGTGTTCCTTCGCGAACTCCCGGCCAGGAACAAGTTTTTGCAAAAGATGCCCTTACCAGGGTCCTAAACCCAAGCGGGTCTTACACCGATTCTGCTGCCCACTGAATGGCATGACCGATACCGCACTTATAAAGCAGTTTAAAGCCGACCCCAGCCAGGGTTATCCTGATCTGCTGGACAAATACACGCCCATCATTCTCAGAATGATCAGGAGATTTCTCTCAGACTCGGATGAGGTCATGGAGACCTACACGTCCATCTGCGAGCGTCTTCAACACAACGACTACCAAGCGTTGAGGCGATTCCGCATCAACAGCGAATTGACTCCGTGGCTCTCCGTGGTGGTGGCCAATGCCTGTCGAGACAGATTCCGTAAAAACAGAATGGTCTCGGTTCCCAATTCAGTGATTTCAAAATTATCGAAAGTTGAAAAGCTGGTGTTCAGGTACTATTACCAGGAACACGCACCCCAGTCCGAAATTCCCGACATGATTTCGGGCGGCCACTCTCTGGACTGCACACTGACGGATGTCAAGGCAGCTGTTGGCCGAATTGATGAGATGTTGTCGGTCAACAAACGCTGGCATCTATTGGCTGCCCTGCGCGCCAACCGACCGATGCTCTCTCTCGATGACCTGACGGAAATGGGTCTCGCACCGGCAACATCAAACCCGGCTCCGGATCAATTTGGGATGGGCGAAACGGACAGGGTGGCGATGCTGAACACAGCCATTCAGGACCTCGACCCCGAAGATCAGCTTCTCGTACTACTTCGATTCGAGCATGGAATGAGAGCGCAGCAGATCTCGAAAATCATGCAGTTCGAAAATCACAAATACGTATATACGCGGTTGAGAACGATCATCAACAGACTGCGACGCGATCTCTTCGAGCTGAGTTAAGGGACAAGTCCTGAGTTTGCGCGTAACACGGCGCGAAACCCAAGAATCCTTCGCCTGTGCCAGATTCATCTACATTTTTACTTGACGGTCGCCTCGAAAGGGCACGTCTATCGCCGCTGTTGTCAGCCATCATTGGACTGATAACAGCGTTTCTGCTTTTCCAGGGTATATCTACGGTGGTCCTCATCGTGCTCGCCATGGGACGTGGAGTAGACCTTGCCAGCCTGTTGGATCCACAAGGCTTACCGCAATTCCTCGAAGCGAATGCGGATATCGTGATTCTCTCGAATACTGTCGGTCAGATATTCGGGCTACTGATACCCGGTCTGATTTTCGCCCGACTTCACTCATCCACATGGAAGCCGTTCCTGCGTCTTCGCACCGTACGCTGGCAGTTTTTGCTTCTTTCCGTCGTGGGTCTTCTGGCTTTGATTCCTGTCGTTCAATGGACAGGGACACTGTTTGACAGTCTTCCGTGGCCACAATGGATCAGGGATCTGGAAGAAGGCCAGATGGAGCTCATCGAAAAGGTTCTCACTCAGGACTTCAGTCTTTTGTTTACCATCTCCATGTTGGCATTGACGCCCGCAATTTGTGAGGAGATACTGTTTCGCGGTTATGTTCAGCGACAAGCAGAACGCAGGCTCGGGATATGGGGCGGCATCATCTTTTCGGGAGTCATATTTGGTCTTTATCATTTGCGCGTGACTCAGGCTGTACCTCTTTCGCTCCTCGGGATTTTTATGGCTTATCTCACCTGGCGGACGAGAAGCCTCTGGCCAGCGATTCTGGTTCATCTTGCAAACAACTCATTTGCGGCAATTTTAGGGAAGGTCGCGAGTAAGGAGACTTCCAGTGTGGATCTTGAAACCTTCGAATTTCCAACCACCATTCTGTTGTTGTCTGCGATAGTCCTCGCAGGGACCATGTGGACGATGCACAAGGGAAGTGCACATTGGCTGGACGAAGAATCGACTGATGCAGGCGATGGTGCGCACGGGGACACGCCCGGCGAAAACGCTTCTGATGCAGGTACGACCGAGATTGGAAAGCAAACACCAGACGATGAAGGAGGGGGATATGAGTCGTAAAGAAATTGACGGATGGGTGGCCATTTATCAGACAGGCGCGGATTTCGAAGCAGATCTCGTTCGCGATCGATTGGATGATTCCGAAATTCCGGCCGTCATCATGAAAAAAAAGGATCGGTCGTTCAGCCTGACGCATGGATCGATGTCGCGAATCTATGTCATGGTTCCGCCGCAATACGAAGGACAGGCCGCCGCACTACTTCAGGCCGAAGCCGTGAGCGAGGATGATCTCACGAGAATTGCGCTGGCATCTGACCCGGAAAATGTGGACGTTTCCGGAAAGGAAGAGGAAAAATGAATCAGGGTCTTGCCCGGATAGTGACAGCGGTCATCGGAATCCCATTGGTTTTGGGAGCCATTTATTATGGCTCCTGGCTTTTCTTCGGCTTCGTTGTCTTGATCGCCCTCGTGGGACAGGTTGAATTCGTCTACCTGTTACGCCGTTCCGGCTGGCACGCGAGTGCATTCTGGTCTCTTCTTGTTGGGCTCGCGTGGTTTGCCCAATATCTGGTTGATTGGTGGCAGGCAGCTCTCATCGTCGTTTTGTTGATGTTCGGAGCGTCTATACTGTACACGGGCGTTTTCCGTTCGTTGGAACGATTCTCAGGCACGATTGCAGCGCTGGTGTATCCCGCCATTATGGTAGGATTCCTGATTGACATCCGCTGGAAGGCCAATGAAGTTCTCGGATCTCAGGACGCGTTTTGGCTGGTATTGATGCTGTTTTGCCTCATCTGGGCAACCGATACGGGGGCATATTACACGGGGCGGTCAATGGGCAAACACAAACTCGCCCCCTCGGTCTCACCCAATAAAACCTGGGAAGGCACGCTGGGCGGTGTATTTTTCGCCATAGCTGCCGCCGCGATCTTCAAGACCCAGCTGCTCCCGCAGTTGACGTGGATGGACGTTGGCATTCTGTCCCTTCTGGGAGGCGTTTGGGGTCAACTGGGAGATCTGCTCGAAAGCGCCTTCAAACGGGCAGCAGGCGTCAAAGACTCTGCCTCAATACTGCCAGGCCATGGTGGAATTCTGGATCGTTTCGACTCGATTATCTTCACTGTCCCGGCATATTACCTGTATCTATTGCACTTCACGCCCTTTCTCGGTGGATAACTCGTGGAGGAACGCTGTTAGGTCTGTTCAGGTATACTTCGGATCTTCCAGATATTCGAACATGCCACAGGAGGTGAAGCATGGGTTTATTCACGCCAGGCAGAAAGGCCAAGAATAAACGTTTTTCCTACGAACCTCGTTTTTACAATCCGAAGAAGGACGAGCAGATCAAGCGCAGGATGAGGATTCAGGCGGTCAACAGACGTCGTCGAAGCCCTCTGGGACTCATCTATTTCGCTCTTCTGTTCGCCATGGCCGTCTACGTCTACCAGCAACTCGGCTGAATCAATACAGAACAGTTATCGTGAGCGGAAGTGAAGTGCAGATAGACGCCATGAAAAAGGATTCTCAGGCGATCCAGGAGGCCGGCGGAATCATCCAGGTGATGCCTCTGACTCTGGCCAACAAGATTGCGGCCGGAGAAGTGGTTCAACGACCAGCGTCTGCCGTCAAAGAACTCGTCGAAAACGCCCTCGACGCGGGGGCTTCCTCTATCCAGATCCATTTGCAGGGAGCCGGCAGTACACTCATCCAGGTTATCGATGATGGCTGTGGAATGAACGAGGACGATGCGCGCCTGTGTTTTGAGCGCCACGCCACGAGCAAGATCAAGACGGTTTCAGATCTCGAGTCGATTCACACGCTTGGATTCAGGGGAGAGGCACTTGCCTCGATTGCGTCCGTCTCGCAAGTGGAGATGACCACAGGCACGAGTCCGGATGGAGCTGCGGTAAAAATCAAAATTGAGGGTGGCGCAGAGATTGAGACGTCTCCCGCTGCTCCCATGCGCGGTACCTCGATTTCGGTGCGGAATCTGTATTTCAATGTCCCGGCCAGAAGGAATTTTCTGAAGCGTCCTCAGACGGAGCTCAAGCACATTCTGGACGCTGTTCAGGTTCTTTCTTTGTCCAACCCCAGGGTGGCATTTTCTCTTGTCCATGATGGCAACGAACTGCTGTCGGCGGAGTCCGAGTCCGATTCCGGGTTGGATGCTCTCGGGCTGCGCGCGTGTTCACTAATTCCGGTTTCACGCCCGCAAGAACTCATTCAAGTCGAAGAATCGACGAGCTACCTCGGAATTCGAGGGCTTTTGGGATCGCCTGAAGGATCCAGACGCACCAGGGGGCAGCAGTTCATGTTTGTAAACGGGCGATACGTGAAACACCGCTATCTCGAGCACGCGGTGCATGCTTCCTACGAGTATCTACTTCCTGAAGGGTCGTATCCGTTTTTTGTCCTGTTCCTTGACATCGACCCCCGACATGTGGATGTGAACGTTCACCCCACAAAGGCGGAAGTCAAATTTGACGATGAGCGTGGCGTGTACGGAATGATTCGGGCTGTCGTCGGCCGTGCGCTGGGAACGGCACTACAGACTCCTGACATGAACAAGGCCCGACCACTTTCGGGACTCGAACTGGATATCCAGGATGCCACTCCTCCAACCGAGGGCGTCAGCAAAATAGATGCTTCAAGTTTTTTTGGATCCGGCTCAGATCGGGTCCGGGAACGGGGCGAGCACATTTCTCGGGCGAGTCGCTCGCTCTACGAAGGTGCCCGACTGGCCATGTCTGTTCCGGCGTCCTCAACGGACGAATCCGCCGGGACCACCCGAGGAGGACTCGGGGAAGAAGGTCTTCTCTGGCAGTTGCACGACACGTATATCCTGACACAGATTCGCTCCGGACTGGTCATTATTGATCAGCAGATGGCACATGAACGGATCCTGTATGAGCAGGCCATTGCGTGTCTCAAAGACGGCTTTGGTTTATCCCAGCAGCTTCTGTTTCCACGTACCATCGAATTTTCTGCATCGGACTTCTCCCTCCTCGAAGACCTTATGCCCGATCTGAAAAAACTTGGCTTCGATGTGGACGCATTTGGAGGCAACAGCGTTATTGTGCGCGGTGTACCGGCCGACATTTCAACGGGCGACGAGCGAAGTGTGCTGGACGAAATTGTCGATCAGTACCGACTTTTTGAAAAGGTAGACCGCCTGACCGGGCGCGAAAATCTGGCCCGAAGCGTAGCCAGCAGGGGAGCCGTACGAGCCGGAATGAAGTTGAGCTCAAGGGAGATGCGCGCCCTGATCGATCAACTGTTTCAGTGCGAGGCTCCGTATGCGAGCCCCGATGGAAGACCGACTCTGATTACCTTGTCAGGTGAAGAGTTGCGGGAACGCTTCGATCGCAAATAGCGGCGATGCGTTTTCTGCATTCATTATCGAGCGTCTACACGTGACATCGCACATCAAAAATCAACTTTCCAGGCTGGGAATTGAACCGCCTGCTGGTCGCGTCCTGTTGGGGGTGAGCGGTGGAATGGACTCGATCCTTCTGTTGCGCATGCTGTTGGAGCTCGAATACGACGTCCATGCGGCACATGTCAACTATGGCCTTCGGGGTGAGGAATCGGACGGTGATGAGGAATTCGTTCGACGAGTGACCGCAGAATTGAATGTTGAACTGCACGTCTTGCGGGTGGAGCAACACGCTGTACCTGATACGGGGCGACAGGAATGGGCGCGCAATCTCAGATATCGTTGGTTCGAGGAGAGGTGTCGGGAGATCGAGTCGCGGTGTGTGATGACGGCTCACCATCTGGATGATCAGCTCGAAACCGTGCTGTTGAACCTGGGCAGAGGAACGGGACCGTCGGGTGTGTGTGGGATGTCGCCCACCAGGCCACTGTTTGTCGGGACCGACATTCAGCTGGTTCGGCCACTTCTTGACGCCACGAGGCGCGAGCTGGCCGAAGAAGCAAAGAGAGCAAACTTGATCTGGCGGGAAGATGCTTCCAATGCATCCGAGTTGTTCGAACGCAGCGCTTTGAGAAATGAGCTGAAGCTGATGCCCGAAAAGGAATACCATGAGTTTCTGGAGGCTGGAAGATCATTGGTCTCGTCCATGGCGGAATTGCGAAAGCGGATCAAAGACCAAGTACGCGAAGCTGAAGCGTGTTTTTCAATCGACGAGCTGAGAAGTGCTGGACCTTGGTTGGCGAAGTGGATTCTTCTGGAAGCAATCACGATGTATGCGCCTGACACGCCGAGGAGAGGCACCACGGCCGACAAGGTGTATCGGCTTCTCGATTCGCAGGTGGGGCGAAAGGTTCTGCTGAATTCTGTCGTTGTCTGGAGAGAGCGCAACCAGCTTCTGTTTCGGAAGAATCCCGAGCAGGACGGTGCCGAACGAGAGTTCACGTCAGAAGCAGACGGTCTCAGGATATCTCTACCGGGTGCGACGATCTGTCCGGGCGGAGTTCTTGAATGCATAATCCTGGAAAACGAAACCCACACTACTGATGCAGTGAAGTTGAACGCTGACAAAAACATCGTTCACTTCGATGCTGCTCGAGCCCGCGAAGAACTGATACTTCGGACATGGAGAGCGGGAGATCGGTTCTATCCTCTGGGTCTCGACGGGAGTAAAAAAGTCAAATCCTTTCTCACAGATCAAAAGATTCCTTCTTCCAACCGAGATGGTATTCCTGTTCTCGTTTCTGGTGGGGAAATCGTTTGGGTGGTTGGTCAACGACTCGACGAGCGCTACAAGATCTCACCGGATACTGAAAAAGTGGTGCGATGCGCCTGGATTGAGGAGTGAAATACTGACGGATTGGTGTATTTTGGCTGAACGAATCAGCGAGGTCTGAATGTTCGCATTACCGATGGATATATGACCTCACACCCGCCGATCCGGAAATCAGTCCGGAACCAATTCTAGAAGCTTAATCCATGGAAGCCACGTTTCTCGTTCACGACGAACAGACCGTTATTATTCGCGGCGAGCGATTTCGGAAGTACCTCACGAGCGCAACCATCCGATCGAGAACAGAAGAGATCGGAGCCAGAATATCATCCGAATACGACGGAAAGAAGCCGATTTTGATTGGCGTGCTCAATGGAGCATTCATGTTTCTCTCAGATCTGATGCGCGCCATCAATATTGATTGCGAGGTCGACTTTCTGAAGCTCTCCTCATATGGAGAGGCCAAGATATCGTCGGGTGAGGTGAAGGAGCTCAAGCGAATCGATGCAGATATCGAAGGCCGTCACGTAATTGTGGTCGAGGATATCGTGGACACCGGCACGTCGATGGAATATCTGATCGAGCAACTTTCGGCCCGGAATCCGGCGTCGCTCAAAACGGCAACACTCTTGCATAAATACGAAGCCACGAAGGTTGACTTGGATCTGGATTACATCGGGTTCAGGATTCGCAATCTGTTCGTGGTAGGGTATGGACTGGATTATGGTCAGGTCGGAAGAAATCTGCCGGACATCTACATCCTGGAGGACCAGCTGGGTCCGGGCTCTGAACCAGAGAGAGTTGAATAGCCGACCTCATTTCCGCATTCTGGTCCCACATTTAGACGAAACCAATTCTGATGTCATCCATGTCTGATGCAGCGCTTTATTACGGCGACTATCTGAACCTCGACAAGATTCTCGATGCGCAACATCTTGAGTCCGCCAAACAGGGAGAGGCGGCTCATGATGAGATGTTGTTCATCATAGTCCATCAAACCTACGAGCTGTGGTTCAAGCAGGTTCTTTGGGAGATCGACGGGGCGCTGGGTAAGCTCGATCAGGAGGTCATTCAGGAGAAAGCTCTGGGGTCAACCGTAGCTCATCTTGAACGAATCGTAGCGATTCAGAGGGTGTTGACGGGACAAATCGACGTGTTGGAAACGATGACTCCGCTCGATTTTCTGGATTTTCGCGATGCATTGGTCCCTGCCTCAGGATTCCAGAGTGCTCAATGGCGTCTGGTCGAAAATAAAATGGGTATGCGCCAGCAGGATCGCCATGCGTTTACACACGCGTCGTACACTTCGCGATTCAACGAAACGGATCGCGACGAGGTTGAAGCATCTGAGAAAGAGCCGACCATTTTCAATCTGGTCGAATCATGGTTGGAGCGGACGCCTTTCATTCGATTCGGGGATTATGACTTCTGGGATGCGTACCACGGTGCAGTCGAAAAAATGCTGGCCTCGGATCGTAAGCTGATCGAAGACAATCCGGTACTGACGGACGCTGAAAAGGGTAGCCAGCTGAAAAGCCTGGAAAAGACCGAGACTCATTTCGCGGCGCTCTTCGATGCCGATACCTACAACGCGCTGATCTCCAAGGGCGAACGCAGACTTTCCCACAAAGCGCTGCAAGCTGCTCTCTTGATTCATTTATATCGCGACGAGCCAATCCTTCATCTTCCGTTCCGGCTCCTTCACACGCTGGTGGACATTGACGAGAATTTTACGACGTGGAGGTATCGTCACGCACTGATGGCCACGCGGATGATCGGTACCAAAATCGGAACAGGCGGTTCTTCGGGTCACGAGTATCTGCGAAAAGCTGCAGAGAACAACCGGGTCTTCGGAGACCTGGTAAACTTATCTACGTTTTTCATCCCTCGTTCGGATCTGCCTGAAATGCCATCCAAAATCGCGCGTAAACTCGGTTTTCACTGGAACGCCGGCTGATGGCGGGCGACGTTGAGGACGTCTTGAAACCGACCATGGCTCCCCAGAACTGACACGCGCCCGGTCGGTCAAAGGTTGATTTCTTTCGGGTAGCAGATGTAAGGCCGAATCTGTCTCTCTGCCAGTGGCTCAATCGCGATCACGTCTTCGGCGAGCGAGAGCTCGTCAATATTACCTGCTCTGTTCATCACTCCTATGACGTCCTTGCTGGCATCGTACGCCTCGTGCGTCGACTGGGACCTGAGAATGTAATAGGACAGATCATTTTCAATGGTCTCAGAGGTGCTGAGGCCCGAATTGATGAGCATATCTGAAACAGCGCGGACCAGTCGATCTGGAGCGAACTGTTCTGATTCGACATGGAATTCCACGCGGAAAAAATCTCGTTCGAGAATTCTGCGACTCAGATCACTTAAAATCGCATCGCTGGAAGAGCACCAGGCCTTCAGGCTGAAAATGATATCCGTATCGTCCAGGGAGATGTATGCATCCTGAATGGCGTCACGATGCGCATCCGCACCTGAAAATCCTTCCCGCAGAAAAAACATGAATGCTTCGGAGCCGCCAGAGACCGGCTCCTTGCGATCGGAGTCCAGGTGCCAGCGAACCCTTCGAAGAGCCGACTTCAGAAGGTGATCTCCGGCGAGGACGGTTTTGTGCAGATATACCTGCCAATACATCAGACGTCTGGCGATGAGGTAGTTTTCGATGGCGTAGGCGCCTTTGGACTCCACGACGATACGATCTTCTTCGGATCCGTCGTTCGGGAAAATGCGAAGAGTCTTGATGATGCGACCAACCCCGACCGATCCCTCAACGACACCGGTGTAGTAGGAATCTCTCCGTAGATAGTCGAGTCGATCCATGTCCAGCTGACTCGATATGAGCTGATGAAACCAGTGTCGCTCGTAGGTATCGTCAAAGATCGCGATAGCGAGATCAAGACGGTTGTCAAACCGCTTGTTCAGGCGCTCCAGAAGTGCGCGACTCATCAGTTCATGACTGAAATCCGAAAGCAGTTCGTTTTCCAGAGTGTGCGAAAACGGACCATGGCCAACATCATGCAGCAACGCTACGGCCAGCGCGGCTTCGGCCTCCTCTGCGGATACTGCTGTTCCTTTTTCCATCAGGGATGTCAGCGCATCGTGCATCAATGCCATAGCTCCGAGAGCGTGACCGAATCGGGAATGTTCGGCTCCGGGGAAAACCATGTGACCGATCCCCAACTGACGGATACGTCTCAGGCGCTGGACCTCAGGTGTTCCGACCAGATCCAGTATCAGCCCGCGAGGGACGGAGATGAACCCGTGAACCGGGTCGGAAAATATTTTGAAGCGTCCGTTCACTTTTGTGTGTCCTGACAGATGTCTTCTTAAACTGCAGCGGCAGAAAGGTGGGAATTGTTCGCTCGTCGAACAATTCCCACACGGTGAAAGTACCCAATCGTTCACTTTCAGACTCAACATACCTTGAAATCGGATGTCAGATCGTTTTCATGACGTTCGGTACAGTCTTTAGCCGAGAAATCATTCGTAGAATGCAGCAAATTCAATGTGTCATCCATGTCCCGGAACCGTACAGGCAGCGAGCCTGGTACGGTTTGCGCATGTTGCTGCTGCCGTTCAGGTTGGACCCCGTCCTGACTGATAATGCGGATTTCGAAGGCGACGGTGTTTATTACGGTACGGAAGACACAGACACATCCCACCTTACAGACGCAACCTGGAAGCTGTTCATTGAACCCGAAACATGGGAATACTTCGAAAGGCAAACCACAGATCTTCCCCCTCACCGACACGTTCGGATCGGCGAAGATCGTATCCCTGTTCTGTTCGGAGCGAAGGGCGACCTGACATTCGACCCCGTCGCAGCAACATTCTATTTCTTGAGTGGATGGCAGGAAGCGCTCCAGCGTCGGCGCGATGAACATGGCCGGTTTCGGTTTGAGGGATCCATTCAGGAAAAACTGGATATTCGCCTTACACCGGTAGTAGAATGGTACCGTCACATCGCCGGAGACGCACTGGCGAAAAAAGGGGTACAGGTCGAAAGAAAGCAGTTTGGAGACAAAACATGGGCGTTCTGCTCGACTCATGACATCGATTACGTCCGAAAATGGAGGCCCGGGATCTACAAGCGTGAGATTCTGGATCGCGCTTTACTGAACAGAGAAAAAGAATCACATTCGGACCGTTTGACCAGATTGGTCGAGGCGGGCTGGTCACTCCTTCACAGTAGTGATCCCTTCCGGGATGCCATCGAGAGGATCCAGAAAGAACTGGACACTCGTTCGGTCAGCGGGACATTTTTCTACAAGGCCGGTGCTCATGGCCATCGGGATGTCGAGTATGACCTGCATGATTCTTACGTTATTTCGGCGCTGTCGGAGCAACTGAGCGCCGGTCATGAGGTGGGACTTCATCCTTCGTATCACGCGTTCTCACATGACCTCAGACTCTCGGACGAAAAAAACCGACTGGAGCGCTCGATTCACCGGGTCGTTCCGGCCCACAGGGCGCACTATCTGCGCTTCGATTACCCCGGTTCAATCGCCACGCTTCAATCTGCTGGATTTTCCATCGATTCGACCCTCGGCTTCGCCGAATGCGCCGGATTCAGATTCGGAACCTGCCTACCATTCCCTTTGCTCAATCCCCTGACCATGGATGAATCCACTGTCTGGGAGGTACCGCTCTGCGTGATGGAGTCTGCCCTGTTCAATCGTCAGAATCTAACAGGGGTTGAAGCGGAACGGGAGACGAATCGCATGATTCAGACCTGTGCTTCTGTTGGAGGAGTGTTCGTGGGACTTTGGCACAGTACGCTCTGGGATGAAAGGGATTATCCTGGATGGGGGGCTCATTTTTTGAGCAGTCTGGATGAAGCTCGTCGCTTCGAGGCCCATTGTGATTCTCTCTCAGGCGTGATCGACGCGTGGAAATAGAATATGAATACCCTCATCACGTCAAGTCCACAAGAAGCTGCCCGGATTCTGTTGAAGGACGGTCTGGTAGCATTTCCAACAGAAACTGTTTACGGTCTCGGGTCGAGAATCGATGACGAGACGGCGGTCGAACGGATTTTCAAGGCGAAGGGTCGACCAGCCGACAATCCTCTGATTGTCCATATATCGGACAAGAGGGAAATCGGGTCGATAGCCATCGAAATGAACGAAACGGCTTCCAGATTGGCTGATGCTTTCTTCCCGGGTCCTCTAACACTCGTTCTTCCGAAGCACCCCGACATTTCAAAGGTGGTCACGGCTGGTCTGGATACGATCGGGGTCAGAATGCCGGATGACGAGTGCGCGCTCCAGTTTTTGCGATTGTGTGGACAACCAGTGGCCGCACCATCGGCGAATCGGTCCGGTCGCCCGAGTCCGACCTCCTGGGAGGCCGTTCGTGATGATCTCGATGGTCGAATCGACTGCATTTTAAAGGGAGCAGCTACACGCCTTGGACTTGAATCGACGGTAGTGGATGTGACGGGTCCCCGACCCCTTGTTCTTCGTCCGGGGAGTATCACCATCGAAGACCTGCGTCTTGTTCATCCAAAAACAGAATTCCATTCTGGAAACATGGGTGGCGCCCCCAGAAGCCCGGGAATTCGACATCGGCACTACCGACCCGCTGCCGAGGTTGTCGCAGTCGACGGGCCGTCCGTTCAAAAATCCGATAACATCATGGCGTACATCGGGATGGAAGCATCGAATGAGAACATATATGCGTTCACCATGGTGGTGAAAAACGCAGAACATTATGCTCGAGAGCTGTTTTCGTTTTTTCGCCGTTGTGAGAAACAGGGTATCGATGTTATCCACTGCCAGCGAGTGCCCGAAACAGGGATCGGGAAAGCGTTGATGGATCGATTGGATCGGGCTTCGGCCTGATTGATCCCGGCCCGGCC
>CAZEHJ010000013.1:13826-35513 GCA_964512485.1 uncultured Rhodothermales bacterium | reverse complement strand
CGGCGGATCCTGACTATGCGGACCCCGGCGTTGCAAAACTCCGATCTAACGAATACTCAGCCTCACTCCCAGCGTGGACGGACCAATGATGGGCGACACTCTATCTTCGACCAGCTCTTCTTCAGCCGAAGTATGTCTGCGAACCAGCCATGCCGAAACCGAATATCCGATGAAGCCTCCGGCGACAATATCGCTGGGCCAATGAAAGCGCAGCGCCGTCCGGGAGATGGACGTGGTAGCGGCCACACCGGCAGCGATGTAGGAGAGGGGATGGGGGAAATAGATCAGCCAGGGGGTAACGGCCGCGAATGCGGTCGTTGCATGCCCGCTCGGGAACGAAGTACCTCCCGAAAAAGGCTCCCAGTGATCGGGGCCTTTTTCCTGCCAGGGCCGCGACCTTCCGGACAACTCCTTGAGCGCATTGGTCAGGATATTTGCAAAAATCAGGGCCTCAAGGCTCGCAAAGGCAGCGTCCTGTACACGATGATTATCCTGGAGCAGTGATCCGGCAAAGATCAGAACAGCAGCAGGGCGTGCGGCATTGGCATCTCCCACTTCCTCAAATACCCTCATCAACTCCCGATTTTGCCAAGATGTGAGCTCCTCTGACAGCGAGCGGTCGAAGCGACTTACGGCAAAGATCGAAGCGGCTCCGACTCCAAGCTGCACCGGGCGTGGATGGATGAGAGCTCTGGGAACCGCTTTGAGGTCAGTGCCCATCCAACGCACAAATCTAAACGGGTCATCAGCTCCGTTCTGCGCGTGACCAGGTTTTGGAGCGCACAAAAGAAGGATGAACAGGGCGCAGTAAATTAGTTGAGTCGTGGCGGCACGAGACATGAGCATAACGTGTATCTTCGCTCGGAAACTAGTCACCTCGTTTCAATTCCAAAAAAGAAGAATCCAAAGCACCCGGACGGGAATCATATAATGGCAGAATCCTCATTTATTGTGCGTCAGGCCGATCTATCTGATGCGGAATCTCTGAAACATATGTTTGACGGCTATCGCGTTTTCTACGAACAGAAAAGCGATCCGGTATCTGCAGGCACGTTCATGTCTGAGCGGCTCGAAAATGGTGATTCGACAATCTTTATTGCGGTGGACGAGAATGGACGGGGTCTCGGCTTTACGCAGCTATATCCTCTTTTTTCTTCGGTCAGAATGCGACGCATCTGGCTGCTGAATGATCTTTTCGTCGAGGCTGCCGCCCGTCGTCGCGGCGTAGCGCACGAGTTGATGCTTCACGCCCAGGAATGGGTTCGCGGTCAGGGTGGTGCGGGTCTTGAACTGGCAACTGCCATCGATAACGACAGCGCAAAGTCGGTTTACCATGACCTCGGTTGGAAACTGGATACCGAATTTCACCATTACAGTATTACTGTTTGATGAACCGATATCCGCTGTCATTTTTGCTGTTCGCCCTCCTTTTGGCCGGTTGTGCGTCTTCTGAAATTGTCGGGACAATGGCCGATGACACGCCGATTGTCGAAAACGAACCTCTGGTCCCGGATGATATCCTGACAGCAGACATTCTGAGAAATCTGCCCGATGTCAATCGTGAATTCAGGGCAGTATGGATTGCTACCGTAGACAATATTGACTGGCCCTCAGAGCCTGGATTGCCGGTTCATCGCCAAAAGGCTGAGATGCTGGAGCTGCTGGATCGCGCTTCGATGATGAATCTGAATGCCGTCATTTTTCAGATCAGGCCTACGGCTGATGCCATGTTTGCCTCAGAGCTCGAGCCCTGGTCTTACTATCTCACAGGTGAAAACCCTCTCGCGCCGGATCCTTTCTACGATCCGCTCGAATTTGCTATTGAGGAAGCACACAGACGCGGGATCGAACTCCACGCATGGTTCAATCCTTATCGAGCTTATCACCCGACTGCTCCCGATTCGCTGGCCTACAATCACGTCAAAAATCTTTTCCCTGAAGCAGTTCACAGGTATGGCGAACAACTCTGGATGGATCCGGGATCGAAAGTGGCGACCGAGCACTCGATATCGGTAATCATGGATGTGGTGGAGCGTTACGATATCGACGGCGTGCATCTGGACGACTATTTTTATCCTTATTCCGTCAACGATGCCGAAGGCAACCGCGTAGAATTTCCGGATAGCGCCTTCTTCGTCAAGCAAGCCGGGCATCTCGACCTCGGAGACTGGAGACGCAAGAACGTGGATGATCTGGTAGAGGGACTGTATCTCAACATCAAGGAAAGAAAGCCGTGGGTTCTTTTTGGAATCTCTCCTTTCGGTATCTGGAGACCCGGGCATCCTGAAGGAGTGACGGGCTTTGATGCCTACGCGAACCTGTACGCCGATGCCCGAAAATGGCTGGCGCGGGGATGGGTCGACTATTTCACACCTCAGCTCTACTGGGCGATGGAAAGCACAGGTCAGCCATACGGGGCGCTTCTGGATTGGTGGGTTGAGCAAAACACGAGGAATCGCCATCTATGGCCGGGCAATTTCACCAGTCGCATCATTCTTGAGGGCAACAGCCACTGGGAGCCCGATGAGGTGATTTCGCAGGTTCGATATACCCGCTTGGTCCCGGAAGCGACGGGCAATGTGCACTTCTCGATGCGCGCAATAATGCCAGCTGACCATGGGATGGGTAGATCTCTGACGGAAAATGTGTACTCAAAACCCGCCATTCGTCCGAGGACCACGTGGCTCGGGATGGACTCACCCCAGGCTCCCGAGATGGAGCTTCAGCATCTTGGCAGCAACCGGTACGCCTCACTCAAGCCCAGGGGAGAAGCTGAAGTGAGAAACTGGATCATAAACGTCCAGTCTGACGGCGAATGGGAAACACGAATTCTGCCCGGTTGGAATCGGGTGATACCTCTTCAGAAAGAAAACGATGCAACTGCCCTTGTCGTTCGTGCCGTAAATCGCCTTGGCCTCGAAAGTGAACCCACGGTTTTAATACTGCGATGACGTCCGATTTCTCACCATATTGCCGTGCTTCAAGCTCCGCCTGTTTTCCGCTCCTGCTCGCAGTGGTACTGCTGGCCGGGTGTTCCTCGTCTCGCTCGTCCCTCGCTCCCGATGATGTGTCGGACGCGGAATTGGTATCGTTTGTGTCAGCATCTGTAAAGAATGCCTTACAAAATTGCAGTATCGAGGAGTGTGAAACCAGATTTCATCCGGGTTCGGCAGTAGATACAGTTATCGTGGACCGCTCTGGAAAAAGTCTGGAGATCCACATGAATGACGCGTACTCGCAAATTCCATTGAGGGAATTGGCCCTCGAAGAGACTGACGAGCTCGTCCGTTCGAGTCTTGGTTCGCCATTCGTTGACTGGGCTGTTCAGATCTCAGCCCTCGATGCGCCTCTTGCCAGTCTGGTTCCAAACCTGTACCGGCGCGACGGGCAAGACGAATCCAAGCTTCCCTCGGTTGTTACAGAGGCGAGGCGCCTGACCACCAACCTCGATTCTCCCTGGACCCAGGACGCTCTTCTCTCTGGCAGACACATTGCCATCTGGCCCAGCCATGGATGGTATTACGAGCAGCGCCTCGATCGGTGGGAATGGCAGCGCGCACGGCTTTTTCAGACGGTCGAGGATCTCTTTCCGATGTCGTTCATCGTGCCGTACCTGGCTCCTATGCTCGAACACGCGGGAGCTCATGTCCATATGCCGCGCGAACGCGATGTCCAGGCGAATGAGGTGATCGTCGATTTTGATGACGACACGCCCGGCAGGAATCGGTATCTCGAAGTTGGGGAGGAGCACGTTGCCTGGAAAGACGCGAGCACGGCGGGATTCGCCCCCATCGACATCCTGAATCATGAGAATCCGTTTGCCGACGGGTCACACAGAATTTCTGTGACCGAGGAGAATCCTTCGGCTACCACGTCCTGGGTGCCGGACATTCCGGAAGGAGGCAATTATGCGGTGTATGTGTCGTACGGCCGCACAGACAATCCAACGACGGATGCGCTCTACACCGTATTCCATGCCGGTGGGTCGACCCGATTCAGCGTCGATCAGAGCATGAAGCCGGGTACCTGGGTGTATCTGGGAACGTTTCAGTTCGCGGAAGGCGTTAATCCAGATATCGCACGTGTGGAGATGTCAAATACAAGTTCTGACATAGGAAAGGCGATCAGTGCCGACGCAGTGCGGTTTGGCGGCGGAATGGGCTCGGTGTCTCGAGAGGGGAAGACGAGCGGCAGGCCAAGATTTACGGAAGGAGCTCGCTACTACATGCAATTCTCCGGCATGCCAGACAGGCTGGTCTACAATGTGACGGAAACGGAGAACGACTATGTCGATGATTATCGGGGTCGCGCAGAGTGGGTCAATTACCTGCGAGGAGCCCCACTCGGGCCGAACAAAAATCGGCAGGAAAAGGGGTTGAATGTCCCCGTTGATATATCTCTGGCATTTCACACGGATGCCGGCATTACCCGATCGGATGACACGATAGGAACGCTGATGATTTACAGTTCCGAGGGAATGGAAGCCGAGAAAGTGTTTCCAGATGGTTTGTCGCGATTCTCCAATCGTGATCTGGGCGACATCATGCAGACTTCGATCGTCGAGGATATCTGGGCGCTGTACGACTCAACCTGGTCCCGCCGGGACATTTGGGACCGGGACTACAGCGAGGCGGTACGACCCAACGTTCCGGGAGTCCTCCTTGAACTGATGTCGCACCAAAATCTGGCCGACATGAAGTTTGGGCTGGATCCCAGATTCCGATTTGATGTGGCTCGCTCGATTTACAAGAGCATGGTTCGGTTCCTGGCGCACCAGAATGGAACGGACGTCATTATTCAACCTCTGCCGGTAACGCACCTGCGTGCGCAATGGAGTGGCGATACGATACAACTGTCATGGCGGGGAGTCGATGACCCTTTGGAGCCTTCGGCAGCACCTGATGAATATGTGGTCTATATCCGTGAGGATCGCTCTTCTTTCGACAATGGACGTCGGGTCGGCAACCCCGAATTCATTCTGGAGAATGCACGGCCAGGAGTGGTATACAGCTTCAGGGTCGGAGCTGTGAACGGAGGAGGGGAGAGTATGCCCTCAGAAGAGGTTTCAGCAGGCAGGCCCATCGATGATCTGAAAACCGGAGATGCTCTCATAATTGCCGCTTTTGACCGGGTTTCGGCGCCGGCCAGCATCGAATATGGTTCTTTTCGCGGGTTCGCCAACTTTCTGGACGAGGGTGTTGCGGACCGATATGACCTGTCGTTCATCGGGACACAGTATGACTTCGATTCAGATTCACCGTGGCTGGATGATGATTCTCCGGGCCACGGTGCGAGCTTCTCAACATTCGAGACTCAGATCCTGACCGGCAATACGTTCAACTATCCTTCGGTTCACGGCGCTGCTCTTTTAGCTTCCGGATATGCTTTTTCCACAGTTACAGACGAATTGCTCGAAGGCGATGAGGAGGTATCCGCTCGTGCTGTCTCTGATGACTACCCGATCGTTGATGTCATTCTCGGCGAGGAGAAGACAATAGTGGGGCCGGGTCGTCTCACGGACTTCGAAGCTGTTCCATCTTCCATGCAGAGATATCTGAAAGCGGTCGTGGACAAGGGCGGATCTCTTTTGATCTCCGGCGCCCATGTTGCGACGGATCTTGCCGGACCCGAGGCGTCGGCCGAAAACCGGGAGTTCGCCTCCCAGGTGCTGGGTTTCACCTGGCGGACTGACCACGCCGTACAGAGGGGAGCGGCGTACGCTCTGGAATATTGGATGGATGGAGATGCCGAGCTGCAATTCAACACCGATCCAACCGGATCAGTGTATCGCGTCGAGAGCCCGGACGCACTGGAAGCTGCGGACGACAGCGAAATGTTGATGCGTTACAGCGACAACAACATGGGCGCCGTCATCGGAAGAGGTGGAAAAGGCGGGGCGGTGGTTATGGGATTCCCGTTCGAGACAATCGAATTCGCGCAGTCGAGAAACCGTCTCATGAAAGCGATTCTCGAATACCTGCGATGAATAAACGTCTGAAGTCGTAAGTACCAGGCACAAAACCTCTCTCAAACTGAATACACAGCACTCAACGCCCAACTGACTTGAAAGACTTGAACACTTCCCTGAGAGAGCGCCGCAAATCATGGCGATGGATACCGAGTCTGTATTTCGCGGAAGGCATCCCGTATGTGATGGTCATGTCGGTCAGTGTGATCATGTACAAGCGGCTGGGAATATCGAATGCAGATATTGCTCTGTACACGAGTTGGCTCTATCTGCCCTGGGTCATAAAGCCGCTTTGGAGTCCGTTTGTGGACATCTTGAAAACAAAGCGATTCTGGATCGTTGCGATGCAATTGCTGATCGGGGCGGCGATGGCGGGGGTCGCCCTCACAATTCCCGGACCGGCATTTTTCAGATGGTCGCTGATGTTTTTCTGGCTGATAGCCTTCTCGAGCGCGACCCACGACATCGCCGCCGACGGGTTCTACATGCTGGCCATCGACGATTCGAATCAAGCCTGGTTTGTCGGCATCAGGAGTACGTTTTACCGGATAGCCATGATCGCCGGCGAGGGAGGGCTGGTAATCATTGCTGGAAAACTTGAATTGACACAACCGAGCCTCAACGTTGCCTGGGGAATCTCGATGGGCTGTGTCGCGGCGCTGTTCCTGGTTCTGGCCACCTATCATCGATTTGCGCTTCCACGACCTTCGTCGGATGTAACTGCCATTACAGACGCCGAGTCTGGCGTGCTGGGCAATTTCGTAGATACGTACCGGACGTTTTTTACGAAGAAGGGTGTGTGGATAACCGTTCTGTTTATTCTTTTGTATCGGTTTTCGGAAGCTCAACTGGTCAAAATGTCGAGTCCGTTCATGCTGGATCCGATTCAAGATGGAGGCCTGGGACTGAGCACGATACAGGTCGGAGTTATCAAGGGGACGTTCGGGCTCATCGCTCTTACGCTCGGCGGGCTGTTGGGCGGATTCGTGGCAGCACGCAACGGACTCAAATACTGGCTGTGGTGGATGGTTGCCGCCATCAATCTGCCGAATGTGGCCTATCTACTGCTGTCGATATTCCAACCAGAATCACCCGTGTATGTCTACGTCGCGGTGGTCGTCGAACAATTTGGGTACGGCTTCGGCTTCACAGCTTTCATGCTGTATATGATCTATGCGGCCGAGGGTGAGCATAAAACAGCCCATTTTGCCCTTTTGACGGGTTTTATGGCTCTGGGTATGATGATTCCGGGCATGTTCAGTGGAGCAATTCAGGAATTCCTGGGATATCAGAACTTCTTTGTCTGGGTGCTGATTTCAACGATTCCGGGATTTGTCGTGGCGTCGCTGGTTAAGATCGATCCGGAATTTGGAAAGGCGAAATTGGAAGCTTCCTGAAGCGGGAAAGAGAAATTGGAAAATCAGCGTTCACGGGGCGTATGTCCCGGTGGTAGCGGCTACCAGCCGATACGGCTTTTTCTCTTGCGCCCGGTCCGCTTTTCGCTTTCACGAGAATCAGACGTTTCAGGTTTTGTAGCTTCTGAGTTCTCGCTCGCTTTGGAGTCACGTTCTGTCGGCGCTTTGTCGCCACGATCAGAGTGAGATGCGCGCCTCGGGTTGGATGTCCAGGATCCCGTTTGCTCCGAATTACCAGATTGTGTCAGGACGTTGATTTCAACACCCGGTGCCTCCAACCCGGAAGCAGGCGATTGCTCGATTCGGCTTCCTGCGTAGTAGAATTCCAAAATCTCGAAATATGATCGTCCGTCGAGGGCCATTCCGTGCGCCCCCCATTGGCTGAGTCCGACTCCGTGACCGAAACCATGACCGTCAAAGTCATAGGATCCGCCTGATTTACGCATTTTGAAGTATGTGCTCTTGAGAGACGTCTCGTTGAAAGAACGGGCGATGGTGGCCCTGAAAGAAGAGCCGGTGATGTTTCTGGATCCACCGTTTCCACGAAGTCGAACGTCTGTTACCCGGCCGTCATCGGAGGTGTCGGAAATCAGAATATCGGTGACTTCGAATCCGTAGATGTCCGAAAACACCTTTTTAAGTTTCCTTGTGTCCACTGACCACTTCCATTTCTTGTGGGGTGATACCTTTGCGTCGAACGGATCCTTGCGAGCCCGCAAGTACGGCTTGGGAGTCGTTCCCCATACGCTGTGGTTTGCAGCGGTATGACCACCGTTGGAAGCGGAGTAGACGGCTTCGATCAAACTGCTGTCATGTGTTAAAATTTGACCGGCCGTCGAACGTGCAGCCTGTCTGGAAGCTTCGTTCGAGTGACTCAGTCCCCGGTATACCTGGAAACTCTCACCGTCGCTCACATTTTTCCCACTCTGCAGGGCGTGCAGGGCGTACGTGCGAACAACCACAGCCATAGCTTTCGCTCCTTCCAGGTCGTCGAGTCCATACTCAGCTCCAACCACGGAAGCCACGTAATCTTCGAGGGGGACACGATTAACGATATCCAGGTCCGTCGAGCGGTCTTGAACTCCGACTTCAAGGGATCCCGTATATGTTCGAATGTTCGATCTGTTGTTTACCTGAACGTCGAATGAACCGCCCGGTGGGGATACGATGGTTACGAATGGACTCGAAATTTTCTTTCCACCAATTTTCAATTCGACACGGTCATTTCTCCGTACCAAAGAGACGGACTCAGAATTCCGGATAGAGAATGACTCCGAATCGGTCATGACAGTCATGGACCCTGTTCTGGAGGAAACCGACACGGCATCCAGATCCAGATGATTCATGATGCTAACGCGTATCTCATCTACAAACGAATATGACTCCACATTCGATTTGGAAAAGGGAAACGCATTTACGCTCATCACTGAAAACACCGTCAGGATGAGTGCCAGGAAATATGTTCGGGAGTGGGAAGCCATTCTGAAGTTGTTATCGACACTCGTTCAAGTCTGTTAAATGTATCTGCCAAATGCGTTCAGCGTGTTCCGATCCACCCCCGGTTGGAGCGGTTCACTGACTGCTTTTGACCGTTCGGCAATCACCGACTCGAATCCCGCGTCTTATCCTATATAATCGGATCGGGTGAGCTACTCAAGGCCTCTCTGATAGGGCGATTTAACTTCAGTAGCTGCAATAAGAAAAGCCCGGCGAAGTGGGTGCGCCGGGCTTTTCGTTTTTTATTCGATTCCGAAAAACAGGAATCCGGAAAATGACGGTCGATCAGCTCACTTCTTTTCGATGATCAGGTCGAGCAGGTGGGCCAATTCGTCACGCAATTGGCGTCGGTCGATAATCAAATCCACGAAGCCCCTTTCCTTCAGGAATTCTGACGTCTGGAATCCTTCCGGAAGATCTTGCCCCATAGTCTCGCGAATAACCCTTGGGCCGGCAAAACCAATCAGGGCTCCGGGCTCTGCGATGTGGATATCGCCGAGCATGGCGAACGACGCTGTCACACCACCCGTCGTTGGATTCGTCAGAAGTACGATGAATGGTAGCCCCGCCTCTGAAAGTCTGGTGAGATGCGCGCTCGTTTTCGCCATCTGCATCAGGCTGAGGGCACCTTCCATCATTCGTGCTCCACCGCTCTGTGCGATGACCAACGCGGGAATACCGCGTTCGTAACCACGCTTGATCGAGCGGGCGACGACTTCGCCAACCACAGATCCCATCGACCCGCCGATGAACGAAAAGTCCATGGCCGAAATGGACAGCTCGTGTCCACCTATTTTGCCCACCGCAGCTTTCGCGGCGTCGCTCAAGCCGGTCTTGTCTCGTGTTGCGACCAGACGATCCGAGTACGCTTTTCTGTCGGAGAACTCCAGAGGGTCTGTTGCGAGAAGATTCGTGTCGAACAGTTCGTATTCGCCGTCATAAAGAAGGTCGAAATAGTCGGTACTGGACATCTTGAAGTGATAATCGCACTTCGGACAGACCAGACACTGTTTTTCGAGTTCACGACGATTAACGGTTTCGCCGCATCCACCACATTTGACCCACTGGCCGTCGGGGACGTCGTTTCTACCGCTACTTTTCGTCTTGATACCTGCAGATTTACGCTTGAACCAGTCCATCTATTGCTTAAAAATGGGTTTAAATGGGTTGTTTGATCAGAACGGAAGTCTGTCGAAAACACTTTTTGCGCTTTTCTTTGCCGTGAACTCCCTCAAATAAAAGGGTTCAAACGAAGATAGGTCATTTACGCGATACTCGTCTTCCTGATTCAGCAGCAGAGGCGCCATGCTTTCCGCCACCAATGGTGTCAGAGCGGTCTGAATACCTGGAAACATCTCCCTCAGTTCTTGAATCAGCGACTCATCGTGAGAAACCACGAAGTCTGATCCGGATACCTCCAGGTTGTCGAGAACCTGAACGGCGCCGGCTTTTGAGTTTGCATCCGCTGGAGACTCGTGCACTTTGCCATCTCCGTCAATTTCAAAGCGTTTCGAAAAAACCTCGCTTCCTCTCGCACGGATAAGGGAAAGCACACCACGGGCCGAATCTTTTGAATGGTCCAGATTGAACCGGCTCACCTGTGATGCCAGGGTCGAAACCGCGAAAAAAGGAAGGGATCTTGACCAGGCCAGCCCCTTTGCCGTTGAAACTCCTATTCGGAGGCCGGTATAGGAGCCGGGGCCACCCGATACCGCCACTCCTGCCAGTTCCTCGCCAGCCTCTTCCAGCAGCTCCTGAATCATGGGCACGAGTAGACGCGCGTGAGCGCGCTTTTCATCTGTTTCGCGGCTCAGAATTCGACCCCGCGTGATGAGAGCAACGCTGCACACATCGGAAGTGGTTTCTATGGCAAGAAAAGAGTTCATCAGGGCGTAAAAAAGCCGACAAATGAGCAGGGCCGGGACATGTTCCAATGCATTTTTTGAACCCGTTGATGATCGGACACTGATCCTGGGACGATGTTACACGAAAATAGGCCTTCCAGACATCAAAAAGCGAGATTGTAGTGGGTTGACAATTCTGAATGCGAGCGTATCTTATCAGCCCTGATTTTCTGAGTCGAGGAGTTATTCAAAAAGGGGCACACGATGAAAGTTTACGATGCTGATCACATTCGAAATATTGCGCTGGTAGGACACCAGGGGAGTGGTAAAACCATGCTGGCTGAAGCCATGCTCCTGGAAACAGGAGCGATACAGCGCATGGGGACCATTGAAGAGGGAAACACGATAAGTGACTACCACCCCAGTGAGCAAGAGCGTGAAATGTCAGTTTTTGCCTCTCTTCTACACGTCGAGTACGGCGGAAACAAGATCAATGTAGTCGACACACCAGGCTACCCAGACTTCGTCGGAGAAGTGGCAGCTTCCCTGCACGTTGTCGATTCGGCCCTTTTTGTAATCAACGCCGGTGAAGGCGTACAGGTCGGCACAGAGCTGGCGTGGCGGGCAGCGGTGAAGGAAAGTACTCCTTCCATGTTCGTGATAAATCAGCTAGACAAAGATAAAACAGACTTCAGGAACCTGATCGAACAGATTCAGGATCGATTCGGCCGTGGAGCCACGGTCGTTCAGCTTCCGGTGGGCGGCGGATCCCGCGCCGTCATAGATGTTCTCGTGATGAAGCACATCACGTTCGATAACAAAGGTCACATGACTCAGACGGACATCCCCGAGGAATTTGCGGACGAAGCTGAGCAGCTACATAACGAACTGATCGAAAACATCGCCGAAAATGATGAGAGCTTGATGGAGCTGTATTTCGACAAAGGCACCCTCACGGAAGAGGAAATGCGAAGTGGTCTTCGCGAAGCCATGATCCGACATCAGCTCTTTCCAATCTTCCTTACCAGCGCGACTGAGAATATCGGTATAGCCCGACTGATGGAGTTTGTCGGAAACGTCTGCCCGACCCCGAATCAGATGCCGGAAGCGAGAACGGTTGGTGGTGGAACCATCAAACCCGATTCTGCCGGTGAGCCTGTTGCCTTCATCTACCACACCATGGCGGAGGCTCACGTCGGCGATTATTCATTCTTCCGCATCCACTCGGGTACGCTTTCGCCAGGCCTGGACCTGGTCAATGCCCACACTGGTGCCACGGAAAGATTGGGTCAACTTTTCGCGATTAACGGACATGATCGTGATCCGGTCGACAAGATGTATGCCGGCGACTTGGGAGCTCTCGTCAAACTGAAAAATTCCCATACCAACGATACGCTTCATCGCAAAGGAAGTAAGGTGGTAATGGAGGAAATCGAGTTTCCTTCACCGTCCTACAAGACGGCCGTCGTCACGGTTCGCGATGGGGAAGAAGACAAACTGGCTCAGGGACTGCACCAGTTGCACGAAGAAGATCCATCACTCAGCATTACGCATGACCAGCATCTTCACCAGCTCGTTCTGGGTGCTCAAGGAGAAATGCAGCTCGAAATTGCTAAATACAGGCTGAAAAAGCGTTTTGGGGTCGATATTGAATTCATCAGGCCAAAAGTAGCCTATCTCGAGACGGTTCAGTCACGTGCTCGCGCGAAATACCGTCACAAGAAACAGACGGGAGGCGCGGGTCAGTTCGCCGATATCAAGATGCTGGTAGAGCCCGCCGATGGCGATTTCGTTCCACCGGACGACATCAAGGTGCGCAAAGAGCACATGGAGAAGACTGCGTGGGGCGGGACGATTCATTTCATCGATGGGATCGTCGGTGGTGTTATCGATATGCGGCGCTTCTTCGGAGCCATCCAGAAAGGAGTCATTGAAGCATGCGCCACGGGACCTATTGCAGGCTATCCGGTTGGTGACGTTCGAGTCGTGATTTATGATGGCAGTATGCATGCCGTTGACTCAAACGAAGCTGCCTTCAAGTCAGCCGCTCGAGCCTGTTTCCAGGACGCGTTCCGAAACGCCAATCCGGTTCTGCTCGAGCCCATCTATGATGTTGAGGTTCTTGTACCGGACTCTTACACGGGCGATGTAATGGGTGACATGAACACTCGTCGCGCCAGGATTCAGGGAATGGAAGCAGAGGGCGTATTCCAGAAAATTCTGGCTCAGGCCCCTGAAGCCGAATTGTATCGCTACTCAACTTCGTTGCGTTCGATGACACAGGGAAGGGGACTGCATCGCTCGTCGTTCACCCGGTACGAGTCGATGCCTCGCCACGTACAGGATGCGGTTATTGCTGAGTCGGCATCTCTCCAGGAGGCCTAGGCTTCCCTCGTTCGGTCCTGCGCAAGTGAAATGGTGCAGACCGGAATGTGATCTGGCCAAGAGTGATTCGCAACCGGTTCTGGATTGACACGTTTGCAGGAACGGGTGCATCCAATTCGTCGGGCACCCGCCTGAATCGTGGATGGTATACTATTATATAGTATTACGTATTGCGATGCGACGGGCCTGTTCCTTCCCGGACAGGTCTTCGCTTCGTCTGATCATCGAATGACTGCCGAAGACAAAGGACATATTTTAAGGGAGGTCTACGAGGACAATCGTCGTGTGAAAGACCGCACCTGGAATCGGAGGCCGAAAGGAAAGGGCGGATCATACTGGAGCGTATTCATTATTCTCCTCGTCGCGGTTGCTTCAGTATTCTGGTTCACAACGGGTGGCGACGATGCCGTGAGTCCATCCTCCGGTGATGACAATTCGTCTCTCTCTCTGGCTGTACCGGTGGATTCAATTTCGGTGATGCCTGACGATCGGGGAGTAGACCTCTCTGGTCTAACCGATAGCGACGTCCCGCTCTCCGAGCTGTTTGACCTGACCGTTCGTACGGTCATGATTGACGCTGGCCATGGTGGGGCTGATCCAGGCGCGTCGGGAAAGGAAGGGCTGGAGGAGAAGGAAATTACACTGGACGTTTCGCTTCGTCTGGCCCGCAGATTACGATCAAATCACGGATTGAACGTTGTTATGACGCGATCCGACGATACGTACCTGACCCTGCGCGAGCGGGCGGAGATCACGAACGCGGGTGAGTCAGATCTGTTTGTGTCCATCCATGTGAACTACTTTCCGAGCGAGCCAGTCTATGCTTTGGAGACGTACTATTTCGGGTCGCAGGTCGACGAAACTTCACTACGCCTGGCAGAAATTGAAAACAAGAACTCCGATTATTCGGTGGCTGAGTTCAACCGGATGACCAATGCCCTGGGGGACCAGATAAAGTTGCAGGAATCCAGGCGACTCGCCCAGGCCGTGCAGTCGAGCCTGTTCCGAAACACCCAACGCCTGAACGAAGATGTATCTGATTGGGGCATCAAGTCAGCCCCTTTCGTAGTGCTTGTCGGAGTTCATGCCCCTAGCATCCTAGCTGAAATTGGTGTAATTAGTAATGAGGATGAAGAGGCCCGCCTGGCGACTCCTGAATACAGGGAGCAACTCGCTCTTTTTCTGGAAGAAGGCGTGGTCAATTATCTGAGAACCATGAACCGGGAAGAGAATCAGTAACCCACCGGCCCAAGAGACAGCCGATAGAAAAACGACAGTTCCATGCCTCCGAAAAAATCCAACTCCACTGTTTATATCGGAATTGACCTGGGCACCTCTCGAAGTGCCATCGCCGCAAGTAACGGCAAGAAGGATTGGGTCCAGAGTTATGTAGGATGGCCGCGGGATTTTGTGTCACGCAAAATGCTCGGCAAGAATATTCTCTTTGGAGATGAGGCCCTCGAACATCGGCTGTCTCTGAATCTGTCCAGGCCACTGGAACAGGGAGTGATTCGCGAAGGCACGGAGCGAGACGAAGAAGCGGTTCGCGAACTCGTCCATTTTCTGATCGAGCAGATCAAGCCTGGATCAGCAACGGAGGTATTTGCCGCCGTCGGTGTTCCTGCCGAAGCAATGCGCGTCAATAAGCTCGCCATCAGGGACGCTGTCAAGGAATATGCTGACCGATTGATGGTAGTCTCTGAGCCGTTTGCGGTGGCATACGGACTGGGGACGCTCAACAATTCTCTGATCATCGATGTGGGTGCAGGCACGGTCGATCTTTGCATCATGCACGGCACGATGCCCGGAGAAGAAGATCAGCGTACACTTTCATTGGGAGGCGACTTTATTGACCGCCAACTCATGAACCTCCTCAACGAAAACTATCCGGATGCCTCGTTCTCGGAGACGATGGTGCGTTCCTACAAGGAGGACAAGGGTTTTGTCGGTTCTGCGCGATCAAGGGTTAAGGTCAATGCCCCAGTTTCCGGCGTTTCTACAACGCTCGATATCACCGCAGAAATGCAGCGTGTATGTGAGGGTATTGTTGCCCCGATGGCAGAGGGCGTCATGGATCTGATCACGCGATACGAGCCGGACTTCCAGGAGGAAGTCAAAAAGAACATCTACCTCGCAGGCGGTGGAAGCCAGATCAGGGGTCTGGATTCGATGCTGACCGATTCGTTGAAGGAATACGGATCATTCAAGGTTACTGTGATCGATGATCCTCTGTTTGCTGGCGCAGAAGGAGCGCTCGCCCTGGCTCGTGAAATGCCGGAAGAGTACTGGGAAGACATGTAGTCTGCCCCCGGCGGCCGCATCAACGAGGCAAGGATTCCAACAGTCTTCTCGCGTCAACGTTGTCAGGGTGGTCTCTCAGAACCGTTTCCGCTTGCACCCGGGCCTCGTCGTAGCGCTGCAAGAGAGCGAGTGCTCCGGCAAGGTTGTATCGGGCACCCATATTACCCGGCTCGAGTACCAGCGCCTGCTCCAGATGCGGAAGGGATTCTTCGGGCATATTCTTGTTCAGGAGCAGACTTCCAAGAATCTGACGGCCCTCCGAGCTGTCTCCACGCTCGAGTGATGCGAGAACATATTGCTCGGCTTCTGCCAGTCGCCCGATGCCCATCTGAATATTCGCCGCGGACAAGTATGGGCCGGGCAGGAACGGATACCTCTGTATGATCGCGAATATGGATTGAAGCGCCATGACGTAATCACCCACACGGGTTGCCGTCTGCTGAAGGGCGTCAAGCGCATCGATTCGTCTGATGTCCTTCTGGTACAGACGAAGAGCGAGATCGCCGACGGCTGTTTCCGCGTGAAGCGTGTCGAATTGCACGGTACTCCCGCCAACCGGTTGAAAGGGCCAGTTCGCCATCAGTTGCTGAATACGATAGACTCCAACCAGTGAGTCAAGCGGAGTAATGAGCAGATTCGTTCGCGCTGCCCTGTCGCCAATTTCTGTTTCCCACCCGCTCGCTGATTCAGCGCCGAAGTCAACTTCAGCCAGTGCGTCGTAAAAGGCATCCGCTATCACGAAATAGCCTTGAATGGTCGGGTGCAAATGCTCGAGCATCAGATATGAGCCGATGATTCCATTTTGTGATGCCGCACGCAGAGCTTCCTCGGTTTCCACCAATGTGGCACCGTGAGCGGTGGCCTTTTCGCGAATAATGGTATTCAGCGCCGCAGGTGCTCGAAATCGTAGTTCGTCATACTCTTTGGCGATCTGATAGTCTTCTCTCGCCGAATTGAACGAACCAAGCGCTTCGCTCATCCGTCCTCTCGCGAAATAGGCGGACGCATAAGTCGGATGTTCTGCAATGACAGACGAAATGGATTCCATGCCGCGTGTGGAATCTCCAGATGCGAAAAGTCCGACCGCCTCGCGAATTGTTGATTCGATTTCGGTGTTCGATCGAGTATCACCTGATCCAGCCTCGGCAGCCTCGCGCGCACCCGAGCCCGAAATGAACGGCCGGTGATCGCGCTCGTTGCTGGCTACAGTCCCGATGAACACCGGAATACCGGCTTCCTGATACGTTTCAAGAAGTCTGTCGAGATTGTAGGAAAATTGATTGAGGCCTGCTTCATACAGTTCAGAATCCAATGGAATTCGCTGTTCTCCGACCATGTTCTGCATGAGTGTGGCACCAGCAGGTCCATCATCGGATGAAGACGAAAACAGCCCGACAACGCCCCTGATTACTGATTGCAGGAGTTGTGTCGTGCGAAATCGTTTCAGACCCAGATACAGGTGGATGAGGGCCGGATTCGTTCCAAGAAGTTGAGAGGAGCCGACGCCGAGCGCTCCGTAGTATTCATTGTGGCCAGCGTAGATCAGGATCGCATCAGGATCGTGCTCCAGAATTTCATCAGTGAAATCGAGCAGTGTGTAAGAATTGACCGCGGCCATGGCGGTATTGATTACCTCAATCGGCCGACCAGGAAAGGTCATGAGCAGGCGCTGCTCCAACATGTCCGGAAAGCTGCCTCCGAAATAAAACGGAAAACCAGCGGCCGTCGAGCCTCCCTGAACTACAATGCGGATTGCATCGGGGTCTTTTTCCTTACGAAAGGAATCGAATGGGATACCCGGGATATTTTCAATGGATGTGAAATAGCGGGCAGCGACTCGTTCATCGGGCTGCAGATAGGCTTCGTATCCGGGAATCGGTTTGAAAAGAGGAGGATATTCGCCATACCCTCCAATTCTGAGGCCCACTTCAAGAAGAACCAGCATGAAAAACGGAATCACCAGAGAGAGGACAGAGAAAAACATCCTTTTTCCGCGCGAAAGCTCGGTTTCTGATCCGAAAGGAGGCTTCTTGATGTCCTGGCTTTTCGCCACTTGTATCCTACCTGATGTGTGTATTGCGATTTGGAACGGGCCGAAGATAACTTATTGTCCTATTCCACGATCCAAAATGACTGAAAATTGAATAAGAACGAGAGATTCACGTACTGCAGCAGATTGTTGATTGCATTGGGAATTCTGAGCCTGTCCTATTTGGTCACCGGCTGCGCAGCGCAAACAGTGGAACACAACACCGACGATGTCCCCGAATGGTCCCAGGAGGCCATCTGGTATCAAATATTTGTCGAGCGTTTTCGCAATGGTGACTCGTCGAATGACCAGTCGCTCGAAGATATCAGGGGATCGTGGCCTCACCTGATGGCCGAGGGCTTCGAAACCACAAGGTGGACTCAGGACTGGAACGCACAAGAGGATTGGGCCCGCGCCAGCGGCGAACCATTCTATACAACAGTTCAGTCCCGCAGATACGGCGGCGATCTTCAGGGAGTGCTGGACAAAGTAGACTATCTCGCGGATCTCGGAATCACGGCTGTCTACCTGAATCCCATAAACGATGCTCCTTCGCTCCACAAGTATGATGCACGAACGTACCGACATATCGACCGTAATTTTGGACCGGATCCGGAAGGTGATCTCGAACTCACGGCAAGCGAGGACCCTATCGATCCGGATACATGGGTGGACACGTCGGCGGATCGTCTACTGTTCGAACTGATCGACGAGTTGCATGCGCGGGACATCAAAATCATCCTGGATGTCTCATGGAATCACACCGGTATTGAATTCTGGGCATGGAAGGACATTCTTGAAAATCAGTCCGCCTCTGAATTTGTTGACTGGTATCGGATTGAGAGCCTGGACGATCCCGAAACGGAAGAGGATGAATTCTCATACTCTGGATGGGCAGGCGTAAGAGAGCTTCCAGAACTGCGAAAAACGGGCGTTCCAGAAGGCTACGACGGTGGTCCGGTCGAAGGAAACCTGAATGAAGGCGCGAAGCACCACATATTCAATGTGACGAAGAGGTGGCTCGATCCCAATGGAGATGGAGACACATCTGACGGTGTGGACGGATTCAGGCTCGACGTCGCCGAAAAAGTCCCCCTTGGATTTTGGCGAGACTACAAGAGCTATGTTAGAGACATCAACCCCGGCGCCTATCTGGTCGGGGAGGTCTGGTGGGAAAAATGGCCAGAAAGAATGTTCGAACCACAACCCTACGTTCCCACGGCCTTTGACGCGGTAATGCATTACCGCTGGTACATGCCCACGCGCAGTCTGATTACAGGAGCGCCTCCCGACATCGGACCATCCGAATGGGTGGCTCACATAGATTCGGTGCAGGCCGGAATTCCCGGTGACAATCTGAAATCATTCATGAACGTTGCCGCGGCTCATGACTCTCCGCGGCTTGCGTCTTCACTGAAGAATAAAACGCTGTACAAATACCAGGCTTCCGCGCGGGACCATCCTGCCTATGACACGAATGCACCTGACGCTAAAACGAAGAACGATCAACGACTGCTTTTGCTGCAGCAATTTACGTGGATCGGGAGTCCGCACATCTGGAATGGCGATGAGGTCGGAATGTGGGGCGCGGATGACCCTGACAACAGAAAACCAATTGTCTGGGAAGACCTGGAGTATGATGACGAGGTTCTGTATCCAGATGGAACGACCCGACAAGCGCAGCCCGTGCAAGTGGATGCAGACCTGCTGTCATTCTATCGGGCGATCATCACATTCAGAAAAGAGCATCTCGAACTGTTCAGCCACGGCAAGACAGAATTCGTGACCGCAGACGATGCATCGGGCATCCTTTCATACGACAGAGTTCTGGGCGAAGAAGTGGCCCGGGTTGTGTTCAATCTGTCTGATGAGTCACGCGATGTATCGATGCCCAAAGGGGATATCGGCTTCAAAACGGCGGAAGCACACCTCTCCGCTGCCCCGGAGGGAAGCGAAGGTCTGTTTTTGAGTCTTCCTCCGAGATCAGCCGTCGTGATGCTGATTCGCTGAAATGTGAGCAAAACATCGTCTGGAGACCACTCCATATTGGATTGGCACGCAAGGTTTTCAGGTCAGTATGACGTTGCCGCAATCAATTCATTTCCACATCTCCGGCCAGGCGCATGGTTTCCATTTTTGCCCATTTGGTAAGCGCTTACACGAAAAGTGACATTTCTTTCACGTTTTGCCAGAGAATGGGGAGAACGCCGTTTCATGTGAATTAGGCGGTGACAACGAAATAACCCCTGAATACTTGGATTAAGGGGTTGAAAAGGCGGTTATCCCATGACTACATTGCGAACCCGTGTTTCCACCTTTTCGATTGTAAGCGCTTTCTCAAACGTATGAATCGAGCGTATTCAATGACAACCGCCGTCAGCCGTCGCTCCCGCCCGGTTTTTGATGGTAGTAGCCGTGCCACGGGTATGTGCAACAAGGACATTCGAAGAGCACACAATTTGTTCTGGAATGCGTAGTCGATTTTTCATACCGATTGTCGTCATTGTTCTCTTTTCGGCGCTGTGGTATGGATTCAACTTTGATAGCCAATTCGGTCCCGAATCAGTCGAAGACTCCTGGGTTGCGAAGGTCGAGCAATCGTTGATTACAGCGGGCGACTACCGGACTGAGTATTTCAGTTATATCACAGAAAGTGGGTTGCCCGACAACCCCAAACGCAGAAGTGACTTCCTGGAGCGACTCATCTCCATGAGGCTCCTTTCTGTGGAAGCAGAACGCGACGGCGCGACCGAAAGCAGTTTCTTCAGAACCGAGATCGAAAGAGCTGAGCAAAAACTGCTAATTGAGGGGTACCTGCACCAAAAGATCTACAGCGAGATCATCATCAGCGAGCAAGATCTCACGAAGATGTTTGCCCGCGTGAACACGCGCATGAGCGCAAGTCATCTCTATGCGCCCACACGAGAAGCGGCAAAACTCCTGCAGGCCCGTCTCGAATCAGGCGAAACCTTCGATGCTCTGGCTGAAGAAATATTCTCGACTGCGTCTCTTCGCGAAAACGGAGGCTCGGTCGGAGAGTTCGGGTTTGACGAGATGGATCCGGCTTTCGAGGATGCAGCATTCGAAATGATGCCCGGCCAGATATCCGGACCTGTGAAGACGCGGCAAGGCTATTCGATTATTCGCCTCGATTCTCGGTTTGAAAACCCCATCCTGACAGAATCCGATTTCGCCACCCGTAAAACGGGATTACGCCGCTACGTCGAGGTGAAGAAACGCAACGCCCTCAAAGACGAACTGCATTCACGCATCCTGGAATCTGCATCACCCACGTTTGTCCAGAGCGAAGTTGAATCTCTTTTCAATGATATTTCCGGCCAGACAGAACTGAATACGGAGGCGAGGTCGGATGAGGTAAGTCGGGAGCAGGTGCTCATCACTTCTGATTCCGGAGATTTCACCGTGGGAGAGTTCTTCAAGTTTGCCGCGATGACTTCGGAAAAGCAGCGTGAATCTGTAACGACTATCGAAAAACTTCAAGAGTTTGCACGGGGCATTTTCGTGCGAAGGGAGTTGTTGAAGATGGCTTCAGCTTCAGGCGTAAGCCGATCACCTGAATTCGCCACGGCGCTGCGGAGACAGCGAAATAAGCTTCTTTACGAAGTAGCCTGGAACAGGCTGGAATCGGAGCTTCATGTGAGTGATGATTCCGTCGAAGCACATCTGAATAGATTTCCTGAAGAGTTCGAGACAGCCGAAAAAGCCCGGGTTCGGGAAATATTGCTCGAAGATCGTGCGAGTGCAACGGAAGTCAGACGATCCGTCACGGCCGAAAACTTTTCCGATCTGGCGAAATCACAGTCCGTCAGACCGGGTGCGTTCACGACGGGTGGAGATCTGGGATACGTGGAACGAGAACAGTTGGGCGTTCTGGCAGCCCAGGTATTTGATGCGGCGATTGGAGAGATCATCGGGCCCATCGAGGTCGGTGGACGATATGCAATCCTTCGCGTCGAAGACAAGATCCAGAGGCGAACTGCAACCGTGGATGAAGCCCGGGAAAAAGTGGCCGCACAGCTCAAGTCCTATTGGATTCGGGTGAGTGTCCGAGAAAGAGCCGCAGCACTGAGAGACGAATACTCTATTGAAACACAACCGGCATTGCTTGCAACGCTGGAGCTCTACGAAACCCCATCTGAAGAAAACCGATGAGGATGTTCAAAGCCACAATTTTACCAGCCACAATTTTGCCAGCCGCAATTTTGCCAACCGCAATTTTGCCAGCCA
>CAZEHJ010000013.1:0-13726 GCA_964512485.1 uncultured Rhodothermales bacterium | reverse complement strand
CAATTTTGCCAGCCAAAATATCACTGGCGTCAATTCTACTGACGGCGACCCTGTTGCTGACGTCCGTGGCCCATGCGCAGACGGGGAAACTGGTCGGGACGGTTACGGAAGCCGCCACAGGTGAACCTCTTCCGGGAGTGAACGTGTTTCTTGAGGGCACTACTCAAGGCGCTTCCACAGATTTCGACGGGCAATATGTGATTATTGGCGTGCGTCCGGGCACGTACACACTTATCGCTTCATTCATCAGCTTCGCCACGCAGAAAGTCGAAGGCGTGCAGGTCAATCTGGACCTCACGACGACAATCAACTTCGAGCTGACAGAGCAGGTCATTGAGAATGAGGAAATTGTGGTAACCGCCGATGCCGTCACGGTGAAAAAAGACTTGACGAGTTCCGAGTCAAGAGTAACGGCGGACACGATTGAAAAGCTGCCTGTGACGGAGCTCGGACAGATTCTGGAAGTGCAGGCAGGTATCACAAACCGCAACGGACTTCATGTTCGCGGTGGGCGAAGCAGCGAAGTCGTTTTCATGGTCGATGGCGTACCTGTTTCTGACAGTTACGATGGCTCATCATCCATTCAGCTCGAAAACGCCGGTATTCAAGAACTACAAGTAGTCTCTGGTACGTTCAACGCGGAATTCGGCAACGCCATGTCTGGCGTGATCAACATCGTGACAAAAGAAGGGCGTTCCGATCGTTTTGGTGGGTCAGTAAAGGCTTACACCGGAGCATATGCAGTTTCTGGATCGGGAGGCGAAGACTACCTGCTGGGTATCAACGAAGATAGATTTACGAGCCAGAATGTGCAGTACCGGGACGTCGACCCGTATTCCTATCTACCGACAGATCTGGGCCATTTTTCAAATCTGGCAATGACCCTCGAAGGTCCCATCATTTCAGATCGTGCAACCCTGTTCCTGCTCGGACGCTATTTTGCGAATGACGGGTGGTTCTACGGAGCCAACATATTCAAGTCCGATGGGACACCGGGAGACAGTTCGCTTGTTGCCCTGGATAATTTCGAAAAGCTCAGTTGGCAGGGAAACTTCAGGTATCGTCTCACGAACAGCGTGATCCTGAATATTTCGGGCCAGGGCTCCAGTTCAGACAGCAGGGGAGCAGATTTCTTCAGACGCTGGTCTCCTGATGGCCGAAGCAAGTCCTCAGATCAAGGGTACAATTTGAAGGGTCGCGTGACTCACCTCTTGAGCAACACGACGTTTTACACGCTCGATTTTTCAACGTTCAACAGGGACATTACCGTTGGTCGATTCGATAGCTTCGACGACCCGCGCTACACAGACTTTGACATCAACACGCCGGATTCAGTCTGTGCTGATCCTGACTGCACAACATATTCGACGGTCCTGACAGGCGGCGGTCGATTTGCACGAGGTGGAACGGATCTTCTTCGCTTCACCAGGAGCAGCAAGTCCTATCTCATGAAGGGTGATATTTCCAGCCAGCTGGGAGATCATCATCTCGTCAAAGGAGGATTCCAGTTCAAGCAGGACAACCTGGGTCTCGAGGGATTCGTATTGATTCCTGAAGTTGATGAAACGGGTGCTACGCTGTCCGGAGAGGATTTTGCCCCTCGAATTCCAGATGAGAACTCCTCTTCATTCCTGAAATTCGAAGATATCAAACCGATTTCCTTCAGCGCGTACATCCAGGACAAGATTGAATACGAGTCCTTCATCGTGAATGTAGGCGTCCGCTACGATTACTTCGATTCCCGATCCCAGACCCCGGCAGATGTCGGTGATCCGAATATTTTCAATCCGCTGAAGAAGATCAATCAGTTCCACGACGAGAACGGGAACTCATTCATCGACCCTGAAGAAGAGCGCAGCGACAACCGGGTCACGCAACAAGAAAGAGAAGCCTACTGGTGGAAAAGCGTCAGTGCGAAATCAACCGTATCGCCGCGGCTTGGTGTGGCATACCCGATCACCGAGCAGGGAGTGATTCACTTCTCGTACGGCCTGTTTTTCCAGATACCGACGAATGACCGCCTGTTCGAACAGTTCGGGTATAAGATTCCTGCACTTTCGGGTAGGTATGGACCATATGGAAATCCTGATCTCGACGCGCAGCAGACCTCCATGTATGAGATTGGGCTGAAGCAGGGATTCGGTGAATACGTTCTCGACTTCACTGGCTATTACAGAGATGTTCGAAACTGGGTCTCCACATCATCGCCCATTCTGACCGGCCTTCCAGGAGTATCCTACGTCGTCTACGCCAACAAGGATTACGCCAACACTCGAGGCCTGACGGTCAGTTTCCGTCGTAATTTTGTGGACAATTGGGGCTTTGATGCCAGCTATACCGCTCAGGTCGCCGAGGGGTCAAATTCGAATCCGGCGGACGAATTCTTTGCTCTTCAGGGCAATCAGGAAAAGCGGCTGGCTCTTCTTCCGCTTGCATGGGATCAGCGCCATAAAGTAGCCGGAGCATTTTATCTGGGAGGAGACAAGTGGGGAAGCTCGATGCGTTTCAGACTTGGTTCTGGATTTCCGTATACCCCCTCTTTTGTAGAAGCAACGCTCGCTGGAAACGACGTTCCCCCAGAGTTTGCAACTAATTCAAGACGCATTCCTCCTACGTGGGAATTCGACTTCAACATCTATTACGAATTCGACATGGGAAGCGTGCGTCCCCGCGTTTTCGTGGATGTCTTCAACATTTTTGATCGGCGCAACGTGACCGGAGTCTATTCCGATACGGGCGAGCCCGATCTGACTCTCCAGCAATTTCAGCTTGGCGCCTTTGATCCAGGTTACTGGGTACGACCATTCAATTACACCGAACCACGGCGTATCCAGGCCGGCATAGAATTCAAGTTCTAATGAGAATTAACCACCAGATACTATCCGGACGCAGCCTTCGTGGTTTTCTGCTGATTCTGGCGTTTGCAGCGGGGTCAGCGTTGCCTGCAATGGGACAGGGAGTCATCGACAGGAATCACGTCCCGAGCAATGAGCGGACCGATCAGTTCGAACGGCGTCGCGACAATATTGACGGCAACAATATCCGCGCGACCGTGACCAACTGGGCGCAGACAGGACAATCCGGAAGTGGCGCCCAGGACTACAACTACGAATGGCCCAAGAACACGCGGCGCATTTACATCGCGCTGACTCAGCTGTGGATCGGTGGTCGGGTCGACGACCAGAATGGTGATTCATTGTGGGTTGTTGACGTCGCAGATTTCAGATCCAACCCGAATGATGACAACATCTCCTGGACGCTTGAACCTATCAAAGGGTATGTGAACCCGAATGCGGAGGCTGGAATCGGTGCCGATGGTATCGCACAGTCGGACGAACCCGATTCATGGCCTCCAAGTTGGCCGGACAAGTCCTCAGATTCCGATGATCCAGGTTGGGCCGGATCATGGAACGGTTTCTTCGGCAAAGATGTGTTCAACGCCGATCAGGAGTTTTTCTTCAAGGCCGGCGACGACCAGTATGATCGCTACCCGCTCTACTTCCCGGACGAGACGGACCTGAGCCGAAAAGGACTGGGGGTGGTCACCGAAGTTCGAATGCTCGCGTGGAGTCAGATTCTCATCGATGACGCCATTTTCCTCATCCACGGGATTAAAAACGACGGAACGTCTGAAATCAAACGTACCGCGTTCAGCATCTGGCTGGCCGACCTCGTCGGTGGCGATTCGCAGGACGACATCCCATTCTTCGATATTGAAGAAGATGTCGCATTCATGACGGATGCAGACGGAGTGGGTACCGAGCCCTTCGGATCTGATCCGGTGGGTGAAGCAGTATTCGCGTTCTTGGAAACTCCCGGTAATGCCGTCGATCGAATCGACAACGATGGCGATGGTACGACGATAGATTGCGTTCCAAGTGTTGGCGAGTGCAACAGCCCGATTGTACCCGAGAGCTTCCTTGTCGGGGAAAATCCTGCGAATGCGCGCGACGACAACGGCAACGGCCTTATTGACGAAAACACGACCCATATCCCGTTTTCGGGCGAACAGGGATCAAGTGTGGGTGTGGGTTATGCAGACGGAATCGACAACGATAGTGATGGCGAGCTGAACGGGCCGGTTGTCACAGCGGAAATGATCGGTCAGTCTACACCCGATGTATGGAATCGCTGGCCTCCCTCGCCCGGTGCAGACGATGTGAGCCGCCGCGCAGACGGCAGCCCTATTGTGGGTCTTATCGGGTTGGATGAGGAAGATCTGGGTCTTCCGTTTGCCGACGGGATAGATAACGATGACTCCAACGTCACGCCGACCATCAACTACCCCTATCTGTCAGAAGCTGGTTCTCCCGTCATCACTCAGGAGATGGTAGCGCAGGCCTCTGCGGATCCGTACGGTCGCTATCGCGTGCCGGGGACGGACATCATTCTTTACCAGGTCGCATCAAACGATCTGGGCAAAGCTTATGCCGATGGAGTGGATAATGACGAAGATGGCGCGGTGGATGAAGGCATCGATGAGGGCATGGACGAGATGATCGACGAAAGTCGCTCGGATGGAATTGACAATGACGGCGATTGGAATGTCCTGTCAAACGATTCAGGCCTCGACGGCGTCCCGTTCAACGGCGATCCTGGTGACGGGGATGGTGTTCCAACTACGGGTTCGGGAACGAGCTTCCCTGGTGAACGGAATCTGGATGTAACTGACGTCTCCGAATCAGATCAGATCGGTCTGACGAATGTGCAGATCATCCCTGCGTTCTCGCTCAACTTCAATGGCCAGTCAGACCGGTTCCTGTATTTTTCATTCATGATTCCGGGTGACTTCGATATCGAACCTCCTCCACCTGGAGAAAGTGATCTCGTCGTATCGAGTGGACTCTTTCCGCTGCAGGCCGGACAGACCGAACGCATGTCGCTATCAGTCCAGATCGGAGAGACGCGCGACGAAGTTCTCAACACGCGGGACAATTCACTACAGGCTTACCTGGAGGATTATCAGTTCGCCCAGGCGCCAATAACACCTGAGCTATCGGCGGTGCCGGGTGATGGGCGCGTGACGTTGTACTGGAATTCAGAAGCAGAACAGTCTTTCGACCAGTTTTTGTCCGGCCTCGGCCGCAACCCGAATGATTTTGAGGGTTATCGCGTCTACCGAGCTACGGATGCTGCCTTTTTGGACCCGAAAACGATTACAGATGGGTTCGGTAATTTGTTGTTGCGCAAGCCTATTGCCCAGTTTGACCTGATCGACGGATTTGAAGGATTTCATCCGACGGATGTGAACGGTGTCAAGTTTTATCTCGGTGATAACAGCCAGGACGACAACGAAGACGCCTCAGGCCTCACACATAGTTGGACGGACTCGACGGTCACCAACGGAATACGCTACTTCTACGCGGTCACTGCCTACGATTGGGGATCGGCAATCGACAATATTCCTCCGACCGAAACTCCGATACGAATTCGTCAGCTACCGGACGGAAGCATTCAGACCGGCCCCAACGTTGTCGAGATAACACCGACCTCTGCGACGCCCGGATACGTTGATGCTGCACTCATTAACCTTCGCAGAACTGAAGGGACGACGAACAGCCGCATTTTGTACAATATTGTGGATCCACGAGCTGTGGCTGATGGTCACGTGATGAAGGTCACCTTCGAGGATACGCTCAGGTTGGGTACGGCTACGATTGGGGACACCCTGACAACGAAGTCATTCTCGCTGACCGACCTTACGGCCGGTCGCCTCCTTATTGATCGCAGCAGGCAGTTCAGGCCGGATACCGAATTCCCGGTATTTGATGACAATGGTGACCCACTCGGCTTCAAATTAACCTTTGTACCAGAGCCGTTCGTCGTATTGAATCGTACAGAGTCGGGTTGGAACAACGACGACATTTTCCCTGAGACTCTTGAGCCCTATATCGCGGCCGGTTTCATCAAAGGACTGCGTAATCCTGCCGATTATCGGGTTCGCGTTGTAGCGAACGGGCAAGGTATGTCGACTGCGATGTCAGTACGGCGCCGTGTGGACCTGCCGGCCAGGCCCACCAACGTGGAAGTGTACAGAGTAAATCCAGATGGATCTGAGACTCCCATAGAGTATGGCTTCTGGGACCTCTCGGGACCAGACTTCATTTCTCCGACCTCGACGGCTCCTGCGACGTGGACAGCCGATCAGAGCATCGGAGAGACGGATCTGTTGATCCTGCGCGAACCACAGGTCGGTGGAGACCCTGCGGACCTTCTGTTTACGTGGAAGATCGGTCTCAATTTCACCGTTCAGGGAGCAATCAACCCGGTTGAGGGCGACGTGCTCAATCTGGTCACCAAGAAGCCTTTCCTCTCAACCGATGCTTTCGAGTTCACGACGAGCCCACCTTCACTCGACATGAGTGGTGGAGAGGCGCTGCTTGACGCCATAAAAGTAGTTCCAAACCCCTACGTCGCAACGAACAGGTTCGAAGCACTGAATCCGTTCTCAACGGGCCGCGGGCCACGGGTTATCAAATTCACCCATGTTCCACCCGAGGCAACGATTCGCATCTTCACCATTTCAGGTAAGCTGGTCAAGACGCTGGATCGAAGAGAAGGGACGAACGAAGGTGTGACGGCAAACGATCTTCTCAACGGAACGGTTGATTGGAATCTGGAGAGTGAGGACAATCTGACAGTCTCCTATGGAGTCTATCTGTTCGCCGTCGAGGCCCCTGGAATTGGAGAGCGAACGGGAACGTTTGCCATCATCAAATAGGGGACATGAAGATGAAAATATTCAGCACATATTCGATGATGAAAGGCCTCGTTTCCGCGATGATGCTTGTCGTGCTCCTCTCCTCACCCGCGCTGGCGCAATTCAATACGGACACCCGTACGGTCACAAAGGTTGGGACCACAGCTGCTGACTTCCTCAACATTCCGGTTGGCGCCAAAGCTACAGGTATGGGGGGCGCAATATCGGCGTCGATCTCCGGTCCAACGTCGATGTACTGGAATCCTGCGGGACTGGCATCGATGACGGACGGTGCGTTTGCTGCAGACTACGCCACGTGGTTGGCTGAGATTGACTTTTCCTTTGTGGCCATTGCGATCCCGACATCGATGGGGACGTTCGGCTTCGGCTTAACCTCTGTGAGTACGCCGGAAATGGAAGTGACCACCGTTGAACAGCAGGAGGGAACTGGAGAACGTTTCGACGCCGCATCCTATGCTCTCGCCTTTTCATACGCCAGGTCTTTGACCGACCGATTCAATATCGGGGCTTCGTTCAAAGTATTGAATGAACGCATTTGGCATTCAACATCGTCTGCCATCGCATTTGACGTTGGCACGCAGTTCACGACACCGTTCAAGGACATCCGTCTTGGTGCATCAATCTCAAATTTTGGATCAAAGATGCAGATGGGAGGGGATGACCTGCTGGTGGTCGTGGATATTGATCCGAATGCCGAGGGCAACAATGAAAGTAACCGGGCCCGTTTCAATACGGACCGATTTGACCTTCCGCTGACCATGCGTATCGGTCTGGCGAGTGAGGTCATAGACACAGAAGACATTCGTCTGACGGTTGGGGTTGACGCACTCAGTCCCAACAACAGCGAACAGTTCGTCAATATGGGGGCCGAACTGGGTCTCCGGGGCGACCTGATCATGCTTCGAGCTGGAATGAGTGAACTGGGAATCAAAGACAGCATCCGCTCCTACGCGTTGGGAGCCGGCCTGCAGTATCGATTCGCACCGCTCATGTTCGCGCTCGATTATTCTTACGAGGCACAGGAATACTTTGCCGGAGTAAATCGCTTTACACTTACCGTTCGATTCTGATTGATGAAAAACACTGGCGTAAAGCACATATTTCACATAACCAGCTCGCATTTAAGCGAGCTCTACCACTAACAAGCGCAGAGGACAATATGCAAACGTCTACTAAGTACTTGGGGTGGCTAGGAGCCTGTTTGATCGTGTTTGGACTTGTAGCTCCAGCTCAGGCGCAGCGTACCGTTACGCTGACCCTGAACATGGCTACAGTTGCAGATACCATCAGGACTGATTCGTTTATCGAAGTCCGAGGTCAAGCAGGACATGGCACCCAATTGCTCAACGACCAGGTAATCGATTGGGGCGACGCTAGTACGCTCGAACCGGTTAACGTCGGCGGAGATTACTGGAGAATCCAGTTTGATATTGCAGACACGACGAGCCTGACTTTCAAGTTCTACTCCCAGCAGATGGAAGACGCAGGACTGAACGGTTGGGAAGCTGATCCGAACCCAAGCATTGATCCGGGCACGGGAGACGTGGACATGGGTGTCCACTATTTCGAGTCCCAGAGTGAATGGATGGGAGTGAGCGGCGATCGTGGCGATTATGACTGGAGACCATTTCCGGCCAAGCAGGATTCTGTAGGCGTCTGGTACAGAGTCTACATGAAGAATCCCGAAGGAGCACTTGACGGCTATGACCGCACGAACTCCAACCACTTCGCAGCCGTCACCGGGGATCCCATCCTTGGAGATGGAGCTCCGTACTCTTGGGGAGACGCGGGTGCACAGGTTGCACTGACACGTGAATCAAGCAACAACGGAATCGCAGGATTCGACACCTTCTCTGGAGTCGTTTATTACCCGACCTCAGCTGCTGGAACTGTCCAGAACTACAAGTTCGTTTTGATGGACGAAAGCGGCATCAAAGGATGGGAAGAAGGCGAACTGCAGGGCAATCGCTCATTTACCGTCCCGGCTGCTGACACCACACTTCAGTGGGTCTACTATGGAAATTCCATTCCGACCACGGTCCAGCCGGTCGCCCAGAATGTCATATTTGCGGTCAACCTTGATGCCTATGAGGAAATGGGCATTTTCCGCGTTGCTGCTGGTGATACTCTTGAAGTTCGTGGGTCGTTCAACGGATGGGGTTGCTCCGATCCGACGCTGTGTCTGATGGACCGCGTTCCTGGGACAAATGAATACGAAGGATTCTATGGCTTCAATCAACTACCGTTGTCTGAAGTAGCGTTCAAATATTTCCTGAATTTCAACGATGACACCTTCCAGACGGAATACGGCTTCCTGCCACCTCCGGGATGGGAAGAAGGTCATGCTACGGGCGTCAACCGCACGTTCGCTTACAGCGGAAGTGGCTTCGATCAGGATCTCGGGCTGCATTTCTTCAATGACATTACGTCATCGAACGTGATTGCTGCTGGAGAGGAGATTACGATCAACTACCAGGTTGATATGTCTCCTGCAGTTGGAAATGCTGCTCGTCCTTTCGATCCAGCCGGAGGTGACTCTGTATGGATTGCGATTGAGGATCCGATGTGGAAACTGACTCAGCAGATTTCGAATCCTGCTCTGAGTTCGGTCTTTGATGATCCGAACAATGAGCGTCCTCGAATCAAAGGCGTCATGCACGATGCGGACGGCGACATGGTTTATGACGGCTTCATTGTCGTCAAAGGGCCAACGTACAGCGCCTTGACCTACAAATTCGTTTATGGTCAGAACAATGACGAGTTTGCTGAGCCGGGAACGGGTCTGGGATCCAATCCTGGTCGTAACCGGACCGAGTTCATCGACAAAGTGAACGGCTCCTGGCCGGATGTCTACACGACAACCGCCGGTGTCTTCTCGCTCGAAGGCGCACTTCCGTTCGAAGTGAATCCTTCGTTCTCTGGCGTCGATGTCGAGCAGATTGGAACGGAGCTGCCTTCAAGCATTTCGCTTGAGCAGAACTATCCGAATCCGTTTAATCCTCTGACAACGTTTGAATACAGTCTCAGTGCGTCTCAGCGCGTCCAATTGAATGTCTATGACATTCTGGGTCGCCGTATCGCTACGCTTGTGGACGGTGTTCAGGCAGCGAGCACGTATCGTGTAAACTTCGATGCGAGCAATCTGACCTCGGGAACGTACTTCTATCGTCTCGAGACAGAAGGCCAGACTATTTCGAAGAAAATGATTCTTCTCAAGTAATCTGAAGCCTTTTTCAGGCAACGAATGAGTTTGCCGAATTGGGCGACAACTTAGCGGTCGGCCGCCAGAGGCGGCCGACCGCTTTTCTTTAATGCCATGAAATCATTCCAGATAATCGGTCTGTTTCTGCTGTTCTGCACAGGGTGCAGCACTGCGTCCAATCCCGGCGGACAGACATCCCAGCCAGTGCCATCCTGGGTCCAGGACGCCGTTTTCTATCAGATATTCCCTGAGCGATTCCGAAATGGGGATCCAACGAACGATCCCGTAAGGGAGTCACTGGAAAATCCGGAATACGTGCCTGAATCATGGGCTGTGTCCTCATGGACCGATGAGTGGTACGCCCGCGCCGCGTGGGAAGAGGAGAAATCCGACGATTTCTACGCTTCAATTTTTGATCGACGTTTCGGAGGAGACCTTCAGGGAGTGATCGACAAATTGGATTACCTGAACGAACTCGGAGTGAACGCCATCTATTTTAATCCGCTCTTTCACGCCCGTTCGCTTCACAAGTATGACGGGTCCTCGTTTCACCATATCGACCCGTATTTCGGACCAGATCCGAGCGGCGACATGGCTCTCACGGAAGGGGAAACAGAAGACCCTGCGAGTTGGGTTTGGACATCTGCGGATCGCCTGTTTATCGACTTGCTCGCGCAGGCGAAAGACCGGGGAATACGCGTGGTGATAGACGGTGTTTGGAATCATACCGGACGTGGTTTTTTCGCCTTTGCCGACCTCGCTGAGAATCAGCAGAAGTCCCGATTTACGGATTGGTACATCGTGAATGAATTCGACGATCCGGTGACCGCCGAGAACGAATTTGCCTACGATGCCTGGTGGGGCTTTGAGTCTCTTCCTGAGTTCGCCAACAGCGCTGACGGAACGACGCTCGCCGATGGTCCTCGTGAGTACATATTCGCCGCAACCCGGCGTTGGATGGATCCGGACAATGATGGCGATCCGTCAGATGGAATCGATGGTTGGCGTCTGGATGTAGCTGAAGATGTGCCTGTTGGATTCTGGATCGAATGGAACGATCACGTGCGTCAGATCAATTCCGAAGCGTATACCGTGGCTGAAATGTGGATGAAAGCCGCTGAAAAAGTAACAGAAAGCGGTTTCTCGGCTACCATGAACTACCACGCGTTCGCCATGCCAGTGAAGGGATTTCTGATCGATGGCCTGTTGCCCGCTTCAGAATTCGCCAGAATCATGGAAGAGCGAAGGACGGAATTCAGCGAGTCACAACGAACTGCAACACTCAATCTGATCGATTCTCACGACACCCCTCGACTCGCTTCGATGGTCACAAACCGCGTGCAGGAGTACGAGCAACCCGGGAGGTTCGACTACGACACGGGCCGGACAAGTTCTCGCAGCCACGTCGATTACAGGGTTGAAAAGCCGGGAAGAGATGATCGTGCCATTCAGCGTCTGGTTGCTCTCTTTCAGTTGACGTATCCAGGTGCCCCGATGATCTATTACGGCACGGAGGCCGGGATGTGGGGTGGTGACGATCCTGACGACCGCATGCCCATGATCTGGGATGATCTTCAATACGATGCGCAGACGCGAGGGCCCTTCACAGGCCTGCAGCACGAGAGCATCGTGGATTTCGACGACATGCTTCATACCTGGTACAAATCAGCGATATCCCTTCGCAAGAATCACGAAGCGCTCCGCAGCGACGAAATAGAAATTATCGCCGTGTCGGATGAGCAAAAAACTGTCGTCTTTTCGAGATCCACTTCTGAAGAACACCTCATCGTCGCCATCAACAGGAGCGGGGCAGCGTCCTCCCTCACGCTGGAGCAGTTGCCTCACGTGCCAGGGCGGGAAATTCTTCTTCAAACAGGGCCTGCTCCGACTTTTTCCGATGACGGGGGAATGGAGCGTATGGTCCTGGCTCCCTATTCTGGAGTCGTTTTCGGCGGCAACTAGCCCGACGCTCGAAAGTTTGTGTTGACCGGTCAATCAGTTGCACCCCAACACCTGTCATCGACGCCTCCGAGCTCGAGCTGAAAGTCCAAGAGATGTATCGTGATGTCGCCCTCAATCCACCGGGTGACTATCACTTCGAACTGGGTCGCGAGCTCGCTGAGAAGCTCTAACGGACGTTTGAGGCGTCTATCCCAAGGAGACATCCAGGATCATCATCACAAGAAACCCGAAGATTGCCGAGGTGGTTGCCAGATCGCCGTGGTCGTGAGCGTGTGACTCAGGGATGAGCTCTTCGATGACGACGTAGATCATGGCTCCCGCAGCGAATGCAAGGGCATATGGAAGAATGGGGGCGAAGAGAACAACCGCGGCTGCACCCGCTACGGCCGCTATGGGTTCAACGATGCCTGAAAGCTGTCCATACCAGAAACTCTTGAACCTCGATACTCCCTGAGCCCGAATCGGCATGGCTACCGCAATACCCTCAGGAAAATTCTGAAGTCCGATTCCCAGGGCAAGAGCGATCGCGCCCGTGAGTGAGACCGAAGAGCCCAGATCAAGGCCAGTAGCCACCGCACCGAACGCCACACCGACCGCCAGACCTTCCGGAATGTTGTGAAGCGTAATTGCGGTAACCAGAAGCGTTGTCCTGTGCCAGCCTGTTGCCGGACCTTCCGGCGTAGCGCCTGGAATGCCGGGATGAATATGCGGAATCAGTTGATCTGCCGCCCATAGGAATCCACCTCCCAGAACCAGGCCCACCGCTGCAGGCACCCATGCAATCATGTCCAGTCCCTCCGCCAGTTCGATTGCGGGAGCGAGGAGGGACCAGTAGCTGGCCGCAAGCATCACACCGGCCGCAAACCCCAGCATGGCATCAAGCAGCTTCTGGTTGATTTGACGTGCAAATACTACTACTGCCGCCCCCATTGCAGTGATACTCCAGGTAAACAACCCCGCTATCAGCGCCTGCTGAATGGGGCCTATGGATGAAAACCAGATTAACATGGCTCTTTGCCTATCTGCGATACGATCCAAATCATAGCGGCTTCGACACTCAATCCGTGACGGGGAATCCCCATTTTTAGACAGGCAGTTCCAGTACGAATTAATGCGCCTCAAATTTCGTTAATTGATTGGATCTTCTGATGATCAGACAAGGGAAGACTGTACTCGACCAGAGCCGAACCAGTTGGAAGGTGAACACTACGACTGCAAAAGAATCAACCTGACAAATCAATGAAAGCTGTTACAACATTGGCCATCGTCTCACTGGTTTTACTGTCAGGATGCGACGTTCTGGGCATTGGTGGAGACGACGAGAAGGATTCAAACGTGCTGTTCAGGGTCATGCTGCTGGAGAACACCATCGATTCTCACCATGCTCCTGTCGGAATCTTCCACTCAAACACGGTCACCCTCTCCGTTCCGGAATCGTTCGGTCGAATCGTCATATCGAGTGACGAAGATGGAGAGACACCCTTTGGAGTGGATGACTACCTGCAGATTTTAGCCACCAACTCATCAGGCCTCGTGCACAGTTTCAAGATGCACGACAACGACGCGATCGGTGGCCCTATCGGAGAGCAATTCGTCATGTCGAACGTCGTCACCTTTACACAAGGCGACTATACCGTCCAGGCTGACTGGTATAACAAGTACGCGCCTCCGGGCGGAAACGCATCAGCGTCTCCTGCGTGGATTGTTGTTCTCAAAAACTAGATGGGCCTCTTCTTTTGGATCTCCGCACGACCTGATGGCCGGAGTCGATTGCCGCTATCTTCTGGCAGCGACGACAACCTCAGATGCGATTCCGAAGGAGACGACGGTCGATGAATGGA
>CAZEHJ010000012.1:18793-61817 GCA_964512485.1 uncultured Rhodothermales bacterium | reverse complement strand
CAGAGTTTCCTCCATTGCGCAATATTCCTCACTGCTGCCTCCCGTAGGAGTCTGGCCCGTGTCTCAGTGCCAGTGTGGCTGATCATCCTCTCAGACCAGCTAAAGATCGTCGGCTTGGTGAGCCATTACCTCACCAACTACCTAATCTTACGCAGGCCCATCCCTAGACACCGGAGTTTTGATCTCTGAGCCATGCGACTCTAAGATGTTATTCGGTATTAGCTTCGGTTTCCCGAAGTTATTCCAATTCTAGGGGCAGGTTGCCTACGCGTTACTCACCCGTGCGCCACTTTCCACTCAGTGCAAGCACTGAGCTTCTCGTTCGACTTGCATGTGTTAAGCCCGCCGCCAGCGTTCGTCCTGAGCCAGGATCAAACTCTCCGTAGTAGAAAAGTTTAATTAGGTTCGTTTTAATTCCTCAATTTCCAATGTCGACTAAAAAGTCGACGCGAATTGACAAGGACTCGCTATAAATTCAATTCCATCAAACAAAGAACATCTCCATGCGCACTGATTTGGCTGATTTTTGGTAGCCAACCAAATTTTGGCGCGGACTGACATAATACGGCGGTTTTTACTCCGAAGTCAATAACACGAATATCATCTTATTGATCTCTTCAAAAACCCCGGCCGAAACCGGGCAACCATCGAGGTCAGATCAGTCATCATTCTGGAGAAGAACAAGGCCGTAAAATCGGGGTCATTAGCTGCTCCCTCATTTTCGAACCGACGCCCTCCAACCACAGCTATACCAACCGGTTTCCCCGATTTGAAAAAAAAGTTACACTTCACGTAATCTCTGCAGACCATCGGATTTTCGCCTGAAAAAGGTACCTTATGTATACCTGATCAGATCAGGCGAAAGAACCCGCCGAGAACCTCTACACAACACCCCTCCCAACCATGATGTTTTGCCGTCGAACAGCCGCTCTATTTCTCGCTTGTTTCCTGTTCATTTCCGCCGCCTCCGGACAGTCGCTCACACACGTTGACGCGGAAGAAGTTGGCATGTCAAGCGAACGCCTCGACCAAATGGCTAGAGTCATGGACGCATACGTCGACAACGCAATGATTCCGGGTTCGGTAACCTTGATTTTGAGGGAAGGTAAAATCGTCTACGAACGAGCCGCCGGAATGCGCGACCGCGAGGCCGGCGACGCCATGGAAGCAGATGACATGTTCCGGATCGCATCTCAGACCAAAGCGATTGTTAGCACTGCTGTGTTGATTCTCCAGGAACAGGGCAAGCTCAGAATTCAGGAACCTGTTGGGAAATATCTACCAGAATGGATGGAAACCACGGTTGCTGTCGAATCGGATGACGGGTATGACGTGGTTCCAGCCCAGCGCCCGATTACCATACGTGATCTTCTGACTCACACTGCAGGGGTAGGCTGGGGAACCGGACTGGCCAGCGAGGAATGGGAGGCTGCAGACATGACCTATTGGTATCTCGCAGACCGGCCGGAAGGTATCCGAGAATTCGTCCGAAAACTGGCGACGCTTCCGATGGATGCCCATCCGGGTGAGCGTTTCGTTTACGGACTATCGATCGATGTGCTGGGCGCCATCATAGAAGAAGTGTCAGGTCATCCTCTGGATGAGTTTCTTGATGAGCATCTTCTCGAGCCGCTGGCAATGGTAGATACCCACTTCTTCATTCCCCTCGAGAAAGCCGACCGCCTCGCGGTTGTTTATGGATCGACGGAGAAGGGCCTCGTACGTCAGACGAATGAAGATGGCTACTGGCATGGCCAGGGGCACTACGTGGCGGGACCCAGGGCTACGTTTGGAGGTGGCGCCGGATTGGTATCCACGGCTCGGGACTATGCGCGATTCCTGCAGATGTTTTTGAATGGTGGCGAGTTGGACGGCGTTCGGATCCTCTCCCCGACCACTGTAGACCTGATGCTGGCCCATCACATCGGCGACCTTCGACTGGGGGCTGGTACCGGATTCGGTCTGGCATTTGGAGTAATTCTGGATTTGGGCGCTTACGGTCAGCCGGGAGCAGAAGGAGATTTTTCCTGGGGTGGCGCATACCATTCTTCCTACTTCGCGAGCCCGAAATACAACCTGGTTGTCGTCTATCTCACCCAGACCATGATTTCGAGACCGGGCATAGATGATTCCGGGAAACTGACGACCATGACCTTTCAGGCAATCATCGAAGATTGAACATGGCACCCGCCATATAGAACCTGACGGGGCGTTCCTCGTATGCGCAGCAGTCCCACAAACCTGCCATTCTACCAGCCTTGATCAAGCGCTTTCTGAAGCTTATCCGAGAATATGTCATCAATCCATACGTGTGGATTGGACTGGCCGCGCTTGTCGTTCTGACGGGAGTTCTCTACGTCTCGTTCAATTCGTGGATCATGCCGACATTTACCAGGCATGAAGCATCGATCGAGGTGCCGAACGTTGTTAATCAACCGTCTGAAGACGCCGCAACGGTTCTTGAAGAGGCTGGACTGGAGACCGAACAGGTCATACTCAGGAAGCCGAATCTCCCGAGAGATGTTGTCATTGATCAGAGTCCGGGGCCCAGATCGCTGGTCAAACCGGGACGGCGGGTGTACCTCACGGTAAATTCAGGTGACACGACGACCGTTCTGGTCCCACGCGTTGAAACCTACGGGATTCGAGTTGCGAGCAACATGTTGGCTCTCAATGATCTGATTGTCGGAGAGATTCTTCCGGATTCCATCCCCTCGTTCTACGAGGATATCATAACACTTCAGGAGCCGTCAGCAGGTGAACGAGTGCCCCCTGGCACCGTCGTCAACCTGTGGTACGGCACCGGCCTGGGAGATGAGTTGGTTGTCGTTCCAGACGTTACTGGACTGACAGCCGAAGAGGCCCAACAACGCCTTCTTGACGTTCGGTTGCGCTCAATTGTCATCGGAGAACCCGAAGAACCGGATGACGAACCGTTGATTCTGGAACAGAGCCACTCCCCCGGAACGAGTGTCAGTGAGGGTTTTGAGATACGACTTCGCTATTCGCGAACGCAGGAGTAGCCCTACTCGACCACATCTACGACCAATTCCGAGACATCAATCTCGACTCGTTCCTTGTGCTTGGTGGGCATCACACGCCCGACGTAATCCGGCTGAATCGGGTATTCTCGATGTCCGCGATCAATCAAAACCAGAAACTGGATCGAGCCAGGCCGACCTGACCTGACCACTGCATCCAGAGCAGCCCGTGCCGTTCGACCGGTAAACAAAACGTCGTCTACCAAGATGACATCCTTGTTCGTCAGGTCCGGGAGGCGGGTCTCCCCTTCCTCATGAGGCGTGTCATCTCGAAACCGGGTTACGTCAAGACTCACAGCTTCAAGAGCCGTGTTTTCAATCTGATTGATGTGATTCACCAACCGCTGCGCAACGACTGCCCCACTTCGTTCAACGCCAATTACGACCAGATTGGAGGCGCCTCTATTGCGCTCCACGATTTCGTAGGCCAGCCGATTTAGTGTGCGGCGAACCTGACTCTGTGACATGATGCGCGTTTTCATTCTGACCCGTGAACTGATTGAAAAGGGATGGCGCCAACATTAATCGTGACTGCCTTAAACTAAAAAGGCCCTCGCAATGGTGCGAGAGCCTTGGGACTGCTTGCGGAATTAATCTTACTGGAACATGGCCTTCAGACTTCCCCAGGTTCGACGGACCGCTGTACTGGTATAGTTCATGGACTGGGAGCGGACAATCTCGCGGACACCGTTCATGTATACTGCTTCCAACTGGTAATCCAGCTTGTCGCTACCCGATTTGAAGACCTGCGAATCACGGAATCCGTACGCACGGTTTGGACCGTGAGCCTGAACTTCATAGACCTGAACAAACTGGTCGTTGCTGTTCGGTGTTCGGCGCATCAATTCAAACTGCCTGACATCTTCTTCCAACTCAGATTGCCAGGACACCACGAAATCGTTGCCCTGCGCAGTGATATCAAACGTAGACAAACGCACACGTCCGGAGAACATTGTCGCACCCGTCAGAACCAGCACAAGAGCTATGTAGAGGCCGTTTTTCAAATCCTGAGAATGAAATTAACGCTAGCGCACAATATACATTATCGACCTGTGCCGTGAAAGTTCAACTCCCACGCGCCACATCCTTGTTACACGCAGAACACAAAACTACCCAATTCTGGTGCCCGAAAGCGGCCTGACGCTACACAGAAGCCATCTTCAAGAGGCCTTTTCCTTTTTTTCGCAGTCCACTTTCTTGCAATGCCCGTACATATTGAGCGAATGATGACTGATCTCAAACTCGAATATTTCGGCGACCATGTCTCGAATACTCTGGATTCGAGGATCGCAGAATTCGAACAACTCGTTGCAATCGAGACAGATCAGGTGGTCGTGTTGCCAGAAGCTGTATGATCTCTCATACTTGGATTGTTTGTTTCCAAACTGGTGGCGTACGACAAGATTGCATTCCACAAGCAGTTCCAGCGTGTTGTATACCGTCGCCCGGCTGACGGCAACGTCACGCTCAGTCAATTTCAGATACAGTTCATCCGCGTCAAAATGATCTGCTGTATCGTAAACCTCCTCGAAAATCGAGAGGCGTTCCGAAGTTTGCCTGAGATTTTTCTCCTTCAAGTAGTCGAGATATCTCTGACGAACTACTTCTAGCTGTTCTTTGGGAAGTGGTGAGCTGTTCATCTTCAGTTCGGGAGTGCCGGCAATCTACCTCTGATACAAAAGCCTGTTCCTAGTTTTGAAGGTGACCACTGAGATCTTCCCAGATAGCTGCTTCGACCTCATCCTCCGTACCTGATCCGTCAATTACACAAAAGCGTCCGGGTTCTGTATTGGTCAGGTGCTCATAGGCGTCGAACACTCGCAGGAAAAATTCTTCCCCCGCACTCTCAAGTCGATCAGCTGCCTGATCTTCTCCGAAGCGTTTTGTGAGTCGCGCTGCCGCCTGATCAACCGTGAGTCGTATCAGGTAGGTCCTGTCAGGTACGAGTCCTCCGACCACCTGCTCCTGAAACCCATGCAGCCATTCAGGGTCGGCTACTCCCCTGCCACCTCCCTGGTAGGCGATCGTGGAATCATAAAACCGATCACAAATAATTACTCCACCTCTGTCATAGACCGGGCGCATCTTTTCCCGCACCAGTTGTGCACGGGCTGCAGAAAAGAGGAGCATCTCGGTGAATCCTTCCATCTGGACAGCCGGATCCAGAAGCAACTCTCTGATTCGCTCGGATACATCCGTACCGCCCGGCTCCCGGACGTAGAGCAGTTCTTTTGTCCCAACAGCGAGACGGGCCATCAGGCGCTTGGCCTGAGTACTCTTTCCAGACCCGTCTATTCCCTCAAAACTGATAAGCATACACTCGATTCCGATGGTGGTGTGAGATTCAATTTTTTGAATCCCAAGACACAATAAAGAACAATTTACTCGTTTATAAACAAAGGTAGGCCAAGGTAGGATCTCTTGATTTTCGCACGATGTACATATATTATGTGTCAGCGTGACGAACCTTTTCTGGTTCATCAGCTTTCAAGCGACCATCTCTGCTTCACTGCAGACCTTTGCTCTTTTTTTCAGGTACGATCTAACGCACCGCATGAGCAGTTTTAACTTCGGATTTGAAGATTTCGAAGACTTCAAAGATGACAGTCGGTTGGAAAACCTGGCCGCTCACTTCGAGCAGGAAGGTAGTTCAGTCTACTTCGATTCGGACACCCTTGAAGAAATAGCTTCATACTATTTCGAGAAAGGCCGTTTTGAAGAGTCACTCCGCGTCGTCGACAGGTCTCTGGAAATGCACCCGTACTCATCGGACGGATGGATGCGCCGTGGCATTCTGCTAAACAATATGGGCAGACACGCCGAAGCGCTCGATGCCTACGAGAAAGCCCTGGAATTGAATCCGACAGATCTGGAAACGCTCGTCAATCGCGGGATCACGTTGGACAGCCTCGATGAGCCCGAACGTGCTCTGGAAGCCTACTCTGATGCTCTGCGTCTGGATCCGAACAATGAAGAAGCACTCTTCAACAACGGTGTCACCCTTGAGAGGCTGAACAGAATCGCCGAGGCGATCTCGGTATTCAATCTCTGCGCAGAAATAAACCCTGAGCACCCGGAAGTATGGTATGAGCTCGGATTCTGCTTCGACCGGATCTCGAAAGAAGAGAACAGTATTTCGAGTTACGATCGCCACCTCGACCTCGACCCCTACTCTCACGATGCCTGGTACAACCGCGGCATCGTACTGAATCGGATTGGTCGGTATCGTGAAGCCATCGACTCGTACGACATGGCCATTGTCATATCGGATGAGTTTGCTTCGGCCCATTACAATCGCGGGAATGCGCTTGCCAATCTGGGCGAGCTCAAGGAAGCGATCGTGAGCTACAAGCGAGTCCTCGAAATCGAAGGAAACGATGCGGCCACGTGCTACAACATCGCCCTCGCGTTTGAAGAGCTGAAGCTCTTTGAGAGCTCAATCCACTATTTCGAAAAGGCCCTTGAAGCTGACGAAACCTACGCAGAAGCATGGTACGGCCTCGGTTGCTGCTACGATGCTCTCGAGCGATTTGAAGAAGCGCTGTCTTTTTTCAATCGTGCTGTCGTCCTGAGTCCCGAGACGCCTGATTTCTGGCACGCAAAGGCGGACTGCGCCTACAACCTTGGACGTCTTCCTGAAGCTGTGAACGCCTACAGGACGGTCGTGAAGGTAGCTCCCGAAAATCGGGAGGGATGGATGGACTTTGCTGAAACGCTGTTTGAAGCCGGTCAACTGGAAGAAGCCCTCGAAGCATACTCTCGAGCACTGAAGCTGAAGCCAGATTGCGCCAAAGCGTACTTTTCGCAAGCCAAGGCACACTTCGCGATGGGTGATCCGGATGCAAGCATCCACTCCATCAAGATGGCATTTGGACTTGACCCAAAACAGAAAGAGTCCTTCCCTCAGGCCTATCCGGAACTGTACAAGGATCAGCGAATCCGCAGGATGCTCGACCTCTAGTCTTCTCGCTGAATTCAGAATACTCCTGATCCATGACCAAACTCCTTCGCTGGTTTTTATACCTCGGCCAGGGAGTCGGTATCGGCGTTGCAAATGTGATCCCCGGAGTCAGCGGGGGAACGATGGCTCTCGTATTCGGCATTTACGAGAAACTGATTGAACTCCTCAGCGACCTGTTCAAGGCAGGGATTCTACTCCTCCGAATAGATTGGCGGGGTTTTCGGGCGTCGCTTGAAAATATCGATTGGGCCTTCTTTCTCTGGCTTGCCGCTGGAGTTCTGGTCGCACCGCTGCTCGGTGCCGCTCTCATCCCCGATTTATTGGAGTCCTGGCCCCAGCATAGTCGAAGTCTGTTCTTCGGCCTGATTCTCGGCACAATTCCCATTCCCTGGCTTCGAATCAAGGACCATCGCTCCCGAAACGTTCTGATTCTCCTCGTAGCTGCCGCCATTTCGTTCGTTCTGGTGGGTATTCCTCCTCTGGAGACTTCCGATCCGGGCCTCGTCGCGGTCTTCTTTGCCGCCGCACTCGCGATCTGCGCCATGATCCTGCCCGGAGTCAGCGGAGCATTCATCCTCCTCATCCTGGGCATGTACACACCGATTTTCGAAGCCATCGATGCTCGCAATATGAGTGTTATCGTCGTTTTCGCACTCGGAGCCGGAATTGGACTCGGCAGCTTCGCCCTCCTGCTCAAATCGCTACTGGCGAAGGCTCACGACGCGACGATGGCAGCTCTGGTCGGACTGATGCTCGGATCCCTGCGTTCACTCTGGCCCTGGCTGGCGGAAGATCGGGCGTTGCTGGCGCCGCGCTTCGGAGACGACTTCAGCACCCTACTGCTCATCGGCTTGGCAGGATTAGCAATTTCTGCCGGCATGACGCTATGGGAAGTAAAGAAAGTCAAGAGAGGATAGAATTTGGCTCGGTCACCGGGCTCCTTCCTCGATAATCAACCGGAGGTTGTGAGAGGAACTACGACACTGGATCCCATCGCCGCCGCTCCGCCTCGCGTTTCAATGACTTTCACGACTTCCATGGACTCTGTGTCGAAAACCGTGACCGTACCTGTTTCCAAAACGCCTTCAAAGCTGAATCGACTCCGATACACCTGAAGCTCGTTCTCGCTCGACACGTAGAGATATTTCCCGTCTCTCGTTACCGAAACGCCCACGGGCATCTGCATGGCCTCATGCTGAATTGTTTTTTCGATGACCTCTTCCTGTGCGTTCAGAACTACGAGTCGGTTCGAATTGCGAACGGCCGCATAGAGCCGCTGTCCATCGGGCGAATAGGTAAGCTGACGCGGATCCGCGCCTACCCAGAGAGAGTGATTCGTGACAATGCTACAGGGATTCGAAATATCAAACTTTGTCAGAGTCCCGCTGAATCGTCCACTTCCCCACATTTTGCTTGATCCTGGCGCCATCGCGAGATAGGCAATGACGTGCTTGATCCCATTGATATTCGAGAGACACACCCTCTGGTGAGGTACCTGGACGGCCACCAGTCGATCAGCTTCCATGCTTGCGGAGAACACAAAATCACCCTGAGGCCAAAGCGCAACCGCATATGCTTCCTTGTGGAGGACATTCACAGAACCAAATTGCATGTCAGACCTTCGAATCTCGATCAGATTCCGCGATGTGTCCCCGGTGTTCGGCAAACGGCTGGCGTACAACAAATCCTTTGTCGGATGCAGAAGCAGCTGTCCTGCGTTCTGCATCTGAATCTTGCTGACAACCCGGTTGTCCCTCGAGAACTTGACGACCCAATGTGCTTCAGCAAAGAGAACGCTGCCAATCGAGGCATACCAGTAGGAGCCGTCCGGTTCGACGGCGAAATGGCGCGCGCGGGCCCTTCGCGAAAAACCGAGCTTGAACAGGTCGATCTCACGGGTGACAACCATCAATTCAGGATCGATCACGGAGATGAAGGGCTCCGCTTCATGGGCCACATAGATCAAATCTTTCGACTCTGCAAAAGGTAGTTGGTCGCGCGGCCCGCGCGCGCCATCGTCGATCCATCTTTTCAGGTCGTTGATTTCGTCCTGAGTAAGCTCATATCGACCGTCAGGGTGTGAGGTTCGCAGTTTCTGTGTCGCCAGTCGAATCATGGTGGACGACTCGGACGAGAAGGGAATCATGGCGCCACCATGATCTGAACCGACAAGAAGACTGTCCCAAGTCTCCATATTGAGACCTTCACGCGGATTCAGCCCTCCGTGGCAGGAATTGCACCGCTTCTCAAAAATGGGTTGAATCCTGGCCGAATAGAACGAGGCGTTTGGGTCGGTGATACCCGGGCCCGGATCATCGGTCAACAGCTCACAACCGATCATCCCTGACATCAGGATCAGCACTGATATCAGGAACAGTTGAGGAAGTCTATTTCTGTGAAATGACACAGTTTCGAGCCTGAAACGAAGGGTAAAGAGTGGAGTTTTCCATCTCTAGAGTACGTATTCAACCGATAAAATGGGGATACCTGGGCAAGCGTCTGGAAGGGAGATGTCCACACCGATCAGCGCACTACAACAAATTTTTCAGTATCCGTAAATCTCTCCCCAACCACATGCAGAAAATAAACGCCTCCGACTAGGGCTGAAATGTCGTGGTTCAACGGAAGAACTGATTCCGGAGAAAGAACACCGTCAAACAACACGCCGACCTCTCTCCCCGAAACGTCGACGAGCGAGGCCCGAACGTGTTGATAAGAGCCCACAACCAGACTTGATGAAATCGTCGAATGTCCTGGATTTGGGAAAGGAGCATTCAGAAGGTGTGTTCCAGAAATAACGGACACAACCAGATCATCACTGGAGACTTGCCCACCATCGGTGTTGTTTGCCGAAACACGGATGCGATAGACACCCTGTTCAACATTAATAATCGTCTGGTAACTTCCTCCTTCCCGTGAATCGCCATCCACCTGGGCTTCACTCAAGAGTTCGTACGTCCCGTCTACATTCCGACTTTCGATTTTATACGATTCGACGTTTGATTCGCGCACCATATTCCACGTGACCTGAATGCCTTCGAATACGGCTTCTGCAGACACTGCATCTATTTCAGTTGCAATTATTTCTGATGGCCTGAGCACAAAAAGGCCTTCATCCCTGCTCGTCACAATGACCAAATCAGAATCCGGAAACGGGTACGCTGTCCAAGCTCCTCGGAATGACACTTCATCTGCGTCAGGCAGCGTGTCAAACCATCCAGCAATTCTCGGATTCGATGGGTCGCTGATGTCCATAATGCGCAATCCGCTGGTGTAATTCGCCTGATACACGAAATCACCTCGGATATACAAATTGTGATCAATCGACACGACATCCGATACAAACTCGGTGAGCAATACCGGATCGTCCAGATCCAACATATCCCATATGAACGTGCGAGTCTGGTTGGACCAGATTCGTTCGTCGCCCTCGTCGTTCTGAACGAAATAGCGGTGGTCCTCAGTCAACCAACCCTGGTGAACGTATGAAGCCGTCGGATACGTCGCCGACGAGATGACAAACGGTGCTTCCGCGTCAGTTACGTCGGCCACAGAAATGGCCGTTTCGTTCGATCCGATACAAATCTCATTTCCCACGTGCTGAACGTCGGGTCCTCGATAGACAACACATTGAGCATCGTGTGTGTATCCCGACCCTCGTCTTCCAGTAGCCGGATCATTAAAACATCCTGCATACTGCGGAGACAGTGGATCTGAGATATCCACGATGAAAAGTCCGGGACCACACCCTCGGGTTTCATAGCGACTGCCTACGATATAGGCGCGATCGGTTTCTTCGTTGATAACAATGTTGTGGGTCGCGAGAAATTCGCCGAAGTGCGCGTCCTGTTCGAATGTTATGGGCGTGCCCGAGTGGTTTCTGAGCTTTCTCAGGTCGAACACCTGCATTCCGTGCATTCCCAACCGGGATGGACTGGAGTCTGCGACGATGAAAGCATAGTGTCCGTCCACCTTGATGTCACGCCAGGTATTGATCTGGGCGGTATTGGGCTGCGGAAGTTCTCCCACGTAGACCGGTGACTCCGGAACGGTCAAATCGACGAAGGCAACACCATCCTCTCTCGCGACAAGCGCATAGGTTCTTCCTGTTTCCGGATCTACCCAACCCCAGGCATCATTCAGTCCGACACCGCCAAAAGCCCCCAGATCATTCAGACTGACGAAACTGACGAGGTTGACATTGGAGCAAGAAAAGCCCGAGGCTTCGCCCGAAACACACATGTCTGGCCCCAGACTCCGGTCCGAAAACTTCGCCGCTTCCTCAACCTGCCCCGCTGCATCTGATTTCGCATCCTGTGCATACGCAACCGGTCCCGAAAAAAGGAATCCGATCAGAAGGATGCTTAAAACAGATCTTTTCACGTAAAAATTGGCTATTTGGTGTGCAGGATGGTTTTTGTGTGCTCAAAAGACTCTCCGGTGACACGAATCGCGTAAACACCCCCTGGAATTCCGGCAACCCGAACCGGAATGCTGGTCTTGGTTCCGGCCGACATCTGACCGCTGAACAGGCGCTCGACGCGGCGACCCAAAATGTCGATGAGATCGATTGACACGTATTCACTCGTTTCAAGCTGCAGCTCAAACGTACCCCGACCCTGGAAAGGATTGGGGTAGAAAGAATATATCGCGACGGCCTCCGGCAGTTCGGGGAGTTTCTCGTTCGCGACCGAAATATGTGACGCTGGCTGCAGGATGAACAGACCATTGTACGTGTCCGTCATGGCAACTGCGCCGTTTTTCAGAAAAGGATAGTTGCTCCACGACCCGTCCCAGGCAGAGGGATCATTCGGCTCAGAATCGAAAAATGCAACTTCATGCATGTTTTCCGGATCAGAGATATCGAGGATCCGCAATCCGTCTATGTACTGTGACTGATAGAGGAAATTGCCCCGGACATACATGTTGTGGTCGATCGTCGTTCGGTCTGCCATGAATTCGTCTGCGAGGACCGGGTCGTCCAGATCCGAGATATCCCATACCAGAGTACGCGTATGGCTGACGGCGCCGTTGGCTTCGTCGAGCTCGTCTCCTACAAAGAAATAGCTGTGATCCTGACTGAGCCAGCCCTGATGCGTGTAACGAGTTGCCGGATAGGAACCGATCGAGACTGTTGCCGGATTACTTTTGTCAGTCACATTCGAAATCACGATCGCCGTTTCATTCGAGGCGAAACACAATTCCTTTCCATTCCAGTCTTCGTCCTGACCCCGATAGATCACACACTGCGCGTCATGCGAGTAGCCTGTGTTGCTTCGACCTGTACCAGCTTGAGAGTAGCAACCTGCGAATGCAGGGTCACTCGGGTTCTGAAGGTTTATCATGTGGAGACCGCCCCCACATGTGGTACCGCCGGAGCGGCTACCAACCGCATAAGCGAATCCTGTCTCTTCGTTGATTACAATGTTGTGGACCGAGGCGACCAGATTGTAATTGTTATCCATCTGAAACTCCACCGGGTCCGGGCCAGCAGTCAGGAGCTTCTCGAGATTGAAAACCTGAACCCCGTGATTACTTGCTCCGTCTGCGACGATATAAGCGTGATTCTGATACACCTTCATGTCACGCCAGATACTCGCCTGGCTGCCTGAGTGCGGAAGGAATCCAAGCAGAACCGGGTTTAACTGGTCCGTGACTTCTACGAAAGTTGTGCCGTCGGTGCGACCTACCAACAAGAACTCCCGATCCGAATCTTGGTCGTACCACCCCCACATGTCGTTCATTTCGAAATCGACCTGAGGATTCCCGAATGGATCAGTAACGCCCGATAAATCGGCACGCGTCATGTGTGCTAGAATGTCCACGTCCAGGCATTCAAATCCGGCCGCCTGGCCATTTACGCATTCAACTCGTGCCCCTTTTTGCTGAGCCGCTGCTGGAATCTGAATCAACAAGCCAAGTGCAATGGCGATCAGACTTGATTTCAGCCTACTGGTCATAATGTCTTCCGTACATTTGCTTTCCCTTCAAGGGAAATGTTAAACTCATCTTCCTGAACGAACAGAAACAGGCGATTCGGCCTGCCTCTCAATTTTTCCAGTTCAAACCCCGCTTCCACCTTGATGCAACTCAAAGATCACAACGTTTTCATTACCGGCGCTTCGAGCGGAATCGGAAGATCCTGCGCGCGTGCTTTTGCACGGGAAGGAGCCAATCTGATACTCGCAGCGAGGCGATTCGACCGGGTAAAATCGCTTGCCTCGGAGTTGGTTTCCGAGTTCGGCGTAAATGCCCTGCCCATAAACCTCGATGTTACGAATAGAGAGGCCGTCTTCGATGCAGTCCGATCCCTGTCAGGTGAATGGCAAGACATCGATATTCTGGTCAATAACGCCGGGAAAGCATTGGGGCTGGATAAGTCCTTTGAGACCAAAATCGAGCACCTCGAAGGAATGCTTGAGACCAACGTAAAAGGCCTCCTTCACGTTACCAGCGCCATCGTTCCCTCAATGGTGGCCCGAGATAAGGGTCATGTCGTCAATATCGGATCTGCCGCCGGTCACTGGGTGTATCCCGGTGGGACGGTCTACTGCGCCAGCAAACACGCCGTAAAAGCGATCAACGAGGGATTGAAAATGGATTTGCACGGGACCTCGGTGCGGGTTTCGTCTGTCGACCCCGGGCTCGTGGAAACAGAGTTCTCTGAGGTGAGATTCGATGGAGACACTGAACGGGCAGAAAAAGTGTACTCCGATATCGATCCGTTGACACCTGAAGACATTGCCGATGCCGTTTTATGGTGCACTACGCGCCCTGCACACGTCAATATCAGTGAGATTCTCCTGATGTGTACCGACCAATCCCATGCGACCATGGTCAACCGTCGGGGGCGGAAATGAAAGACCCTACTTGCATCGATTTGTCTTCATTCGTTTATTGGGAACTGGAAAACAGCTGACCCTCCCTCTCAGCTCTTTCTTGCTGGGCGCGGCTCGCGATTTGCGAGCCGCGCCTTTTTTATGTCCCAATGCCGCCGGGAGTTTGCAGGAAGGCTGTTTTTCACGCATTTTCCGGTCCCACTCACGCGTCTGGACCTCTCATGCAACGCTCCCACTTGATTCTTCTGACTCTTTCTTTGTTGACGGCCGCCTGCGCTGCACCCGATTACGATATGATTATTTCGAACGGAGTGATCTACGACGGGAACGGCGCAGACCCCTATGCGGCAGACGTGGGTATCAACGCCGACACGATTGCATTCATCGGAGACCTTTCTGAATTCAGCGGCGCACTGGAGATCGATACCAACGGCATGGCAGTCACTCCGGGATTTATAAATATGCTGAGTTGGGCCCCGGACGATCTGTTGAAAGATGGCCGATCAATGGGTGACATCGTACAGGGAGTGACACTCGAAGTCTTCGGAGAAGGCGGTTCGGCCGGTCCTTTGAACGCTGACATGAAGGCTCGCTACGCCGCCAACAACGATGGGGAAGGACCAGCCTGGACGACGCTGATGGAATTCCTGAACCATCTCGAACAAAACGGTATTTCGACCAACGTTGCTTCTTTCATCGGTGCTGCCACAATCCGGGTCCATGAACTGAAAGGTGAAGACCGCCCTCCCACACCAGACGAACTGGGCCGGATGAAAGCTCTTGTGCGCCAAGAAATGAAAAATGGCGCGATGGGAATCGGCTCTTCGCTCATCTACGCACCAGGCACGTATGCCAGTACCGACGAACTGGTTGAGCTGTCGAAGGTCGCCGCAGAATATGATGGCATGTATATCTCCCACATGCGATCCGAAGGAGACAGGTTGCTTGAAGCGCTTGAGGAATTGATCACCATATCACATGAGGCCGGAATTCGGGCACAAGTCTATCATCTGAAGGCCGGGGGAGCATCCAACTGGCATAAGATGGATCAGGTTATTGATCGGATAAACGAAGTCCGGGCGGAGGGAATGCCGATAACTGCGGACATGTACACCTACATAGCGGGCGCCACCGGCCTTGATGCACACATGCCGACCTGGGTTCAAGAAGGAGATTTTGCTGATTGGAGAAACAATCTGTTGGACCCGGACATCAGAGCCCGAGTCCTGGCAGAAATGCGAACTCCTGGTGATGATTGGGAAAATCTGGGCTACGCAGCCGGTCCTGAGGGTGTGATGGTAGTAGGGTTTCGACAGGATTCTTTGAGATACCTGATCGGAAAGAGGCTCTCAGAAATAGCTGAAGAGCGTGGAACCACGCCAGAAGATGTCGCCATCGATCTCGTCATCGCAGATTCGACCCGGGTATCCACCGTGTATTTTCTGATGTCAGAGGAAAACGTCAAAAAGCAGATCGCGTTACCGTGGGTCTCTTTTGACTCTGACGCCGGATCGATGGCCCCCGAAGGTGAGAATCTGAATAACAATCCTCACCCGCGGGCCTATGGAAATTTTGCCCGCCTTCTGGCCAAATACGTTCGCGATGAAAAAGTCATCCCTTTTCAGGAGGCCATCCGCAAATTGACTTCGTTGCCGGCTGACAATCTTCGTCTCCCCAGGCGCGGCCGCCTGCAGGTGGGCAACTATGCGGACATCGCCATATTCGATCCAGACGCCATACAGGATCACGCCACATTTGAAAAACCGCATCAACTCTCAACCGGCATGTCCCATGTCTTGGTAAACGGTGTGCAGGTGCTGGATAGCGGCCAACACACAGGGGCCATGCCAGGCCGGGCCGTAGTCAGAGGTGAACAATGAACCGACTGCTTTTCATTTCTGCGTTGACATTTCTCGTGGGTTGCTCGAATCCAGGATACGACCTGGTCATTTCGGGCGGCACGGTGGTGGACGGGACCGGGTCACCGGGAGTTGTGACGGATGTCGGTATCACTGGCGATCAAATTACCGCACTGGGCGACCTGTCGTTGGATCGGGCCCGAAGAAGAATCGATGCCGAAGGCCTCGTCGTCGCTCCCGGATTCATCGACATCCACAGCCATGCGACGTCGGCCTCGATCGATGCAAGCGCGGTCGTACAGCGCCCCAACGCAGAAAATTACATTCGACAGGGTGTTACGACGGCCATGGGTGGACAGGATGGATCTTCCATGCTCGACATCGGCGGGTTTCTCGAATACCTGGATGAGAACCCCGCAACCATAAACATCGGTGTGTTTGTGGGGCATGGATCCCTGCGGGGCCACTACATTGGTCAGGACGATCGCGCTGCAACGGAAGAAGAACTGCGGCAAATGGCAGACCATGTGTCGAGCGCCATGGAGGCAGGAGCGTTCGGGCTTTCTTCAGGCCTTGAATACACGCCGGGGGCTTTTGCAGATCTGGATGAATTGATCTCACTCTCGACACCGGTCGCGGAACACGACGGGATGTACATTTCTCATATTCGAGATGAAGGTGCTTTTTTGCTCGAGAGCGTGTCGGAAATCCTGAACACCGGACGCGGATCGGGAGCCCGCGTTCAGATCACGCATCACAAGGTCATCGGAAAGGGCCGATGGGGCATGGCTTCCGAGTCTCTGGCCCTGATTGACGAAGCCATCACCGAAGGCGTGGATGCCGCAAGCGATCAATATCCGTACACAGCATCCAGTACCGGACTCACCATACTCTTCCCCAACTGGGCCAAAGACGGTGGATTCGAACAACTACAGGCACGATTGGCTGCCGAAGACACGCGGTCGAGGATTCGCACCGACGTCATCCGTCATATCAATGAAGAGCGTGGTGCAGATCCGTCCACAATTGTAGCAGCGCGCTGCAGTTTCGACGGATCGTTCGACGGAAAAAGTCTGGCTGACATTCTGCAAGATCGGGGTCTCGATGTGACCGTTGAAGGCGCAGCAGACGTGGCCATGGAACTGGTGGCCGCTGGAAGCTGTAGCGGCGTCTTTCATTCGATGTCCGAAGAGGACGTTCGGACATTCATGCAGCATCCAATGACGTCAATTTCGTCAGATGGCGGTATCCCGGCCATGAACGAGGGCGTGCCGCATCCGCGCAACTACGGAGCGTTTGCACGGATTCTGGCCTATTTCGTCCGGGAAAACAACGTGCTGACCCTCGAAGAAGCGGTTCGAAAAATGACATCTTTACCAGCTTCCAGGCTGAATCTGGAAGAAAGAGGTCTGATTTCAGCGGGTAAAATTGCCGACATCGCTGTTTTTGATCCCGTTACGATTCAGGACACGGCTGAATTTGGGAATCCACATCACTTTGCGGAAGGCGTTCAGTACGTGGTCGTTTCAGGTGAACTCGTTCTCGAATCGGCCAAAATGACCGGTAAAAGGCCCGGAAAAGCGCTCCGTCACGGGCGTTGATCCATAAATATCGAAAAATGCGTTCAGTGGTGTAGGAGTGGGAAGCGCTAACTATTTGCGCACGAACGCAAAATGGGGGATCACCCCGCTTGCCATAGTGCCTATAATTCCCGTGTTTTAGGATATTAGCATCCTCAATAAAGCACCAATGTGCTTTTCTGATCCAATCGCGCCTCATCGCTGGGTAAATCAGATGCCCGGAGACACTGAGGCACCCGTAATTCTTTGATCATAGTCTGGAGAGATCTCATGACCAAGTTTCTAACCCGTTTCTCTTTCGTGATGGTCCTTTCGCTTCTCACGTTGGGAGCGAATTCGGCTTTTGCGCAGAATGGAACCGTATCCGGTACCATCACAACAGAAGACGACGGCACTGCGTTGGCTGGAGCCAATGTTGTCGCCCTCGATGCCGATGGAGCCATTAAGGGTGGCGCCGCAACCGATCTCGATGGAAGCTACAGCTTCGCGGTCGCACCGGGATCGTACACAATTAGGGCCCGATTTGTGGGTTTCCAGGACTGTGAGTCAAATGTGACGGTCTCTTCAGGCTCAAATACAACCGTGGATTGCGCCCTGAGCCAGGAAGGCTTTGAACTGAATACCATTGTGGTTGCCGCCTCGCGTCGTCAGGAGAAGGCGCTCGACGCTCCAGCTTCCGTTTCAGTCCTCTCTGGAGACGACGTCACGAACACAGTCACCTCTACCGCTGTGGAAGCACTTCGCACAACGCCAGGCGTGGACATGCAGCAGACCGGTGTAGATCGTCGCGAGATGGTTCTGCGCGGATTCAGTAATGCCTTCTCGGGCGCCACATATGTAATGACAGATTACCGTCAGGCTGCGGTTCCTTCTCTTGCAGTGAATCTGTACGGCGTCATGGGTAGCCTTTCCAGTGACATCGATCGTATCGAAGTGGTACGCGGTCCGGGTTCCGCGTTGTACGGATCCGGTGTTGATGCGGGTGTTGTTCATTTTGTGACGAAAAGTGCCTTCACTCATCCGGGTACCACGATCAGTATACAGGGTGGTGAGCAGTCTATGTTCTCCGGTGAGTTTCGCCACGCAGGCGTATCGTCAAATGGCAAGCTGGGATACAAACTGACCGGGATTTACGCTCAGGCCGACGATTGGGCGATGGATACGGACGATGCCGAGGATCGTGGAACGCTTCTGGCAGACGGACTGGATCCGGATGGTCTGAGTGCAACAGTCGACGACAATCGTGATGACGAATACATGAAGGCAAACGTCAATGGCACCATCGAATATCGTTTCGGCGATTCTGGTACCCTGACTGCCAATGCAGGATATGCGACCTTGAAAGCGACAGTTCTTTCGGGAGTTGGAACGGTGCAGGCTGACGGGTATGGATACACGTATGGCCAGCTCCGACTTCAAGTAGATGACTTCTTCGCACAGATATATCTCAACAAAAATGACGGAGGTGACTCGTTCGTTTACGGCGCGTTCCCGGTCATTGACAACAGTACGCAACTTGTCGGTCAGGCTCAGTACGATATGTCCCTCAGTGAAGGAAGACACAACGTTATCGTGGGTGCTGATTTTGAGATCACTCGACCTGATACGGAAGGGACCATCCAGACGGATGACGGAATCGATGAGTACAGTGGATACCTGCAGGCGACGACCAATCTGACCAATCAGGTCAGCATTACCGCCGCGATTCGTGGAGATCACAGCAGTGTAACCGAAGCATTTGAAATTTCCCCGAGAGCGGCCATTGTGTTTAAGCCAAATAACACAAGCTCTTTCCGTGTCACGTTCAATCGCGCGTTCTCCTCACCGAGCACGAATTCCAACTTCCTGAACATTATAGCTGGACAGATTCCGGGAACGGACATCTTCATTCGAGGCCGCGGGGCTGCGAACGGATATTCGTGGAGCAGAAATCCGGCGTACGCAGCGTTCGCAGGCACCGACCTCGTTGCATCTAGTCTGAACCCGGCAGCTCTGGGTGCGGATCAGCCAATTGGTTTAACCCTCGATGCTACCTACGCGGCGCTTTATGCTGGCCTTGCTGCAATACCTGCGGCAAACCTGGCCGGGATTCTGAACGCACAGGGATTGCCGGTTGACGCCGCGACGGCGGGTGCCCTTCAGGCTCTCCTATCTCCTGCTGGTGGTACGAATGTTCAGGGCTTTTCAGCCGGCGCACTCGCTTCGCTGAACACGTCAACCCTGCAAGTTGAACTGCTGCCGGTCCGAGACCTGAAGGATATTCGTGCTCTGGATCAGTCCGTCACAAATACGTTCGAGGTCGGTTATAAAGGGGTCGTCAATGAGAAGCTCCTCGTGACTATCGACGGGTATTACACACAGCGTGACAACTTTGTCGGACCACTTCTGACCGAAACTCCGTTTGTCATTGTCCCGAATCTGGCCAATGATTTGACGGCCGCCCTGGCAACCGGCATCGCGGGTAACGCACCTCTTGCAGGTGCATTGGCGGCATTTGGTCTTGACGCTGCAACAGCTGCCGGAATGGTGGTAGCACTGGCAGGTGACGCACTTCCTTCGGCCGAGACACCGGTAGCAATTGTTCAGCCAGTTGAAAATAATCCTGGAGTGGGCAACACTCCTGAGGTAATGCTCTCGTATCGCAACTTCGGTAAAGTATCGTTCTACGGAGCTGATCTGGCGTTCCAGTATCTCGCTAATGACCAACTGAGCCTGTTTGGTAATCTTTCCATCGTAAGCGATGATTTCTTCGACGATGAAGAACTCGATGAAGATGGTACGGGCCTGTCTCTCGCCTTGAATGCTCCGGCACTCAAAGGAAGCGCAGGGTTCTCCTACGAACTGGATACTGGCCTCAAGTTTAATGCTTCCGGGCGCTACACAGATGGATTCCCCATTCTTTCGGGACCGTACGTTGGCGACCTTGATAGCTACTTCCTGCTGGATCTGGGCGTCGGATACGATCTCAACGATTTCGCACCCGGACTCAGAATCGATATCGGTGTATCAAATGCCCTCGACAAAATGCATCGTGAGTTTATTGGTGCACCTCAGATGGGACGAATGGGCCAGGCTCGCTTGACCTACGATCTTAAGTAGTCCTGACGAGTCATTGATCGCCCGGGAGCCTTCAGAGGTTCTCGAGAGACTTCAAGCTCAAGGCGCCGCGCTCCGCGCGGCGCCTTGATTTGTTTAAGCCAACAGGTATCGTCCAGTTTCGGACAAGAAAAACTCAGATTTCACGACGAAAAGAGGACTCTCGAGGTAGATTTCATTGACTGGCACACGGTGATTCGGTAGCTTCAAATCGCTGACGATGCGCCCGTTTTCAATCGGCCGATCAGGCAAGCAGAAAACGAAGCATTCCCTCATTCGGGACATCAATCCAACGGCGTCCATGCTTTCTGATTTTACACCGTTTTTTATCCAGCTTGGTATAGCTGTCGGCCTCTCCTTCACCCTGTTGAAGGCAGCCTCCTTGATCGGACCCAAACGGGCCAACGTGATCAAGTACACCTCGTACGAAAGCGGCATGGACCCCATCGGGACGGCCAGAGATCGCTACTCGGTCAAATTCTACCTGGTAGCCATGATCTTCATCGTCTTTGACGTGGAAGTGGTGTTTCTCTACCCCTGGGCGGTCAGTTTTGACCAGTTCATCGAAGCAGGTGTCGCCGGAGGAGTCATGGCAGTCGTGATACTCTTCGTGATCATTCTCGCCATAGGTTTGCTCTACGACATCAAAAAAGGCGGGCTGGAGTTCGAATAATGGCAACACCAACCACTGGTCCTGACAATGCCCTCCAGGAAGGATTCCTGACAACACGCGTCGACGCCGTCGTCAACTGGGCACGTTCAAACTCACTGATGCCGATGCCCATGGGACTGGCTTGTTGTGCAATCGAGATGATGGCCTTCGCCGCACCCAAGTACGACGTCGCCCGTTTTGGCAGTGAAGCCATGCGCTTTTCGCCTCGACAGGCTGACCTCATGATCGTTGCAGGCTGGGTCAGCTACAAGATGGCGCACACCATCCGGCGCGTGTGGGATCAGATGGCGGACCCCAAATGGTGTATTTCGATGGGCGCGTGCGCCTCCTCCGGTGGAATGCACCGCTGCTATGGCGTTGTTCAGGGATGTGACAATTTCCTGCCCGTTGATGTATACATACCCGGCTGCCCTCCCCGTCCCGAGGCATTGATCCACGCGCTGATGGACATCCAGGAAAAAATCAGAAACGAGTACTCGGTTGAGCATGATGGAGTTTTCGGCAAAGACGTGCCTCAGATCTCACCCGTAAAACCCACGATCGTCACTCCCGGCGGCGAGGACAGGATCAGCCCCTCCGGCCTGTACGAACAGTAACGGCCGAGCCCAACTCATGTCAGAAAACCAAAACAAAAATCAGGCACCCGGCACGCTGCCATTCAACTTCGTCCCTCAGGAGGCGGAAACGGCCGTTGACAATAATCCACATGAAAAGGCGACGACGCAGGTTGACGACACCGTTGCGGCCCTGAAAGACAAATTGCAGGACGCCGTCCGGGAGGTCACCGTGTATGCCGGCGAACGAACTGTTCGGCTGGATGCATCCGCCATCGTGGAAGCATGCACTTTTCTACGTGACGAGTGCGGATTCAACTATCTCTCTGACCTCGGTGGCGCCGACCGATTCACTGAGGACGACCGTTTCGAGGTGTTTTACAACCTCGTGAATATCACGGACTCCAGACGAATCAGACTCGTCATTCGCATCGACGAAGAAGCCATGAGTGCGGCTACGCTTTGTAGCGTCTTTCCGGCGGCGAACTGGAACGAACGCGAGTGCTATGACATGTTCGGCATAACGTTCGATGGACATCCGGACATGCGCCGCATGTTCATGCCCGAAGATTTCGAGTACTACCCGCTGCGAAAAGAATTTCCGCTTCTCGGAGTACCTGGTTCTCTTCCCCTGCCGCCCCAGGTACCAACGGGCGAGCTCACTCTCGATCCATTTCCCGTAGCGCGCGGACACAAAACTCCGAAGAGCTTCGAAGAAGTAGCGAGTGACGAGGAGGAGGTAGCAAAATGAGCGTTACCCCGAAGACAGATTTTTCGGAGATCCTGAAGTTCTGGCCTCGTCACAACGAAGCTCTCTACAATCGACTCGAAACCAAGCACTCCTGGCTGGAGAAGAGTAAAGGGGCCTCGCAAGATCCGCTCGAAAATGAGATGATTCTCAACATCGGGCCACAGCACCCAGCGACACACGGCGTGTTGCGCTGCGTGGTAAAACTGGATGGTGAGACCATCGAAAGTTGTGTCCTCGACATCGGATATCTCCATCGCGGCGTCGAGAAGCTGGCAGAAAACAAGACGTATCAGGAATTCATGCCCTACACGGATCGCATGGATTACCTCTCGCCCTACTCCAACAATGTGGCCTGGTGCCTCGCAGTTGAGAAACTGGCAGGCATCGAAGTCCCTGACCGTGCTCAGTGGATCCGGATGATGATGAGCGAGATCGCCCGAATTTCCTCGCACCTCATCTGGATGGGTGTCGGACTCATGGATGCCGGTGCTGTCTCCATGTTTCTATGGACCTTCCAGCTTCGCGAGGACATCTACGCCATCTTCGACGAAGTAGCAGGAGCAAGACTTACCGTTTCACACAGTCGCATCGGGGGCGTGGCCACGGACCTGAATGAGACAGGCTTGAAACTGATCAGCGATTTTGTTGAGACTTTTCCACCTGCGTTGGCAGGGTGGGAGAAACTGCTCAACCGCAACAGGATCTGGATCGACAGAAACATTGGCATTGGACACATGAGCGCCGAAGACGTCGTTTCGAGGGGACTGACCGGCCCCAATCTTCGTGGTTCAGGGGTAGCACACGATATTCGGCGTTTCGAACCCTACCTGAAGTATGACGAGGTTGACTTCCAGATTCCCATCCGTACAGAGGGAGATGCGCTGGCCAGATATTTTGTGCGTCTGGACGAGATGAAAGAAAGCATCAAAATCATCGAGCAGTGCCTGGCAAAGCTTGAAACTGTACAGGGGCCCGTCAGGACCGATGATGCCAAACGCGCCTATCCGTCGAAGGACGAAGTCTATTACTCGATGGAAGGGTTGATACACGATTTCATGTACACCGACACGGGTGTCAGTCCGCCCAAAGGTGCCTCAGTCTATCACGCCATCGAAGCGCCAAAAGGAGAGCTCGGATTTTATCTACGATCCGACGGCACGGGTTACCCGTCGAGAGCCAAGATGAACTCGCCGAGCTTCTCGAACCTGCAGGGACTCGAGCCCCTGATGGAAGGCTCACCCATGGGAGACATGGTGATTCTGATCGGGACAGTGGATCCGGTACTGGGAGAAGCCGACAAATAAGGATAAAATGACCGATTTCATCAAACATCCCGTTGTCGACCTTCCCGAGCGAAAGCTCGAACCGGTAATCAGCACGGAAGACCTCGTCTTCACGGGCGAAGAAAAGTCACAGATCAAGACGTGGATCTCGCGCTACCCTACGGCCGACGGCGCCATCATGCGCGGCCTCTGGCTGGCCCAGGAAAAGTTTGGCTTCCTCCCTCCGGAAGTCATCAAACTCGTCGCCGATGAGATCGGTGTCCCGTACGCCAACGCCTACGGAGTGGCAACATTTTACACTCAGTATTTCAAGGAGCAAAAGGGCACATTCGTTCTGGATGTCTGCACCTGTTTTTCCTGCCAGTTGTGTGGCGGATATGACATGCTGCACTATCTGGAAGACAAGCTGGGCGTCCACAAAGGTGAAACGACAGCGGATGGCGCATTCACGATCCAGGAAGCTGAATGTCTTGGCGCCTGCGGATCGGCTCCGATGCTGCAGGTAACAAACGGGCCGTACGTACACAACCTCACAGCCGACAAGATCGACGCCATGATTGATGCCATGCGGGAGGGCAAGATGCCCGAATTCGCGTCGGTCACCTTGCCGCAGGATGAAGATGAACTCGGAGGCAACCGCCGCAGCGATGTCACGACTGTCGAACCGTACGGCCCCTGTCCAGTCAGCGAAACCCTGAGTTGATATGGAAGCAAAATCAAAAGCTGGAGAGTGGCGCAATTTTGAGCGGGTTCTGTTGCCCGCGGTGAAAGACCTCCACAAAATCGAGGTCTACGAGCTGAATGAGGGCTATTCTGCCCTTCGGGAAGTTCTTACGACTGACAAGTGGGACCCCACATCCGTCACCAATGAAGTCAAAAAAAGCGGACTCAAAGGACGTGGCGGAGCCGGATTCCCGACTGGTCTGAAATGGAGCTTTATGCCCCCGGTGGATCCGGACGTGCCTCGATTTCTGTGCTGCAATGGTGACGAGTCCGAGCCGGGGACGTTCAAGGACCGCCAACTGATGGAATACAATCCCCATCTGGTCTTTGAAGGAATGCTGATTGCAGCGTATGCGATGTCCATCAAAACAGCCTTTCTCTATATCCGCGGCGAATTCGCCGACTGGATCACGCTCATGGAATCCGAGCTTGAGAGGGCCTATGAAAAAGGCTACGTGGGAAAGGACATCATGGGATCGGGATTTTCTTGCGACATCGTGATCCACAAGGGCGCAGGAGCATACATCTGTGGCGAAGAGTCGAGTCTGATGAATTCGCTCGAGGGAAAACGAGCCTACCCACGCATAAAACCACCATTTCCGGCCCAGAAGGGAGTCTGGGGCTACCCGACCACCATCAACAATGTCGAATCTCTGGCGTGCGCGCCGATCATTATTCGCAAGGGTGGCGAGTGGTACGCCGGAATCGGTGCTGACAAACACCCCGGACCCGTTCTTTACGGAATATCGGGACATGTCAATCGCCCCGGCGTGTACGAATACCCGACCGGAATGCTGATCACCGATCTCATCTACGACGTGGCAGGTGGAATACGAGGCAACAAAAAGCTCAAAGCCCTGATTCCCGGAGGATCTTCTACCCCCATCCTTCGTGCCGACATGATCGAAGGTGTGACCATGGACGCGGACACCCTGAGGGAGGCGGGTTCAATGATGGGTACGAGCGGCATGCTGATCATGGACGAAGACACCGACATCGTGTCCTGGCTGCGGCGCATAACGCACTTCTACCACCATGAAAGCTGTGGTCAGTGCACGCCGTGTCGCGAAGGAACGGGCTGGATCGAAAACATTGTGACCCGAATCGACGAAGGTGAAGGCAATCTGCGTGACCTGGATCTTCTTTTGGATCTCTGTTCGCAGATGGAAGGCCGGACTGTTTGCGCGTTGGCTGACGCCGCCGCGTGGCCGGTTCGCTACACCATCGATCGCTTCCGCGCCGATTTTGAAGCCAAGTGTCGCCCTTCCCTGGTCCCGGCCGGCGGAATTCTGGAAAATGCCTGAATGAAGTAGAATCAGACCATTATGGCCACCATCACCATTGACAATCAGACCTATGAGTTCGAGGAGCGGGAAAGGCTCCTTCAATTCTGTCTGGATCGTGGCGTCGACCTCCCTCACTTCTGCTACCATCCGTCGATGTCGGCGCCCGCCAACTGCCGTCAGTGTCTCGTCGAGGTGGGAATGCCCCAGATCAATCGTGAGACAGGTAAGCCCAATGTGGACGAAGATGGAAACACCATCGTTCAGTTCATACCCAAGCTGCAGACCAGCTGCTCGATGGACATCTCGGACGGGATGGTGGTCAAGACACACTGTTCAAGCGAGCAGGTTGTTCGGGCGCAAAAAGACACGCTCGAATTCCTGCTGATCAACCACCCGCTGGATTGCCCGATTTGCGACCAGGCCGGCCACTGCCCTCTTCAGAATCAGGCATACAAACACGGCCCCGAAGGATCGCGATTTGAATTCGAGAAGGTCCACAAGCCTAAACACATCGATCTCGGGCCCAACGTCGTTCTCGACGGCGAGCGCTGCATCAACTGCACTCGGTGCATTCGATTTACGAAGGAGATCAGCAAGAGCAACCAGCTAACTATCATCGAACGAGGCGTCAAGAACTACCCGATGACCCCCCCAGGTGTGGAGTTTGACGAGCCGTATTCGATGAACGTCATCGACATATGCCCCGTGGGGGCCCTGACATCGCGTGATGCACGTTTTCAGGCTCGCGTCTGGGAAATGAGTAAAACTGCATCCGTTTCTACCGTGGGATCCAAAGGATCGAACTGCTACTACTGGGTCAAGGACAACCAAATCATGAAGGTCACACCGCGGACCAACATGAGCGTCAATGAATTCTGGTTGGCAGACGAGGAGCGTCTCGACTACGCGCGATTCAACGAAAACAGGCCGGCTGGCCCGACTGTCCATGGCGCGGACGTCTCCTGGGACATGGCATGGAAAGCGGCTGCAGATTGCCTGAAGGGAGTGGATGGCAGTCGTGCTCTGTTTCTGGGATCAGCATTCGCCACGGTTGAAGACAATTATTTACTTACCAAACTCGCCGAGTCCGTCGGCGCATCTGCACCTGTCTACCTTCCGCACCGAATACTCGGACACGGAGATGACTGGCTGAAGACCGATGACCGCGCCCCCAATGCCGAAGGATGTGAACGACTGGGAATGGAGCACGGAGTATTGGGCGAGATCAAAGGGAGAATCAATTCGGGTGAGATTGATCTTCTGTACGTCATGGAAGACGACCCGGTTGGCGCGGGAATGTGTACGGTGAAAGAGCTGGCGAATCTCAAAGTTGTTCTCCACTATTACAACACGACCAATGAAACGCTGGCGGCGGCAGACGTGGCGCTCCCTGCAGCGACTGCTGTCGAAACGGTTGGCACCTTCGTGAACAAGGACGGCCACGCTCAGCGACTGCGGCCGGCCAAAGCCATCAAGGGGGTGAACCGCACGCTTTCGATGGAAATCGGAAAGTGCCGAGCAGATCGGCATGGCACGCCGTTTGATCGCTGGTACGACGAAGACAATCTTGTTGACTGCCACCCCGGTTGGGTCTCTCTCCCCCAGATCGCTGCGGGTATCGGGCTGGAGCTTTCCTACAAAGGGCCACGCGCCATCATGGAAGAACTGAGCACATCGAATGAGCGGCTGACAGGAGCCACGTACGATGCTATGGGAGAATTCGGGGTGCGATTACCCCAGCCCGCTGTAGCTGAATCAGACACCACTAAAACGGGCTTCAATGCCTGATTCAAGAGATAAGCTATGAATCTTGCCTGGTACTGGACAGCCCTGATCGCCTTCGCGATTGTCAACTTCCTGCTCGTTTCGGCTTCCGTTCTGGTGTATGCAGAGCGCAAGGTGTCCGGCTACATGCAAAATCGTCCCGGTCCGAACCGGGTGGGGCCATTCGGATTCCTGCAGCCTTTCGCGGACGTATTGAAGCTGGTTATGAAGGAAAATATCGTTCCGGCTCTGGCCAACCCCTTCGTTCATTCACTGGCTCCGATGGCCATGGTCGCCATTGCCATGACGGCAGGAGCCCTCATACCGTTCGCCCGCGGAGTTGTCATCGCGGACATGGATGTAAGTGTTCTAGTCCTGCTCGCTCTGACATCTATCTCGGTGTACGGCATCACGCTGGCAGGCTGGAGTTCGAACAACAAGTACTCCCTCCTGGGGGGTCTGCGGTCATCGGCGCAAATGATTTCCTACGAGCTATCAATGGGGCTTGCGGTTCTGTCGGTTGTGCTGATATCCAGTTCGTTGAACCTGACCACCATCGTCGAAGACCAGGCCGGTGGATATGGGCTCTTCGCCTGGAACGTGTTCCGCAATCCAGTCGGGTGCATTCTATTCATCATCACCGCTTTCGCCGAAACCAATCGTGCGCCGTTTGACCTGCCCGAAGCAGAACAGGAGCTTGTCGGCGGCTACCACACCGAGTACTCGGGCATGAAGTTCGGGATGTTCTTCCTGGCCGAATACGTCAACTTCTTTGTGGCCTCCTTCGTCATCGTGACGCTTTTCTTCGGCGGTTACTTGCTGCCGTTCGAATCGCTGATTCTGGCTCAATGGCCAGCGCTCGCTGAAAGCTGGTTGCTGACCGTCCTGCAAATCGGCTCCGTTGTACTCAAGGCTGGCTTCTTCGCCTATGTTTTCATCTGGGTCCGCTGGACACTGCCCCGATTCAAATACCAGCAGCTCATGAAGCTTGGCTGGAATTATCTTCTCCCGATCGCCCTGGTCAACGCACTACTCGTGGCCATCGGCGTCATTATATTCTCCTAACCATTTTTCCCGGACGACATGCCCATTCTCTCGCCCAGTATTCTCTCTGCTGATTTTGCTCGCCTGGGTGACCATTGCCGGGAAGCCCTGAAGGCAGGCGCCGAGTGGCTGCATGTTGATGTGATGGATGGGCACTTCGTGCCGAACATCACCATCGGTCCCCTCATCGTGAAGTCGCTCAGGCCACTGGCAGACGAAACGGGAGCCGTTCTGGATGTGCATCTCATGATTGAAAACCCTGATGATTATGTCGAAGCCTTCGCTGGCGCCGGCGCCGACATCATCACCGTCCACGTCGAAGCTGCCACACACCTTCACCGCACGATCCAGGCCATTCGCGCCGCCGGCGCGCGCCCCGGCGTAACGCTCAATCCGGCCACTCCCCTCTGGAGCCTGGAAGAGATCCTTCCAGAAATCGATCTGGCTCTCATCATGTCCGTCAATCCCGGCTTCGGCGGGCAGTCCTACATCCCGTCGAGCACGGACAAAATTCGCCGCCTGCGCAATATGCTGGACTCGATAGGATCGGACGCCTATCTCGAAGTCGACGGAGGCGTCAAAGCCACCAATGTCGCGGAAGTCACGGGCGCCGGAGCCGACGTAATCGTGGCGGGCAGCGCGGTCTTCGGAGGTGACAAGTCAGTGAAGAAGAACGTCACCTCGATCATGAAGGCCTGGTAAGCCTACCTCTTGTTTCGCGAACGATTAGGGTACTCACAACTGCCCTGAGGAACTACGAATAGCTGTTCCGGTCCAATTTGGACAGTTTCTTCCCGGAACCATGATTTATCTCCTGGCCATTCTTTCTGTATTGCAGATCAATCGGTACAATCCAGCCGAGTGTTACGATGACACGTTCTGCATCGAAACGGAAGAAACGGCGACTGAAGTGAGGGTGTACGTTCGGAGTCTGGTGCGTTGGGATGTCACCATGGTCCTTGACATGGACCTGCAAAACATGCGCTCCGATGTAGACCTGCCTTTCACGGACAGCTATGCGGGCGAGAGTCGAAAAAGGGTGATGACTCTTCGCGTCACAGAGCCGGGCACCCGATGGGCATTCCAGTTCAATCTGAGGTGGATTCTGGGCAATTTCAGAGCGCGACATCAACAGGGGCACATCTATCAACTACCCTATTCGGAGGGCGCCGAATTCATGGTGGGGCAAGGCTTCCAGGGTGAAGCCACACATCAGGGCAAGTATGCCATCGATTGGGATATGCCTGTCGGGACGCCGGTACGGGCGGCCCGCGGGGGTATCGTAATGGAACTGATGGAGCGCTACCGCGCGGGCCGCCCGGACCCCGAACTGAAAACCATGGCCAACTTCGTCAAGATCAAACACGAAGACGGTACGATTGGCAATTACGTGCACCTCGCTCACAATGGGGTACGTGTCAAACTGGGAGACGTTGTCCGATCGGGACAGGTGATTGCCCATTCAGGAGACACCGGATATTCGACCGGACCACACCTGCATTTCGAGGTCTATTCAGCCACCCGCGAACTGGGCATGCGCACCATACCCGTGGAGTTCAGAACCCGGAGCAGGGGTGTTACTCGACTTGAAGAAGGCCGCTACTACCGCCGCTAGCTGCCGGAATTGTCCTGGCTGCCTACGGTCATCTGGATCGGAATCGTACGTCCACTTCGGATCACTTCAAATTCAACCTCGTCTCCCGGTCGAAATTCGTAGAGATACGAGGCGAAATCTTCTCTCGTATCGATCTTGTTGTCTGCTAAGCCTCGGATAACGTCGTACGGCTGGAATCCAGCCTGATCTGCGGGGGAGCCAGGATCGACCTTTTCGACGACCACGCCGCGTGCTTCACTCAGGCCCAACGCCTGCGCCCATTGTGCCGGCAACGTTTTTCCATGGAGTCCCACGTAATAGGCTCGATCGACGAATCCCTTGTCGCGCAGATCTTCAAGAACCCGCACTGCTTTGTCCGACGGCACGGCAAACCCGATTCCCACGGAACCTCCGGATTCGGTAAAAATGGCTGTATTGACGCCGATCACATGGCCGCGTGCATTCAACAGCGGGCCACCCGAGTTGCCCCTATTGATCGCGGCATCGGTCTGAATCATGCCCACGTAAAAGCGACTGTCCTGAGGTTGAAGGTCCCGCCCCGTGGCGCTCACGACTCCAACAGTAACCGTCGGATCTGTCGCTTCGAACAGGCCGAACGGATTTCCGAGAGCGATGGACCATTCTCCAACTATAGGGTCACTCGACAGTTCAAATTCCAGATGTGGAAGAGCCTTCTCGGCTTCCACCTTCAGGAGAGCAAGATCCGTGCTCTTGTCTGATCCAACCAATGTCGCCGGTAGTGTCGTTCCATCTGGAAATGCTATCGTAATCTGAGACGCATTTCCTGCGACATGTTCATTGGTTACGATATACCCATTTTGACTGACGACGAATCCCGAGCCCATCATCTGAACCTGCTGCTCCATCACCCGGGAACGCTGACGGCTGAAGAAGAGATCGTAAAACGGATCGTTGTACGGATTCACCCTGACCTGCTGGGTCTGAATCACGTTCACACTTACGACCGCAGGTGTCGCTTTCTGCACGGCACGGGTGATGGCGTTCATGCGACCCATCATGATCGAATCCTGAACCGTCGGGAGATATGCTGCCTCCGTCCGGAAGGAATTGGGATCATCCTGCACGCGTGACTGATCCTGTGACTGTACCGGTTGGTCACATCCCACCAAAAGAAAGCCCGGGATTAAAAGGGCCAACAAACGAATTCGCATCTGTCTAATTAATCTCTGTTCTACACTATTGTCCATAACCGTGGCGGGTTGGGTAACAAGAGCGCCAATCAACGCGAATGGCGTTAAATCAGGCTCTGGCGACTTCATACGAGAGCATTCCGAACGGGTTTCTACCATTTTGCAGTCAACCAGTCGCGACGGGATCCACTGAACACACGCTATTTCAGCTCCACGACTGGTATCTGAAGACCCCAATCGGGATCTTTGTCCGACCCCAACGCCATCGAATATGCTCTCGATAAACACAGAAAGACTTGCCATTCGGCTGGAAGAACTAGCCCAAATCGGTGCCAGGGAAGATGGTGGAGTCTGTCGCCTGGCCTTCTCAGATGATGACCTCAAGGGCAGGAATTATGTCTCCGATATTCTGAATTCTCTCGGAATGGAAGTTCGAATCGACGCGATCGGAAATCTGTTTGGCATTCTGAACGGCACATCTGATTTACCTGCCGTAATGATTGGCTCCCACACGGACACAGTCGGCACAGGTGGTAAATATGACGGGGCTCTCGGCGTTCTGGCTGCCGTTGAAGCAGCGGAGCGACTCATCGAATCTGAATCGCCGCGGAAACGCACGCTCATTGTGGCCTCATTCGTCAATGAAGAGGGAGTCAGATTCATGCCTGACATGATGGGCAGCCTGATCCACAGCGGCCACTACTCGATAAACGATGCCCGACAGGACACCGACATCAACGGCACTACCATCGGGGAAGAACTGGACCGTCTTTCCTATGGCGGAAAGGACTCCCTCGATGACCTCAACGTCGGCTGTTTTCTTGAATTGCACATCGAACAGGGTCCGATCCTGGAGGATGCACGGCTCGAAATTGGAGTCGTAACAGGAGTTCAGGGACTTTCGTGGACCCAGGTGGAGGTGAACGGTTCGACCAATCATGCTGGGACCACACCCATGGATCGCCGCAAGGATGCAGGAACGGCAGCCGGGAGGATGACTGAAAAATTGCGCGCCCTACCGAAGCAGTACCCCGATCTCCGACTCACCATCGGGTCTACAGTTTATGAACCGGGCCTTATCAACGTAATTCCTGAACGCGTACGTTTCACCATCGATGCCCGCCATCCGGATTCAGATACACTCAAGAGAGTCGAATCTGAAATACAACTGATCCTGAAATCAGAAGATGTCTGCCAGGTCGACAACCATTCGTTGGCCCGCGTCGAACCGTGCACCTTCTCTCCGAGTGTGGTTGAGGCTGTAGCGGATGCTGCGCAGTCGCATGACCTGAGTCACACCAACATGATCAGCGGAGCCGGCCACGACGCGCAGATCCTGACTTCATGCTACGAGTGCGGGATGGTATTTGTACCGAGCCGAAGCGGTATCAGTCACAATGTGACGGAATACACCTCACCCGAACATGTTACGGCCGGAGCAAATGTGTTACTCTCAGCTACCCACACGCTCCTCGAACGAGACTAGTTTGAGGACAGAAGCCGGCGTACACCCCGTGGGCGCCGCACCAGTTCGTCCGCGCGATCAATCCACGTGTCTTCCAGAATATCCGCGACTGCCTGCTCATTCTCGTCCAACACCCTCGCCCGAATCTCAGACCTCAGATGAAGCAGAATTCTGTCCGAAATAGTCTCGAAATCAGCTCTTTTTTTATCTTCCATGGCTGCGCGGACGCCATCCAGCTGATGCGAAAGAGATAGATATCCCGCGTCGATGGCCGAGGCCTCGAACTCGGACAGCAAAAGATCCGTTTGGGTCACCGGTCTGAATCCACTCTGATCCAACCAGGTCCTGAAAGCTGCCAACAGCTCCTCGTCCGATCCGGTACACGTGCCACCGGAGTCACATCGCTCGGCCACCCACCGATTGGCGAACAGAAAGAACGCCGACTCTTGAAGAAGGGCCCATTCAAGTTCAGATTCTCCCCCGTCATCCACTTCCACGTCGGGTTCAACACCCAGTCCTCCTCTGACCAGACGGCCGGCTGTCGTTGTGTGTTCGAGAACGGTCGGGGTGGCAACTGTTACAGAAGATGAATTCAGTTCCGAAGAGTGAATCGTCCGTCCGGACGGGAGGAAGTAGTGCGAAATCGTGAGCTTCAATGACGTGTTATGAGGAAGCGGTCGCATGATCTGAACGAGTCCTTTTCCGAAGGATGTCCCTCCCATAATGACCGCCCGATCATGATCCTGAAGAGCACCCGCAACGATTTCACTCGCAGATGCGCTGAATCTGTTCATGAGGATGACGAGAGGTGTTTCTGGAAACAGCGGCTCTTCTTCTGTGCGATAATCGGATACTGTGTCGTCAGCTCGTGATCGGGTACTCACGACGACGGTCCCTTTCGGAACGAACAGTTCCACGATATCAATCGCTTCCCCAAGAATTCCGCCGGGGTTATCGCGCAGATCGAGCACAATACCCTTCAGTTCAACATCGCGATGCATATTTCTGAGCGCGCGCTTCACTTCGCGTCCAGCTCTGTTGCCGAATCGATCCAGTCGGACAATCGCGATGCCGTCCGTGGAGTCTACTCCGAGAAAACCGGAGTATGATACATTTGTAAATCTTGGACGCTCTCTGGGCAGGACGAACGTTCGCGGTCCGTTTTCGCCACCTCTTTGAATGAGCACTTCCACTGTCGAGCCCGGATCACCCGAGAGCAATTCCACGGCCTCCGTAACGGTCATCCCTTCCGTACCTGAGTCCGCGATCTGAAGAATCAAGTCACCGGTCCGCAAGCCTTGCCGATAGGCAGATGCGTCATCTTCTGGGGCCAGAACCGTGACGCGACCACCGCGAATTCCGAGAGACACGCCGACCGTCCCAACTTTTCGCTGCCGGATGAGCTGGATGTCAACCATATCCGCTTCGTCGTAGTAGTTGGTATACGGGTCGAGCTGACTCATCATGGCCTCGATACCGGCACGCATGAATGGAGCCGGTCGAACGTCGTCCACATAACCGACTGCGATCTCTTCGTAGATCGCTCCGAAAATTTCGAAGTTTTTCCTCAACTCGAAGAGATCATCGTCGCTGCGGAAGGCAGTCAGGACAAAACCGGCCAGCAGAACAGCCGAAAAAGGGATAAGAAAGCGTTTCATGGGCACGTCGGAATATCGATTTCATTCTGACGCGAGGAGGACGCGTATGATTCAGGCATCACTGGAAACTGCCCGATTGCGAGCCAAGATGCAAGAGGGTCCAGTAGGATGCACGTAGCTGAATCAGGCCAGGGCTTCTTCTAATTCTCGTTCGCGTTTCCGCTCTACATATCCCGCAATTAAAATCGATCCCTCGTAAAGAAGAAGCATCGGGGTCGCCACAAGAATCTGTGTGAACGGATCGGGAGGCGTAAGAAAAGCCGCGAGGATGAGACAGGAAATGAGCGCATACTTGCGCGAGGAGCGCAGAGTTTTGGGAGTCGCAATTCCCAATTTTGCCAGAAAATAGACGACTACGGGCAATTCAAAAAGAATGCCCGTTCCAAACGACCAAAACGTGATCATCTCGAAATACTTCGTGATGTCGAACTCGTTCAGGATCTGCGGTGAAATCTCGTAACCGGCGAAAAACTGCAGTGCCAACGGGGTAATGACAAAATACCCGAAACAGATGCCCAGTAAAAAGAAAAACGAGGCGAACACGGCCGAGAAACGCAGTCCCTTTTTTTCTCCGGGGAATAATCCTGGTTCGATGAACTTCCACATATAGTAGACGAAGACCGGCGACCCGATTATTGCACCGACTACAAGCGCAGTTCCCCAATCGGCGAAAAACTGGCCTGTTACCGTCCGGTTCTGCAGATCGAATGGCGTCGTTTCCATGCCGAAAATTCGATAGCTGATAAACGCCGGGTTTTTAGGGCCGAGTAAAATATTCTCAATCACCCAACCTTTGAAGACGGCCGCCACGGCAGTACATGCAAGGACTGCGCCAAAGCCCTTAAAAAGCGTCATCCGCAATTCTTCGAGATGATCCAAAAAGCCCATTTCGGCTTCGTTCCCGATAGTTGGTTCAGAATCTAGGCTGGCGCCGTCACCGGAGTGAAGTGAATCTACTGTTTTGGCGCTTTTTCTCTTTTTCAGAAATGAAATCATGGCTTGTTTCGATCCGCTAAAAAGACGGATCCTCTCTTTACCGCTCGCTTTCCCTAAGGTTCAAATCCAGGAGCGAATCGACCCACAGGCCCATCTTTTCCAGTCTTGGCCGACCGCCGCTCCAGGTGAAATTGAACAACGTCATCATGCCGACGACCTGAAATCCGTCCTCTCTCAGGAGGTTTATCGCCTTGCGCGCCGATCGACCGCTGTTCAGGATATCATCCAGCAGGACGACGGGCTTTTCTCGAACGAGGGGTCCTTCGACCAGGCGACGACGTCCGTGCGGTTTTCTCTCCTCCCTGACAAAGCCACCCATGAATGGAGGATTCGTACTCGAGGCAACGACCGACGCAACAAGCGCATAGGAACCGAAACCGAATCCCACAACCTGATCGACGCCCTTCAGTGTTAATCGTTCGCTCAACACCCTCCCGACTTCAGGCATGATATTGCCATTCAGCATGGGAATGCGCGTATCGAGGAGCCATCCTATGGGCTGGCCACGTGGATCAGTAATCTCCTCCTGTTCACTGCGCACGAGTGCGTGATCATAGAGCTGCCGCCCCAGATCAACCAGTTCATCGTATGTAGAAGGAGATAAGTCAGTCATAGAGATTCAGACGTAACCCGGAGAAAGCAGTTACAGAATCGGTTGGCTTAGTCGCCGTGATTCGGGTAACTGAATCAATCAGGCAACTACAAAATCATAAAGAGGAAAGCGGGAAGTCATCTCGTGAATGGCGCCCCTTACATCTCGAATAACGTCTTCATTGGTCGGATTCGTCAAAACACGATCCATCAGGCCGACGATTTCACGAAAATCGTCTTCCTTCATACCCCTCGTTGTCATCGCCGGTGTTCCGACTCGAATGCCGCTCGTAACGAATGGACTCTTGTCGTCATACGGAACCATGTTCTTGTTCACGGTCAATTCCGCAGCCTGAAGAACAGCTTCAGCGTCTTTGCCTGTAATTCCTTTGTTTCTGAGATCGATGAGGGCCAGATGATTGTCCGTTCCTCCGGATACGACATCATAGCCCCTTTCAACAAAAGCATCCGTCATGGCAGAAGCGTTCGACATGACCTGCGCGGCGTAGTCTGAGAACGAATTTTCGAGCGCCTCAGCGAAAGCAACTGCCTTGGCTGCGATAACATGCATCAGCGGACCACCCTGCATTCCCGGAAAGACGGAAGAGTCGAACAACTCGCTCCAGTTTTTCACGCGACCCGATTTGGGAGCCACTTTGCCGATCGTGTTCTCACCGTCCGATCCAATCAGAAGCATCCCTGCGCGAGGACCACGTAGTGTCTTGTGGGTCGTCGTCGAAACGATATGACAGTGCGGTAGAGGATCATTCAGCTTTTTGGCGGCGATCAGCCCGGCCGTGTGTGCCATGTCCATCCAGAGGAAAGCGCCCACTTCATCGGCGATGGATCTGAACGTGGCGTAATCAAAGTCTCGGCTGTACGCCGAAGCGCCGATCGAAATCATTTTAGGGCGAATCTCAAGCGCCTTGTCACGGACCTTGTCCATGTCGATGCGCCCGGCCATTTCGCCGTCTTTCTCCACTCCGTAATACTCCGCGCGATACAGGAGACCGGAGAAATTTACGGGACTGCCGTGCGTCAGGTGGCCACCGTGTGCGAGGTCAAGGCCCAGAAAGGTGTCGCCCGGCTTCATGAGTGTGAGATACACAGCGGCATTCGCATTGGCTCCTGAATGAGGCTGCACGTTCACCCAGTCGCATCCAAAAAGCTCTTTCGCACGATCTCTGGCGAGATCCTCGGCAACATCCACGAATTGACAACCACCGTAATACCGCTTGCCCGGGAGCCCTTCAGCATATTTGTTCGTCAGCGGTGTACCCATGGCCTGCATGACCGAACGCGAGACAAAGTTTTCGGACGCAATCAGTTCCAGGCCTTCGTTCTGACGCTGCACTTCCTTTTGAAGGGCATCGAAAACCTGGGGGTCAGTCTGTTGGAGAAGAGACATGTGGGTAGAGGAATATTCGATCAATCGATTATGGTGATCATGTGCGACACATATCACACGGTTCGACCCCCAAACTAGTGCTCATCGCTCAATTCATCATGGCGTAAACGAGAATATTGGTCCCCATTCTCAGGGCATCACGTCTCAAATCGCCCGGTTTCTCATGAACGGATTGGGGCTCCCATCCATCTCCCAGATCCGTTTCATACGTGTAAAACACCATTAACCTGCCTTCGCCATCCAGTATCCCGAATCCCTGAGGTGGTTTACCGTCGTGCTCATGCACTTTGGGGAGTCCGTTGGGAAACTCGAAGGCGGTGTGGAAGATTTCGTGGGCGAAAGGGAGTTCCACAAACTCCTTGTTCGGAAACACTTTCTCCATTTCCCTTCGAATGTGCACGTCCAGTCCGTAATTGTCATCAATATGAAGGAAGCCACCGCTCTCGAGATAGTGCCGAAGACGCTCGGCTTCTGTGTCATTCATTTTGATGTTGCCGTGGCCGGTCAGGTAGACGTAGGGATACGCATATAGATTGTCACTCGACAATTCCACGACCTCTTCGCGTGGAGCGACATCGATAAGGGTCTCCCGTCTGACGAATGTGAGCAGTTCGGGAAGAGACTCAGGGTCGCTGTACCAGTCCCCTCCTCCATCGTATTTGACCCGAGCAATCTTGAAGGCATGTTCTTCCTGGGCCTGAACCTCGAATGGATTCAGCCAGAGGAGACAGACAAGCAGAATGAGCGTGGTTGTAGTTCGGGACATGGACACGGTGTTTCCAAAGTGACGTTCATACGGGGTGAGGCCCTATTGGTTTTGATCCTGCTGCGATGTATTCACTTTTTTGCGAAGCATTTGTGATCTCTGAGCCAAATCGCCCTCTGAAGCAAGGAATTTGGTAGATTGCGGCCTTATTTCCACCCAAAGCAAGAAGGAATCAAAAGCGCTTCATGCAAACCTATCTGAACGACAGTATTCTGGCTGTGCTCGAATCTCTCGGGGGAATCCCGGATGATTTTGTGCTCGAATTCCAGCAGCCGGCCAATCCGGATCACGGTGATCTGTCGTGCAATGCAGCGATGCAGCTTGCCCGCCACTTACGTAAAGCGCCGAAACAGATTGCCGACGACCTCAAAGAAGGCCTTCTTTCCCTTCCCGTGGATCCGACGAGAATCAGTGCCATTGAGGTCGCGGGACCCGGATTTTTGAACTTCAGGTTTTCGGAGGACTACCTGACCGCAGCGCTCGCGACCATCCTCTCCGGGGGTGACTCATTCGGCAGAACCGAAAGCGGCGCCGGGCAAAAAGCCCTGGTTGAATTTGTAAGCGCCAATCCGACCGGACCGCTGACTGTGGGTCACGGAAGGAATGCCGTGCTGGGTGATACCATCGCGAATCTGTTCGAATGGACCGGTTACGACGTAAAGCGGGAATACTACTTCAACGACGCCGGCCGCCAGATGCGTGTACTCGGGGACTCGGTCCGAGCCCGTTACATGGCGTGGATTAATCCCGAAATCGCGACAAAACAGATCGGCGAAGGAGACGACAAAGTAACCGTGCCTGAGCCATTTCCGGAAGACGGATACCTCGGTGAATACATCGACCAGATTGCTCGTGAAGTGTTGGAAACCTGGGGAGCGGACCTCGATGTTGAAGGCGAGTCAGACGTATTCAAGAAAGCCGCTGAAGATCAGATTTTTGCCGAAATCGAGGCTACCCTGAACCGGATGAACATCGAGATGGATTCCTTTTTCAACGAAAGGAGCCTCTACGATTCGAACCGCGTTTGGGACACAGTAGACAAATTCAGAAAGCTGGGTCTGGCCTACGACAAAGATGGCGCCGTGTGGTTGAAAACGACCGCTTTCGGAAAAGATCAGGACACGGTCCTCGTGAAAAGCAGCGGAGAACCCACGTATAGGCTTCCCGACATCGGTTATCACGTGGACAAGCTCGAGCGCGGATTTGACCTGTGCGTGGATGTATTTGGCGCGGATCACATCGCAACCTTCCCCGATGTCGTCGAAGGAGTGCGCGCGCTCGGATTTGATGCAGACAAAATTCAAGTGGTCATCTACCAGTTCGTTACGCTTGTGCGCAGCGGCCAGCCGGTCAAGATGAGTACCAGAAAAGCGACGTTCGTGACCCTGGACGAGCTCATGAACGAGGTGGGCGAGGATGTAGCTCGCTTTTTCTTTCTCATGCGCTCACCGAACACCCATCTGGAGTTCGACCTCGATCTGGCAAAAGAAGCTTCGGACACCAACCCGGTCTTCTACCTCCAATACGCACATGCCCGCATCTGTTCGATTCTCCGAAAGGCAGAAGAGGTTGGTTTTTCTCATCAGGATCAAGCAGATCTGAGCCTGCTTCAGCATGAAGCCGAGCAGAATCTGATCAAGGAGTTGATGGGCCTTCCGCAGGCGATTGAACGCGCAGCCTCACACAAAGAACCACATCGCTTGGCCAACTATCTCCGCGAAGTCGCGGTGGCTTTCACCCAGTTTTACGGACATTGCCGGATCATTGGGGAGGAAGAAAGACTGGCGGCAGCGCGAATGAAGTTGGCAATCGCTTCAGGTCAGGTTCTTAAAAACGGATTGACGATTTTGGGAATATCTGCTCCATCAAAAATGTAGAATCATGCGCGTCGCATTTCAGGGAGAAATAGGTGCCTACAGCGAGGAAGCCGTGGCCGGACTCTATCCGGGAGCAGAAATCTGTCCCAGACCGAGTTTCGAGGCCGCCTTCGATTCCGTCTCTTCGGGTGACGTCGACAGGGCTGTCCTGCCGATTGAAAACTCCCTGTTCGGAAGCGTGCATCAGAACTATGATCTGCTTCTTGAACATGATCTGAGAATTCTGGCCGAGATACAGATCAGAATCCGGCATCAATTGCTCGGCCTTCAAGGAAGCACACTCGAAGGGATCCGAAAGGTGTATTCCCATCCTCAAGCCATCGGGCAATGCAGGACTTTCCTGAAGGAAAAGCTACCCAACGCAGAAATCATCCCTTCTTACGACACAGCAGGAGCGGCGAAACACGTTGCGGAAACGGCTGACTCGTCCCACGCCGCTATTGCCAGTCGCGCTGCGGCCGGGGAATACTCTCTCATCAGTCTTTCACCGGATATCGAAAGCAACCACGCCAACTACACCAGATTCCTGGCGCTCGGAAGATCCGATTCCAGCCAGGAAGAAGGTCTCTCACCAGACGTCCTGAAAAACGGGGAAGCGAAAACCTCCCTACTCTACGCACAACGTGAGAACGTTCCCGGTGGCCTGTTTAAAAGTCTGGCCGTCTTTGCACTTCGTGACATTGATCTGTTCAAAATCGAAAGCCGTCCCCTGGTCGGTAGTCCGGGCCAATACATTTTCTATCTCGACCTGGGTGGACACGAAGACGATGAGCGGGTTCGAAATGCGTTGCATCATCTGAATGAGGTCGCCGCGAAAGTGAAAGTGCTGGGCAGCTACAAATCAGGACTTGTCCTCGACTGAATCCCGCGTCGCAGCCGTGAGGCGAGAAGATCCGGGAAACACGGCAACGGTGCCCGGCAAGGAGCTTTTCTGCATGAAAAGGGTTAGCACGACTCTGAAAATGAATGTGACGCCATTCGTGGTCGTCATGACCTGAGTCATTCGACACCGTTGATTCACTCATACGCGCTAGACCCGCCCAACAGGTACCACCTCCGAAATGCAAGAATTGACCGATCTGGTAATTGCTGCCAAGAATGGCGATGAGGCGGCTTTTTCTGCGTTGATAAAGCGTCTGGAACCGCCGATTCGGGCATTTTTCATCTCGCGGATAGGACGAAAGCCGGATGTCGACGATCTCGTTCAGAATGCCCTGCTTCGTGTTCACCGAGGTCTTCCAGACCTGAAGGACAATACGAGGTTGAAAGCATTCGCAATGAAAGGTGCTCTCTATGAGCTGCAGGACTTCTACCGTGGTCGTTACACGACGAAGGAGTTGCTTTTCGATGCACACGAACCCCCTGAAACCGCTTATGAGGGTACTCAACCTGGAAACAGACTGGATGTCGAACAGGCTCTGAGTTCGCTGTCTGACAAGGCTCGAAGAATCATTGAACTGCGCGAGTACGGTTACAAATACGAGGAAATCGCTGAGATGATCGGATCGACAGAGGCGGCGATCAAGATGCAGGTGAAGCGCGCGTTCGAACGGATGCGGGATGCGCTTTCGATGATCATTTTGTGGATCAGCATCCCCGCTCTTTTCCCCAGATAGGAGCTGTTACTTTTTTGAATATGACTGCGGCTAAAACCAACGCAGGGCTCCACCTGAAGTGAAAACACCCTGTATCAATCGGAAAACGTGTAATTAAGGCACTTAATGTCTTTGAGACTGGAAGACATACTGCAAATGGACGAGTGGACGGATGCCGATCTGGCAAGCGTCAGAGGAGCTCTGTCCCAGGATTCTGAACTGGCGTCCGCACTGGACCGCTGGTTGCAGATCAGCAGTCATGTACGCGAGGCATGGGACCGTGACGTTCCTTCGCGTGAGGCTCTGGTTCTTCTCGCTCTGGCCGACAGGCTGGATGAGACCGTCATGTCGGATGAAGAGATGGCTCTTCGTGAAGACGCACTGTCCATTCTCGATTCCGCACGTGACAAACATCCGGCGCTGACTTCTATTCTGGATCGCATCCGTGATGATGCAACCGCTTTTGACGAAGCGTGGAGCAATGGCTTCGCCGCAGCTCCGTCGACTTCGTCCGCTCCGGATCGAGCTGCCCGTCCTCTGGACTCAGAATCGGCGCGTACCGGCCAACGAAATCCGAGCCAGAAGAATTCAAGCCAGAAAAATTCAAGCCAGAAAAATTCAAGATTGCGACTTGTCAGATACGCGCTTTCCGCAGCTGCCATCGTAGCATTCATCGCAGTCGGTTTGAATCTGACAACCACAGATCAGTCAAGTCCGACAATGACATGGGTCAGCGAAGCCGGACAATGGCAGACGATTCAACTTCAAGATGGAACAGAAGTCAGGCTGGGCCCCGACTCATGGCTGGAAGCCGAACTGACCGACGATTCCTTCAGTCGTGCCGTACGTTTTAACGGCAATGCCTTTTTCGATGTTACCGAATCTTCGGATCCGTTCACCATAGAAACGGAAGAAGCACTGACGACAGTACTGGGGACTTCTTTTGGAGTGCGCACTTCCAACGGAACGGAGGTAACACTCGTGACAGGACGAGTTTCTCTGTCTCCGATCGACAATCTATCCCTCACTCAGATTTTGACGCCGGGACAACAAGGACTCGTTTCGAGCAGGTCTTCCGAGCCGACAATTGTAGATGTGGATCTTACCCGGGAGCTTGATTGGGTCGAAATCATCGTATTCAGGGATACGCCGATGTCGGACGTGGTCGATAGTCTGTCGGAAAGATTCGACGTCGATATTGAACTGGCAGAGGATCTCCTCAAGACACCTCTCACCGGTACCTTCGAGACAGATCGCGGAGTAAAGACCATTCTCGAGATCATCGCATCTGCACTCGGTGCAGAATTGGAAACGGCCGAAGACGGCACGTATTCGCTTACTCGATAGACGGCCGGCTTACTCGATAGACGGCCGGCTTACTCGATAGACGGCTGGCTTACTCGATAGACGGCTGGCTTACTCGATAGACGGCTGGCTTACTCGATGGA
>CAZEHJ010000012.1:0-18693 GCA_964512485.1 uncultured Rhodothermales bacterium | reverse complement strand
GGCTTACTCGATAGACGGCTGGCTTACTCGATAGACGGCTGGCTTACTCGATGGACGGCTGGCGGTCCCTGGAAAAGGAAACGATTCTCGTCATTTTCGTTGTTCAAGGAACGCACCTTGAGGGCACGTTTATAACTCGACTGGCCCATTCTCGGTATCCAATCAGGTGTGTCCCCTTTGGCTCGTCGTCAGCTCATCATTTTTGTGGTGGCTCTGCTGTGTTTCGCTGTTCAAACCGCGTCCGCACAGTCGATCCGTCTGCAGTTTGATTTGGCCCCTCTGGACGAAGCGCTCGTGGAGTTTTCCGAGCGCACGGGAGTCAATGTGGTTTACAGCCCTGAATTGACACGAGGATTGACGACGTCGTGTCGATATCGCGGAATTTCGCCCCGAGACGCACTCATCTGCATTCTCTCGGGGCATGCCTTCAGGACTCAGGCCGTTACCAGAAATCAGATCGTACTGATTCCGCTGGAAGAAGCGGATTCCCTCCGACCCAAGCGCCGAATTGTGTTCAGTGGATTTATCCACGATGCTCTCTCGGGTGAAAGCCTCATCGGGGCGCACGTCGTACTACCCGGCGTGGGCGCAGGGACCATCACCAATGAGGCCGGGTTCTTCGCCATTCCCGGAATCGAGGAAAGATCTGTCGATCTGGCGGTTTCCTATCTTGGATTCTCACGTCTGGATACAACCATCACCGCCAGTTCGGACATCCATCGTTTTGAGCTTACTCCAACCGCGTATACAATTTCGGGCATTGTGGTGGAGGAGGAAGTCAACAAACGAGCTGACCTGACAATCACTCCAGGACTGCTCTCCGTCCCGGGGCGAGACCTGCAAAAGCTCCCGGGTTCTCTTGGAAACAACGATGTTCTGGAATCCCTCCGCTGGATGCCGGGCATCCAACGCGCGGGAGAGGCCACGGGTGGGCTCCTGGTACGGGGAAGCGGTCCAGATCAAAACCTGTATCTGATTGACGGCGCGCCTGTATATCACCCCTGGCATGCCTTCAGCCTCGTTTCCACTTTTCAGGCGGACACGTTCAAAGACATTTCCCTGTACCGCGGGGCCTTTCCGGCCGAGTACGGCGGAAGACTTTCGGCGGTCCTTGATGCTGAATTACGAGACGGTTCGCGATCCCAACCGAGCGCATCCATTGGAATCACCGGACTCAACGCCAGCTTTCTGATGGAGAGCCCTCTTTCTGAGAAAAGCTCTTTCATGTTTTCCGGTCGGCGATCCTACATCGACAAGATCATTGGAGAAAAACACGCTGTTGAGGACGATCTGGGCCGCCGGGACACTCTTCGAACGGGTTATTACTTCTATGACTGGAGCGCCAAGCTCTCTTACCGACCAGACAGCCGATCTGCGCTGTCCTTCTCTTATTACGTGGGAAAGGATGCACTGGACCTTCGTCTACCCTTCGATCTTTCCCTCGATTTCGCGTCCTGGCTCCGACCGGCGGATCTGTTCTTCGAGGTCGATCAATTCTGGGGAAATCAGATCGTAAGCGTTCGATACCAGCGCCTGATAACGAACAGACTTTTTCTTACGGCTACGGCGTACGATTCTGAGTATGAAGCCGCCGAAAACACATTCATTCGACCGAGCCAATCGGCTGCAGTTGAGTCCCAGTATTCGGTGGCCCTCCAGGACGTCGGCGCCCGAATGGACCTCGATTATTATCCATCCACTTCCCATCAAATCCGTACGGGATTTTCGGTAGTCCAACATCGGTTCAATTCGGATCTCTTGGCTGCGATTACCTATTCCCCGACGCTCGTTGAACCGCTGGATCAGGATAGTCACACCGACGCCTTTGAAGCCGCCGTTTACATCCAGGATGTCTGGAAACCGACCAGATCCCTTCAGATTCTCCCCGGTATCCGGATGTCCTATTTCGGAAGTGGTCAATACGTTCGTCTGGCACCTCGACTTTCCGTTCAATGGGCCCTCGATCCTTCATGGCTGGTGCTTCGCGCGGGCGCCAGTTCACACGTTCAGTACCTGCAGCGAATCAGGGATCGTAATTCCTATCTGTATGACCTGGTCTCCAGCCGCTGGGTCCCCTCATCGAACGATTCGAGACCATCGAGGTCGGGTCAATTAACGGCTGGATTGGAAAGCCGGGCCGTGAGGCAAACGGTTCTGCGTGTAGACGGATTCGTACGCGGTAGCCGGGGCATCCTGCTACCAGAAGACGAATTCCAGTCAAAAAACGGACTTCTTGGACCCGGAATTGAAGTAAACACCTTGCTTGGACAACATACACGGGGTGAAGAACGCGTATTTGGCCTGGAAACAAGTATCGAAACCCAGATCCGGTCGTGGACCACGCTTTTGTCGTACACCAGGATGCGCGCCGAGAACCGGATCACAGAGAATATCACAGGCAACTTCAGGCCTACCCGATTCGATACTCCGCGATCATTTTCTCTCGTTTCCTATCGAGAATCAACGCATTGGAAAAGTGGGATTTCTTTGTCCTGGAGGTCAGGATATCCAGTCTCTGTTCCGGAGTCACGATACAGCCTTCAGGACCCCATTTCAGGTGAAACCACCTGGTACTTTCACCGGCCGGTGATCAACAACGGGCGTCTACCGGCCTATTTCAGACTCGATGCATCCGTTAAGCGAAAGTTCAGAATGGCGGATGCAGATTGGTCAGCAGGACTGAGCGTCTACAACATCTTGAATCGTAGAAATGTTGTGGACCAAACCTGGGATCCGAACCTGGAGAAGGCCCGACCCCAGAATCGACTGGGACTTCCTATTCTTCCGCTCCTTGAACTGGTGATGGATATATGAGATGCGCGAGCTTCATATGGATGATGATCATCGGCGCGCTTCTCTACGCGGCCGGATGTGACGCAGTTGTACCGGATGATCGCGGCAATCTGGTGATCCAGGCATACGTGGATGCTTCACGACCGCTTCCTCCGATTCGTGTCTCGAGAACACAGGAATTGGGTGTGTCCCTCTCGGCCACCCAACATGACCAGACGGAAACGCAAGTGGTCCTTTCGCTCGATGGAGTAGAATATCCGTACGAAAACGACCCGTCAGAAGGATCCTTGTTCATGCCGCGCTTCGAAGATCAGGCGATCATCGTTGAACCGGGGGCTCATTTCGAGCTGGCGGTAGAATCTGAATTTGAATCCGCGATAGCGTCCGGTGAGGTGCCGCCCGCATTGAATCTGAAGGACGTCAGTGTTCTGGTGGCAGAAAGGCCGATTTCTGCGGTTTTTGTTGACACACTCGACATCGGACTCGATTCACTCAACTTGGGGCTGAATGCGACGACAGGCTTCATCTATCCGGTTCAGGTCACTGTTCGGTGGACTTCGGCAGAGTTTGACGGTTGGATTGAAACGAGGCTGGATCCGCTCACCCACTTCTCCTCCTCGCTCATAGATTTCTTTCTCCTTCCTTCCCAGGTGTTTCAGGAGGAAAGTGCCCAGTTGAATTCTGATGGTTTCCGGGTCTGGAATGGTGTCTATGCAATTCCCGTTCAATCGGAAAATGATCCCGTACCCGAGCACTCGCTGAAGATTACGTTGCTTCGAGGAGATGAAAGATTTGCCCGATTCGCGACGAGCCGGGACAACCCGTCTCGTCGCGAACCCGTTTCTTCTGCGACGGGAGCCCTTGGATTTGTCGGAGGAGTATCGATTGATTCCCTCCGCCTCACTGTTGGAAACTGAGAATATGCTATCGATTAAGCCCCTGGAACTCCCGACCATCCCGGCTGGTGGAGGAATGATTTCGGAAGTCAGTGTTCAGAAAAAGGATCTGGACCGCTGCTCGATTTATCTCGACGGCAAGTTCGCTTTCGGCATCCACATGAATGTGGTCGTGGAGGCCCGCCTGAAGAAGGGAGTGGAGCTGACCGAAAACGATTGCCTCGACCTGGTCCAGAAAGACCTTTATCATAAGGCCTTCAAACGATGTATGGATTACATCGCGTATCGACCACGCTCGCTTCATGAGATTCGAACGAGACTGTCGGACCTGAAAGTCACTGGTGACGTCGCAGAACGAATTGAAGCCCGACTGAAAGATTTGGGTTATATAAACGATGAAGAATTTGCTCGACAGTGGGTGGAGTCCAGAGTTCGTTCGAAAGGATATGGACCGATGCGTCTTCAGAACGAACTGCGCAAAAAAGGAATTGCGTCGGACCTGGCGAAGAAAGCCGTCGACGAGGCATGTCCTGCTGAAGTGGTAGAATCTCAGCTGGAACAGCAGATGAATCAAGCCCTGAAGCGATACCGAAACGAACGAGATGATCAAAAGAAGCGCCAAAAAATCGTGGGATTCCTCAACCGGCGCGGTTTCGCAATCGGCCCAATCCTCAGTGAATTGGACCGCCGCATCTCAGGCTGACAGTCACATGAAGCTCTAGGGCAGGGATGCTTCGACACAAAAGTGCGTTTCGAGGGATCAAATGCACGTCCAACAGGATTGTATCCTCTTCGAATTTGGATATCCAGAAGCACTGAACCCATCGTCAGCGCAGAATGAGCCACGAAGCTGGAAAAGCGCCCTCTCCTTACCGTTTCAGCGGTATTGATCTCGTCCTCCTCTTGCTGGGGATGGCAGGTGTTTTCGCTTACGCGCTTCTTCTGCCGACCCAGCATCCGGATTCTGCGTCTGAGTACGAACTTACTGAAGCGGAAGCCATTACCCGATCCAGCGCATTTTTGGCGTCTCAGGGTTTTTCCATTGATGGACTCGATAGTTCGGCCCGAATGAAGCGCCGCCCTGAACTCCTCGTAGATCTACAGAGAACTCTGGGAAGAAGCACCGCCGTTGATTTTCTGGATACAGACAACCGGAATCAGATTTCAGTTTACTTCTGGGAGGTCAATTATGTACCGACCGCAGATGATGTTGAACGAGGTATACTGAGCGAGTCTGACCCCATTTTCACGCTCGAACTTGCGCAAGACGGCAAGGTGCTTGCGTTGGAGAACCGGACGTCTTCATTTGGAGCCCTTTCTCAGCGATTCGGATCTGCCTTCGACCGCATAAACAGAGCCGCCCTCTCGAGTGTAATACGTGCCGATACTGCAACAAACGCAGAAGCACGAACGGCCATTCAGGCCATCTCAGACTCACTCCTCGGACAGGGCCTGTCTTTTGATTTGAGCAGCAGGGACAGCGTTTCGGGAGAATTGCTCCTCAACACGCTTATCGACAATCAGCCGATAACGCTCGACTCAGCAAAAGTCGCCGGGCTGCTTTCCTATCATCTGGCTCAAACAGCATTCGCAGACGTGGATTGGGCCATCGACTCCATGTACGTGTCGTCGGCCAATCGAAATGAAGCAGCTCGGGTCACGCTTCGCAGCGATCCTCCAATTGCGGGCCAACACTTCATTCTGGACGCTTCGATCCCCACATCAGGCACCCTATCCCAGTTCAGCGTGGATTATAACCCGGACCGGGCCGGTGACTCGGCCGTATCCAACACGTTGGAAATAATCAAGATCGGCTTGCTGGCGCTGCTCTCATTCACGTTCATTGTTGTCTTCTTTCGAAGGATGTTCGCGCGTCTTCTGGACATCAAAAGCGCGCTGCTTGATGCCATGATTCTGGGTCTTCTGGCGGGCTTTTATTTTGCCACGAGCTCGTCGGACGTTGCCGCAACGGCCAACGCGGCTCCGTTGTGGGGAAATATTTTGATCAGACTGCTCGCCTTCTCAATCATCGCGGGAGCCGTATCCATTTTCACATTCATGGTTGCGGGTGTCACGGACTCGGTCGTCCGGGAATCATATGAAGGCAAACTTGGGACATTGATCCTCCTGCGTCACGGCGACTTTCAAAACCGCCCGATGGGAGCCAGCATGGTACGAGGTCTGGCTATCGGGGGCATTCTTCTGGGAGTGAGCGTGATCGCTCTGTGGCAACTGCCTACCCTCAATCTGTCTCTGTCCGATACGCTCGTGATCGACACGTCATTCCGGCCTGTGGTAACCAGAGCCTTCGCGTCTTTTGAGACCTCGTATTTCTTCAGCTTGCTCTGGATTGTGGGGGTTGGAACGGTAGCGTATAGAATCTCGTCACATCCAGTGCTTTCGATAATCTTGCTGACGGTAACCGGAGCCTTCCTGAAAATTGGCCCGATTCCGTTCGAGGCCGGATATGTCGCGCTGGGAGTGAGTGCCGTCACCGCTCTGATTCTGGCTCTCGCCTTCATTCGTTTCGATATCGTAACGGTGATCGTGGCGTTTTTCTCTGCGAGCCTCCTGTTCGACCTGTCGGAGGGATTCCTCGTTACAGGTACTGCAACATGGATAGATCTTCTACTGGGTTCTCTGTTTCTGGGATCACTTCTGATTTTGGGCTTTACGGGTGTGGCCAGCAAACGCACCGGTCAACAGGTGAATACTTACGTCCCCGAATATGTCACGGAGATGGCCGGGCAGGAACGGGTCAAACGAGAATTGGAAATTGCCCAGCAGGTACAATCGTTCTTTCTTCCGAGGACCATGCCCGACATACCGGGACTGGATATCGCCGGAATGTGTTTGTCAGCCAACGAAGTGGGTGGAGACTACTACGATTTCATTCCTCTGGACAATGACCGACTCGCATTCGTCCTTGGCGATGTGAGCGGAAAGGGAATTCAGGCGGCTTTCTTTATGACGCTGGTCAAAGGCATCGTTCAAACTCTGTCGAGACAGGGCCTGAGGCCGGCAGAAATCATGAAGAAACTCAACCACTTGTTCTGCCAGAACGCACCAGCGGGTACGTTCATTTCTGTCGTATACGGAGAGATAGACCCACGAAACAGAACATTTACATTTTCCAGGGCCGGCCACAATCCGGTAATCCACTATTCTTCGTCCTCACACTCGGCAGATTCTCTTCAGCCGCGCGGAATGGCGATCGGCTTCTCAGACGGACCGAAATTCGATGACAACATCGAAGAAATGACAATAGAAGTAGGAAACGGAGATGCACTCGTTTTTTACACCGATGGATTTTCTGAAGCCATGAACCGAGCACGCGAGCTCTATGGCGACGATCGCCTCGTTGTGAAGGTGGGCCAGATAGGTGGCAGGACCTCATCCGCCATCTTGAGAATGATGACAGAGGACGTGCATCATTTCATTGAAGGGATGGGACGTGCCGACGATATGACAATGGCGGTGATCAAACTGTCATGACCGAATCCGTCGTCAACCTGGATGCTGCGCTGGCATTCGTCCGGCAGCACGTACAGCAGGTCCCCGAGTTTGGACTGATCCTGGGATCTGGTCTTTCGGAGCTCGCCGATGTTCTGGACAATCCGGTCATTCTCGAATCGGGAATAATCCCCGGATACCCGTCCTCAACAGTTCTGGGCCACAAGGGAAGACTTGTTTTCGGAGAGCTGCATGGTCGAAGTGTCGTTTTTGTGCAAGGCCGGCTGCACGTGTACGAAGGGCATTCAGTCCACACAGCGACATTCCCTGTGCGACTTCTCGGAGCTCTTGGTGTGAACAAGCTGATTGTCACCAACGCAGCCGGAGGGATCAGCGAGCGATGTGTCCCTGGCACTCTGATGTGGATTACCGACCACATAAATTTCTCATTCAAGAATCCCCTCCGGACCCTTGAGAAAGGAAGCCCCGAAGCTATGAGCAGGATGCGCAGCCACGCGAGTCCCTATGATCTGGCGTGGACCGAACGGGCAAAATCCACGGCCGCTGATTTAAACATCTCAACCGAAGAAGGGACCTATCTCTGGACACTCGGACCGAGCTACGAGACCAGAGCAGAGATCAGAATGTTCGAAGGCCTGGGAGCTGATGCAGTCGGCATGAGCACGGTGCCCGAAGTTATCGAGGCTTCTGCCCTGGGGATGAGTGTTCTGGGACTTTCCACGATCACAAACTTCGCTGCCGGATTGAGTGCTGACTCTCTTAACCACGACGAAGTTCTCGAGGTTGGGCGGCAGGTTCGCGCAGATTTACAACGTCTGGTTCGCGAATTGATTCGTCTCGGTTAAACTCCGAAAAAATCCGTCTTGTCCACGATGCTGGCCTCCCGTTTTGCGTTTATGCAAAACAAATGTGCATATTTAGGTCGAAATGCCCGAAATACAACGTTTTGAGCACTTCTGAAGCCACCAAGGAGAACGCCCGGGCCTTGAACAGAAGTCTGAGCAAGAGGATAGGATGAGTCAGGAACAGGATTCGAAGGAGTTCAACGACAACTTCGACGACAATTACGACGGTAATTTCGACCAGGACAACGGTGATTACGTGCCTCGCGGCAACAACCGACCAGGAAAATATCGAGACGAGATATTTTCGAAGCGAGTACCGGCAGGAAAGCGCACCTATTTTTTCGATGTCAAAACGACCCGCTCGGGAAAGGACTACTTCCTGACCATCACAGAGAGCAAAAAGGTCGACGAAAACCGATACGAGAAGCACAAAATTTTTCTCTACAAAGAGGATTTTGGCAAGTTCGTATCCGCCATGCACGAAGTGGTCCGATACATACAGGATGAATGCCTCCCCGACTATGAGTTTCGCGGTCTTCCCGAGGTCTCCAAATTTGAAGGGGAACTGGATGGGGCCTATACAGGTGAAGAGGATTCTTACTGAATCAGCATTTAATCTGATACAGACACGTCCTGAAAAGCGAAGGTTTCGACATTGAATAACAGACCCGTGAGCGCCGGCCTGCTTGAGCAAATCCGTCCTGAAGTTAGATCTGAACGCGCCTACACCGTACCAGGAGCTCGACCTGTATCCGTCAAACTGAACCAGAACGAGAGTCCGTTTGATCTACCGCCTGAACTGAAAAGAGAGCTGCTCGAAACGTTTTTTGAGATCTCTTTCAATCGTTACCCGGCGGAACAGCCAACCCAACTTGTGCAGGCCCTTGAAGAGCATTGTGGTGTTGAGGCGGGAAGTATCCTGGTTGGAAACGGCTCAAATGAACTGACCTACACCGTCGGCATGTGCTTCGTCGCTCCCGGAGACGAGGTCCTCATTCCGTGTCCAACTTTCGCGCTCTACGAATCAATGGTCCGGCTGCATGGAGGATCTCCGCTGCAGGTGACCTGTACCTCGGACCACCAGGTCGATACGGAGGCCATTCTGCAAGCCATTCGGCAGAACCGGCCGAAACTTGTGATCCTTGCGACACCGAACAACCCTACAGGACGGTCCGTGCCTCTTTCCGATATCCGCAAAATTGCAGATGCGGCTTCCGGATTCGTAGTTGTAGATGAGGCATATCACGAGTTCAATCCCGAGCCTTCCGCGCTCACACTCATGGACGAATTCCCGAACGTGATCGTGCTTCGGACCCTGTCGAAAGCATTTGGCCTGGCTGGACTGCGCCTGGGTTACCTCGTCGCTCGACCCGAAATAACGCGGGAGATCATGAAATCAAGATTGCCCTTCATGATCGATCGTCTGTCTGAACAGGTTGCGCTGACATTGCTGAATAATCAGGAAATGCTCGAGGAGCGTGTGTCTACGATTCTGGCGAGTACCGCCGAACTTCTGAAGGCCATGCGGGAGATTCCGAATGTTGAGGTCCGGGCTTCTGACACAAATTTTGTGCTGTTCAGATGTGAAAACGATCCGCAGGAACTCCTCGAAGCCCTTGCCGATTCTGATGTCCTTGTTCGCAATATGGGTGGATACCCTGAATTGAAAGGATTCCTGAGAGTCACGAGTGGAACGAAAGCTGAGAACAAGGCCTTTCTGGATGCGTTAACGACGATTGTTGCCTGAAAGGCATCTACAACACAAACCTAATTCCTCCCCCAGCAGATGGATTTGATCCAGGTAGACATCATCGGGCTTTCGACCAGTCCTTCCAGTGGAGGGGCTTACGCCCTGGTTCTTGGAGAAGTGGACGGAAATCGAAGGCTGCCGATCATAATCGGAGCATTCGAAGCTCAGGCCATCGCGCTTGAACTGGAAAAAATTCAGCCACCGCGGCCAATGACTCACGATCTCATTCGCGATCTGTTTGATTCGGTCGCCGCTGAGGTTTCCGACATCCTGATCGACGAACTGAAGGAAGGGACATTTTTTGCTAAGATCCGATATTCGGTCAACGGATCGGACTCCCAGCTTGATTGCCGACCGAGTGACGCAGTGGCTCTCGCTGTTCGAGTAGGATCACCCATTTACGTGTCGGTCCCGGTTCTTGACGAGGCTGGTATTCCTACGGAGGACGATGAAGACCTGGCAGCAGTGGAAACAGAGCCTGAAGAAGCACAAGCCGAACCAGTCGACGACACCCCTCGCTCTCCTCTCGAACAACTTGAAGACGACCTCGCCAAAGCGATCGCCGACGAGGATTACGAGTTGGCGGCCAGACTTCGGGACGATATCACCCGTCTAAAAAGCGAACAGAATTGAATCGCATATCTTTTTGCGAATTCCGGTCGTTCTCTGATCTATTCAAAGACTACACCGAGAATTTCGAATCCCTTTCTCCCTATTTCTCGGGCGACTTCCGCAAGGAAGAAGACCTGATAGATGCTTGTCGACGAGTGGCCCAGGACCGCCCGGATCGAACCAGACTGGCCTCCGTTCTTCGGAAACAGGCGAATGCGTTCGGAATTGCGGAGCAGTCAGAACCCCTGATCCGTAAGCTGTCGCAGCCGGAATCTATTGCTGTTGTGACAGGTCAGCAACTGGGTCTTTTCGGTGGACCGCTGTATACGCTGTTGAAATCCATCTCGGCGATTCAGCTTGCTGAGAGATTGGAAGAGTTGAGCGGACAACCTGCCGTTGCGGTGTTCTGGTTGGAAGGCGAGGACCATGATTTTGAGGAAGTCGCATCCTCGGGATTTCTGACAGGCTCCGGTACTGCCAAAGTATCCTATACGCCAGACGACCCCGCTGCTTCTGAAACCGCTATTGGTAGACTCAGTCTGACTCAGGATATCATCGCATCTGTTGATGATCTTGAACAGCTCCTCCCCCCTACGGATTTCCGTGATGATCTCATGTCCGTCGTTCGGTCTGCTTACGCGCCGGGCCGCTCAATGCTGGAAGCGTTCGTGACATTGGTCGAGCATCTCCTCGAGCCCGGAAAGATCTTGTTCATCTCTCCGGATGACGACCAACTCAAAGAAATGGCGGCACCGCTGTTTGACAAAGAGCTGACTGATTACAGCACGTCATCTTCGTTGCTCTCCGCACAAAGCGCGTTGCTGGAAGAGAAGTACCATGCACAGGTCAAGACCAATCCGACCAATCTGTTTGTTCACGGAGACGATCGACGAACAGCACTTGACGCAGTAGACGATGGATTCAGAACAAGGGACGGACAAGATGTGACGCTCGAAAAGCTGCAGATGCTGCTTGCAGATTCGCCCGGATCATTCAGCCCGAATGTTGTCATGCGCCCGTTGATGCAGGATTATCTCTTGCCGACAGCGGCCTACGTCGCGGGCCCGGGTGAAGTGGCCTATTTCGCGCAGTTCAAAGGATTGTACGAGTGGGCCGGTATCCAGATGCCCATCATCTATCCCAGAGCCAGTTGCACACTGCTTGAAAAGCGGATTTCCAAAATCATTCTGCGCGATGAGCTGCATATCCCTGACTTCGAAGAGCAGTTCGAAAAGGTTTTCCGAAACGTCGTTCTTGCGACGATGGATACAAGCCTGGAAGATGAGTTCAAAAAGGCATCCACAGGACTACACCAGGCGATCAACACCATCAAGCCAGTGATCGAAAACGTTGATCGTTCCCTGGTCAAATCGGCAGATGCCCTTCGGGCCACATTCATGAAAGAGTGGTCCCGATTGCAGGACAGGGTTTTGAAATCGGAAAAGGCCCAGCACGAGACGCTGAAAACACAGCTTGAAAAGGTCGCCACAGCCTTGTTTCCATCCGGAATTCCTCAGGAGCGCTTTGTGTCGCCCTTATATTTTTTGAATAAGTATGGACCGGATTTCGGATCCACCCTTTTTGAACAGATTGATCTGGATACAACGACTCACCAGATCATCGAGATTTGAGTCGGAAGAGAAATCGTTCCATGGCAGATTATCCTTTCAAGGACATAGAGCAGAAGTGGCAGAGCTTCTGGGCATCGAATAGCACGTTCCGCATCGCTGACGATGTGGACACATCCAAGCCCAAATATTACGTACTGGACATGTTTCCCTACCCCAGCGGAATCGGGCTGCATGTTGGTCACCCTCTGGGATACATTGCCACAGACATTGTTTCGAGATATAAACGGATGCGTGGATTCAATGTCCTACATCCCATGGGCTTCGATGCCTTCGGCCTGCCGGCGGAGCAGTTCGCGGTAGAGCATGGCGTGCACCCGCGGGTCACGACGGAGAACAACATCGACAATATGCTGCGCCAGTTGAAAGCTCTCGGATTGAGCTACGATTGGGATCGCAAGCTGGCCACGACGGACGTCGACTACTATAAATGGACGCAGTGGATATTCCTTCAGTTGTTCAATTCGTTCTATGACGCGGAACAGCAGCGTGCACGGCCCATCGCGGATCTGGTCGAACAATTTGAAAGCCAGCGCGACGACTGGTCTCTTCTCTCAGCGTCGGAAAAAGACAGCGAACTCGAGTCCCATCGTCTGGCCTACCTCGCTGAGGTCCCCGTAAATTGGTGTCCGGCACTCGGAACAGTACTCGCGAACGAGGAGGTCACGAACGAAGGAAGAAGCGACCGGGGCAACCACCCTGTCTACCGACGACCACTGAAACAGTGGATGCTCAGGATTACATCCTATGCAGATCGGCTGGTGGAAGATCTGGACGGCGTTGTTTGGCCCGAACCGGTCAAGATGATGCAGCGCAACTGGGTAGGAAGGAGCGAAGGCGCACACGTTGACTTCGAAGTGGACGGCCACGAAGACTCGATTCGGGTGTTCACCACCCGCCCGGATACGCTTTTTGGCGCAACCTACATGGTGCTCGCTCCCGAGCATGAATTGGTCGACAATCTCACGACCTCAGACCAGTTGAACGCCGTCGAGGCTTACCGAAAGGAGGCCTCCGGCAAGACAGACATCGACCGGATGGCTGACTCCAAGGTGAAAACGGGTGTGTTCACCGGTGCATTCGCCATTAATCCAGCGGGCGGATCGAAAATACCGATCTGGATAGCAGACTACGTCCTGATGGGATACGGAACCGGTGCCATCATGGCTGTCCCGGGACAGGACGAACGGGATTGGGAATTCGCGGAAGTGTTCGAGCTGCCCATTGTCAGGACAGTTCAACCTCCTGAAGACTTCGAAGGGAAGGCCTACACGGGTGAAGGCCCGGCCGTCAACTCCGGATTTCTGGACGGTCTCCTTATTGCGGACGCCAAAAGCAAAATGATCGAGTGGCTGGAAGAACAGGGCGTCGGCGAAGGGACTGTGACATACAAACTCCGCGATTGGCTGTTCAGCAGGCAGCGTTATTGGGGTGAGCCATTTCCGATTCTGCGCGGTGAAGACGGTTCGGTCAGAGCTGTGCCCGAAGAACAGCTTCCGGTCGAACTGCCGCCCATGGAAGATTTCAAGCCAACGGCCAGCGATGACCCCGATTCTCCACCCCGCCCTCCATTGAGCAGGGCCCCGGAATCGTGGCGTATCGTAGAGATAGAGGGCAAGCGTTACGAACGCGAATTGAATACGATGCCTCAGTGGGCCGGCTCTTGCTGGTATTACCTGCGCTTCATCGATAACAAGAACGAGTCGGCCTTCGTCGATCCTTCCCGCGAGAACTACTGGATGTCTGATTCAGGCGTAGACCTGTACATCGGAGGTGTTGAGCACGCCGTATTGCATCTGCTATATGCACGATTCTGGCACAAAGTCCTCCATGATCTTGGGCACGTTTCCACAAAAGAACCATTTGGACGTCTTTTCAATCAGGGATACATCCAGGCCTATGCCTACCGAGATGAACGTGGGATAGCCGTTGAAGCCACAGAGGTGGTGGATCAGGACGGCAGGGCCGCGATGGACGTACAGGATCAGCAGGGCAGAGAGTACTTCTACAAAGGCGCTCCAGTGAAGCAGGAATACGGCAAGATGGGCAAGAGCCTCAAGAATGCCGTCTCTCCTGATGAAATCAACGATATGTACGGGTGCGACACCCTCCGTCTCTATGAGATGTACATGGGGCCTCTTGAAGCGTCCAAACCATGGAATACGCGCGATATTGTCGGAGTAAACCGATTCTTGCGCAGAGTTTGGCGCAATTTTGTCGATCTGGACAGCGATACGTTGCTCGTTTCGGATGACGAACCTTCTGAAGAACTGATGCGCGCTCTGCACAAGACGATTGACCGCGTTACCACGGACATGGAGAGAATGTCTTTCAACACAGCGATTGCAGCGCTGATTGAATTCACGGCAGAGCTCGTTGCTCTCGACTCCATTCCGCGAGCTCTGGCCGATCCCTTCGTGCTGCTTCTTGCACCGCTGGCGCCTCACATGGCGGAAGAGTTGTGGCATCGACTGGGACACCAAGAAACCCTCGCCTACGAGTCCTGGCCGGCGGCGGATGAGCACTGGCTTGCAGTGGATACAATCAAGATTGCTGTTCAGGTAAACGGAAAGGTTCGCGGCACGATTGACGTAAGCGCAGACGCCGCCAAAGAGGACATCATTGCGGCCGGACGGGAAGAAGAGAATGTTGCCCGCCATCTGGAAGGGAAAGAAATACGCAGAGAGATTTACGTACCGGGACGATTGGTCAATATTGTTGTAGGTTGATCCATGAGCGATTCCACCAAATATGATGTCCTTGCTTTTGGCTCGCATCCGGACGACGTCGAGCTCTGCGCAGGCGGAACCGTCGCCCGAATGATCGGGCAGGGCAGGAAGGTCGGAATCGTTGATCTCACGCTCGGAGAACTTGGCTCACGAGGTACGCCAGAACTCAGACTGAAAGAAGCAGCCGCCGCAGCCGACATCCTGGGAGTCACGCGTCGGGTAAATCTGCAACTTCCGGACGGCGATATAACCAACACTCCCGAGAACCGGCTGAAGGTTATTCGAGAGTTGAGGGCGACTAGGCCGGATATACTCCTCATTCCGGCGCCCGAATGTCGCCATCCTGATCATCCAGCGGGCGCCAGGCTCGTGGCCGACGCCGTATTCCAGTCGGGTCTGGTCAAAATTGAAACGAAAGATGACGGCGGTGCGAACCAGCAAGCCTGGCGCCCGCACCACGTCCTGCACTACATGCAGTCGATCGATTTCGAACCTACGATTGTCGTCGACGTGAGCGAGACCTGGAATCAACGCAACGACGCAGTTCGGGCGTACGCATCGCAGGTGTTCAATCCGGAATATGACCCTGCTGAGGGTGAACCCGAGACGTTCATCTCCAATCCGGGATTCATGGAATGGATGGATGCCAGAGCGAAGACCTATGGATACAGGATCGGGGCTTCATATGGTGAACCTTTTCTCTATCGACACGGACCGCTTGGCACCGACGATCTGGTTGCCATGCTGACAAAAGAAAAGCCGTTTCGATAAATCGAAACGGCTTTCCAGGACGGTCCATCTAACCTCCGCAATCAGAATCGCAAACGCGCTCTGCCGGGTGGGTCTTCGGTATCTGCACTGGTTCTAAGCCAATGCGAGGTCAGTTCAACGCCAATTCAGTGTAATCTTGGTTACTCCCACCTCGATGACGGGCAGAAAGACATACGTCGTATCCAGTTCTTCTATGTACTGAACACTCCCCTGTCCGCCAGCCATCCGCATATTCTCGTATTGACCTTTTTCTCCTCGGACTTCCAAAACCAGTCCAGTAATCGCAGTTTCACTGTCGTTGATGAGATCCAGATGCATCTCGTCCCGACCCATGGCCGTCATAACCGGGCGTACTTGATCGCGATTTCTCCACCATGTCAGAACGTCTGAGGCAGGTGCAATCCACGCACCTTCCCGACGGGCTCTGGCCAATGTTGATTCGAAATCAGCGGCTTGCAGCGAACGTGAAGCGTACGTTTCAGGATAGTAGGCCAGAACGTAATAACCGTGTGCATTGCGCACGATTTCATACGATTCGTCAAAGGTTGGTGCGAGACCTTCCGTGACGGGAATGATTGAAAGGGGATCAGGCAGTGACTTGATCTCGGCTGCCGACATGGCGGTGGTCGGTACCACGTCCTCTCCTGGTACAAAAAGAGGCATCGCTTCTTCTTCAGGCGGCAACAGGTCCTCGATGGTGAGACGTTCCCGATAGTCCACTTTTTCCCACCAGTCAATGACGCCGGGCACGAGGCTCGGTTGGGCAGGAAGCAGAAGGTAATCGCCTCCAATTTCTTCCATCGCCCGGATGGTATTTCCGTCAAAAAATCCGGCTGGAGGATATACGCCGTGGATTTCCTGCACGCCGAGTTGCTCGCGCGCTGTCAGGATACGATCTCTCTGGACCTCCATCGGCTGTCCCATAAGGACAAAGTCGTTTTCAGCAGTAAGCCCGATTTCTCCAAGCTGGTTCATGCGAACCATCAGATCCTGGAATGCGTGCACTTCAGAGGAAGCCAGGAAAAAGCTCCCCGGTACCTGCTGCATCTCAAGGATATTGAGCATGTTTTCCAGACCTTCCATGTAGGTCAGGGGGTCGAAACCCGCGGCGGCCATGGCGGCCACACTGAATGCCATCGGGCGTGCCTGAGGCCAGGGCGAGAACGAGATCGACGTCACCCTTGCCAGATGCCCGATACTGTTCACAATCAGTCGCTGATAATTTTCCTGCTGCTCTTTTTCCCTCGATACGTCCTGAGGATTGAATCGCATCCAGACGGTGCGTCCACGTCCATACTCACGGTAAAGAACAGAGGTATACTGGTCGAAAAATTCCTGATCCGAAGGGTCATAAGAGATGAACCGGCCGGCAGCCTGCGTTTCATTGGTATCGTCTTCCCCGGGTTCCAGAATACGGGCCAGGGTCAACGGCCGCTGTGCGGCGATATTCATGTGGTATCCGATCGGGATACCATTACTCAATGGCGTATTTCCGTCGATGCTCTGGAGATATCCGAATGGCTGTGCGAGAACTTCGTTCGTCTGCACAGCGCCAAACAGATTCTGGAACCAGGAATCATCATCATTCCTGTTACCGTCCTCATCAAACATGCCGAAGCGGCCCGATGCGATCAGCCCACCACCATTGTTGACATAATCCTTGATGCGGCGTTTCTGCCGTTTGGACAACGCCTCAGTTGCGGGCATGATAACAACGTCGAAATCTTTGTCGATACCGCCGCCGATGTCACGCTCGTCAATAATCTTGAACGGAACTCTCAGTCCCAGGAGCAACAGCTCCCAGTAGTAAACCGCATTCTCAACCGCCAACGTGTCATTGGTGATGTAGCGTTCGGTTTGTATGGAGCGGAAAAGAGCAACCTTGGGGTCTTTGTCGTCTTCCAGAAATGGAAGCAGATCCATCGCCACACTGCGCGAAGGCTGCTGGAAATTGATCAGTCGTTGAACCGCCTGTCCGGAAGACAGCGTCGGAATCGATGCGAGAGCCAGCGCCAGAACGAAAACTGTAGTTCGTGCGATATGTCTGAATTCAAATCGCATCACGAATCATCGGAGACGACCGCCAGCTCGGGGCCGAGCAAGTCGATATGGAAAATTCTGTACTGCTGAGGCTTCAATTCCTTTATCGAAAGTTCGAGGATTGTCCCTCCTTCCTTCAGCTCGTAAGGTGGGATATCGATTTCGTCAGGAACGAGATTGAAAATGTTGATCAATTCTGGGCGCACGTTCACCGCCGCTACCGCTTTGCCGAGAGAAATACTCACGGTCACCTCTTCCGCTCTCGCGCCATTGTCATTCGAGATGCTCACGTAAATCCTTGAAGGTCCGCGTTGCTCAACCGATGTGTTGATCGCCCTCTTCAGTCGCCACCAGTGTGCAACCGAATCTCCAGAAGCGATCCAGAAGTTCTGATTCTTGGCTCGTTTGACGAGTGCTTCAATCGTCCCCAGGTTCCTGCCCAGTAGTTCAGGATTGTAAACGAGGTTGTAAAGACTTCCTTCATAGGATACCCTCTCGAGCGATTCCATGAGAAGCGTGTTCATCAGGTCCGGTGAGGCACCCTGCAGTCCATTGTTTATATCTGTGTCAGAATGCTGTGTCGTTCCGATTCGCGTGAGCGGTGAATACTCATCACCCATGATTTTCGGAGCGATGCGACGTCCGATCGAATCCGGGAGGAAATACGTGTAGTCGTTGGGATACAAACCTCCCATAGTGTTTATGCCCACAATTCCTCGTTCGGTGGATCGATAGCCCTTGACGGGACCACCCACATATCCCTCGAGCAGGCCTCGTAGTCGGCCCAGACGCTGACCCTGATCTTCAGGGAGACCATCAGCCTCAACACGTAACGAGTCGTAGACCCCAACATCACCCTGGCGGTGGAGTCGTTGGAGCAGTCCGGAATACGGCGCCGCAATGTCAGGAGCCACGAAATAGGTGCCTGGAGCGTTTTCATCCTCCAACATGTCAGCAATTGGACGGAACGCTTCAATTCCAGCGCGAGTAGCGGTCGCGCCGGTAATCATGGCTGCGGCATTATAATTCCCAGGCCACGAATGCATCCAGATCGTCGGCTCGCGCCTCAGATACCGCATGGCGTTGGCAAAAAAGTAGTCGATGACTTCCCGGTCCTCAGAATCCCGGAAGCCGACACCCATGGCGTCACGCTGA
>CAZEHJ010000011.1:22633-62278 GCA_964512485.1 uncultured Rhodothermales bacterium | reverse complement strand
CTTGTAATGACAAGTTTGTCCTGAGAGTTCCTTGTGGCGTGTCGTCCCAATCCCTACAAAAACTTGTTATATGCCGATTTTCAATGTGTATAATGATCTGGCCGAATGCCTGTCATTACACGTTTGAATTACGTAGGTTGGGTGCGGCTCTGATGAGGAGCCGCCCGCTCTCATCGAACGTGAAAGACAATGGCATCAGCAACACCTCGCCACGAGAAGGTCAGCTCCTGGATTCGGGACCAGATCGAATCCGGCAGCCTTCTCGAAAACGATCAACTCCCTTCAGAGAATCAGCTCGGAAATCAGTTCGGAGTCAGCAGAATTACTGTTCGACGCGCATTGCAAACCCTGGAATCTGAAAATCTGATCTACCGTCGACAGGGCCTCGGATCTTTCGTGAGTGATAACAAGCTGCATCATGGGCTGGATCGGCTATCTGATTTTGTTGAGGACATGGAGGCCGCCGGGTTGGCACCCGAGTCTGTCGTCCTGGAGCGCGAGACCGAAGCGGCCGGGCCCAGGGTCGCTGCTCAACTGGGTGTCGATAGTGGCACTGTCATATACCGGATAGATAGACTCAGGAGGGGGGATGGCGAGACCCTCGCTTACGACCGTACCTGGCTTCCGATGTTTTATGCTCACTTGTTGGAAAAGCAGGACCTTGAGAAGACGTCCATTTATGGAGTGCTGGAAAGTGAGCACGACATCTGCGTCTGTCGGGGAATATTCAGAATTGAGGCCGTGAATGCGCCCAATGATGTTGCCCAACATCTGGACGTTCCGTGGGGGAGGGCATTGCTGCTGATCGAACGAACATCCTTCACCGAGGCCAATCAACAGATTTGCTTTCAGCAGCGATTTTACCGCTCTGACCGTGTGGCCTATGAAATGGAGTTGCGCCGTGGGCGCCAGGCTGTATCCCAAAGCACTCCTCCTGTTAGAGACTTCGAGCCTGTGTTCAAGCAGGACTGATTCCCGCCCACTCGAACAATTCGATTTCGACATCCGTCCCCGCCTGGGCAACACGTGTCTCCTGGGGAAGATGGATGATGCAATTAGCCCTCACCACCGTTCCATAAAGATTCGACTGCTGGGGGCCGGCATCTTCTACCTTCAGCCTGCCGCCCTCATCCTGGCTGGCAATTCCTCGGGCAAAAAAGTGCAGGCCTTCCACCTTTTTCGTTTCTCTGACCAATCTCGCTTTGAGCCGCGGTCCGCTTACCTGCGCGATACCCAGCATCTTTCTTATGAGCGGCCGAGCGTAGATCTCGAAACACATGGCTGATGATACCGGGTTTCCCGGAAGCCCCATGAACAGCGAGTCCTTCAGTTTTCCAAACGCCAAGGGTTTGCCCGGGCGCTGTTTGACTTTCCAGAAGAGCATTTCCGCTCCCATTTCTTCAAGGACAGTTTTTACATGATCGTGCGCGCCCACCGACACACCCCCTGAAAAGATGATCAGGTCGGAGCCAGCACACCCCTCAACCACTCTCTTGATTGCCGACTCGTCATCGGGTGCATGGTGAAACGCGGCGCACGCTCCTCCACTTGATACCACCTGTTCCCTGAGGGAGGGGCCGTTGGAATTGCGAATCTGGCCAGGTCCGGGAAGGGTGATCGGATCCACTATTTCATCTCCCGTCGATATGATAGCCACCTCGGGACGTCGGGAAACAAGAACCGGATCGACGCCAATGGATGCCAGCATGCCGACTATGGGCGGTGTGACTACCTCTCCACCCATAAAAACACGATCTCCTTTTCTTACATCTTCTGCCGCGGGACGAATGTGTCGGCCCGGCTTCGGGGCCGAGGTAAAGGACACCACGTTTTCGCTCCTCTCAGCGACCCATTCTATCGGCACAACAGCATCGGCACCCTCTGGTATTACAGCGCCCGTCATTATTTCTGAACACGTCCCCGAAGTCAATGTGATATCGGAAACTCTTCCTGCTGCGATGTGGTCAACGACACGCAGTGACGGGTTGTCGTTCTCAAAATCCTCCGCTCGAACCGCGTATCCGTCCATGGCCGAACTCGCAAACGGCGGGATGTCACACTGGGCATCATGAACACCATACAGAACCCTACCATGTGCTTCGTTCAGTGGTACAGTTTCAGATCCTGTTGTCTGCCCACTTTCAAGTACAATTTTGCGCGCTTCTTCGAAAGAGATGAATGTTCGCATATAAGAGCGTCGATGTCACTAATTTGGACCCATAAGATAGTACCTGCATCGTACTTACTACGTTTCGACGATTACCGCACCACATGCTTCGATTTTCTTTCGATAAGGCAGCCAAATTCATGGGTCCACACGTGGCCGCCCAAGAATCTGTGCCGGGCCAAAATGGACCTGGTGGCCTCGCTGGGCGAGCGCGTGCTGCGCACGAAGCCTTGTTGGCGGGAACCGGCACAGGTAGTGAATGGCTCGGATGGCGCAGGATTCTGCAGGATCCCAACGATGCCCTCCTCGAGGAAATAGCATCACTGGCAAAGGAGATTCGTCGAGAAGCCGATGTGCTGATTTGTATCGGCATTGGTGGTTCGTATCTGGGAGCGAAGGCTGTCATCGAGGCCCTGTCTCCGTATTTTCGTCAACCCACTCTTGGCAATGAAGGGGCCGAGACCGACAACTCACCTCTTGATGTGATCTTCGCCGGCCATCATGTTTCAGACTCGTACCTGACCCAGCTTTTTGATTCTCTCGAGGGCAAGTCCGTGTATGTCAACGTGATTTCCAAAAGCGGGACTACACTTGAACCCGCAATTGCCTTCAGGTTTGCCAGACAATGGATGGAGAGCCACTTTTCTGATAGCTCAGATCGCATTATTGCCACGACAGACCCCGAGCGCGGTGCCCTCAGGGCGTTGGCTCTTGAATTGGGCTACAGGACATTTGATATTCCTACCGATATAGGTGGTCGTTTTTCGCTCCTCTCACCTGCGGGACTGATTCCGATTGCGGCAGCCGGGTTTGACATCCGCTCCCTTTTCTACGGATCGGTTGCCATGATGAACGAACTATCATCACCCGTCGACAATCCTGCCCTGGACTACGCCATGACCCGGTATGGCCTCCACGAAAGTGGTTATACGACCGAATTGTTGTCCGTCTTCGAGCCGCGCCTGGCAGGACTGAGCGCCTGGTGGCAGCAATTGTTTGGAGAAAGCGAGGGCAAGGACAAAAGAGGTCTTTTCCCTGCTACCTGTACCTACACGACCGATCTTCATTCTATCGGGCAGTATGTACAAGAAGGCAAGCGCAACCTGATCGAGACGTTTTTGATTGTTGATGACGACCGGCGCTCAGCCGAGATTCCTTTCGATTCTAAGGATCCGGACGGGCTCAATTATGTGGCTGGTAAAACCTTGACCGAGGTAAATAAAGCTGCCTATTCTGGAACGATGGAAGCCCATCTTGCGGGCGGAGTCCCCGTTCAGTCCATCACGATGGACAGCATCTCTGAAGAGAACATTGGCCGCCTCGTCTATTTCTTCGAACATGCCGTCTCGCTGGGAGGGTATTTGCTGGGTATCAATCCGTTTGATCAGCCTGGGGTTGAGGCGTACAAATCTGAAATGTTCAGGCTTCTCGGGCGGTAGTCTGGCCACCGTGTCATTCAACAGGCCACTGTTGAAAACAGGTTTGTAAAATGTTTTCTCCTGTAGATATGTGACCTCATTGTTGAGACCTGTTGAAAAAATTGGAGTTGGTCACTTTTGTTGAACCATTTTCACACACAGGCCTCACGGTTGAAAGTTTCGATTGACCTATCCACAAAATCACTGTGGATTATCGTGGATATGTTTGCTGTGGCAGCCAAATCCCGCAAGTCAAACTCTTAACAGGCGCCCCATGACCAACCAACTGGGGAAAACAATCAACAATTCCATTCACATAGCTGGGTCAACGGGGGTTGAAAATATTGTTTTAAACAAATCCACAGTCCCTATTACGAATGACTACTAAAACAATATTCTTATATATCATTTATAAGAGCTGTTGATGACCGTGTATTAACGGATGATCCTCCCCTTGAGGTCTAAGAGTCGTTGTGACGCGACTTCGGAGCGTGTACCTTTCACAAAGACAGTCGACATCACTACTGCTCTATTTGAATCATGATAAAACGCATTCTTGTTGCTCTCGACCCAGATACTGATTCCCTGGTTGCCACCCAGTTTGCCGTTCGTATTGCCCGCGAAAATGGATCTCTGATAACTGGACTCGCCGTTGTTGACACGCACATGATTGAAGCGAGTTCAAGAGGCGGTGGAATCGGATCGATGTACTACGCAGAAAAGCTGAAGGAAAATCTGACTCAGGAAACGAGAGAGAAAGCCCGTGGTCTGATCGATGATTTTGAAAAGTATGTCGAAGGATCTGGTGTCAAACACGTTGAGGCTGTCGAAGAAGGAGTGCCGTTTCAGCGTATCGTGGAGGACATGAAATACCATGATTTACTCGTCATGGGATGTGATCCACATTTCTTCTACAGTCACCCCAAACAACGGACAAACACACTGGCGGGTGTCTTCCACAACACTATCGGGCCAAGTCTGATTGTGCCGAAAGGATATCGCGAAGTTAAAAAGGTTCTTTATGCCACAAACGGTGAAAACTCCTCAGCCAGAGCCATAAGAAGATTCATTCATATGGCACCTTTCGGGAGGGACATAGAGGTGGAAGTACTTTATGCGCACGAAAAGGATGATGTGGACGCTGAACTACATCTGGAACTGACGAAGACGTACCTCGAACATCACGGTTTTCCGGTACGTGTGGTGAGTATGGTAGATGCCGATCCGGCCACCTGTATACTGGAGCAGGCTGAAGCTGGAGGAGCTGACTTGATTGTGGCCGGAGCCCACACCAGTAAAGGAGTGCGCGGGTACAAACTAAGCCCCACGACGGATCACCTTTCTGACAACCAGAAGATCGCCGTGTTCATCGACCACTGACCATGGGTCGGTAGGGCTGCAGAGTCAGTCCATCAGTTTTAAATTCGATTGCACCGTGTTCGGCTGTAGATAACACCTGGGCGCGAGCGCCTTTCCATCGTTCCAATACGTCTATATCAGGATGTAAAAAGCGATTGTTCAGCCCAACACTGACGACGGCGTATCGTGGTTGTGATGCATTGACCAGCTCAGGCAAACTACTTGTTTTTGAGCCGTGGTGGGCGATTTTTACAACGTCTACACCCAGAAAGGGAGCGTAGTTGTCCAATACCATCCTCTCTGCTTCCATTTCTACATCGCCAAGCAGTAAAAACCGAGTCTGACCGAAAACAACAAGCAACACGACGGAATTATCATTTTCATTGCTTGACGGATACCGAACGATGCTGGAAGGAGGATGAAGTACGTAGATCCTTGTTTCGGGAATCAAATCGATTGTTTGTCCCCTTTCAACCCTGATACCGGGAGCGGATAAAGGAGAACTATTATCTTCGTACCAACCGCTGTGAATGATCTGCGCCTGAGGCAATGACTCTGTCAGGAATGCCATTCCCCCTGTGTGATCTTGATGAGGATGGGTAAGTACGACCCCATATTCGGCTGAGGAATTATTGACGGCCGAAAGATGACGTGCAACCGCTCTACCACTTCGATTTTCTGGTCCAGTATCGACAACCAATGGTGTTTTTCCCGCAATGGAAAGGATGGCGGCATCGCCTTGTCCTACATCCAGAAAAGACACCTCCAACTCGTGTTCAGATCGTGCCAGAACTGATATGAAGACACCGAGCAACATCAGGTTTATCAGAGCCGTCCTGATTTGCCATGGTACGCGTGCCATGGCGAGTAACAGAAAGAGAAGAATGAATGCTGCAAAATTCCACTCTCCAACGGCGTGCTGAATAGTGGGCTGGAAAGAGATGGTTGATCCAGTGTCAACAAGAGACAATAGAAAATGAAAAAGGAGGATGGACAAGGGCGCCAAAGAATCCAATAGAGGTGAAAAAATAACTGTCACCAAGCTGAGAGCCAGAGAAATGGTTGTCAGCCATATGGCCAATGGCCCAAGCAAAAACGAGAGAAGCGGGATGAAACCGATGAAGTAGAGCACAAAAGGGGAGGTAAATACGCTCGCACAAAACGAAATCCAGACTGCGAACACGACGGCCCAGGTGCTTCGAGAGCATGATTTTTTTAAAAGGACTACCCGTGGACTTCTACCAAGGTGCAACCCGACTGCTATACCAGCGACTGCAGAAAACGAAAGTAAAAATCCAGCATTGAAAATCTGGATCGGATTCAACACGACCAGAACCAGAAACGCTCGCAATAGTGCCGACCCCAGGATGTACTTCCGACCCGTGGACCAGGCGGCCACCGTCATACCCATCATGACGAAGGCCCGAATTACAGAAGGCGACGCTTTCACAAGGAACGTATAGAAAGCCATCGCGACTATGACGAGCCAGAATGAAAGCCTTCGTCGGGTTTGAAGGCTCAGCGGAAGGCGCCTCAAAATCACCGAGATCAATCCCAGCAACGTAGCGGATATGGTCCCAAAATGAAGTCCAGAAATTGCGAGAAGGTGAGCAAGACCCGTAGCCCGGAATCCTTCTTTCATTGTTGTTGGCATTCTGGATCGATCTCCGAGTAACATCGCATTCAGCAGCCCGGAAATCTCGGTGTCTTCATATACACCCTCGATTCTCGTGGCAACCCACGAGCGGGCCTTCCAAAGAAACAGCAGTGTCCGATCGTGACGGCCGTGGTCAACAACTAAAACCCGAAGTCGCTCGGCAACGAGGAACACATTTTTTGATCTTAGAAATCCTTTTTCGTCGAAGTCGTACGGATTTCGCCGAGGCGCCAAGGGGCGGATATCGGCCGAAACGAGGACGAAATCACCCGCATGCAAACCTGCGTTTGCCAGGGTAGGATAGAATCGGGCTCCGCACCCGGGCGCAACAAATATGTCTGTGCCTACACGGGATTGGCTGACAGTCCCGCGAATGAACACAGGTTCAGTCTGATCCACACGAAAAGAGTTCGAGCACGACGATCGAGAAGAAACCCGTTCGATGCTGGTTGAAATGGCAACGACAAAAAGAAAGATGATGACACGAATGCGAAAAAGGGTCATGAACGGGTGTAAAACGGTACAGGACAGTCATTAACAGACCCTTCAGCACAGCGCGAAATACCCTCATTCGTGTAAAGGCTTCTCTAATACGTAGTCAACGATTGAATTACTTATTTAAGAAGGGTATTCTAGGCAACCCCAGAGCCGAGTCCACAGTCGGAATCGGAGACGCACCAAAGTTTTTTGAAAGGCTGTTTGTAACAGATGAGTAGTCGCAGAGAAGCCCGTGAAAGGGCCATGCAAGCCATGTATGCTTTTACCATCGGAGGCGATGATGCAGACCACGTGGTCGAGACTATCATCGATGAACAGTTGGGTACGGACAAAACGGCGAAAGACTTCGCAAAGAAGATATTTCTTCGTTCTCTCGATATAGCAGAGGAAGCGGACGAAATTGTGGAGCGATACACCAAGAATTGGGAGTTGTCGCGCATCGCTCTAATTGATCGGTTGCTATTGAGAATGGCCATTTGTGAAATGCTTCACTTCGAGGACATCCCGCCAAAGGTGTCAATCAACGAGGCTATTGAGGTTGCCAAGCGCTACAGCACGAACCGCAGCGGACAGTTCATCAATGGAATTCTGGACGCCGTGCTGCTCGACTTTCAGAAAGAAGGCAGACTGAAAAAGTCCGGTCGTGGACTGGTCGGAATGGAAAGCATCGCGCAGCGCACGACGCAGGAGAAAGCATGAGAGGCGCAGAAAAAAATCAGATTGAGGGAGTTCCGACATGGGGCTGATAGCTGTTGGAGACATACATGGCTGCGCGATTTCGCTGGATGCCATTCTGAAAAAGGTAAACCTCCAGCCCGATGACCACATCGTATTTATAGGAGACTATATAGATAGGGGTCCGGATTCAAAAGGGGTGATAGATCGGCTGATCAAACTCAGCGAAGAGGTCGAGTGCACGTTTCTTCGCGGTAATCACGAAGAGCTTATGCTCGGCTATCTGGACAACGGTGAATACGACCTGTGGGCCATAAACGGGGGAATGACAACGCTGGACAGCTACGGCACGAATGGAGAAGGCTCAGTCATATCCGACGAGCACATCCAGTGGGTCCGCGAGACGAAGCTGTATCTGGAAACAGATGAGTTTTTCTTTGTTCACGCGGGCCTGAGGCCGGGGCTCACGATAGCCGAAAACCTCGAAGAGAACGACCCCATGGTGTACTTGTGGGAGAGAGGTCATCTGAAGGCCACGGAATTGCCTTGGGAAAAAACCGTCGTTTGCGGCCACACGCCGGTATCCGCCCCCATGAATACAGAGCAGTTAATCAACATCGATACGGGGTGTGTTTTTTATACACACCCGTCTCTGGGACATCTTACGGCCGTGCGCCTTCCAGAGCGAAGGTTTTATACAATTCCGTTTGTGGGGTAGCACTGGTCGAGACGCGCCCGAAATCATGGTCCACGTCTCAACGCTCAATACCGGATCCAGAGCCCAACCCTTACGTTCGGGCGGCTGATTCCCGCCTCTGAGTACCAGATCCACTTCCTCGAGCGAGCCGCGGTCATGCGGACGAATGGCTCAACCACGAGTTCAAACCTTCGGTCCTTGTCGGCCTGCGTTTCGTCTTGTGAAAACGAAAGTCCGGGTCCCGCTCTGAATCCCACATCCAGATCATATCCTCGGTAAGGAGCTCCGCCAATCAATCGCTCGAACCCGAGCAGCCGTACTGAAACCCCCGGCATCAGCACCGCACGCGACCTCGCGTCCGACCCCGAAAGCAGAGGTTGCAGATCGGACAGCAGCACCAACTCCGTCGCGTAGAGCGTTCTGGCTGAGATGGCCCCGAGCTGAAGACCGTAACCGTCGATTCCTGATATTCCAACTACAAGGTGACTCCCGATCGGCTCAAGCCTTTGTCCCACAAGAGGCCGGGGATTCACGAACGAAAACACCAACACCGCCGTCAACCAGGTGGGAGTGCTGACTGTGCAGATATTCAGCCAGTCTTTACGAAGAAAAAGAAACAAAAATGGACACCGGAGTTTATCGAGCGGATTTTGCGGGTTGCCGACGCCAATGCCGGTACCCAGAGCCGGAATAAATATAGCCCGAAACCCATGGCCTTACGATGTGGCATAGTGGGACTTCCCAATGTCGGGAAGTCGACCCTCTTCAACGCGCTCAGCCAGGCTGGCGCCGAGTCAGCAAACTATCCGTTCTGCACGATTGAGCCGAACGTGGGGATGGTTTCTGTGCCCGACGAACGCCTGACTAATCTGGGGACCATAAACCAATCGGTCAAAGTCGTTCCGACGACAATTGAATTCGTCGATATCGCGGGACTGGTTGCGGGCGCGTCAAAAGGAGAGGGGCTCGGCAATCAGTTTCTTGGACACATTCGCGAAGTAGACGCGATTGTTCATGTTGTGCGTTGTTTCGACGACGAAAATGTTGTGCACGTATCGGGCACCGTCGATCCGGGCAGCGACATCGAGGTCATCGAGACGGAGTTGCTCCTCAAAGACCTGGATGCTGTAGAGAAAAGAATTGACCGGACTCAGAAAGCAGCAAAAGGCGGCGACAAAAAGGTGAAGGACGAGCTGTCGTTCTACGAACACCTGCTGACCTTCCTGTCTGATGGCAATCCAGTAAGACGCCTAGAGACGAGCGTCATCGAACGGGAATGGCTGGACTCGCTCTTCCTTCTGAGCTCCAAGCCGGTCGTCTACGCCGCCAATGTTGGAGAAGACGAAATTTTGACAGGGAACGAGTACGTCGAAAAAGTTCGTGAGATAGCGGCGGAAGAAGGTGCGGGCGTGGTATTGGTGTCTGCCGAGTTGGAAGCACAGATTGCAGAACTTGAAGATGATGAAAAGGGCCTTTTTCTGGAGGAAATGGGCCTGGAGGCGTCAGGGCTGGATCGCCTGATTCAGGCGGCATATGATCTTCTTGGCCTGATAACGTTTTTCACAGCGGGGCCAAAAGAGACAAGGGCCTGGACCATCCGAAGAGGCACGAAAGCGCCAGGGGCTGCCGGTCAGATCCACACAGACTTTGAACGAGGATTTATCAGGGCCGAGACAATCAAGTTTCAAGACTACGTCGACCAGGGTGGCGAGTCCGGCGCAAGGGACGCGGGTGTCATGCGCTCGGAAGGAAAAGAATACACTGTCGTCGATGGCGATGTAATCCTGTTCAGGTTCAACGTTTAGACCAAGAACTTGCGAGCGACCGGTTCAATTTCCGAACCGACCGAAGTACACGACGACGAGTGGCGTTCCCAGTCTTCGCGATGGAGCCCTGATCGACTGCTCCAGAAGTGCTATTTCATCCAGATAATAGGAGAAACGGTACCCGATCCGCACTCCATAACCCGAGGCCCCGGGCTCCCCGAATCGGGCCCCGATCGCGAGCGAAGAGGCGAAGCCAGGCTGAATGTGGCCGTTCGTGACTCCACTGAGGACATCGTGTGTTGATTCGCCCTCGTCAAGCACGCCGTTGTTGTTGTCGTCATCGAAATAGGGATAAACCCAACCAAGCAGCGGGCCGACAGAAGCAGAAATGAACGGCCTGAAGTTGTCCTCAATTTTGTCCTCAAAAAGCCGTTTTTCTCCACCGATTAAAAAGGGTATTTCCAGAAGGTAATTGGCCTTGTTTGGCACGTCGCGCTGTCCAAAGCGGTCGAAGAAGGCAACCTCGCGCTCATCCTTGGCGGCTGAAATACTCAATTCTGCAGTCAGGGCGTGCCGGTCCGATATATCTCGGGACATGTACCCTCCCAGTCCGAATCCGCTGTTTGTCAGCAGCACCTGCATGCCGTATTTGGTGCGGCCATTCAGCGAGTCGGGCGTCTGGCCAAGTGCCTGCCCACCAAAAAGGAAAAGCAGCAGCAGGACGATGATGTTCTTTGGATTGTGCAAATCGCGCAACGAATATGAGCATCCGAAAACAGGTTGGAGACGGGATTGTTCGCTCAACTCCTCCGGAATGTGCGATGCACCTGTCAAAAGAGACGCATGGACCAGATGTGAGATCGTGACGTTGAAGGCCCTCAACCATGAATTGAGCAAAGGAATAAGGAAGACTGATTGGACTATAGACTGCTTATAGCGCGGCGATATTTGTCGAGCCCAAGGTCGGTGTCCCTCATCTCGAGGATCACAGGAATTTCCGTTGTGGGTGTCGCGTTGGGTGTGGCCGCCCTCATTGTGGTCCTGTCTGTGCTGAATGGTTTTTTCGAATTCGTACGGGATATGCTCGTCTCGTACGACCCCCACGTTCGAATTGTATCTGTTGAAGAACGAGGCTTTGCGTCCGCCGATTCGCTGATAGAAGTCGCCCTTACGCATGACGACGTGGTGTCGGCGACGGCGTATGTAGAAGGGAAGGCGATGCTGCTTCACGAAGGATCCTCAGATGTCAACAAAGTTGTCATAGTGCGGGGAGTGGAAGAAAACGCTCTTTCAGGAGATGATGGAGTCGTGGCCGGAACGACGTTTGGGACATTTGATGTAAGCCGTGTGGGTGGGCGCCCGGGCATCGTCCTGGGACAGCGCCTGGGAGAACGGATGCTTCTGACGCCTGCTGGCGGTGGAGCGGATGCCAGCAAGGTGGCCCTGCTTTCCGCACCGGCCATTGAGAGGATGTACACACGGGTACTCAGCAGTTCCCCCATGCGTCAGTTTGAGGTGCGCGGGCTTTTTCAGTTGGAATCAGTTTTTGACGAGAGTCATGTTTTTGTTTCTCTGACCGAAGCGCAACGCCTCTTCAATATGGGTGGCAGGGTCTCCGGGGTGGAGCTTCGGCTTGGCGACCTCGAGCAGGCCGACAATGTGAGATCATGGCTCAATGAGAATCTGGACACCAGCCGATACGAATCCTTGACCTGGTACGACCTGCAGAAATCGCTTTACGACGTCATGCGACTTGAGAAATTCGGAGCCTCACTCGTGTTGCTTTTAATCGTCGTGGTTGCTGCCTTCAACATAATCGGGTCATTGACCATGATCGTTATCGAAAAGCGTCGCGATGTTGGCGCCCTGCGAGCGATGGGTGTCAAGAGAAAAGACGTGCGAAGGATTTTTCTGTCGGAAGGACTACTGATAGGGCTTGTCGGCAGCGGGGTCGGCGTGGTTCTGGGTCTCGGGCTTGCGCTCGTACAAAAGACCTTCGGGCTTGTGACCCTGCCCGGGGCTGAATCATTTTTGATCGACGCCTACCCGGTTTCCATCAGTTTCGTCGATGTTCTACTTATCGGAATAATGGCGCTGATTCTGTGTGTTGCAGCGGCCTGGTATCCAGCTACGAGGGCGGCAGCAATTGAACCCGCGAGTGCGGTCAATATGGACGGATAGTTGGAATTGTGCTGAGATTCGAGAGATTCGGGGCTGAAAACGGATAACTTCACACAAATTCGGCAGAAATCCGACCTGTTGGAGCCCCTCTCTGGCTTGCGCAGCGTGCCATCGGCGCAGTATATTTGCGGTTCTGTACTGGAATACCGGTGCAGCACAGTTTGTGCCGTTCGCCCCACCAGCGGAAAGCGCAATTTTTTATCACGCCAGACACAAAGACTGATGGCGAGAAGAGACGACCTTACGGGCAAAGGCCCTGTCGCGGGAAACCATGTTTCTCACGCACACAACAAGGCTAAGCGACGCTTCGAGATTAACATCCAGAAGAAGCGCTTTTACATCCCGGAAGAAGATCGTTGGGTTACGCTGAAGGTTTCGGCGAAAACCATCAAGACGATCAACAAGAAAGGAATTTCCGCCGTGCTGAAAGATGCACGCGCGAACGGCATTAACGTTTGACCGACAGGTAGAATAACATGGCCAAAGGAAAAGACGTTCGTACGAAAGTGATTCTGGATTGCACCGAAGCTCCAGGCACGTCGCGGTATGCTACGATGAAAAATCGTCGCAACTCACCCGACCGCCTCGAACTGAAGAAGTACAATCCCGTCCTTCGTAAGCACACGATTCATAAAGAGACCAAGTAGTCTCGACGCCGGCCAGATGATGACCGGCGCCACCCGTTGACAGTGATCTGAAATGGCAAAGAAGCAAACATTCGGCGACAAGGTGCTCGCCCAAAAACGAGATGCCAAGAAAATGGCCAAGCTCGTCATCGCTGAGAAAAAAGAAAACGGACAGTACAGCTACCGCCACAAGATGGTGGATGCGAGCGATGTCCAGAGCGAACTGGCAGCAGCCAAGTCTCGTTAGGCATTCAGCGGCAACAGCCGCAGTTCGGGGTGTAGCGCAGCCCGGTTAGCGCATCTGCTTTGGGAGCAGAGGGTCGCAGGTTCGAATCCTGCCACCCCGACATTTAAATCGGTTCGTTTCCTCGGGAGCGAGCCGATTCTTTTCTGGGACAGTCGTACAGTTTGCGAAGCTATCCAACGGAAGCGAGCAAAATGAAACAGCTGGTTCAGAATAGACCACCTCGGCGCCAGAGCCAGGTTTGTTCATTCTCAAAATGCGCCCGTAGCTCAACTGGATAGAGCAGTGGACTTCAAACGAATAGGAGCCTTCGTGGAGAAACAAGAATCCGCGAAGTGGACGACACCGTAACGGTGAAGCCTTCGAACATTCATGTTCATGGTGATACCGTGGAAACTTTCGGTCTCTATAGGTTGGATAAAACACATAAAAATGATTCATCCAACCAAAACATTAGGAGACTTAGGTGTTCTGAAGGCGCAACTTGATCTGACGCAAAAAGGCTACATAGTCTCTCGCCCACAAACCGAACATGCGCCGTTTGATCTGTTGATAACAGATTCAAAAGGATCCCGCACCGTTCAGGTCAAAGCGAGGTCTATTAACGCATCTGGAACCGTGGAGGTACGGCTAATCTCGACATGGACCAACAGCAAAGGAGTCCAGCGAAGAGCAGTCGATAAACGAATGATAGATCTGTATTGCATCTATTGTCCCGATACGGATTCGTGCTATTACATAGCCTCCAGAGCAATTGCTAAGACCATCAAGTTGCGGGTAAGAGCGCCAAAGAATGGTCAGAAAAAACACATCAGGTGGGCTTCTGACTTTCGGGAGGTTCCGTAGAGACTAAACGTGTCGCGCCTGAGACGGCGAAGTTATAGTCCAGACCACAAAACCACATATGAATGTGGCCGCGGCGAAAGCCGTAGTTGGTAAGCTAATCCGCAGGTTGCAGGTTCGAGTCCTGCCGGGCGTGCGATCTTCAGGGTGTTTTACTCGTTGTAACGATGAGTTGAGAAAACGCACTGAGGAAACTGGTGACGTGGCCGAGTGGCTAGGCAAGGGTCTGCAAAACCCTGTACGGCGGTTCGAATCCGCCCGTCACCTCATAAAAATGCCCCGGGTCCGCAGGACCTACGGGGCATTTTTACATTGGTGGGTGGATGAGAACCGATAGTGGTTTGACACGAGCTCGCATAGCGAGCGACTGATGAGGACGCGAAGCGTCCGAATAATCCGCCCGTCACCTCCGGGGTCGCAGGTCTCTTCATCATTCATTTTTCGCCGCGAAATGGACGACGCTGGGCGAGGGGTGCGATATTCGTTGTCGCCACATTGAGTGAAGAGTGGAATGCGTTTGGAATGTGTTCAGCTGGTTCCTACCGGATTTATCCGGATTTGGTGTTTATTCCTCTTTTGGTTGGTCTTTTGAGAAATAAGCAGGATGCATTAGCGTAGTCTGCCTAACACCCTCGAGAAGACTGATGTCAATAGGGTAGCCGCAATTTGGAATTCTGGAAGTCAGCAGATGAAACTCAAAACTTGCGGTCAGAAGGGCAAAAATCATTCGCGACAGGCGCCAGTGGGTTGTAGCTAAGCGCCTGAAATGTTGTTGAACTGATTCTGCCTCGATTTTCCGAGGCCTAACCATTACGTTCTATGAGGTTTACCATGCAAGTAGAGCCTTAAGTCGATGCGTACATCCCCCCACAAATATCAGCCCGTCATGGCGCTGCTGACCCTCATCATAGCAGTGCTTACCGTTTCTGAAACACACGCACAGCAATTTGTTATGAAAACACAGGATGCTGGCCTGATTGACGCATACAACAGCAATGGAATATCGGTCGCAGATTTTGACCTCGATGGAGACCTGGATCTCTACTTCGTCGGCTATTTGCCACATGAAGAGTCTGATCCAACCTCTTGGAACCGCCTATATCGCAATAACGGGGACGGTACTTTCACCGACGTTGCCGTAGAAGCGGGGGTACGGGTTGACTTCCTCCCAAAAAGGGACGAGCGAATGATGGGAAACAAGTTTGGAGCCTCTTGGGGCGACTATGACGATGATGGGGACCCAGATCTGTTTCTGACCAATGTTGGTCCGGAAGTACTTTTCCAAAATAAAGGTGATGGAACGTTTGAGGATGTATCAGTCCAGGCGGGGCTTCAGGAAAGTTTTGCTAGCGGCGATTCTCTGGAGACAGCAGGTGCTCTCTGGTGGGATCTGGACGTGGACGGCGACCTGGATCTGTACGTTTACGCGTGGACAGGCCAGAATCGTCTATACGAGAACAACGGAGACGGAACATTTAATAACATATCGGATGCCAGTGGTGTGGATTCCTGGGGCAGAACATGGACGGTCCTCCCGGCCGATGTCGACAGAGACTTCATACCAGACCTTTATCTGGTGAATGATTTTGGCCCGAATGAATTGTATAAGGGGCTGGGAAACAACACGTTTGAAGACGTTACTGACCTGTATCAAGTAGGTGATTCCGGCAACGGAATGGGGGCTACAATCGGCGATGTCAACAATGATGGTCTGTTTGATATATTTCTCACCAACATCTCCATGAGACCCGGTACGCCCAATCCGCTTTATCTCGGAACGCAGGCCCCACCTTTTGTTGAGGCTGCCACTGGTTTGGGAATCGATCGCACAGACTGGTCCTGGGGCACAGAATTTTTCGATGCTGATCAGGACGGAGATCTCGACGTGTATGTTGTCAATGGGATGGCGCTGGAGGGAGTGACGCCAAATCGATTCTTTAGCAACACACTCGCTGAAACCGGCACGTTTGGATTTATAGATATCTCAGAGTCCAGCAACACGAATGGATCGGCCGAAGCACGCGGCCTTGTTGTGTTTGACGGTGACGGCGACGGTGATCTAGATATGCTGGTCGCAAACTGGGGAGACGCGACATACCTGTACGAGAACCAGAGTATCACCGGGAACTGGTTGCAAATCGAGTTGGAAGGTGTTACTTCAAACAAAAATGGACTCGGTGCCGTGCTTCGTGCAACGACAGCAGAAGGCACCTACTTCAGAATGAACGATGGAATGGATTTTCTGGGTCAAAGCATTCAGCCCGTTCATTTTGGTCTGGGGAGCGCAAACGTCGTCCGTGAGCTGAGAATTACGTGGCCTAACGGATATGTTGAGTCTTTTTTCGATGTGACCGCGAATCAGGTATTCCGAGTTCAGGAAGGCAGTGGTGTTGCAGTGGCCGTGGAAGATCAGCTACCCTTCACCTCGTCCCTTCAATCTGCAATCTATCCCAATCCGGTTCATCACACAGCAAACCTGACGTTCAGAGCTCCGACGAGCGGAAAATATTCTGTCTCTGTCTATTCGGCGCTTGGTGAACTCGTTTCGAGGCTTCAAATCAGCCTGATCGCAGGAGAAGAGGCTCAAATTGAACTCCGTCCAGATAATCTGCCCCCCGGTTTGTATCTCTATCGGATCATTTCGCAAACCAGCAGAGCCAGAGACAGCGGTTCCTTCGTGAGCCTTCGATAGCGTCATTGATATGTTCAGCGGCCCTGATCGATCATGCTCATTCGCGGCGGAGTCTTTTTCAGTACCAAACAGGCGTCATTCGAGGCCACGTTTGATATCTCATTCGAAACAGGTCAGTTTGTCTCGGCCTCTGCCACCTCGGTGGGTGGCAGTACTTCAGAAATATCGGCCGCAGAGTAGCCGTGCTGGTCAACGATATGTTGAGTGCGGGCAGGCATTCGGTTCGTTTCGACGCCTCCAGGCTCTCGAGCGGTATGTATATGTATCGCTTGGTTGCTGATGAGTTCGTGGACGTCAAGAAAATGACCCTGGTGAAATAGCCGGTCGGGATATGGTACTGGGCTGGGGTCTTTTTTTATCAGGCGCGGATGAGAACAAGGATCAAACGAGAAGCGCGATGGCGTTTCGACTAACGAGATCCAAAGGGCCTAAAAGGCGTCCCATACACACTCGACGGAATGTCATCTCATTCCAACTATCACCGACAATCCGGCGTTGATGGTGCGGGTCAAGCCACCAGACGAGCATTAGTCTTAAAAAATCAGTTACTTGGGCCTCCCCCGTCCGGTTCTGACTGCTCCACCCGTTACCTGAGATCCTATGCGATTTGGCCTGTTGATCGTTACAGTGCTCGCGTTGAGTTTCCCCAACCAGTCCTCAGCACAGGTGTCGTTTGGCGGTCGTGCCTATGATGATCGGAATGGAAACGGAACAGCAAACCAAGGCGAATCCCCCCTGTCCGGATGGACCTTTTTTATCGATGCGAATGGAAACGGATCGCTAGACGGGAGTGAGCTGTCGGAAATCAGTAACGGCTCGGGGGAGTATGAATTTCGAGGACTGGCAGCAGGGAATTATACAGTTCTTGCAGTTGTCCCTTCGGCATGGGTTCAAACGGAACCGGCCTCAGGGGGCTACACATTTACGATAGCAGATCAAGCCAGCAGACAAGACTTGGTATTTGGAGCCTATAGAGAAAGCAGCATATCAGGTACCGTATTTCAGGATGCAGATGGGGATGGGATCCAGGACGCGGGTGACCCAGGGCTGCCAAACTGGACGGTCTACATAGATTCGGATTCGGATGGCCAGCTGGATGGCGGCGAGGCCTCAACAACAAGCGATTCGAACGGCGATTATTCGTTCACCTCTCTGGCCCCAGGAACGTTTGTAATCGCCATTGTACTCCCGGCTGGATTCGAGCAGAGCTCTCCCGGCGGGGGTGCTCACACGATTAATATCGTGAGTGGCTCAACCGAAACGGGCGCCGATTTCGGTAACAACGTGCTGGCCCCCGCAGAGTTGAATCCGAATCCGAATTCTTTGGTGTTTTCGTTACAACCGGCCGGCGTTACATCAGCTGTCCAAACGGTGACCATCACGAACATAGGTGATCAGGATGCCGAAGTGTCCGGGATCAACATCATTGACGACGTCTCTGGCGTGTTCAGCGTAACAACTATTTCAGAAACGCTTCCGTGGACATTGAGTGGAGGTGCTGAAATGACCGCGGACGTTTCGTTCAGCTCGTCAGCGATAGGGTCATTCACAGCCACACTGGAAATATCGAGTTCTACCAGCGGAGTGGCTTCTGCTGAGGTGACATTGTCGGGTGCGGCAGGTGCCGGAGTGCTGACCGCTCACCCTGACCCAGTGTCATTTGGATCTGTGGTGGTAGGATCTTCTTCGAACCCGTCTACGGTGACCATAACCAATTCGGGAAATGCTGATCTGGTCCTGACAGGGATCTCTATCACGGGTGATGTCGAAGGTGAGTTTTCCATTGGGACCCCAATCGGCCCGATGCCTGCAACCATTACTCCCGGGGGCTCTGCCTTCTTGTTTGATCTAACATTCTCACCCACATCGACAGGATTAAAAACCGTATCGATTGTTCTCAGTAGTGGAAGCCTGGGTGTTTCAGATAAGACGGTATCAGTGATAGGAACAGGCGTACCGGCGCCTACTCCTGGCGTTTTGGTCGCCAGTCCTCAATCCTTCCAGTTCGCATTGCAAGCGATCGGCTCCACTGCACCGGCTACGCTGATAACCGTATCAAATTCAGGTGGTGCAGATGTGGTGGTAAGCGGGTTCACCATTCTCAATGACGTATCTGGAGCTTTTTCATTGATTGCAGTTTCGGGCCAGCTCCCCATGACACTGGCGAGTGGCGTATCCATGACGGTGGCCGTCACGTCAACCCCATCCTCTTCCGGCCCGTTTTCAGCGATCCTTCGAGCTTCGACAAGTACTACCGGAGTCGCTGATCTGGATATACCTCTTTCAGGGGAAGCAGAACCCGGAGTCCTCTCCGCATCCCCGAGTCCGCTGTCATTTGGCACCGTGGCGGTAGGTACAACCTCCAGCCCGTCAGCGCTTTCGCTCTGGAATTCCGGTCGTGTTGATCTCACATATAATTCTGCAACGATTAATGGTGACGTTGAGGGTTCTTTCTCGATCTCTTCGTCTTCAACTTCTCTTCCGGCGGTAATTTCGCCGAACGATCCTCCGATTACCGTCGAACTGACGTTCTCTCCTTCATCCACGGGACCCAAAACCGCAAACGTGGTTCTCTCCTCGAGTAGCCCAGGAGTGGCACCGGTCACTATACCCATCTCGGGTACTGCAGATGGCTCTGCGTTGCCAGGGGTGATCACCATTAGTCCTTCCCCGGTTCAGTTTGGAGTCCAAGCACTCGGAACGACTTCAAGCCCACAAACAGTGACCATCAGCAACGCAGGGGGGCAAGACGTCAGTATTTCAAGCTTTTCCATTCAGGCCGTTTCGGGTGGCGTGTTCAGCATCAATCCGTTTTTGACAACGCTTCCCATGATTTTGAGTGGAGGATCGTCAATGACGATTGATGTCGTGTTTGCCCCTTCTGCGTCAGGGTTCTCATCAGCAACGCTTGAGGCTACGAGCAGCACGCCGGGGATCTCGTCTGCACAGGCTACACTTTCGGGCGCGGGCGATGTTGGCATCATCTCCGTCACACCCTCAGGAAACTTTGATTTCGGAACGGTCGTGACGGGATCTTCCGTTACTCAGACTTTCACTGTTCAGAATACCGGCAGCGTCGACCTAGTTCTAGACGAGGATGATCCTCTGTTCGATGGCCTGCAGTTAACGACGTGTACGTTCATTTCCGCGGGTCCGATTGGCCCTCCGTGTGCCCATCAGCTCGGTAACATTTCGACATCGTTACCTGCAGTATTAAGCCCATCAGGACCACCAATAACCTTCGATGTTACGTTTTCGCCGCTCACTGGAGATCTAAGTATAGCTGTTGTACGAATCGCTAGTACGAGCCTGGACGTTGCTACCGAATCGTTTACCGTTTCCGGAACTGGAGACCCCACGGGACTCGGGGCAATAAATGGCTTTGTGTGGGAGGACACCAATGGGGACGGCCAGTATGATTTTGGAATTGAAAATCCGTTGATAGGTTGGACCGTTTACCTGGATGAAAATAACAACAGTTCGTTTGACCTCGGAGAGCCACATTGGATCAGCCAGGCTCCCAATTCGACCAATTCGTTTCAGGGAGGATACTATGGCACCGGATTTCTGCAAGTTGGGAATTATTCAGTTGGCGCCGTTGGGCAGCAAGGCTTTAAGCAAACACTTCCAGCCATCGGCCTACACGCCATCTCTGTAACGGAAGGCCACAATTCGACTGCGAGGTTCGGGTTTCAATCCCTTACTGGTGTGCGATTCAAGGCGTGGAACGGTGCGACAGCGGAGGGAATCCGCGATCAAAATGCGACACCAGTTCAGGATCTAGAAGTGAGAATTCTGAATCCCACATCTGGCGAACTTATTTCCTCCGGCAGTACAGGTGACAACGGGGAGGTTGTGCTGGAGGTTGTTCCAGGACGGTACGTGGCTGAAGTCGTTGTTCCAGAAGGCTTGGGATTGACGATTCAGGGTGCGGGCTCGAATCCCGATCAAGACAATGACTTCGACCAAGAGACTTTTCGGACGAACGCGTTCGACGTCAATCCACTCCAGATGGTTGACATCAGCAGCATTATGGTCGACCTGGCCGCGATCTCGGGACGCTTGTGGACGGACGATAACGGAAATGGACTTCGGAACCAGGGAGAAGGATTTGTGGGCTCCACAATAGTTAAGTTATTTCGAGCAGGAGGGGCGGCTGAGATCGCAATGGTATTAACAGACCCCATTCAAGGCACATACGAGTTTTCCAATATCCAGCCGGATGTCGAGTATGAGGTTTCCCTTGGTGTTCCCGCTGTTCCAATAAGCCCACTAAATGTAGGCCAGGATGATGCGATCGACAGCGATTTTGACATGCTGGATTTCAATGTTTTTCTCACTCCAGCAGCTGGTGAACACATCAGGTTTGTTGATGCAGGTCACGTTCCATTTAACACTTTTTCGGGTACGCTTTTTACGGACTCGAATCAAAACGGGGTAATGGACGCGTCAGAATCAGGCGCATCAGGATGGACAGTTTTTGTTGACAGAGATGGTGACGGGTTACTTTCTCCCGGAGACAATCAGGAAGTATCGAATGCTGACGGGACCTATCAGTTTTCAAGTATGTGGCCGGGGACGCACGATGTAGCTGTCGTTCCTCAGCAGGGATTTGTATTTATCGCTCCATCCTCTGGATCACAGACTGTCATGTTGACAGACGGTGGCACGGTGCCGGACGTTGACTTCGCCATCGCATTATCACTTTCCTCCATCGACGGGCAGGTGTGGACGGATACAGACGGCAATGGCATGCGATCGGATGATGAAGCGCCCGCATCGGGTGTGGAGGTCTTTTTGGAATCGGCAACAAATGAGCAGTCCTACATCAGTCAATTGACTCGTTCAGATGGACGGTATTCCTTCGAAAATTTGCCGGATGGTCAATTCAGGGTTAGGGTCGCTCTTCCGGAAGGACGAGTTTTGACGATGGGCGCCGATTCTGAAGGCAACAGGACAGATTCTGCCATCGACACCCAGGAAGGAAAATCAGAGGTGCTTTCTCTTGTACAGGGCGACTTTATAGGGGACATTGACATCGGCCTCACAATACCATCTTCCATCGGAGACTTCGTGTGGAATGATACATCACAGGACGGCATTCAAAACTCCAATGAAGCCGGGCTGGAAGGCGTTGTGATGCAGTTGTGGCGCAGACCGCTGTTGATATTTCCGATTCAGACTCAAACAACGGATTCCGACGGCAATTACCTGTTTTCGCCTCTATCCCCGGGAACCTATATCGTCACGATTGAACCCCCGTCTGCGGATTCCCTCGTGCTGTCTCCAGCCAACACCGGGATATTCAATGACGAAATAGATTCAGACTTCACCGAGTTGCCAAGCGGAATCTTCTCCTCAGGGGATATACAGCTTGGCGCAAATGATCCGCGGACAGATATTGATGCTGGGCTAACGACTCTGAACACAATCGGGAATTTCATCTGGGATGATCTCGATCAGGACGGCATACAGGACGTGGGAGAACCAGGTATCGAAGGGGTCGATCTGACAATTTCAAAGTATTTTCCAACCGTTGGATATGTGCTCCTTTGGGGAAGAACGGAGACTACCAATTCCGTTGGTGCCTACTCTTTTGAAAATCTTTCAGACGGGACGTATCGCGTCTCGATTTCCAACTCGCCGCTCATTGAAACCAACACGCAAACGGACGCGGGATTGAATGATGAAGAAGACTCGGACTTCGAAGAAGGCAGCACGTCCGCCATATTCACGGCCAGCAACTTAGTTGTGGCTGATGGTGTCCACCGGAGTGATATTGACGGAGGATTTTTAACGGCACCGAGTGTCGGAGACCGCGTGTGGAACGACCTGAATCAGGACGGAATACAGGATCTTGATGAACCAGGAATTGGGGGGGTAACGGTTGAGCTGGAAATGAGCGTAAGTCTGTCACCAATGTCGCAGATTCGGTCAACCACGACCGATAGCGATGGCAACTATCTTTTTTCAAATTTACCAGTATTTCAGCCGCCTGTACCGAGATTTCGCGTTGTCATCCCCGACCCTCCCTTTTTGTCGCTTACCACCACGGATGCGGGACAGAATGAAGACGCTGATTCCGATTTTGTGGCTTCGACTACATCGACGGATTTCATTTCACCGATATTTACTGCCGGGGTAGGTACTCACATCACGAATATTGACGCTGGAATGATCAGCGCTCCGTCTGTGGGCAATTACGTGTGGGATGATCTTGATCAGGATGGTATACAGGACGCAGGAGAACCGGGAATTGCGAACGTTATCGTTGCGTTGCACCAGGCTTTTGGCCCCATGATTGTTCCGAGTCCGTTGGCGCAGACTACAACCGATGCCAGCGGGAACTATGAATTCGTAAATGTACCTCCTAGCAGTACGCCCGGACCGGGCCTGATGCAACAGTATCTGGTTCGCGTCACTCTTCCTCCGCTTTTTGAGCCGACTCTTCTCAATGCGGGATCAGATGACGACCTGGACTCAGATTTCGGCCCGATCAATTCTTCCACCATCGTTATCCAAAGCAACGGTTTCACGCTCTCAACCGGTCAGCATTTGACGGGTATGGATGCTGGGCTCGTCCGGCCACCTTCGATTGGGGACTTCGTCTGGGAAGACCTGAATCAGAATGGTATTCAGGATGATGGCGAACCAGGTATTGAAGGAGTGACAGTACATTTGCACCCAAGAGTTGCGGGCAACTTTTGGCCTATTCCTGTACAAACCACAACGACGGATGCCGACGGATCTTATCTATTCGAAAATCTTGAGCCTGGGGCCTACCATGTCATAGTCGAAGAACCCCCAGGCACTTCTTTCATTGCGACTCAAAGGGGTGTGGGTTCCGACGACGCACTCGATTCTGATATCTGGCTCAACTCGTTGATGACACAGGCTTTCGTTCTCTCGCAGGGAGAGCACCTATCGAACGTTGATGCAGGTGTTTTGAGTGCGCCGTCAATCGGCAATAGAGTCTGGTTCGACGAAAACGGAAATGGCCAGCAGTTTTTTGAAGCAGGTATCGAAGGCATCACCGTTAGTCTTCACACCGTTATTCCATTTTCTGGAATTGTTCAACCGTTACCAACTGCGATTACTACTACCGATGAAGACGGTAACTACCTGTTTTCAGACTTGCAGCCCGGGGAATATGTTGTTCGCCTTGAAAATGTCACAAGTCTTGGATACTTGACCACGATTCCAGATGCCGGAAACAGTGACGCCGCCGATTCTGATTTTACGGGAAATACCCTTCCAACATCTCCCGTCGTGTTATTGTCATACGGCACACATGTAACGAATGTAGACGCCGGGCTTGTGCTGGCGACGGGGCTAAGCGGTCGTGTCTGGCTAGACACTAATCAAGATGGAGTGGTAGACACGAATGAACCGGGAATCGCATCCGTTCGGGTAAATGCAGAAGCGCCCGACGGATCCATTCAGAGCGCCTGGACAAATTCCAGCGGCTTCTTCCTTTTTTCCCAACTGTTGCCAAACCCCTATACGATTTCTACACAGGTCCCATTGGCGTGGAATGCAACTCAGCCATCAACGGGTGAGCGGTCCGCCACGGTGATTCAGAACGCCTCTCTTCCGGGTCAGAATTTCGGGTACACCATACCCGAGTTGACTGCCAGTGTGGAGGGTTTGGTCTATTTCGATGCCAATAATAACGGTAACAAGGATCCAGGAGAAAGCGGGCTCAACAACCTCCCTGTGACTGCTACGGTACTGGAATCACCTGAATCGAGCGGAATTTCTCCGGATGAAACATTTTCGACTACTACCGATGAGAGTGGCCGCTACTCATTCGATCTGGGTCCAGGGAGATACGACGTTATTGTTCAAAACTCAGGCCACGACCCAAGCGCCTCCGAACAACCCGCTCAGGGCTCTCTCACCCTCACACAAGGTGGGAACCACGTATTTCCTGGTGGCTCGGCCTATCGAGTAAGCGTAGAATTGACAGATGTTTTGAACTGGGCGCACTCAGCTCAGCCGATTTCCAATGAGGATGCCGTGTTCGGCTTCGCTATTCTGGGTTCTCTTTCGAGCGTTACCGAGCTCAGTGATGGAGTGGACGTAAGCCCCGGGGACGGTATCTGTGGTGACGCTCAGGGAAATTGTTCAATCCGTGCAGCTCTCCAAGAGGCGAATGCAAGCCCGGGGCGCGACCTTATCGACCTGTCGGCTCTCGGATCCAGCCAATCCGCAGGAAAGCGGGTTACAACTGTTTCTCCAAACACACCCTTGCCAGAACTGACCGATTCAGTTCTACTATTTGGAGGAGGGGAACTCGTTTTAAATGGTAGCGATGCAGGAGACGGTGCGATAGGGCTCCGATTGGCAGGTGATTTCAGTTTGGTTTCCGGGATTACCGTGACAGGGTTTTCGAGCCACGGCGTAGAAATTGTTTCTGGAGACGGCATTCAAATAGAAGACAACATCATTTCAGGAAACGGAGGAGATGGTATCCGGGTCAGTGCAGGGACGGGCAATTCGTTGCGGCGTAACCTTCTGATATCCAATTCGGGATCTCCAGTAGATCTTGGCGGAGACGGACGCACACTGAACGATATGGACGATGTGGACTCTGGGGCCAACGCTCTGCAGAACTTCCCTGTATTGACTAGCGCTTTGAGGGGAAGTTTGAATGTCCAGGGAGAATTGACGAGCTCGCCCAATACGGGTTTTGAGCTGGATTTCTTTTTGGCAGATGTGTGCGGGCCGCAAGACCTTGGAGAACTGGCAATTTTCGCTGGATCTGCAGAAATAGTCACAGACGCTACGGGTTACGCTCTGGTCGACGTGAACCTCGATGTAACAGCGCAGGAAGGTCAATTCGTCGCAGCAACCGTTACCTCTTCGGCTGGAAACACATCCGAGGTATCTCTGTGTATCCCGGTCACTGAAGCGCCTTCGGGTGTAGACGTGGACGACGTTGCAACGGAGATCCCAAGTGTGTACACGCTCCACCAGAACTACCCCAATCCGTTCAATCCATCTACCACGCTTGAGTTTGAAATACCGGTTGCGGCGCAGGTTCAGCTGGAAGTGTTCGACATCATCGGCCGCAGAGTAGCCGTGCTGGCCAACGCTATGTTGAGTGCGGGCAGGCATTCGGTTCGTTTCGACGCCTCCAGACTCTCGAGCGGTATGTATCTGTATCGCCTGGTTGCTGATGAGTTCGTGGACGTCAAGAAAATGATCCTGGTGAAATAGCCGGTCGGTACATGGTACTGGGCTGGGGTCTTTTTTACGCGGTGAAGCAGCCACGTGAGGAGAAAGGCACTCGGTCAAGCAGCCACGTGAGGAGAAAGGCACTCGGTCAAGCAGCGCAAGGAAAAGCGGGCGAAAAAAACCTCGGACTGGATGGCTAACAGAGCGAGAAAACCACAAAATAAGTAGTATATAGATAGACGGGCTTCACACAGGTTCAATATGACCGAGGTGAGCCTCCCAACCCCAATCCTCAACCCGCCTAAAAGTGATGAAAAAACTCCTCTATGGGGGCCTTCTGGCCGCCTTCCTGTTCGTTGGTTGTGACTCTTCCGAAATGGAAAAAGTCGACACAGCTCAGAAAACAACGACCGACCAACAGCTCGAACCGGGCACTCCGCACCCGATGAACGCAGATGCGGAACCGAAAGAACTGTCTGCCGGCAAGTCTGATGGTGCAATCATTGAGAACGGCACGATTCGTCTCGGTGTAAACCACGAAGGAAACCTGAACGTCCAGCGCAGCGGATTTCCACATAATGGTGTCGGCATGGAGTATCTCGCACCGGGCGGCGCAATCTACGAGTCCACTTTCCAGGGTTGTACCTGTGAAGGTTGGGGAGTCGCAGACGCCTCTTCAGGAGTCACAGGACATGTAAATGATGCATTCGGATATGTAGGTGTAACGAGAGAGAGCTTCGTGTTTGACGGCTCGACAGCGACATCTACGGTTACGGTGGGAACTACCTTCAGGGTAATTCATGCTTACAGCCCGGCACCTGAGACGGCCAACATGTATGAGGTCGCGGTCTCGATTGAAAACATCTCTGGAGCTGCTATTCCCGATCTACGCTACACGCGTGTGATGGATTGGGACATCGACCCAACACCATTCAGAGAAACGGTAACTATCGGTGGCACAGCGGCAGCTTCGGCTGTTCTGTTGGCCGGCGACAATGGTTTTAACTCTGCAAATCCACTTGCTCCAAAAAGCGCAGCTATCTACGGAGATTTTGTCGACAACGGACCAACTGACCATGGTGCTTTCTTTGACTTTGGTTTTGGTGCCCTGGCAGCTGGAGAAACGTTCTCCTTCACCACCTACTATGGTGCGGCAGGCAGCGAAGCTGATGCAATTGCTGCACTGGGCGCAGTCGCTGCTGAAGTGTTTTCCTTCGGTCAAAGTTCAGGTAACCACATTACTGGCTCACCCGCGACGTTCATTTTCGGATTCAAAGGTGTCGGTGGAGAAGTTCAGGTCCCAACCAATGAACCACCTGTTGCAGATGCTGGTCCAGATCAGGCAGTTGTAGCTGGAACTGGCGTTACGCTTGACGGCTCCGGATCATCAGACCCAGACGGCGACACGCTGACCTACGCCTGGAGCAACGGCGCCACAACTGTGACTACGCCTGAAGGTCCGTTCACTGTCGGTTCTTATACATTCACTCTGGAAGTCGATGATGGAAATGGCGAAACGGACTCGGATGATGTCACGATCGATGTATCTGCCATTCCGGTAGATATTGAAGTCAATCCTGACAAGTGTGATCCGACAATCAAGCTTCCTAGCACGAAAAGCAGCAAGAAGTCGAGCAAGAAATCGAGCAAGAAGTCGAGCAAAAAATCGTGCAAGAGCAGTAAGAGCAGCAAGAAAAGCAGCAAAAAATCAAGCAAGAAGAGCAGTAAGAAGTCGAGCAAGAAGAGCGTGAAGATCAAAAAAGCTGTTACTGTAGTCGTTTACACGACAGATTCTTTTGATGCGACAACTGTTGATCCACTCACTGTAGGCTTCGGCCCTGCCGGTGCAGCGGAAGGTCATGGCGAAGGACATCTTGAAGATGTAGATGGCGATGGCCGTGACGACATGGTGCTTCACTTTGCAGCAGGAGATACGGGACTAATGCCTGGAGATATCGAAGCATGCCTGACCGGACTTACGGTCGGCGGCTTCGAATTTGAGGGCTGTACTACCGTCACCGTTGAGTAGCACAATCGCTTAGATTGAGATAGATAAGGGCGGGGTCGCACAGCGACCCCGCCCTTTTTCGTTTCCAGCCGACCGGGAACGAAGCCCCGTGAAATTGCCGGGAATGACTGAACCGGGGGATGGGGGTGCCGTTGAACGGGTCTATTTTCGGAAAAGAAATCTTCCAGTCGCTGAATTACTGGTGCTTGAGCGCCAGGAACAGACAAGCCCATGGCAACCATCATTGTAACAGTCGTCGTTCTCCTTCTGGCCTTTGGCTTGATGTCTCTGCGCATCCTGCTGGTCAAGGATGGCGAGTTCAAGGGTACGTGTGCGACCAACAATCCGATGTTGTCGAAAAAACTGGGGCCATGCGTGGCATGTGGGAAGAAGCGAGGCGAACCGTGCCTGAAAGAGGGTCGGTTCCATCACGAGGTAGCAACCGAAGCGGGCTGAACCGCAGAAGTTCAAGCAGAGGGCGAGTTCGTAGCGATGGCCGGGCCTACTCGGGTAGATAGGTGGAAAAGCCAGACGATTGGTGCTCGACGAACTCACCATCCTCGCCCGCCACGATGAAGAACGCCTCCAGATCAGAATCTGACTCTACCAGGGCCATAGCCCGGTCCAGCCCCATCACCATGAATGACGTGGCATAGGCGTCAGCCGTCATGCAATCCTGAGCCACTACCGAGGCACTCAACAGGGAGCTTATCTTAGGATATCCCGTTGCCGGATCGATCGTGTGCACATATTTCTGTCCATCGCGGACATAAAAATTACGATAGTTGCCCGACGTGGCCATGGCGTTGTCGCCAAGAACCACGACAGCCTGAGTGACCTGCTCGGCAAGCAGGTTTTCCGTGGGGCGTTCAATACCTACTCTCCAGGGTCGGCCTTCGGGATGCGTGCCGCTGGTTCTGACTTCTCCACCGATTTCGATGAAGTAGTCCTTGATCCCTCGGGCCTCAAAAAACTTGCTGATCACGTCCACGCCATACCCTTTGGCAATTGCGCTGAAATCCAGATTGGCTCCGGGATTTCGTTTCTGGAGGGCCTTGTTCGATTCAATCAGGAGGAAGCTCTCAAAATCAACGAGCCCCAACAGAGAGTCGATCACGGAATCGCTGGGCACGTTCTCCATCAGATCCGGTCCGAACCCGAAGGCCGTCACTAGTGGCCCAACGGCGGGGTTGAAAGCGCCGCCAGTGTCTTCGAAGATGTCCTCGGACCGAGTAAAGACGGTCGCGAAGTGCTCATCAACGGGATGCCAGAGAGCCGTGTCCGTCGAGGAGTTGATTCGGGATATCAGCGACGACTCGATATATGTCGACAGTGATTGGTTAACCTCGATGAGCAGCTCTTCGACAGACGCCTTGTCACTCTCTACAGTTGCACGTGATGACGCGCCATATATCACCTGATAGGAAGTGCCCATGGTGCTTCCACCAAATCGCAGCACTTCGGAGCCTCCATGCTCTGTGGGCTCAGCACAGCCGACCAACAGGCAGAGCAGAAGGGATAGGCCACAAACAATATGCGACTTCGCCCCACCAGCAATCGAAGCGAAGTTGTTTCGCATAGCAGCAGGTTGGATTCTTCGTAGGCTGGAAAATACTCGCCCGTTCGGATTACCCGAAATCGTCGAACGCAATTTTTTCTTCCGGTACTCCGAGGTCTTCCAACATGTTGGTACAGGCACCCAACATCATCCCCGGGCCACACATATAATACTCAATTTCCTCAGGCTCAGGATGTTTGCTCAGGTATTCGTCGAGCACCACCTGATGGATGAATCCTGTGCTTCCCGTCCAGTTGTCTTCCTCTTTGGGCTCCGACAAGGCAATGTGGTAGCTGAAGTTGGGGAATTGCTCTTCGATGGCCCTGAATTGATCCGTGTAGAACAACTCGCGAGCTGAACGGCCACCATACCAGTACGAGACCTTGCGACCGGTCTTGAGTGTGTGGAACAGGTGATATAGATGAGAGCGCATGGGCGCCATTCCCGCGCCACCACCGATGTACACCATTTCTGCATCGGTGTCCTTGATGAAGAACTCTCCGTAAGGACCGGAAATGGTGACCTTGTCACCCGCTTTCAGATCGAAAATGTATGAGGAGCAAACACCGGGGTTCACATCGGCCCAAGAGCCCTTGCCTCGATCCCATGGTGGGGTCGCAATACGGATGTTGAGCATCACGATGTTTCCTTCGGCCGGGTGGTTGGCCATCGAGTACGCTCGGACAACCTCTTCCCTGGACTTCATTTTGAGGTCCCACACGTTCATTCCATCCCAGTCTTCGCGGTATTCAGGCTGGACTTCGAAGTCTTTGAAGTCAATTTCGCAGGGAGGCACATCAATCTGAATGTAACCGCCCGATTCGAAGTCCAGCGTCTCTCCCTCGGGAAGCTTGACGACAAACTCCTTGATGAAAGTCGCAACGTTTTCATTGCTCACGACTTCGCATTCCCACTTCTTGATGCCGAATACCTCTTCAGGCACCTGAATGGTCATATCCTGTTTTACCTTGACCTGGCAACCAAGTCTCCAGTTCTCCTTTTGCTCTTTCCTGGAGAGGTGAACCGCCTCGGTGGGCAGCACTTCACCGCCTCCTTCGAGAACCTGGCACAGGCACATGGCGCACGTTCCACCACCACCGCAGGCAGAAGGCAGGTACACAGACTGTTCGTTCAGAGCGCCCAGAAGTGTCGAGCCCGGCTGTACTACGACCGGATTTTCAGCGTCTCCGTTGATAATCAGAGATATGTCGCCTGAAGGAATCAGTTTTTCTTTGGCGTAAACCAGAACACCGACCAGAATCAGCACCAGGGCACCGGCGGTGGCAACACTGGCCAATACGACTGAAAGGATTTCCATAAAGTCCATCATCTAATTAATCTCCCTCACTACAGACTGATGCCGGCAAAACTCATGAAGGCAAGTCCCATCAAACCGGTCACGATGAACGCGATTCCGAGTCCTCTGAGAGGAGCCGGGATGTGGGAATAACGAAGCTTCTCGCGAATGGAGGCCAGAGCGACTATGGCCAGAAAGAATCCAAATCCTGAACCCAGTCCGAAAACGACCGACTCATCGAATGCGTACTCACGTTCGACCATGAACAGCGAACCCCCGAGGATCGCACAGTTCACGGTGATCAACGGAAGAAATATGCCGAGAGCGTTATACAGAGGCGGGAAAAAACGCTCAACGATGATCTCAACGAGCTGAACCATAGACGCGATGGCCGCGATGAAGACGATGTATTGCAGAAACGTCAGATCGACTGTTGCCAGCGAAGGCGAGATGAAAGCAAGTGCTCCCTCTTTGAGGAAGTACGTGTTCACCAACCAGTTGATGGGAGCCGTGATTCCCAGCACAAAGATTACTGCCACTCCAAGACCTACGGCCGTTTTGACCGTTTTCGAAACAGCCAGAAACGAACACATTCCCAGGAAATAGGCGAGAACCATGTTTTCCAGGAAGGCCGATTTAATAAAGATGTTAACTAAATCCATTGCGGTATCAGTTTATCGAAGACTTCGCTTCGGGTAGCCCTAGGAGGCATCTACTAGATTGGGGTTTCTCGATCGCTGAATCCAGATGATGATGCCAATAATGAACATGGCAGCAGCTGAGGTCAGCATGATTCCGTTATTCTCATATCCCATGTCATACAGAGCCTGAGGTACGACTTGGTATCCCCATAGCGATCCTGCGCCAAACAGCTCTCTGAAAAAGGAGACGATGATCAGAATGACTCCATATCCGAAGCCGTTGCCCAACCCGTCAAGCAAGGATGCCCCGGGTTTACTGGACATGGCCATGGCCTCGAGCCGACCCATGATGATACAGTTGGTGATGATCAGGCCGATGTAGACGGACAACTGCCGACTCACATCGTATGCAAATGCTTTGAGCACCTGATCAACCAGAACCACCAGACCGGCGATAACAAGAAGCTGAACAATCATTCGGATGCGGGAAGGAATCGTATTTCTCAACGCAGAAATGATCACGTTCGAGCAAACCAACACAACCACCACGGAGATGGACATTACCATGGCCGTTTTCAGCTGGGTTGTCACCGCCAACGCCGAACAAACGCCAAGCACCTGAATGGTGATTGGATTGTCGTCGCTGAAGGGGTCGGTCAGCAACTTTTGATTTTTAGGAGACCAGAATGGTTCCTTTTCTGCAACTGCTTGATCCATTGTTGGTGCTAGGATTTAATGCTGGTCAAAATTTCCTTGTAGCGGGCTAGCTCATCACTCATCATCGTGTTGACTCCGTTGAGCGTCATGGTAGCGCCCGTGAGTCCGTCCACCTCGTGAAGCTTGCCCTGAATGTCATTGCCGCTTCCCTTGAGAGCGCGGACAGATACAAATTCTCCGGCGTCTCCAAAGAGCTGTTTGCCTTGCCACTGATCCTCGAAAGAGGATGTGTTGATTTCAGCGCCCAGACCGGGAGTTTCTTTTTCGTGTTCGAAGACGACACCAGAAATCGTGTTAAGATCTCCGTCCAAAGCCAAAAATGCCGAGATTGGACCCCATAGCCCTTTGCCTTGAAGCGGGATGATGTATCGAATCTGCCCGTCTCTCCTGAACTCGTAAATGGGGAAATTGCGGTCTTCATCGGAGACTTTCATTTCCTTCTTGATGTCCAGTTCGAACGCGGAAACCCCGTCTTTGACACTTCCGTCGATGTTGTAAACGCGTTCCGTAATGAACGTGTTGTAATCGTCTTCGAGGGTAACAGGGTCAACCTCCATCACACTTTGAAGAATCGCAGCCCGTTTGGCCTGCGCGATGTTTCGTTCCTGCATCGGGCGAAGACCACTGGCCGCAACGGCCAGCAGGACGGCAACAAGAGCCGTGAATAAGATTGCGTACCGCAGGGTGTAGGAATTAGAGTGCACGGCTTAGTCTGCGTTTGATGTTGGACTGAACTACATAATGATCGATGGTCGGCGCGAACACATTCATCAGGAGGATGGCGAGCATCCAGCCTTCAGGATAAGCGGGGTTGAGCGCGCGAATCACCATTCCAAAAATGCCAATCAAAAACCCGTAAATGAACTGACCCGTTTGTGTCTGTGCTGATGTAACCGGATCCGTCGCCATGAATACAGTGGCGAAGAGCATGGATCCCATCACAAGGTGCATATATGCCGGGACACCTTCGAAATAGGAGATCCCACCGACTTCAAAAAGGGTGCCCGCCACGAGCGTTCCGATCAGGACGCTGAGCATGACCCGCCAGCTTGCGATACCAGTGACCAGGAGGATCAGAGCACCAATGCCAACTGCGATAACAGAAGTTTCGCCAATGGACCCGGGGACCGTTCCAATAATCAGGCTACTGAGGTCATAATTGAGGGCAGATACATTACTGAGCGCTTCAACTCCACCCAGATAGGCAACCCCCAACGGTGTGGCTCCTGAAAAACCATCTACAAAAAGAGATGGATCGCCCGCAACCCAGACCATATCGCCTGAGATGTAGGTCGGGTGGGCAAAGAAAATGAACACACGAGCCAGCAGAGCCACGTTCAGGATGTTCATCCCCGTTCCTCCGAAGGCTTCTTTCCCGATGATCACGGCGAACGCCGTCGCAACGGCGACCATCCACAGAGGGATAGTCGGAGGCATGATCAGCGGAATAAGCATACCCGAGACGAGGAAGCCCTCATTTACAGGGTGTTTGCGGATCATGGCAAATACGAACTCAATTCCCAATCCAACGCCATATGCGACTATGACAATTGGAAGCACCTTGATGGAGCCGAACAGGAACTTGTCCATCAGCCCTTCAGCCATCCCGGTCATCTCGCCCATGGCCAGAAAATGTTGGTGTCCCACGTTCCACATACCGAACAGAAGCGCCGGTATCATGGCGATCACCACGGTGAACATGGTTCGTTTCAGGTCGATGCCATCCTTGATGTGTGTCCCGCGGGATTGCTCGCCAGGGACAAACAGAAAGGTTTCCAGCGCTTCGAACCCGTAATAGTAGTTCTCAAGCTTTCCGCCTTCCTCAAAATGAGGCTTGACCTTGCCGATCAGATTCTCAAGTAATTTCATGGTCAGTGTCTATGGACCTTTAGTTCAGTGTATCAGCCATCCAGTCGGACCAGGTCCAGGCCCGCTCTGAGTATTTGCTGTACCGGCTGTTTGGAGGTACAAACGAACTCGCACAGAGCGAGATCTTCTTCAACTACTTCATAGATGCCAAGTCCTTCCATCTGCTCGAAATCGCTGTAGAGGATGGACTTGATCAGGTGCTGCGGATACAGATCCATCGGTACAACACTTTCGTACTGGTTCGTCATCACATACGCACGTTCCTCACCATGATTGTTGGTGTTGACGTGGTATTGTTTGTTCGGACGAAGGAAGGAGAGAAACGTGCGTGAAAGGCTGGGGCGTTTGTAGGAGGGAACCAGCCAGCCCAGAAACTCGGGTCTGTCACCAGTTTCGATGACCGTAATTTGATCGTCGTACAGCCCGAGAAAGCCGTCTTTCGCAATCTGCGTTCCCGTAAGGGGATTGCCACTGATGCAGCGAACGCGATCGTTTTTCAGGCGGCCGCTCAAGAGTGTATCAACCGAAGCGCCGATTCTGGTATTGAAATACCCGGTGCGATCGGTTTCGGAACCGGTGAGTGCTACAGTGCGCTCGGCGTCGAAAACGCCCTCACTGAACAACTTGCCGATGATCGCAACATCCTGAGGCTTGAGGGTCCACACGACATCGCCCTTATTGATAGGAGCGACATGATGAATCTGGATACCCACGTTTCCGGCCGGATGCGGTCCCGAGAAGGACGCCGTCTTTACTCCTTCAGCCTTGGTAAACACGTCAGAAGAATCCGGACCTACTCCCAGATGAACATCGCCTGAGGTCAGTTTTGCCAGTACGCGGAGGCCATTCTGAAACGCTGCTTCTTTTCCCTTGATCAATATGTTGTGATCCGGGGCGAGTGGAGCCGTATCGAAGCAGGAGATAAAAATATCCCGTGGCGTTGCGTCTGGATCCGCGACAGTGTTGAAGGGGCGTTGTTTCAAAAGCCCCCACGCTCCCGACTCAAGAAGCAATCCAACAACAGCCTCTCTGGAGGATGTGGCCAGATCCAGTTTGTCGAATGCATTAAACTCCTGCTCGGCATCGGCAGAAATGACGACCTCGGTGATAGCCCTTTTGGCACCCCTCCGGATCTCGACCACCTCACCACTCACGGGCGAACTGAACCGAACTCTAGGATCTCCTTTGTCAAAAAACAGAGGCTCACCAGACAAAACTCTGGAGCCCAGTTCTACGAGGAGTTTGGGAATAGGGCCGATGCCTACGACGTCAGTGGGCTTCAGGGCAAAAAGTCTTGGTTGCGGCACATCCAGATGCTCGGGCGTTGGTTTGCCGAGCAATTTGATGTCGAATCCGCGAGAAAGTTTAATCACTTAGTTGTACAGTGAAAATCAACAAGCGGCGAAGGTTAAAATCCACAGAGTCGGGGTTCAATTTGCGGCATATTTTTTCATGCAAGACTCGCATTTCTCCCGAAAATGAGTCAATCGGGATGTGAATCTGACAAATCCCTCGATTTTGACGGCCTTCGTTCTGTATCACTCGCACTTTTGGCCTTATCGTGTCGACTCGGCTCGGGCGACACCACGCGATAAATAAGGCACGATATTGAAACCGCTCATTTGCTTTCTTCTGACTTTTCTGATAATGGAAACTGATTCAATTCATGCACAGGAATTTGCCAACTTCTCGAGATATGCAGAGGCCAATGCTTTGTTGTCTCCGCCCGAACGAGGAATGATGCGTGTCGTATTCATGGGCGACTCGATTACAGAGGGATGGAGCCCGTCGACACCTCAGTTTTTCGAAGGAAAACCGTACGTGAATCGTGGAATCAGCGGCCAGACCACTCCTCAAATGCTGATCCGCTTTCGACCGGATGTGATCGACTTGCACCCCGCGGCCGTCGTCATTCTTGCCGGCACGAATGATATCGCAGAAAATACCGGACCAACGACCGCGGAGGCCATTACGGGAAATATTGCATCCATGGCTGAATTGGCAAGGGCCAACAACATCGCCGTGATTATCTGCTCAGTACTCCCGGCATTTGACTACCCGTGGCGCGCGGGACTGAGTCCCAACACCAAGATCCCACTGCTCAATAAGCATCTGAAGGCCTATGCCGATGCCAACGACTTCATGTATCTGGACTACTTCAGCGAAATGAACGACGGCAAAAACGGCATGATTGAAGCCTACACGACAGATGGCGTGCATCTCACGTCACAGGGCTACGAGGTGATGGGCAGCATGGCAGAAGAAGCTTTGACCAGTTTGCTGCGACGTTGAATCCTGATATCAGTCGTGCGGATTCCGGCCCGATTTTACGATATTCCCGGACAGATCTCTCTTTATGCGTGCCCACCCCACAACACGATATCACGGTTCTTCTAGAGCGCTCAGCCGAAGGTGACGAAAGTGCCTCAAGGGATCTCCTGTCCACCGTCTACGATGAGTTAAAGCGCAGAGCGCACGGACAAAGAGCCAGATGGCATGGCAATCTGACGGTCAACACCACCGCACTCGTTCACGAAGCGTATCTCAAGCTGGTTGGTGGACAAGGGGAAAACTACCGCAACAGAGGGCATTTCATGGCCACAGCGTCGCGGGCCATGCGCCAGATCCTGGTAGACTATGCGCGCAGAACAGATGCTGATAAACGCGGCGGCTCTGTGTTCAAAACGTCTATCGACGAACAGACGAACATCTCGCTTCCGCCGGAGGTGGCCGCCGAAGTACTGGATTTGCATACGGCTCTTGAAAAGCTTGAAGGAATCTATCCAGATCTTTCGCGGGTCGTGGAGTGCCGCGTGTTTGCGGGAATGAACGTCGAAGAGACTGCGGACGCCTTGCGCATCGGTACTGCTACTGTAAAACGGCGCTGGGCAATGGCCCAATCATGGCTCAAAGGAGCGTTGACCGACGATCTTGAGTCATGAGTCACTTCAATCTGGAGGTAATAGAACGGCTTGTTGAAGAGCTTCAAACCAAAAGTGGATCCGAAAGGAAGGAATTCCTCGATTCGATCCGAGCGCGGGACACAGATCTCTGCCGCGAGATTGAACGACTTTCCGATCCAACTACTTCCACACTGCTGGACGGATTGAACAACAGGTTGTGGTCCGCTCTGGCAGCAAGCCAGTCAAGGGAAGGGACTACGCTTCGGCATTACCAGATTGGGACAGAGATTCCGGGCGGTGGCATGGGCGTCCTGTATCGGGCCCACGACACCAAACTGAACAGGGACGTCGTACTGAAGTTTTTGATGAGCAGCTCCAGCGAATCGTCCCATGCGAAAGAACGATTTGAGAGGGAAGCCCGCGCGGCAGCTAGTCTGGATCATCCAAATATCTGCACGATTTTTGAGATCGACCAGACGGAAGAAGGTGCCCCGTATATCGTCATGGCGCTATACGAGGGTAAAAGCCTGGGCGAAATGCTCCCTGAAGGACAGCTCTCGACAGATCGCATCCGGGATATTCTGCTTCAGACTGCACGAGGCTTACAGGCAGCCCATGAAAACGGCCTGGTCCACCGGGATATCAAGCCGGGGAATCTCTTCATCACCGAGAAGGAGGTGGTCAAGATCCTGGATTTCGGAATTGTTCATTTCAATGATGGACAGACGATCACGGATACCGGAAAGGTGCTCGGCACACTGGCCTACATGAGCCCGGAGCAGGCGCGTGGGGAAGCGGTTGATCACCGAAGCGATCTCTGGTCGCTCGGGGTTGTGGCCCACGAAATGTTGACAGGAGAAAAGACGTTTGCTACCGACATGCCCGTGTCGACCGTTGACAAAATCTTGAATGAGGAGCATTCGTCGCTTCCACCTGACACACCGGACGATCTGAGGATTGTTGTCGAGCGAGCGCTTACCAAGGACCGAGAAAATCGGCCAGCATCTGCTTCAGAGATTATAGACTTGCTGTCTCGGGGGCAGGCTGTGACCCGGGGACGCAGGCGAAATGCGGCATGGGTCAGCGCTATCGTGATACTGGCAGCGCTGATGTACTGGCTTATGCCATCGAAATCTGATCGCCCGCTGGTATTCGACAGGGATACGGCACCGACTCTTCATGTGATGCCGTTCACAGTAGACGGGGATTCCGAGGAATACGAGTATCTGGCTACAGGTTTTTCGGAGGACGTTCTCAATCTCCTGGGGCCTTTGAATATCGTCAATGTCCATCGTGGTGCTTCCCGGGCGCAGAATCTGACGGAGTACTCACTCGACCCAGCCATAGATTTCGTTCTCGGTGCAACGGTTAGAGATAATTCCGGCGTCCTGACACTGATCCCCTCATTCTATGCGGAAGGCAGCAGGACCTGGTTTGAAGAGTATTCCTTCGATCCAGATGAAACCCAGGCCGTTAGGGCCTCCGTTCTTGATGCCGTGCTGGATCAACTATCGAACGAGCTTGAAATCGAGGAGCAGCTGCGTTCAGGTCCCGTCGAAACCACGAGTAGCTCAGCGTACGAGAATTACCTTCGCGGTCTTCAGTTTCTGAAGAGGCGTATACCCTCCGATCTTGCTGCAGCGGCCCAGTCATTTCAACTCGCGACTGTCGAAGACGATGAATACGCGAGTGCATACGCTGCATTGAGTAAAGCCCAGGCTCTTTACGCCGGCACGGCCTACACCAATTCTCCGGACAAATTCCGCTTCATTCAGGCGGGTGCTACAGCCGACATCGCACTTGAGTTGGATTCAACAAATTCCTCAGCGCATGTGGCAAAGGCATTTGTTCTTCATGAGAACAATTGGGACTGGACAGGGGCAGGAGAGCACTTCGAAAAGGCGATTGATCTCAATCCGAGTAACGCTGAGGCCTTTCATCTTTACGCCTCACATCTCGCAGAGCTCGGAAACCTCAATGATGCGCTTGATAATCAGAGTCGAGCCATGGCCCTTTCGCCAGAAACACCCATTTATCGGGCCAATTTTGCTCAGCTACTGTATCTGGATGACAGAAATCCGGAAGTGCTCGAATTTCTGGATCAAGGTTCGGCGGGTCTGACAGACTTTTATGTAGCCAATATCTGGCGGGCGTACGCCCTGATGGACCTGGGTCGGTACGATGAAGCCGAGCAGGCTATTAAAAGTGCCATGGATCAAGCGGGGAACGACTCCGCGCTCTTGGTTTCGATGATGGGTGCATTGAAAGCTCATCAGGGCGACATAGAAGGGGCGTTGAATCACATTGAACGACTGGAGGGGCTCTCTCCACCGCTTATTTCAGCCGTCTACACGGCCCTGGGAGACACGACGCTGGCATTGGATTATTTGGAACGAGGCCTTGAGGAAAAAGATGTCTATATGACAGTCATGAAGGTCTGGCCCGGAGCGGACGCCATGCGCGACAATCCGAGGTTTGTCCGAATTCTTGAGAGAATGAATCTCGACGATTGATCGGGATCAACTACTCCCGAGATCGAATTCCATCTCTCGAAGACAAATCTTGCTCGTCTGCCTCTTCCGACAATTCAATGAGCGGACGGCCAGCCTTCTCAGCTTCAATGGATGTTGGCGGCTTAACCGCAGGCTT
>CAZEHJ010000011.1:9474-22533 GCA_964512485.1 uncultured Rhodothermales bacterium | reverse complement strand
GCGGACGGCCAGCCTTCTCAGCTTCAATGGATGTTGGCGGCTTAACCGCAGGCTTAACCGCAGGCTTGACCGCATCCAGCACCATGGGCTCATGGCCTACAATGTCCCCGATCCTGTCTGCGACCTCGTTCAGCTTGTGGAGCTTCTTTTTGCGCCACGTCTTGTCAACCGAGTTGATAAGAGGGACGGCCGCAGCCAAGGTCACCATAACCGCGGCGACGGCCACGGGAAGCGCACCGGCAAGTACGCCGGAGACGGTACCAATCAGAAATGCGAGAACCGACGCGTACAGCCAGGACTCAATCATGCTGTCCGCAAGGCCTACGCGCTGACTCAAATTGATCTTAGTGCCACCCTTGTAGGGGCGGATCGAGATTTTGGTACTTATTCCCGACAGACTGATATGCCGCCACTCGAAGTTTCGGCCCACTTTCGTAGCGGTACCCTGCCCGTAGCTGCCCATGTCTGTCATTTCCATGGACGCGTCATAAATCTCTCTCAGCTCGAAAACGATCTCATCCCACTCTTCATCGCTCAAATCCCCGGAGACCAGCCGCTGGGCATTTACGTGAGTTGACGTCTGGGTTTTGAAGCCTGTCGTCGCAGGGTCGACGCTCATTTCGAGGGCCGCTCTCTGCAGAAGAGCCGGGTCGAATCCCGATTCTTCTGCGATCGATTCCAATTCGTTCAATGTCAATCCGGTAGACGCCTTCGAAGCTGTCTCCTTGCTCTGGGATTGCAACTGGGCCGTTCGCTCCAGAAGCTCCTGTATTTCCTTTTCTGTATATGTCCGGTTGGGGTCGTGCATCTCTCACGAAGTGGATTCTGTCGCTAATGTAGTGCTAACCGCGAACGTGTAAAACGATCCATGAACTTTCGTTTGGACTGAAAAGAGCCGATACAAGCAGTATGAAAACACTGAACTACAACGGGCATACGATTCAGGCGCCGGGATCTACCCTTTCTGGAATGGAAAGAGTGCGATACAATGGCGAACTGGTTTCGTCAAAATGGTCTATTCTGGGCGCTGAACACGCTTTTGAAGCCGTCGAAGATGGTTGCCAGGTGGAGTACCTCGTTTCGATCGGAACGAGATGGCATGGATTCGGAGCAACATGTACGATCTACAGAAACGACGAACTGCTCTTTTCGGATCGATAATCGTTGTCCGTGCTCGCTCTGAGCGGAAGTGATCTATATGTGCTCTGGAGGCGGGATGGGATCCATCTCGCCACTGGCCACTTTCTCCTGATATTCGGGCCACGTCATGCGTGGAATCGATGATTCCTTCTCAACCATAGTGATGCATCCGTCCGAGGGGCAGACAATGGAACACAGATTGCACCCCACGCACGTTTCCTGTTTGATCTCGTACTGGTTGATATAGCCTTCTCCTTCTCCTGCGGTGTAGGTGGTACCGGCACTGGTGAGCGTTGATGCGGATCCTTCATAGTCAGCGATGTCAATGCGGCTGGAGCTGATGGACTGGTGTGCACCATCTTCGCAGGCGATGTAGCATAATCCGCAGTGTATGCATTTTGACTGGTCGATTTCGGCTACAACTTTATAGCCCAGGTTGAGATTATTCCAGTCTCCAACTGCTCCCACAGTTTTGCCTACAAAGTCATCAAGTGAATTGAACCTCTTCTCGCGCATCCAATTTTCGAGACCGGATATGAGGTGCTCTACAATTCTGAAGCCATAGTGCATGACGGCCGTGCAGACCTGCACATTGCCGGCGCCCAGCAGCATGAACTCAACGGCATCCTGCCACGCCTGTATGCCACCAATACCAGATATCGGGATATTGAAGTCTGGATCCGAGGCCAGCTTCTGGACCATATTCAGCGCGATGGGTTTGACAGCCGGACCACAGTATCCCCCGTGAGAGCCCATTCCGTCGACACTTGGGACGGGGCTCAGTGTGTCGAGGTCAACCCCGATGATTGAGTTGATGGTGTTGATGAGTGAAACACCATCGGCGCCGCCCTCCCGGGCGGCGCGTCCTGCTGGCCGGATGTCGGCTACGTTTGGAGTCAGCTTGATGAGCACGGGAGTTTGTGCGACTTCTTTTACCCATTCGGTCACCATTTTGGTGTATTCGGGGACCTGTCCGACAGCCGATCCCATGCCACGCTCACTCATCCCATGGGGACACCCGAAGTTCAATTCAAGACCATCACAACCGGTGTCCTCCGTGCGTTTGACGATATCATGCCAGGCCTCGCGCTTGGATTCCACCATGAGCGAGACCACCACGGCATGGTCCGGGTATTCTCGTTTGACTTCGCGGACCTCCTTCAGATTGGTTTCCAGGGTGCGGTCGGTGATGAGCTCGATATTGTTGAAGCCCACCATCCGGCGCCCATCGTGATTCAAGCTGCCATAACGGGAGGAGACGTTGACGATCGGTTCGTGCCCGAGGGTCTTCCACACAGCGCCACCCCAACCCGCCTCAAAAGCCCGCATAATCTGATATCCAGAATTGGTCGGAGGCGCACTGGCCAGCCAGAACGGATTTGGACTTTTAATTCCCGCCAGATCAGCGCTGATATCAGGCTTTTTCTTGCTCATTGTTCACCCCTCAAATACGCATCGATACCAAGTGCGGCCACCTTTCCATCCTGGACGGCATCAACAATTTCAGCGCCGCGGTGCGTGCAGTCCCCGCCGAGAAATAGTCCCTCGACACCAGACTGGCCCGTCTCTTCATCCAGTATAAACGAACCGTCTTCTCCGCGGGCACCATCCAGTTCTGAAATCAATTGCAGAATAGGCGTCTGGCCCAGCGCTTTGATGGCCATGTCGCATTCCAGGACGAACTCAGACCCGGGAATCGGCTCAAGACGCGCTGTTCTGCCCTCGCCTGTCGGCTTTACTCGAATCATTCGGACTCCGGTGAGTCGGCCGTCGTGTTGCACGAACTCAACGGGTTGGGCCAGCCACTGAAAAGCGATTCCATCTGCTTTGCAAAGCTCATATTCATACGCGAAGGCCGACATTTCCCGCTCCGTTCGGCGATAGGCCATCGTCACGTTTTCTGCCCCAAGCCGAACGGCTTGCGTGGCGACATCGGCCGCTGTATTTCCTGCACCGAGGACAACCACCTGGCGGCCCACCTCACATTCAGACAGAGGACCGGTGTGCGACTGGAAGATGAACTCAAGTGACTCTACAACGCCATCAATATTCTCTCCGGGGATATTCAATCGCGCTGTCGCCCCGAGGCCCACAGCGAGCAACACGGCATCATATTCGGCGCGCAGCTCTTGCAGCCGCTCGGCATCAATGCGCTCACCGAGCCGAAGATCGATACCAATCTCGAGTATGGGTTCAATTTCGCTCAGGGAAAACTCGGTTGTAATCTTGTAAGCCGAAATACCCATGGTATTCAGCCCACCTGGTACATCACGGGCCTCGAAAATGGTTACAGAATGACCAGCGCGGCGCAACGCATGAGCACAGGACAGGCCAGCAGGGCCGGATCCAACGATGGCCACGCTCTTGCCCGTCTCCTTTCCGGCTTCGAAAAAACGCAGGCCACGCGAGGATGCATGATCCGTGGCGAATCTTTGTAGTCGTCCGATCTGCACGGGGCTGTTGAGTAACGTTTGGTCAACACACGCTCCCTCACACAGCACCTCGGTCGGACAGGCACGAGCGCAAGATCCGCCAAGAATGTTCTCTTCGTAAATCGTCTCGGCTGCCCCCGCCGGATTGTCGTGCAGGATTTGGCGAATAAATCGGGGTACATCTATTCCGGTGGGACAGGCCCTCGTGCAGGGCGCGTCATAGCAGAAGAGGCACTTGGAAGCATCCACAACTGCCTCATCCCTCGAAAACGCGGGATGTAGATCGGCGAAGTTGTTCGCCAACTCATCAGGAGACAGTCTTGTTTTTTCAATCATGCGTTCGGTTCGGGATAAGCGCGTGTTGACTCCTGCTCAGGCTCAACTCATCCAGTTGCTTCGGTGTTGGTCAGACCACTTGGTGGTGATCTTTTTGGCTTTCGACCAGAAATCGATGGCGGTTGGACCCGTCACATCGCCACCTCCGAAAGCGCTGTCATTCCAGCCACCGAAAGCAAATGGTTCACGCGGGACGGGCACACCGATGTTCACGCCCACCATTCCCGCACTGGCTCGCTCGCTGAAATACTGCGCCGTACCACCGTTCGATGTGTAGATAGCCGCCGCATTTCCGTATGGATTGGCATTCTCAATCGCCAGCGCATCTTCGAGCGTGTCGCATCGGATGATGGTCAATGTCGGACCAAATATTTCCTCGCACGAAGCTTCGTGTTCGGGCGAAGCGTGATCGATAATGCTCGCGCCGAGATAGTGACCGCCGGGATGCGCCTCTTCGAGAGACGCCTCGCGTCCATCGAGCTCGAGCACGGCGCCTCCGGCTTCTGTGCGTTCGAGATAGCCAGTGATCCGCTCATACGCGGCCTCCGATATAATCGCCCCCATGTCGCGGCCGATAACGAGTGCCTCCATCTTTTGCTTGATCAGGGTCAGAATGTGATCCACGTCCCCAACGGCGAGAAGCACGCTTGCGGCCATGCATCGTTGTCCCGCGCACCCCGTGACGGATGCGACGACATTAGTCGCCGTCATCTCAGGATCTGCATCGGGCACGACAGTGAGGTGATTCTTTGCTCCACCCATCGCGCGCACGCGTTTTCCGTTGGCCGATCCTCGTCCGTAAACAATTTTTGCCACGCGGGTTGACCCCACAAAACCAATGGCCGAAATGCCGGGGTGGTCGCACATCGCCTCCACGATCTCCCGATCACCATTGACGACCGAGAAGACACCGTCCGGGAGCCCGGACTCCTTGAGCAGGCGACCGATTTCCAGTGCGCTCAATGGCGTCTGTTCGGAAGGCTTAAGAATTACGGAATTGCCCATTCCCAGCGCCATTGGAATCATCCAGAGTGGCACCATGAACGGGAAATTGAACGGGGTGATAACGGCAGTCACACCAACGGGGCGTCGGACTGTGCGACACTCAACGCCGCGACTGACTTCCATAATGTCACCCGTCGCAATCTGTGGCAGGCTGACCCCGAACTCGAGACACTCAACGGCGCGCATGACACTCCCCATGGACTCCGCATGAGTTTTGCCGTTCTCACGCGTGACGATTTCTGCCAGGTGGTCTTTTTCAGCCTCCACAAGCGTTTTCATGTTGTAGAGAACCTGAACGCGGTCTTTCATCGGTACTTTTGCCCATTCCAATTGAGCCTTGGTAGCGACTGCTACAGCTTCGTCCAGTTCGGCAGCGCTTGAGAGCGGTACATCACCGATCAACACGCCCGTATTGGGCTCAAGGACGGGAAGGGTGCGGGTAGAAGAGCTCTCAACCCGCTCTCCGCCGATGATATTCGGCAGCATGGTTGTGGTCAGTACTTCGCTCATATCGATAACTCGGCTGATTCAATTTGTTTTGCGCCGGTCAGGCCGGCAGTTTTTCGGGACAGCCACTTTCCGCGGCCCATTTCGCCAACGACCTTATAATCGTCGACGATGATGTCTCCCCTCGAGATGGTGGTGCGAGAGAATCCGGCCAGTGACCACCCTTCGAATGGGGACCAGTCTGCATTGGTCTCCATCGTGGCCGGATCGACCACAATTTCATGTGTCGGATGTATGATTGCGATGTCGGCGTCCGCGCCAATTTCAATGGATCCTTTGCGCGGAGCCAGACCCATGATGCGAGCCGGATTTGAAGACAGTTTTTCGCACATCTGTTCGATCGAGATACGTCCTTTTCTCACGCCATGCGTGTACACGATGGGGAGAAGCGTCTCCAGACCAGGCATTCCCATGGGGATCTTGGTGAAGTCGCCTTCCCACATGGCTTTCTGCTCGCGGGTGAACGTACACGTATCGGTAGAAACGACAGACACTTCGCCGGTATTCATGCCTTCCCACAGCCGCTCGATGTCCTTGGGCTTCTTGATCTGCGGGCAGCAGGCGTATAGGTGGCCATCTTCGCGCGCGAACATCGCGTCGTCGAGAACGAGATACTGCGCGCAGGTCTCGGCGAGTACAGGAACACCCCTTTTCTGGGCGTCGCGAATGATATCGGCTCCTTCGCCCGTGGACATGTGCACGATGTACAGATTACCACCTGTAATCTCGCACCACTTTGCCGCTCGTTGAATGGCTTCGGCTTCGATGAAATTCGGTCTGGACATGGCGTGTAGCTGCGCGCCGTACTCGGCCATCAGCTCAGGCGTGTGATGGCGCTCGATCAACTCGTCCAGCACGCGGGAGGATTCGGCATGCACGAGGAGCATCGTTCCCAGCTCGTTCATTTTTTCGAGTGTCCCGAACAGCGCTCGGTCATCAGACTGCCAACCTTCGCTTTCGTAGATCATGAATTCCTTGAAGGTCGAGAAGCCCCGATCCACCATGCCTTCGATCTGATCCTTGTGCTCATCCCACCTGGTAATGCAGATGTGGAAGGTGTAATCGATGAGCGCCTTGCCTTCGGCCTTCCTGTGCCAGTTGTCCGCCGCGTCGTTCAGCGAATCGCCTTCGTAGGGGATGGCAAAATCTATCAATGTCGTGACGCCGCCTCGCGCGCCGGCACGCGTACCAGTGTGGTAATCGTCCGATGACGTGGTTCCGCAGAACGGAAGGGCCAGATGGACGTGAACGTCGAGCACACCGGGGATGACAAAGTGCCCAGCGGCATCGATGACTTCGTTTCCTTCAAGCCCGGGGCCAATGGCTGCGATCTTTTCGCCCGAAATGGCAACATCAGTTTCGATCACGCCATCGGGAGTGACCACGGATCCACCTTTAATAACCTTGTCGTACATCTTGATATCCTCCTTACGATGATGCCGCCGCCAATGACGCATCCAGCGCCGCGATAGTGTAGTCAGCGTCTTCAGCCGTGATACACATGGGCGGCTTGATACGCAGCACGTTTCCGTAAAGACCGCCTTTTCCCACCAGAACACTGCGTTCACGCAATTCCTCCAGAATGGCGCCGGTAGCGGCGGCGTTCGGAGTCTTCGATTCCTTGTCGGTCACGATCTCCATGCCCAACATCAGTCCCATTCCGCGGACATCGCCCACAATTGCGTGACGACTCATGAGCTCTTCCATGCCCGCCTTGAGTCGGGAGCCGACAATGCGGCAGTTTTCCTGAAGACCGTCCTCATCGATGACATCCAGAACCGCCAGCCCTGCAGCCATACTCACAGGGTTGCCCCCATACGTGTTGAAGTGAAGCCGGTTGGTGTAGGCCTCGGCAATCTCACGCCGGGTAGTGACGGCGGCCATCGGAACACCGTTTCCAATGCCTTTGGCCAGCACAACCATGTCTGGAATGACTCCTGAGTTCTCGAATCCCCAGTAGTACTCTCCCGTTCGCCCGAATCCGGTCTGCACTTCGTCCGCAATACACAGGCCACCGTGCTCTCGAATCACGTCATAGGCCTCGCGAAGGTAATTGTCTGCGCCGGCCGTTACGCCACCCACGCCCTGAATAGGTTCGGCGATGAACGCCGCAACCTGACCAGGGGTAGAAAAGCGGATCAAATCGCGCAGTTCCTCGACACTTTTTGAAGCCACTTCTTCAGGCGTGCCATCGAATGGATTCCGATACGGATCCGGGCACATGGTATGATGAATACGCGAGCCCAAGGGGATATCCCGCTTCCAGGTGTGATGCGAAGTCATCCCGGCAGATGACGAGGACATCCCGTGATACGCATTGCGCAAGGCGATGACATCCGTATTTCCGGTATAAGCGCGGGCCATGTTGATGGCCAGCTCATTGGCTTCGCTACCGCTGTTGACGAAGTACGTCACATCCAGCCCGTCCGGCATTTTTTCGGCTAGCTTCTTCGAGAGAACCGGAAGATTCGGATGGAGATAGATCGTGGTCGCATGTTGGAGTGTGGCGACCTGATCCTGGATCCGCTGTGTGATCTTCGGATGACAATGGCCACAGGAAACGGTCACGATACCGGCAAGCATGTCGAGATATCGTTTTCCTTTGTCATCAAAAAGCCATTGCATGTGCCCATCGACGATCATGATCGGATCGGCGTAGATTTTGAACACCGAAGGGTGAACGTACTCGGCACGCATGGCCGCGACTTCTTCCTTCGATGGCCCGGAATAGGGCGCAGACGTGTAGTCTGTGGCGGGCAGTTCCAGTTGATCAGTAATCTGCATATCACTCATGCTGTCAGTCAATAAAAGTGTGTTTGTCGGTTTCCGGGTCCGAATCCGGATCAGATACGGGAAAGAGGCGGGTCAGCGCGAAGTGGATGGCTCCCGCCAGGAAGAAACTCACGAACCAGGCATAGGTGTAGAGCGAATTGAAGAAATCCGCGACCACGATACTGCCGTTTGAAGCCTGTTGCAGGAAGCCCGGCACGTTGACCGCGATTCCCACCCCGATAGCGACCAGCGCTCTCCAGTTGATTCCGCTCGCTCCGAACGAGTATTCGCCCACACGGCGGTAGAGCTCTTCGACATTCAGGCGCATCTTCCGCAGTACGAAATAATCAATGATCATCACGCCTCCGATCGAACCGAGCAATGCGCTGTATCCGATGAGCCAGGTAAAGATGTAGTTGGCCAGGTCTGAGTAGAGCTTCCAGGGAAAGATGAGGATGCCGATGAAGCCAGCTATGAGCCCGCCTCGTTTGAAGTTGATGACCCGTGGAGCCAGGTTGGAAAAGTCATTGGCCGGGGAGACGATATTGGCAGCAATGTTGGTCGAAAGCGTGGCGATGGTCAGTCCGAAAAGTGCGAATCCGATCACGACCGGGCTTTCGAATCGACCCAGAAGCAGCACCGGATCCCAGATCGCTTCCCCAAAGATGATCACGGTCGCCGAAGTGACAGTGATGCCGATGAAGGCGAACAGTGTCATCGTCGTCGGCAGGCCGATCAATTGACCGAGCATCTGCTGGCGTTGATTGAAGGCGTACCGCGTGAAATCAGGAATATTGAGCGAGAGGGTTGCCCAGAAGCCGACCATAGCGGTCAGATTAGGCCAGAAAGCGGCCCAGAAACTGAAATCCGAGCTGAGTCCTCCGCGCACCTGAGCGACAGTTTCGTCGGATAGAACCCGGCTGAAACCACCCCCTTCTGAAACGGCCCACCATAGCAAACCCAGGCCCACGAGCAGGAGAAACGGAGCGGCAAGCGTTTCAAGCCACTTGATGGTGTTGATGCCAGCCAGAATGACGCCAATATTTACGGCCCAGAAGAGAAGGAAGCTTAAAAGTTGACCCAGCGAAAGGCCAAGAACAGGCAGCATGTCAGCCGCTGTCGCAGGCTCGAAATCGAATATGATGGAGTGCAGCGTATAAATGGCAGATCCGCCGATCCATGTCTGAATTCCAAACCATCCACACGCCACGAGAGCACGCATCAGGGCTGGAATATTGGCTCCGATCGTTCCAAATGAGGCCCTGAGTATGACAGGAAACGGAATTCCGTATCGAGTCCCGGCGTGCGCGTTGAGGACCATCGGGATGAGGACCACCAGATTGCCGAGAGCGATCACGAACAGGGCCTGCCCCCAGTTCATGCCCTGCGAAATCATACCCGAAGCCAGCGTATAGGTCGGGATATTGACCGCCATCCCTACCCACAACGCGGCAATGGCCCACATACCCCACGACCGCTTGTCTGCGGCGACGGGAGCGAGGTCCTCATTGTAGAGGGCCGATTGTGTGATGTCAGTTTGTGACATGAATGCGCGACATGCAATCGATGGTTTCTGCTGAGCGGAAGAGCCCGCTGATCAGGGCTTGGTAATCGCTTCGTACGAATCGGGACGACGATCCCGATAGAAAGCCCAGGTATTTCGCACTTCGCGAATGAGATTCAGGTCCAGGTCGGCGACGACTACGGCATCTTCCGTCCGTGGTCCTTCCACCATGATCTGGCCGCGTGGATTCGCGAAATACGACTGTCCGTAGAACTCGCCGATATTCCAGGGCCCTTCCATTCCGGGCCGGTTGATGGCGCCGACGTAATACATATTGGCGCACGCTGCCGCGGGCTGCTCCAGTTTCCAGAGATACTCACTCAGGCCAGCGACCGTGGCCGAAGGATTGAACACGATCTCCGCACCGTTCAGTCCCAGCTCGCGCCACCCTTCCGGAAAGTGCCTGTCATAACAGATATACACGCCGATTTTGCCGACAGAGGTATCGAAAATCGGATAGCCCAGATTGCCTGGACGGAAGTAGAACTTCTCCCAGAACCCCGGGTGACAGTGTGGGATGTGGATCTTCCTGAATTTTCCCAGATAGGTGCCGTCCGCTTCGATGACGGCGGCGGTGTTGTAATACAGGCCGGTCAGGTCTTCCTCATACATCGGCACAACGATGACCATGTTGTGCTTCTTGGCCAGTTCCTGCATCAGGCGCGTGGTGTCGCCGTCAGGGATCTGCTCGACCATGGAATACCACTTGGGATTTTGTTCGGCACCGAAATAGGGTCCGTAAAACAGTTCCTGCATACACACGACCTGCGCACCCTTTTCAGCTGCTTCTTCGATCAGCGCGACGTGTTTGTCGATCATCGAAGCCTTGATTTTTTCGACGGGAGCAGAGGTATCCTCACTCAAGGTGGCTTGAATCAGCGCCGCTCGTACAATTCGATCTTCCAAAACTATCCCGGTTTGAATGTGCGAAAGATTTTCCCCGAGTCCCCAATTCAGCCCGAAGCGACTCAAATCAGGTGCCCAGAGCCTCAAAATAGCGGTTTTGTGGCTATTCCAGGCGTAGGAAAGGCCAATTTACCCGACTCATGCTGAAAAGCAAGCTGGAAGAGAGTCACTAGAACGGGATCACTTTCCGAAGCAAATCCCTTCGATCGTTGATTCCTTGATCAGGGGTGCCGAGTTTCCCCGATCCCACGCCCTAAACCATGACGCACTCACCCGACGAACGTGACCCCAGAGTAGCCGCCGCGATCGGCCGCTACTGGAAGAAGAATGTGACCATCATGGCCATTCTGCTTTTCGTCTGGGCAGCTGTTGGGCTCGGCGCCGGAGTTCTGTTCGCGGACTCATTGAATGCCTATTACATCGGCGGATATCCTCTCGGATTCTGGTTCGCTCAACAGGGCAGCATCATCACTTTCGTGATTCTGATTCTGATTTATGCCCTCACGCTGAACCGATTGGACAAGGAGCACCATCGTGACCTGGCGCGCCTCAATGAAGAGGATGCCACATGAGCGTGCAGGCCTGGACATTTCTTTTTGTGGGGGCGACGTTTTCTCTCTACCTCGTGATCGCATGGCTGTCACGCGTTTCGGATACGAAGGGATTTTATGTAGCCGGGCAGGGCATTCCCGCGGCGGCAAACGGGATGGCCACCGCTGCCGACTGGATGAGCGCCGCTTCATTCATCTCCATGGCCGGGATTATTTCGACGCTGGGATACGCGGGCGGGATGTACCTGATGGGATGGACAGGTGGGTACGTATTGTTGGCACTGCTCCTGGCCCCGTATCTGCGCAAGTTCGGCCACTACACCGTACCGGACTTCATCGGGGATCGTTATAGATCAAATGCCGCCCGGATCGTGGCCGTCGTGTGCGCCATTTTTGTGAGCTTCACCTACGTCGCCGGTCAGATGCGCGGAGTCGGAATCGTGTTCTCCCGATTTCTCGAAGTCGACGTGAACATTGGCGTCTACGTGGGAGTGGCGATCGTTTTTGTCTACGCCACACTGGGTGGCATGAAAGGAATCACCTGGACGCAGGTCGCTCAGTACTGGGTCCTCATCACCGCATTTCTGACTCCCGCCATTGCGATCAGCCTTCAACTTACCGGGACTCCCATACCGCAGATAGGACTCGGAAGTGAACTGGTGGGCGAAGGGACGGCCCTTCTTGAAAAGCTGAATCAGATCCACGCCGATCTGGGATTTGCGTCCTACACAGAGCCCTTCATAGGAAACTGGGACAAGCTGAATGTTTTTGCAGTGACTCTGGCCTTGATGGCCGGTACGGCGGGCCTTCCGCACGTCATCGTCCGATTTTACACCGTCAAAAACGTCGCTGCTGCCCGCTGGAGTGCGTTCTGGGCCCTGTTATTTATCGCACTGCTCTATCTCACGGCCCCGGCTATCGGGGCGTTTGCCCGTTATGCTATGCTCGATGGCCTGCACGGCAAGACCGAGCAGGAGCTTCCCGGATGGTTCCACTCGTGGGAGCAGACGGGCCTCCTCCTGTGGATGGATGATGGTGACGGCCGTCTCTCCTACACGGGCGGTGACCGGATCGACGAAAATGAACTGTTTCGAAGTGGCAACCTGGGAGCTGCCAGGATAGCAGAGCTCAAAACGGATCATCAGAAGTGGCTCGACGGAAATCCCGATGGAAGGGATGGGCGACCGGCGTTGCGACAGGCGGGGCTCGTGGGTCCGGATCGTGACATCATTGTGCTTGCGACACCGGAGATGGCTGACCTTGCCCGCTGGATCATCGCCCTTGTGGCCGCCGGGGGCCTGGCTGCAGCTCTTTCCACAGCCAGTGGCTTGCTTCTCGTAATTTCTTCGAGTGTCGCCCACGATCTCTACTATCGCATCATCAATCCCGCCGCCACCGAGAGCCAGCGTCTTCTGGTCGGTCGAACGGTTATCGGTTTCGCCGTCGTGATTGCGGGCATCCTGGGAATTTATCCACCAGGGTTTGTGAGTCAGGTCGTGGCGTTCGCGTTCGGGCTCGCAGCGGCCAGTTTCTTCCCGGCCATCGTTCTCGGCATTTTCTCCAAGCGAGTCGGCACGTACCCGGCGATGTTCGGCATGATTGCGGGCATCGGATTCACAGGCACCTACATCCTGGGAAGTGTCTATGGCGGATGGTCTTCCTGGGCGTTCGGAATTGGTCCTCAGGGCATCGGTGCCGTTGGAATGGCACTCAATTTCATTGTGACGCTGGGCCTGACGCCGTTCTTCCCTGCACCGGACAAGTCGGTTCAGGAGTTGATCCTCTCAATCCGCGAACCCGAAGGTGCAGGGCCGGGCCTTGATATCGATCACAGTGCCGAGGCGGA
>CAZEHJ010000011.1:0-9374 GCA_964512485.1 uncultured Rhodothermales bacterium | reverse complement strand
GCGAACCCGAAGGTGCAGGGCCGGGCCTTGATATCGATCACAGTGCCGAGGCGGATTGATCGGTTGTTGCGTCAGAATTACGCGTTCGCGTTATTGAAGTCGTTGCATGGTATGCATATCCATACAAAACAACAGATTGAGATCTCACCAATGATGACCATAATGAAATGAAAACATCATCATCACCCCACATCAAACGATCAGGACTATTGTTATTCATAGCAGTATTCCTGGCCAGCTGCAGTTCTCCAGTTGATGGAGAGTTGTCACCACTTCCTACGAGCGAAGAGTCGTCACTTGAAGCAGAGTCGGTTCAATCAGCTTCAAAAGGAAAACCTGTAGTCGCCGCTTTTTCGTTCTCGATGTATTTCGCGTGCACAGCGTTCCGTGAGCAGGTAACCGTGCCCACTGAAATTCGCCGGCAGGGCTTCGATACTGGCAACGGAGGGTCTCATCGGGCTTACACCGTTGGCGAAACCATCAGCGAATATGCTGGCGTGTATGACGTATACGATGTGAAAGTGCGCTCGCATTTCGTAGTGAACGAGCATGCCGGAACAGAGGAGCAAACCAATCGACGTCTCAGGACAGAATGGGAAGTGTCGGGTCAGGGCTTTGTTTCGGATTTTTCCTTTGAGTCCCATCTGGTCGTCACCCGAGATGGGATGACTGTGGTGGACACTCGGGAAATCTCGGGAGCGTCGTGCCAGCCACTGTAGCGATCATGGAGCAAAGTGTTCAGGTGCTCTCTCGAAAGCTTTTTATCACGAGATGAATCCAGCTTCCCGCGACAACCAGAAACGCGAGTACGCCTGTCATCAGCAGTTCCAATCTAAGTGAAGCAGGAAAGAGGCCGCGCGTAGTCATCAGAAGGAGAATGCCTACCAGTCCACCGAGACCCCATCCGGTTTTTTCGATAATGGTGGCACCCTCAAGAAGCTTCGGTCCATGGCGTCGTCCCAGAATCGATGAGCCGGCGGCCCACACCTTGTCGGCATCCCAGCACACTAGGTAGATGGCGGCGAGCAGCATCATGGCCGTGACATACACTGTGCCGCCGAACCCGATGCCCCACGTGATCAGGACAATGCTGAAGATCAGGGGTACAAAGATGACTGCGCCAAGCGTTGTCGTAGCAGGAATGAGAAGACACACCGCCGCGAATACCTGCATGAATCCGATGAAGTACCAGAATCCACCAGTTTGATACATTGCCTCGAAGAAGAAACCCACTGGATTGTCGACGGGCAGTTGCGTAAACCGGCGGCCCAATAGCTTGACCATTCCTGTCGGGAAGAACGCCATTGCCAAGAGTAACCGGTTCATGAGCGTGAAACGGCCAAGCCAGGGCTGTTGGCGCGCCCACGCGTGGGCGCGAGCAAGGGGAGCAGGTAGTGCAGCAGACATGTGGGATCCCGAAAGTTGTTGAAACACCCTACGGGAACGCATCCATGTGGTTACTTATGACCCTGACTCCGTGTTATTCGGACCGGAGTGAAACGGCTGGATTGGCGAGCGCAGCCCTGACCGACTGCCACGATACTGTGATGACGGCGATCACCAGCGACAGCACGATCGATATGGCGAAAATGTCCCATCCAACGTCTATTCGGCTTGCAAACCCATCCAACCACTGATTCGCGAGAAGCCACGAAATGGGCGTCGCAATGAGCGCTGACAACAACACGAGGCGGGCGAACGATACCGAAAGCATCAATACGATTTCCCGCGTGGATGCCCCGAGCACTTTTCGGACGCCGATCTCTTTCTGGCGCCGCTCTGTTACAAACGAAGCAAGAGCGAACAAGCCGAGACACGCGATCACGATGGCCAGCATGGTGAACACATTCAGCAGACTGGAAATCCTGACCTCGCTGCGGTACTGGCGATCGAAGTCTTCATCGAGGAAGAAAAACTCGAAAGGTCTCTCCGGTGAATAGCTCCCCCAGACCCCCTTCAATCCTTCGACTGCCTCCTGAACCCGACTTGCAGGCATCTTGATTGAGGCGTAGCTGTACCATGACGGATTGATAAATAGAATCAGTGGCTCGACGCCAACCTGTAGCGACTGATAGTTGAAGTCTCCAGCCACTCCAATCACGTTGCGTGTATCGGAGAACTGCCGGGTCACTTCTTCGCCGATGGGTTCTTCTGCGCTCCTCCAACCGAGGGCTTTGTAGGCGGCCTCATTCATAACGAATGCAAGGCTGTCATCCGAGCCCATTTCGCGTGTAAATCCGCGCCCGGCCTTCATGTCGAGATCGTAGGCTTCGATGAAATCATGGTCTACTGACATCCAGTAAAAGGTCTGGCCATCTTCGACCATGCCCTGCTCTCTGGCCGCGACGTTGGTGCCCATCTGTCTTCCGGGAATGGACGAGGAAATGGTGACACTCTCCACGCCCGGTACATTGGATACCGAAGATTTGAACGCCTCGAATTGATTCTGGAAAACGTCGTTGTTTCGACCGTTGATTACCAGAGTCTGTTCTTTGTCAAAACCCATGTCGGCCGAGCGCATGTACGTGAGCTGGCGCTGAGCAATAACTGCGGCGATTATCAGAACGACCGAGATTGAGAACTGAAATACCACGAGGCCCTGACGGAGCCAGGATCGGCTCGAACCGGGCAGATATCGGCCCTTCAGCACTTCTACAGGTTTAAAAGAGGACAGAGCGAATGCCGGATAGAGGCCGGTGAGGATTCCCACGAACACCGCTCCACCAATCATGATGAGCGTCAGCGGCCAGCGTTCGAGATAATTGATCGATAGCTCCTTGAAGGCGAGGCCGTTGAAGAGAGGCAACAGCGCCTGAATGAGAATCAATGATGCAACGAGCGCGATCATCGTTATGACGATGGATTCACCGAGGAATTGCGCAACCAGCTGATTCAGGCGCGCCCCCGACACCTTGCGCATTCCCACTTCCTGGGCGCGCTCTGCCGAGCGCGCCGTCGACAGGTTCATGAAGTTGACGCAGGCGATGAGCAGAATGAAGAAGGCGACGGCAGCAAAAACAAAGACATACGACTTCTGGCTGTTGTTGCCCAGTTCGTATCGGTACTGTGAGTTGAGGTGGATGTCAACGAGTGGCTGCAGATACAGAAACTGTCGGTAGCCACTGACCGACTCCTGATCACCGATGTATCGGGACGGCATTTCGCGAAGCTGCTCCTGAGCAGCCGCCACATCGGACCCGGGTCGCAGTTTGAAGTAGGTGTGGAAGCTGAGGGACCACCAGTTCCAGTTTGCGCTCGGCCCCCGCGTGGATTCGAGGCTTGAGAACGACGCAAGAATGTCGAACGTGAAATGTGACTGAGTCGGAGGATCTTTCACGATTCCGGTGACCGCCATCTCAGTTCCTTCGACATTCAGGCTCTGACCGATCGGATCCAGTCCGTGAAAGTAGCGTTGCGCGGAGCTTTCTGTCAGCACCAGGCTTCCCGGAGCTCTCAGAATTTGAGACGGGTTTCCCCTGACCACTTCGAACGAGAACACATCAAAAAACGTGGAGTCGACATAGACGAAATTCTCTTCGTAAAAGCCGAGGTCGTCTTTTCGCACCAATAGCGTTCGGCGGTTCACCCGTGTTGCGGACTCAATCTGTGGCACGTCGTTGACCGCCGCAGGCAACATCGGGGCCGAAGCCGTGGATGTGTACTCGGCTTCACCACCGCTCGAAAAGCGCTCGACTCTGAGGCGATAAATCTGTTCGGCACCGTCGTGGAAGCGATCGTAGCTGATTTCATCTTCCACAAACAGAAGAATGAGAATACAGCAACTCAAGCCCACAGCCAGGCCACCCACATTGATGAAACTGTACGCTTTCTGTTTTCGAAGCGTGCGGAGGGCAATCTTGAGGTAATTCCGGAACATATCGACGGGCCTGAGTGGTGAATTGGGCGGATACAGCTCTCGCCTCTACGCTTTGACAACTCAAAGTGTGGAAAAGATTACAGCCGGTCGGGCTTTCATCCTACTGGCTGGTATGTATCACACGAGCCTGGACGTTGAAAAGTTGTCATTTAGCCCTCAATCCTCGACATTTCGCACAAACCCAGGTAAAAAAACCACTTCGGTTTCTAGTCAGGGCTCCTTCCCACCCGCTTCCCTCCTGCCCATGCGCGTTCTATCTGCACTGATTTTTTCGTTTTCTTTCCTCTCCATTCAAGCCCAAGCTCAGGATCGAAGGCATATCACAGTAGATGACCAATTTGCCATCGCTTCGGTAGGAGATCCTCAACCCAGCCCCGATGGAGAATGGATCGCCTACACGGTGAGGACAACCTCGCTTAAAGACGAGAAATCGGAGACGCGCATCTGGATGGTGCCGACAGATGGAGGGGATGCCCTTCCCATGACGTCGAAAGGATCATCCGCGTCGCGTCCCAGGTGGAGCCCCGACGGCAAATTCCTTTCCTTTTCAGCCTCCCGCAACGAGGGGAAATCCCAGGTCTGGCTTCTCAATCGGCGAGGTGGCGAGGCAGAACAGCTCACTGAAATCAAGCAGGGAATCTCCAGTTATGACTGGTCTCCGGATGGCTCTCGACTACTGCTGACCATTCGGGATCCCGAGGCCAAAAAAGACACCACGGAATCCAAAACGAAAAAGCCGTGGGTCATTGACAGGCTCGAGTTCAAACGGGATCGTGTGGGCTACCTGACCGAGGATCGCTACACGCATCTGTATGTCTTCGATGTCGCAACCAATAATTCCACCCAATTGACTTCGGGTCCCTGGAATGCTTCCGGCCCCGTCTGGAGTCCCGATGGGTCGAAAATCGCCTTTCACAGCAACAGAACCGAAAATCCCGACGCCAACGACGACTCCAATATCTGGGTCGTGTCGGCCGATGACACCACAAAAGGCGCCAATCTTCTGCAGCTGACCACGAATCCGCTCATGGATGCTTCACCGGCGTGGAGCCCAGATGGATCCCTTATCGCCTATCGGGCGAGAACGGACAAGGCGGCGAGCTGGTATTCTTCGATTCATCTGGCAGTCGTTCCCTCTGACGGTGGAGAGGAGCGCGTGTTGACTGAAGAGCTCGACCGGAGAATTTCTGCGCCCGCATTTTCAGCCGATGGCCGGCACATTTTCTTTCAACTGGAAGACAGCGGAGAATGGCCCATCGTCAAGATCGACCATGCCTCGGGTGACATGGAGCGGGTCGTGCAAGGCGAACTCAACGCCACCAGCTTCAAGTTCATGGCCGACGGCAGCATGTCATTATTGGTCAGTCGCTTTTCCCACCCCAACGAGGTGCATGTATTCTCTGACGGAGTGCTGCGACAGGTTTCGCACGTCAACGACACGTTTCTGAGTGGACTGAATCTCTCAAACGTCCGCAACATCCATTACCCCAGCAAGGATGGAACTGAAATCGAAGGATGGGTGCATTATCCGCCCGACTACGATCCCTCAAAACAGTATCCCACGCTCCTGCGCATCCACGGCGGCCCTGTCTCACAATACAGCAACAGCTTTCACTTCAATTCGGAGGTCTTCGCGGCCAATGGATACGTAGTTCTTCGCACGAATCCTCGTGGTTCAGCGGGATATGGCCAGGATTTTTCGACCGCTATTTTCGCGGATTGGGGCAATAGAGATTCGGAAGATGTCATTGCCGGCGTTGAGTACCTGATAAATGAAGGCGTTGCAGACCCCGCCAGACTCGGCATGGGGGGATGGTCGTACGGCGGAATGCTCACAAATTACGTCCTCGTGCGCACGGGTATGTTCGCAGCAGCAACGAGCGGAGCCAGTATGGCACACGCACTGCCGATGTACGGACACGACCACTACCAGAGAATTTGGGAGGAGGAAATGGGTCTCCCGTGGGAAAACAGGGAGGCCTGGGAACGGGTCTCTCCGCTGAACGATGTCGGCAACATCACAACACCAACTCTGTGGGTTGGTGGCGAGAAAGACTGGAACGTGCCCATCATCAATTCAGAAAACTTCTATCAGTCGATGAAGCGCATGGGCATCGATACACAACTCGTCGTGTACCCCGGACAGCCCCATGGCCTGCTCGTTCCATCGTATCGCAAGGATGTGCTTGAGCGCTACTTGGCGTGGTATGCGAAGTACCTCAAGCCCAAGGCCGACGAATCATAGCCCAACCCCAAACCAATGATCGGCACAACCTTATCCCACTATCGCATTGAATCCGAGCTCGGCCGCGGTGGCATGGGCGTGGTGTACAAAGCCGTCGATACAGAGCTCAATCGTACGGTTGCGCTCAAGTTCTTGCCGGCCAACGTTGTGGCGACTGATCAGGATCGGCAGCGCTTCCGCCGCGAAGCGCAGGCTGCGGCCGCGCTGTCGCACCCTAACATTGCAACGGTATTCGCCATCGAGGAGACGGACGAGCACGCGTTTATCGCCATGGAATATGTGGATGGCGAAACGCTTCGGGATCTGATCGAGAAGGGACCGATCAAAGTTGAGCGAGCGATCGAAATCGCCGTTCAGGTCGCTGAAGGACTGCAGATTGCTCACGAGCACAGCATCGTGCATCGCGATATCAAGCCGGCGAACATCATGATCTCAAGCCGGGGCCATGTCAAGATCATGGACTTCGGCCTGGCAAAAGTGAGTGCAGCCTCAATGCTGACACAAGCCGGATCGACGATCGGAACCATCGGATATATGTCGCCCGAACAAGCCCGCGGTGATGACATCGACCGAAGGACGGATATCTGGGGGCTGGGATGTGTGCTTTTTGAGATGATCACGGGTCGCCCGCCGTTCTCGGGTGAATACGAACAGGCCATTGTTTATTCCATTCTGAACTCCGAACCACCAGCGCTCACGTCTTTAAGATCAGGCGTTCCACTGGCGCTCGAAGGAATCATCGCCAAGATTCTGGCCAAGGATCCATCGTTCCGATATCAGCATGTAGACGAGTTGCCTGCTGATCTGAAAGCCGTATTGGCCGGCGCGAGCACGCAGATGAGCCGGGCGATGCCAGCATTTTCCCAGGCCGCTGTCGCTGCTCACGCCCCTGGCCCTCATTCGGGTACGGTGGAAATGCAAGCGGTTGAGGTGCGGGACAACACGTCATCAAAGGCGCTGATTTCGTGGGGCGTCGCCGGTGTTATGACTCTCGTGGCAATAGTTCTATTCGCGATGTTGCCACAGGACATCCAGCCCGAACCCGTACGCCGGACGATACTCCCGCTGAATCCATCGTCGTCCGTTCTGCAGGATCGATTTGATATTTCTGATGATGGAAGTACGATAGTCTTCGAAACGACAACCGATTTTCGCGCCAGGATGTATGCGCGGCGTCTTGATGGCACGGAATCTATTGATCTCGGGCCGGCAATCGGGTCACAGCAGGAGCGATACTCGGTATCTCCTCAAGGAACCTGGGTGGCCTATCGAGATGGTGATCAGTTATATCGAGTCAGTACGTCTGGGGGAAACCCCGAACTACTGTCAATTTGGGCGGACAACGGTCGTTTGACCTGGCGCTCCGATTCGGAACTCGTGCTGGTTCGCCGTTCAGGTGATTCTTTAGTAGTGGATACAGTATTGGAGCGCGAATTGATCAGGGAATTCGAAGGACCGTTGCCCGAAGGATATCGGTTTCTCGGCGATGTTGATCTGATTGCGGAGCACAACGTCCTTCTGTATACATCCTTTAATGTGCAGGAAGAAGAAGGTTTTTCCGCCGTTCGTGCGCTTGATCTGAATGATGGGACAGACATACTGGTGGCCGCCAACGGGGAAAAAGGTCAATGGATTGAAAATGGCTACGTGGTTTTCGAACGCAATGGAGATATACACGCTGTACCATTCGATCCAGCATCGCTTGAGCGCGGCATCAGCTTTTCTGTAATTGCTGGTGTCGCACCCGTCAGAGGTTTTCAGGGGTACGATGCCTCCCGAACAGGTGAACTCATTTATCTGAAGGACGATGAGGAGGAAGGTTCAAGGTCCACATCCATTCTTTTTGGAAGTGAAGCCGACAATCTGGCCGCCTTCGAACGATTTACCGACAGGGCCAGGGATCCCCGATTTTCACCAGACGGATCGCGGGTGTTGATTCACTCACAGGGTGGAGGCAACGACATCTGGCTTCTCGACCGGAGATTGGGGACGGCCGAACGCATGACTACGATAGTTGGCGAAGACGAAACGCCCGTCTGGGACGTGGACGGGGTTCATTTTTATTATGCCGCCGGGGCGCAGTCTGACGAAGCTCTCGTCCGCTCTTCCGTAAACAACACCTCGATTTCGGACACTTTGTTCATGGCGCCGGGACACCTCCATGTCGACTCCATTTCAAGGGATGGAAGATGGGTCTTTCTTGGCGTGCGCCAATCGGATACCGGCTCGGATATTTTCGCCTACGATACAACGACCGGAGTAGCCTCCGTCATTCTTGACTCCGCGTTCAATGAAGGGCTTGCCTATCTTTCTCCGGACGGCGATCAGATTGTATATATGTCCGATGATTCGGGAGTTCCAGAACTGTATCTGAACAGCTTTCCTGCTATGGACAGGCGTATGCCTCTCACTTCGGGTGGGGGTATCGGACCACTCTGGAGCGAGAGTGGCGAAAGTATTTATTATTCTCAGGTCGCCACCTTGATGCGCATTCAAATGATCGACGGCGTGCCTCAGCGACCGGAAGAAGTGATGGAGTTCGATTCCGCAATCAGCCCTGAGGGGTACCATCGCAATTTCGACATGGTTGGCGAAGGGGAGGAGTTCGTCTTCATAGATGTCGCAGGCCGGACGGAGGCGGATGAAGATGAGATCCAATTGATCACTGGTCTGAAAACACTACTTGAACAACGGGACTCTGCGAGGGCCAACGACTGATGATCGGCACCACTTTATCACACTATCGCATTGAATCCGAGCTTGGCCGCGGCGGCATGGGCATCGTGTACAAGGCTACGGACACGAAACTGGACCGTACGGTTGCCATCAAGGTGTTGCCGAGCGCTGCACTGGCCAGTGAGGACGACCGAGAGCGGTTCTACCGCGAAGCAAAATCGGCGGCTCAACTCCATCACCCGAATATCGCATCCGTTTTCGAGATCGATGAAGCGGTGCCGAGCGACGCACCTCACGGCACGGAGCCTAGTCCGTTCATTGCCATGGAATACATTTCCGGCGGAACGGTCCAGGACCTGATCAAGGACACACTTCTTCCGCTGGCTGATGCCGTAAAGATTACGACGCAGGTGGCAGAAGCGCTCAAAGCCGCGCACGCCAAAGACATTGTCCATCGGGACATCAAGAGCGCCAACGTGATGATCACGGAGGATGGTGTGGCCAAGGTTTTGGATTTTGGCCTGGCGAAGACGAATCAGTCCACGATGCTCACCCGCATGGGTTCCACATTGGGCA
>CAZEHJ010000010.1:13926-63398 GCA_964512485.1 uncultured Rhodothermales bacterium | reverse complement strand
GCGTCCGTTCCGGATATGGCTGATGGCGATGCACGTCTGGCCATTGAAGCTGCTGCCAGTGCATTTACTGACTGGAAATCCCGCCTGGCGAGTGACAGAGCAAGTTTTCTCGAAAAGTGGCATGATCTGATACTGGAAAACACGGAAGATCTGGCCTTGTTGATGACGCTCGAACAAGGAAAGCCTCTCAAGGAAGCCCGGGGCGAAGTGGTGTATGCCGCTTCTTTTGTCAAGTGGTTCGCAGAAGAGGCCCGGCGCTCAAACGGCGAGGTAATTCCATCCCACGCGAAAGGCCATCGAATCATGACCTTCAGGGAGCCGGTGGGTGTTGTGGCTGCCATCACGCCGTGGAATTTCCCGAGCGCCATGATCACCAGAAAGGTGGCGCCGGCGTTGGCAGTGGGGTGTACGGTGGTGGCCAAGCCGTCTGACCTGACACCGCTCAGCGCACTTGCACTGGCCAGGCTTGCGGAGGAAGCTGGATTTCCGCCGGGTGTATTCAACGTAGTCACTGCCTCAGACCCGACGTCTGTCGGCAAAGAAATGATGGCCAACACCGCGGTCAGAAAGATTTCGTTCACGGGTTCAACGAGAGTTGGGAAACTTCTGCTGGAAGGCTCGGCTGACACGGTCAAGCGAGTCTCTCTAGAATTGGGAGGCAACGCTCCTTTCATCGTTTTCGACGACGCGGACCTCAATATGGCTGTGGAAGGAGCACTCGCCTCCAAATACCGAAATGCAGGTCAGACGTGTGTGTGTGCCAATCGTTTGTTTGTCCAGGAGGGAGTACTCGAAGCGTTCACAGAACTTTTCGTCAGCAGGGTCAAGAGTCTGCGCGTGGGCCCGGGCGAGGATCCAGAATCAGAAATTGGTCCGCTGATAAACGAAGCGGCGGTAGACAAAGTGAAACGACTTCTGAATGACGCTCGGGAAAAGGGAGCGACCCTGTGGACTGGTGGGGAAAGGCATGCGTTGGGTCACACGTATTTTAACCCGACCGTTGTGTCTGACGTGACAGACGAAATGGCGATTTCAAAAGAGGAAATTTTCGGTCCTGTGGCCGGAATTACGAGCTTTGCCACGGAGGATGAGGTGATTAGGCGAGCCAATGACACTCCTTTCGGACTTGCCGCCTATTTCTATACCAAAGACTCGGCTAGAATCTGGAGAGTCTCTGAAGGATTGGAGTACGGGATGATCGGAGTGAATACGGGGATGCTCTCAACGCCAGTGGCGCCTTTCGGTGGTGTGAAGGAATCGGGTCTGGGTCGAGAAGGGTCTACTCACGGCACGGACGAATTTCTGGAGACCAAATACGTTTGTCAGGGCGGGATATAAGCCTTTGTCAGGGAAGCACGGCCCAGATACGGACCTGACCACCAGATCCACCCTCGATCTTGATCGGTGCAACGATCAAATGCGCTCCTGTCGCAGGAAGGAGATGAACGTTGGCGACGTTTTCCAGATGATACTTTCCAGACCCATTCACGATGGAATGGACCTCAAAACCGCTGGAAAGACCATAGTCCACACTCATATTGTCTATCCCGATTCCTCTGATGGAACGTTCATTCGCCAGAAATGAGGCGGATTCCTCGCCAAACCCGGGGAAGTGCATTCTCCCGTCGTCGGCTCGATTCCGGTATGCATCCATGTCGTTCCACTTGAGGGACCAGCCCGTATTTAACAGTACGATCGCTCCGTCGGGTATCCGGCCGTGGTCGTGCTCCCATTCGAGAAGATCTTCCCGTGTCAGCCTGTAGTCGGCATCCGTCTCAGCCTTTGACGAAATATCAACGACCACGGCCGGACCAAATAGATCTTCTGCGGTCAGTTGATCCACCGTGGGCAAGTTGTCGCCTCCGTGGATGGGCGCGTCGAGATGTGTTCCAAAGTGTTCAGGTACAGCATATTGTCCCATGACAACCTTTCCGGAAGCATGCGTTGCGAGAGCATTGTATTCGAAAGGTGTGACCTCTCCAGACCAGAACGGAGCATTCAGACTCACGCTGTGAGTCATATCTATAAAAGTGGCAGAAGTCAGGTCTGTGCCAGAGGGCTGATTCGAAGCCGGGCCGCAGCCGACAAGCAAGAGACAAAACGTAAGGAGCATGCGCATGACTGGTAGAGGCTTTTTATGGCTGGAGTAACAACGTGAGAAATTGACCGCCATCGCGAATCAGATTTCATGTCTTCCGTGCAAAGTCAACTTCAATGTAAAGCGTCGGGTTGAAAAGACGAGGCTTACTTTGGTACTGACGACCGAATGATGCTCCATTTCTGGTTGTTCGCCCCTTCCTGCGCACATGAATTATGAACATCAATTAGAACTCAAATGCGCTTCCTTCGTTGAGCGATGTCACGAATTCCCGCAAACTGAGCGTTGTCCAGATCGTATTTATTGGTATGAGAACTGTGCTTTCAAATTCCACGCCCATTCGACTTGCTGTGATCCTGTTCGCCGCACTGATTCTGAGTTCATGTTCTGCTGAAAGCCCGGATGTGGGGGAAGCGCTTGAACCCAATCTGGGTGCATCGGAATCTTACAGTGATGCAACCGTAGAGCTTTTCGAACCGGGTGTTGTGAACTCTAGTTGGCCGGAATTTTCAGTCGCCTTTACAACTTCCGGCGACACACTGTATTTCAATCGCTCGAATGTAAACAGATCAAGTTTGGCAATTATGATGTCTGTTCGACTGAACGGGGAATGGCAGACTCCAGCGGTCGCCCCTTTCTCAGGTGAATTTTATGATATCATGCCCTCTGTCTCGACTGACGGGTCCGTGTTTTTCAGTTCTCGAAGAGTCAATCCGGAAACTCGAGCGGAATCCTTCGACAATTTTGTGTTTGTGGGAGATGGAAACACGATTCGCCTTCCCGGATCACTGAATTCTGACAGCACGGAGGTATCGGTTTCTTCCACGTTGGATGGGTCGATTGTATTTGAATCCAATCGCGGCGGCGTAAATCGGATCTGGATGTCCCGGGTGGAGGATGGAGCCAGGCAATTTGCAGAGCCACTACCCATCCCCGGAGTGCTGGCAAGCGGGAACCCGTTCATCAGCCAGGATGGATTGACCCTTTTGTTCGTGAGTACCCCGTCCGGCGATGCAGATCTGTATTACTCTTGTCTTGTGGATGGCGGCTGGACAATAGCCACGAGGTTTGCTGGGCCGATTAATTCCAGTGAGGATGATTATGCGCCCGGTGCTGACCCGGAAGGGTATATATACTTTGCTTCACAACGTCCCGGAATGGTTGACCAAAGTGACGACTCTGAAAAGACACCCCCGTCTGACATATATAAATCATCCGTTCGAATTCAGACTCTTTGTTCAGCAGGACGCTAGAACACTCGCAGAATCTATCCCTGTCCAGGATCTGTCAGCGGAATAAGCCCTCTCTGAAGAGCGTATTTGATAATTTCAACCTGGTGGTGGAAATCCAATTTCTTCATCAGGTTTGAGCGATGCTTTTCGACAGTTCGAACACTGATAAACAGAGTTCCTGAGATTTCGGCAGCCGTCCGTCCTTCGGCGACCAGTTGCAGCACCTCCCGTTCACGCGAAGTCAGATCATCGTATCGGTCGGCAATTTCGCCATTTTCAGAAAGATAGGAAGAGATGGCAGGGCTGAAGTAGGAACCCCCATCAAGAACCTCATCAATCGCCTTGGCAAGATCCTGCACATCCGAATTTTTGAGAAGATAGCCATGTGCCCCGTATCGAACGGCACGAGTCACATAGGATGCTCCTGCATGCATGCTCAAGACTACCACTCTAGTCAACGGGTGGTCCCTGCTCACCCTTCTGATTACTTCGAGACCGTCCAATTCGGACAACCGAAGGTCGACCAACAGAAGATCAGGTTTGAGAGCGTTCGTTTCCGCAAGTGCCTCAAGGCCCGTGGCACATTCCGCAACGACCTCATGTGGCGTGTTGCGCTCGAGATAAGACTTGATTCCCTCTCGTACAAATGGGTGATCTTCCGCAATCAGAATTGTTGCCATTGTGGGCGGATCTGGAGTGTAAAAATTCGGAGATGAGGTAGAGGCTCCTACACGTTAAAACGTATTCAGTAAGCAGTTTGCGACAGATCCTGCTTAAAAAATTTTTACTTGAGCGGAAGAGAGATAGGGAGAGTCGTTCCAATTCCAATTATCGGCCAGTAAATCGACAATTAATAGAGGTTTCAGGCGAAAAAATCGGGGGGAAATACGTAGAAATACGCAGTTGAATACGTTCGACTTCTAATACTCAACCCTCTTCTACCGACGATAATCATATTGTGGTTGAGAGCCATCAGCACATGGGACCCTTCTGGGTCTGAAGCTGAATTCGAAACACCCGGCGATGAAGCTGAATCAAGGAACCACCTCCTCCTTTTTACAGGCTGCTTTTCTTCGCCGGGTGTTTTGTTTTGGATTGATGTGATCGCCCTTACATTGCGGGCTACACTCACCAACGCTCTGCTTTCGATGCGATTCATTTCTCTTGTTCTGACCTTTCTATTTCTCGCCATTCCTTCCTTTGGTCAGGAATCTTCTGATTTCGACTACACGTCCACCGGCGATGGCCCGTTCGATCGTCTTGTGATTCGTGGAGCTACAATGATTGAAGGCTCAGGCGCGCCTCCTGTGGGACCGGTTGATATCGTAATCGAGAATGACCGCATTGTTGAAATACGCGGAGTCGGTAATCCCGGGCTTCCCATAAATCCTGCGCGCCGTCCCGCTCCCGGCACGAGAGAAATTGATGCTCACGGCATGTACGTCCTGCCCGGTTTTGTAGATATGCATGGTCACCCGCACACCATCGATTCCGGTCAGGGAGTCCCTCTGGAGTACGTCACAAAACTGTGGATGGCTCACGGAATCACAACCTCCCGTGTGGTGGGCGCCAAAGGCGTGGACTGGATCCTCGAGTTACAACGATTGAGTAACGAAAATCAGGTGACAGCTCCGAGGATATACGCGTATCCGATTTTTGGACAGGGTTCAGAAAGTCCCATCCTGACGCCAGAGGATGCTCGCGAATGGGTTCGATGGGTGAAAAACAAGGGAGCACAGGGCATCAAGTTTTTCGGTGCGGCTCCTGAGATAATGACCGCAGCCCTCGAGGAAGCAGTTGCACAAGGTCTGCGAACGACCGAGCATCATGCCCAGCTGGATGTGACTCGTATGAACGTGCTCCGAACGGCGAGCCTGGGTCTCACTTCCATGGAACATTGGTATGGCCTTCCCGAGGCACTTTTCGAGGACAAGGTCATTCAGAACTACCCACTCGATTACAATTATGCCAATGAAGCAGACCGATTTGGAGAAGCAGGAAGGCTGTGGAAGCAGGCTGCGAAACCGTTTTCCCCACACTGGAATGCGGTGATGGATTCGCTGCTGGCGATGGATTTCACGATCGATCCAACATTTATCGCCTATCTGGCGAGTCGTGATCTTATGCGGCAGAGTCGGAATGACTGGCACGCCATCTACACGATGCCCGCGCTGTGGGATTTCTATCGTCCAAGCCGGAATGCCCACGGATCTTACTGGTTTTATTGGACGACAGAAAATGAGATGGACTGGAAAGAGAACTTCAACCTTTGGTTCACCTTTATCAATGAATACAAGAACCGTGGTGGCAGGGTTACGTTGGGCTCTGATTCCGGATACATCTACAATTTGTACGGCTTCGGGTATATCCAGGAGATGGAAAACATGCGTGAAGCGGGATTTCATCCACTGGAAGTTATTCGAAGCGCGACCATCATGGGCGCGGAAGCCCTTGGAGCAGATCAGGAAATCGGCACAATCCAGGTAGGTAAAAAAGCCGATTTGGTGATTGTCCCGGAGAATCCCTTGCAGAACTTGAAAGTCCTGTACGGTACCGGTTGGTGGCGCCTCAATGACGAAACGCGAGAAGTTGATCGCGTGGGTGGTGTGAAATACACCATCAAGGACGGAATAATTTTCGATGCCCGTGAACTATTGGCCGACGTCCGCGCAATGGTCGAAGCCCAGAAAGCGGAGCGTGGCATGCCTGCTGGACCGATGCCGATGAAGATTGAAACGGTGGACACCCTGACTCCCGGAGGCGACAATCGATGAGGCGCAGTCTGTGGATAGTATTGATTTGGCTTCCGCTCGCACATCCCGCGAGCCTTCAGGCGCAATCCGAGCAGGACTTCTCGAACCTACAGATGTGGTTCGACGAACCAGCGTCTCAATGGGAGCATGCCCTGCCAGTAGGAAACGGAAGACTTGGTGCGATGGTGTTCGGAGGCACCGAACGCGAGCGCATTCAATTCAACGAGGAAACGCTTTGGTCCGGTGGCCCCTACGATCCAGTGGTGGAAGGTGCACATGAAAGCCTGCCCGAAATTCAGCGTCTGCTGTTTGAGGGTGAATTTGCGAAAGCCCACGACTTGTTCGGAAGGACAATGATGGGTGTGCCCTATGAGATGATGAAATACCAGCCCATGGGTGACCTCTGGCTGGATTTTCCAGGCCACGAGGAAGCATCAAATTACCGGAGAGAGCTGGATCTCGATGAAGCGATTGCGCGGACGACCTACACTGTCGATGGAGTAACTTTTGTACGGGAAGTTTATTCCAGCGCCGTGGACCAGGTTCTCGTCGTGAAAATCACAGCCGATCAGCCTGGATCTGTTTCGTTTTCAGCGAACATGCATGGGATCCGCAATCCGGCACATTCGAACTACGGTACGGATTACTTTCAGATGGACGGTCTGGCGCCGAACAAGCTTCGCATAACCGGGAAGAGCTCTGATTATCTCGGTATCGAGGGTCAGATGCGGTATGAAGCTCGCCTGGAAGCTCGAACGGAGGGCGGCGAGGTATCCGTTGACTATCGGACATTAAACGTAGAAGGAGCCGACAGCGCAATCTTGTTGATTGCGGCCGCCACAAACTTTGTCAACTACCGCGATGTCTCCGCAAATCCCGGGGCCCGAGTCGACGAGGCGCTACTGAATGTGCGGAGTCGATCGGAAGCTGCCATACGCGACTCTCACATGGAGGAGCATCGGAGCTGGTTCCGACGACTGGGATTGACGCTCGAGGGAGACAAATCTCTGTCCGAAGTGCCGCTGGACGAACGCATCGAGCGTTGGTCGAATAACGAGGATCCGGGTCTGGCCGCTCTGTATTACCAGTTCGGACGGTATCTATTGATTGCCAGTTCGCGGCCGGGTACTCAGGCCGCAAACCTCCAGGGCATCTGGAATGATCGTTCGAATCCGTCGTGGGACAGCAAGTACACGATCAATATCAACTTACCTATGAACTACTGGCCCGCCGAGACGGGCAACCTTGCAGAGATGGTCGAGCCGCTATGGCGTTTCGGACAGGATGTCGCCGAAGCAGGGGAGGCGACTGCCCGCGAACATTGGAATGCCCGGGGATGGGTCCTGCATCAGAATACGGACTTGTTCAGATCTACCACGCCGATGGATGGTCCTTCCTGGGGAGCATGGCCCGTGGGTGGCGCCTGGGTGACGACTAATCTATTCGAGCACTATCGGTTTTCACTCGATGAAGAGTTTTTGACGGCTCTGTATCCCATTCTTAAAGGGCAGGTGGAATTTCTGCTGGACATTCTCGTCGAGCACCCTGACAAAGGATGGCTTGTCACTGCGCCGTCGAACTCGCCGGAGAACTTTCCTGCATGGCCCGGCAATGGTCGATTCTTTGATGAGGTGAGTGGTCTGTATCTCAAGGCTAGAACGATTGCGGTTGGTCCGACTATGGACATGCAGATCATTCGCGATGTCTTTGATGCCTTTTCCGAAGCGACTACGGTGTTGGACCGTGATCATGACTTGGCTGCACAAGCTCAGAATGCCCGCAATGGCCTGGCACCCAATCAGATAGGGAAACATGGACAGTTGCAGGAGTGGATTGAGGACTATGACGAAATTGAGCCCGAGCACCGTCATTTGTCTCATCTCTGGGGGTTGTATCCTGGCAGTGAGATTACTCCTGAACGAGCTCCAGAGTATTCGGCAGCATCGGCAGTTTCCATTGAGAGGCGAGGTACGGGAGGATGCGGTTGGTCCTATGGATGGAAGATGGGTCTCTGGGCGCGGCTCTACAATCCCGTTGGTGCGCTTCATGAATTGAAGTCTTTGCTCTCTCAATCCTCGCTGCCGAATATGTTTTCACAGTGCGGACGAACTCTACAAGTCGATGGCAATTTTGGAGCAAGCGCGTCAATTGCTGAAATGCTGCTTCAGTCGCATCAGGGGTTTCTCGATCTGCTGCCTGCACTTCCGGACGAATGGTCGAATGGATCTGTTACCGGCTTGCGTGCGCGCGGAGCCTTCGAGGTATCGATGGACTGGAATGAGGGCTCTCTTATCGCAGCAAGCATCCTGACCCACAAGGATGGTCCGGTTCGAATCCGAGCGGAAGGAATTGCCGGTGTTCTTGTTGAAGGACAGGTCGTAGATTTCCAAACCAGCGGAGGACGGAGTCTGCAGTTTGATGCAGTTGCCGGCACACAATACACACTCACGTTTTAATCCACTTTGTCATGAAGCAGGTATTTCTCACCATTCTCACGTTGTTATTTCTTGCCCCGGACGCAAATGCCCGGCAGTATACCGACTCATATCCCAAAAATGCTGATATCGACATGATCGGATACGTATTTCATCTGTCGTTTTCGGATGATTCGGACTCGTTTGACGGCGTTACAACAGCTTCGGCAAGGTATCTGGCTGCCGGACAGAGTTCTCTGAGGTTGGACCTGATCAAGAAATCAGATGAGCTTGACGGCAGAGGCATGACGGTTACCTCTGTTGAGATGGACGGTGAAACGCTCTCATTTCGGCATGAGGACGATCAGATATTCATTGACCTGGGTCGCGAGGCCGGTGAGGGAGAACGGGTTGAAGTAACCGTTCACTACAGCGGAATACCGGCTGCCGGATTAAAAATCGGCCCGAACAAATACGGCGATCGCACTTTTTTCAGTGACAACTGGTCATCGCGTGTCAGAAACTGGCTGCCGGTCGTAGACCATCCTTCGGACAAGGCAATGACCGAAATGATTGTGGATGCTCCGAGCGTTTATCAGGTTGCATCAAATGGCAACGTTGCCGAGACATCTGACCTTGGTGGGGGGATGCGTAGAACGCACTACAAAAATCCCGTCCCGACGGCCACATGGCTCTACTTTGTTGGAGTTGCACAGATGGCCGTCGAGGTCGTCGATTACTTCGAAGATATTCCGGTTGAGACATGGGTCTATTGGCAGGATCGGGACGATGGATTCTATGATTTCGCCGAGCCATCCAAGAAAGTCCTCGCCTTTTACAGCGACCTCATCGGCCCGTATGTAAATCGTCGTCTCGCCAACATCGTGTCCAATGGAACACCGGGTGGGGGAATGGAAGCTGCTTCAACGCCGGCTTATTCCGATCAGTCAGTTTCCGGGACTCGCTCCCGGCGCTGGCAGCATGTCATCATCCACGAAATCGCGCATCAGTGGTTCGGAAATGCCGTCACCGAATTCCACTGGAATGATGTTTGGCTCAGTGAAGGATTCGCAACCTACTATACACTTCTGTTCAGGCAGCATCTCTACGGCCAGGACAACTTTATAGCAGGACTGAAAAACTCAAGAAATTCTGTGATCAACTTCTATGAAGAAGATTATGACTTTCAACTTGTCCGCGACTATATCGAGGATCTGAACAATGTGTCCGGCTCCATGATGTACCAGAAGGGAGCATGGACGCTGCACATGTTACGGGAAATGCTGGGGGCGGACGTGTATGACGCGGGTATTCGTTCCTACTACGCCGAGTTCATGAACTCGAATGCACAAACGGCGGATCTGCGGCGTCACCTGGAGGAGGCGTCAGGCAAAGACCTTGAGCAGTATTTCGCTCAGTGGTTGTTCCAGGGAGGAATTCCAGAATTGGACGGCACCTGGTCTTCTTCGGGCAATGACGTTGAAATCAACATTCAACAGGTCCAGGAGACGTACAGCTACGAGCTAAGCGTTGAGTTCGAAATTGAATTCGAAGACGGCTCATCCGAGACGATCTGGCTCGAAGTGAATGGGAGCGAGCGCGTCAAAGGCGCCAGATCGTTCGAGAAAGATGTGGTCAATGTCACAATTGATCCAAACACACGTTTGCTGGCCAAGTGGGCGTTTTCCGGGGAGTAGGAATCTTGCAGATACATCTCAGTGAGTTTGATCGGGCATTGCTCGAGGGAGAAGAGGGTGCAGCAGCACAGATGGCGATGCGAATTCTGCACCGCATGCTGCCCGTTTTTGGTGTCGATCGGTTTATGGATATTTCGGCAGCTCATATCGACTCGACGGTTTATATGGGCGTCGCAACTATGGAATACGCCGAGCGTCTGGCGGATCTGGGAGCGAAGGTCCGCGTCCCTTCGACTCTCAATGTCAGCGGAGTCGACGAACACGGGTGGAAAGAGTGGGACGTGCCTGCGGAAGTCGCCGGAAACGCCATCCGGCAGATGAAAGCCTACGAGTCAATGGGATGTATCCCGACGTGGACCTGTGCGCCGTATCAGACGGAGCACGCGCCCGTCTTTGGGCAACAAATTGCCGCGGGTGAGTCCAATGTAATCGGGTACTACAACTCAGTGATCGGAGCGCGAACCGAACGATATCCGGACCTGCTCGACATTTGTGCCGCTATAACCGGCAGGGTTCCTGCGGCGGGGTTACATCTGGATGAAGGCCGCAAAGGGACGGAGTTGCTTCGATTGAAAGACATCCCGGTGGCGCTACAGGAAGACGACGCGTTCTATCCTGTATTGGGACATCTGCTGGGTCGACAGGCTTCCGATGGTATTCCAGTTGTTCAGGGAATGGAGGTGCAGCCCAATGAGGATCAGTTGAAGGCGGTATGTGCTGGAGGAGCCTCGGCCGGAGCAATCGCCCTCTTTCACATCGTGGGAGTGACACCCGAAGCACCGACTGTTGAGGATGCTTTTCAGGGTGATGAGCCACCGCTGGTGAAGGACATCACGATGACCGAGATGATGGAAGCATATCACGAACTGTCGACTTCGAGCGGGCAGAAACTGGACATGGTCGTGCTGGGCAGCCCTCACTTTTCAATCAATGAGTTCAAAGCCCTGGCGCCGCTCGTAGCGGGTCGTCGCTCTCATGAAGACGTGGAGTTTCTGGTCACGTGCAGCCGTGCCGTGCGCATGATTGCAGAGCACGTCGGATTGTTGGACCCCATAAGGGAGTTCGGAGCAAAGATAACGGTGGATACCTGTCCGCTGACCTCGCCCATGTTGCCCGAGCGCATCAAACATCTCATGACGAACTCGGCCAAATATGCGTACTACTCGCCGGGTCTGTTGAATGTCGATGTGACCTATGGTCGATTGAGTGACTGTGTTGAGTCGGCGGTTTCAGGGAGCATCGAAAGGGAGGAAGGTCTATGGACCGCGTGATTAACGGTGAAGCGATCATCCCGGGCCAGGCCAGTGGAGTCGCTCTGGCCAGTACAGAACCGGTAAGTTTTTGGGGTGGATATGATCAGTCTTCGGGCGAGATTATTGACCGGCGCCACCCACTATCGGGACAGATTGCTGCCGGCCGCATACTGGTGCTGCCCTATACGCGCGGGTCGAGTACATCTACCGCCATCCTTCTCGAATCCGTGAGAGCGGGTGTCCAACCGGCAGGTCTTGTGACCGACAGAGCGGACGTGTTTCTCGCCCTGGCTTCAGTGGTGGCGGGAGAGATGTATGAAAAGAGTTTTCCGATGGTGGCCGTATCACGCGATGAGTTTGAGCTGATCCAGACGGGGGATGAAGTAGAGATACTTGACGACGGAAGCGTGCGAGTTTCCAAAAAATGAATTGTGCGGCGCGCTTTCGCGTGCCGCACAATCCCCGTTTCGGACGAAATGTTCTCCTCGAACCGCTAAAGCAATGTGAGACGAGCACAGAGTCCGGATGTGATGTGATGCGAGCCGTCTGAATAGATCCAGAATCCTTCAGCTCCGTCTGTTGACTCGATCAAATGTTGTGCAGCCGTGGGCTTCATCACTGACGTGGCAGTAGCCAGCCCGTCAGCAAGCATAGTGGACGATGTGACAATGGTTGAACTGAGAACGTGATCCACAGGCATGCCCGTTTTCGGGTCCATCAGGTGAGAGACCTCCTTTGACCCAACCTTGCGTTTTTGCAGGTACGTGCCAGACGTTGCGACTGCTTCATTCTCTATTTCCAGGGTTGCGACAAGGTCGTTTTCCCTATCTGGATGCCTGATTCCAATCTTCCAGAGTCTGTCTTTTTCCGGTCGTCCCAGAGCGTACAGGTCGCCTCCGGCGTCTATGAGTGCTGCAGCCATGCTATTTTCAGAAAGGATCCTCACAGCTTCATCAACACCATATCCCTTCGCTATACCTCCGAAATCAGCTCCAACGCCTTCTTCCCGAACGCGTGCTTTGTCGCCACGAACCTGCAGCTTTGAATAATCGATTCTGTCTGAATCGGTAACCGAGCCCGGTACGAATCCGAATCGTCTCATGGCGGGAAGGACGGTAACGTCCATTGCTCCTTCCGTCTTATTGCCCAGTTCGAGAGCGGCCGCTGAAACCTCTGCAATTTCTCGACCCGAAATCCAGGTGCCGGACAAGCGATTCATGCTCATCAACTGGCTGTCGATATTGTGAACAGTGAGAAGTCGATCGATCTCCTGTAGACGTTCAAATGAAGCGTCAGCGACAACGGATTTGAATTCATCCTTCAGAAGAGAGAGACGCAACGACGTTCCCATGGCCCTTGACGAGCGGTGAACAAGGTCTGAATTCGGCTGAAGCGCAGCAAAGGCCCAGCTAGGTGTAGACTGGACCAGTGCGAGCCCACCAAGGGCTTTTCCCGTGTTAAGTAAAAACTGCCTTCTGGTGGGCTGATTCATTGATATCCTGAGCTTCTGAATAGTGGAGGAATGTACTACGTCGCAGGCTGCGACGTAGTATCCTCGGCAAGGCTCAATTGTTCTGGGCTCCCTGAGAGATCCAGTTTACAATGGTATTGTAGCTCGAACTTGAAGCAGAAAATATGGCTCCACCGCCGTGCCCATCGCCGCCAGTAGCTTTGATCAGGAGTTCACTGTCCTGCGGTGTAATCGTATCGATTTCCGAACTGACAGCGTCATAGGATTCGACCCCTCCGGCGTAGACCCAACCACCTGCTCCGCCGCTGTGACACGATGCACAGACTGCCAGAAGCGGTTTGACGTCAGCGGAGAAGGATAAATCTGCCCCCGATGGCGTATCGACGATCGCGCCTTCGGGAAGATCATCACCCCGATCGAACGGATGATCGGTTCCGCATCCAACCAGAACGACAGCGACGATTAGTGTGAGAAGTGTTTGCTTTAACATTGTCTTCCTCCGCATCAGTCTGCGTTTTCGGAGATGAATTCTGTAAATACTGTCAGGCCGCGTTTTACCGCCGCTGCGATCGAACTCGAAGTGCGAGTGGCCCCGCTTATCCCATCGACATCGTCACCGATTTCGATATCCTGTGACACATCCAGGCCGACGAATTGCTTAAGGAAGGTCCAGTTGAGCGCTGGCTTGCCTTTATCTTCGCCGAATACTGTAAATCCGACATCATATACCGTGCCGTCAGGTCGGATGGCGACCAATACCTGCAACGGTCCTTCCTTTCCAGCCTGATTGACGATCACGACGGTTCCCATGATGCCGCCATCGGCTGTCGTTCCGTTGTATACAGTGTATGTGCCTTCTGCGTCGACTGAATACGTGCCACGTAGTTCTGTAGCCTGTTCACCTGACACACTAACTGTGAGTTTTTTCAATCCTGCAGCTCCTTCGGCCTGGAGCATCGTTTTCAGAGCGTCTCTCATGGATACGGTTTCCCCTGAACGAGCTACTTGAGCCCGAGCAGGAAGCGCTCCTGTTGCAAGGACGAGCACGACCGACAGTGTTTTGAGTAAGAGTCTCATGGTTCGGTTCTCAGTTGATTAGTTTTCTGATTGTGGTTGAGGGATAAACCACAGTTGATAAATCGATATCACGAATACCAGCAAGAATGACAAGGCCATGATCATTCCCGAAAAGATCAACAGATAGGCAAAGCCCGGGCCGACGAATCGAGTGAGGAGCATACTCCAGATATCAAAAACGGAGGCAATGAACGGTGCCAGTACCAACGAGCCTTTTAGCCATCTGGGTATATCCGCAAATACGATGATCAGTCCACAGATGAAGAAGATGGACACGTAACCAAACAAGTGGAAGTGACCTTCTGTGACGAGTGCCTCGAATGTGGGGACTGGTACGAGAGGTTCCGAATCTGCCTCGGCTTCCTCGAAGTCATCAAAACTGAATTCTTCCGCGTCAGAAACACCTGCTTCATCAGCGGACACTTCCGTATCGGTCATTTCCTCGAGAGCTGCTCGGGACGATTCATTTCCGTAGTACTTGAGCGTCGCTTCTTCTGGTGTGAACCCGACTTTGAGCGCAACATTGCTCAACGCAAACAAATATCCTGTCCCGAGCGACATCAGAGCTGCTGTGAAGAGCAGTTTTACCGAAAGCGGCATGTTTGACAGGCGGATGTTGGGCGAGAAAGCAGTCATTTTTCAACTCGGCTGGTTGGGTATTCGGTATTGCGGGCGCCCTGCGGGCGCCCGCAATCATGGATATCTGCTATTGTGCAAACTTCAGATATCTAACGGAGCTGGTGGCGTGAGCGATTCCGGCATTGTCGAAAATTCCGATGCCAAATGCGTACGTATCCGTCATGTCATCGAATTGGACGTCTTTCGGTGAGCCTGTTACCAGAGCACGTCTGATTTCCACGGTCCAGATGCCACCGCCGTACTGAGCTGTTGCCTCAATGTCTGCACGGTCACCATCGGGAGTTCGTGAATAGATGCTCGGAGGGTTAAGAATACCGTCCCTCTGATAATCAGGGTTCGAGACGTCGATAACCGTCCCGTTGGCCAGTACCAGGGAACCATCACTCTGCAGGTCTACGACGGCCTGTGCCTCGCCCGAATCAATTTGATCACTCGTAATCCAGCTGTATTGAGCACTCGCGGCCGGGATTACGTATTTGGGCACGCTCATGCCATTGATGGTCGTCTTGTTGCTTGAATAGTGACTCGTTCCCGGATCACCATGGCGACCGCCATTTTTGTTGGTGCTTCCCCAGTCCGTGTACTGATCGTCCATACTTCGAGCCCATCCGCCTCCAGAACGCGTGTACTTGAAGTGCCACATGTCCATGACTTCACCAAAACTATTGGTGTATTTCAGAGCAGATTTACCCCCTTCTGACTGGAATGGACTTAGACCGACGTGACAAGCGACTCCACAGCCGACTTCGAAAAAGCCCTCCACAGGGGTTGCTTCCCACATCACAGACAGTTTGTCTTCGTAGAATCCTTTCCGGACGATTAATCCGTCTTCGTTGAATTGCGGATACCTGGACTCGTATGTCCATTTTCCACTCGCCGTATCAAAGTACCACGGCTCACGGTTGGTACTGTAGGTGCCGTCGTTGTACTGAAATAACATGTAGATATTCTGATCGTCATACACTGCTTTAACTTGGCCTGCGTATTCGCGATTTCCATATCCGGTGAATGCGGGAATATCTGGAACAGTGGCATTGAAAAAGGCGGGTTCTACCTGAGCCCAGATTCCTTCGCTGCCGTTGCCGTCGATGGTCATGCTACCACTCGATTTGAGCGCTGTCAGAGTGCCTTCCAGAACCTGTTCATCAGGTGGATTCTGGTCGCCATCTGTAAGTCCATCAAATCCGCTGTCCCGGTCGCAACCCGTAGAAAACATAACCAGCAACGAGGTGATTAGAAGAGATTGTATTGTGCGTTTCATGGTTCTTCCCCCTTCAGGGTAAAGTGTTATGTGTTGCCTGCGGAGCGCAGAACTCTTTAAAATTCGAATACCAGCTGAGCGCGGAAGAGGTCATTGTCGACCTCATCGACTTCTTCCATATTGATCTGATATTCTGCCAGTAAGCTGACATTCGGGCCGAGCCGTGTGAGCAGGGCCAGATCCCAGTTGTGGCTGTCATCGTTGGATATCGAATCGTCGTAATCGATGATTGTACCGTAGCGAACCCGCGTCTGCAGATGTTTAAATCCTCGATACGTTATCTCGGCATAATCGCCGTAGCGGTAGTACCAGCCGTCGCTGTTGAATCCAGGATCCACAAGAACTTCGTCCTGGATCTCAGCACGGGCAAAGGCGCCTCGGAATCGAATGTCTTTCAAAATCGGAGCGTCGATCAGGCCATAGTCAAGGAGTACATCGCCTCCCCAGAGAAGAAGCTGTCCTTCTTCGTCATCGGTCGCATCGCCTGATTCGGTATCTCCAAACGTGTTGTAAAGGACAGATCCCCAGAAAGCGATTTTTGTCCCGATGCCGACACGGGCTCTCGATCCGTATGCAAATATGTTGTCAGAGCCACCGGAAGCGAGGTTCAGAACCGTTCCGCGCTGACCATCAAATCCACGGATGACGTAGGTGTCCGTGTCAACGGCGACACGATCTCCGTTATACCATTTCCTGGAGAAATTGGCTCCAAATTCAGACCAGACGTTGGGCAGCAACAGGCCTGTAAACGGATCTCCTTGAGCTGCACCGTAATAGTGGTGAAAAGGAGTAGCGCCGAAAGGCACCCAGATCTTTCCGGCGGAGAAAGTAAAGTCAGCGGGCAGTTTGGCCTTCAACTCATAGTAAGAGAGGTCCAGAATCTCTGCATCCAGAGAAAACCGATCATCTGGAGTGACTTTCAGAAACAGAAACTTGTGATAATTCCGAAATCTGTTCGCCTGAACATCTTCCTGACCTGGATTCAAAACTTCGAGGTTGAGGTCAAATCGGCCTGCCATGTGAATGGTGTCGACCCACGAAGGAAAATCACCTTTAACTGGAGCATCTTCCTCAACATCGTCAAATCCAATTTCTTCTTCCTGTGCTGAGACTGGTGCGACCAGAAATGCCAGCAGGAAGGCGAGTGTAAGAGCGTAAGTGGCGTTTCGCATTTCAGTGTACGATTTGAGTGACTTGGGAGAAGTTTTTCGGAGAATTCGCCTCCGATTTTCTCAACTCAAGTGTATGGCTTGATCGCACGGCGAGTTGTGCTGCATATCGCATACACCGTTGGAAGGGATGGTCTTCGACTCCCTACGGAGATATCCACCGAGGGATTGTAGGGTTTTTCCCCGCGCGTTATAAGCAGTAATCTTCCGTTTGGACCTCTATTTGCTGGAAATGCTATTCATGAAGGACGCAAGGAGTCTAAATCTTATACAAATCTGAGCCCTGGAAGCATGAGGATCGTGTGGGGAGCATTTCGAGAATAAAAAACCGACTGATATGGTGTTGACAGGCACGATTTCTGCCGGTACATCGCACACAAGTCGCAACGATTAATGACCGGTCTCAAAAATGAAAAAAGTCATTCCAATCATCTGGAATTCTTTCCGTTCTGCATCTATCGGCGTTGCCGTCCTCGCAGCAATTTTTGTATTGATGCTTGGAGGCTGTGATCTACGGGAAATCGTAGAAATCGAAAACCCTGCCTTGGATGAGGCACCTGCTGAAGCACTGGGATATTTGGGATATGACGATGCTGATGTCAAACTTACCGTTTGTGGGAATTGCCATGTTGATCAGCAATCGAAATGGCAGACGACCGTTCATGCTGGTGCATGGAAAGGACTCCAATCCAGCGAACATGCAGCAGAGTATTGCGAGAACTGCCACACGGTCAGCCAGAATGGCAACTTCGCAACGGAACCAGTCGGATATGAAACCACGGGAGATGAGCGCTATCACGACGTTCAATGTGAAAGCTGCCACGGCGGTGGTGAAATCCACTCAACGGGTCCAAGCTCAACGCAACCGGTTCCTTCTGTAGACCTGGGTGATATCGAAGATCTGTCTCTTGCGGAGTCTTGCGCAGAATGCCATCAAGGATCACATCATCCTTTCGTTGAGCAGTGGGCGCTTTCAAGTCATGCCAAAGACGATACGTATCCTCAAGGCAGAGGCGGTTCATGCGCCACCTGTCACAGGGGACAAGAGGCCATCGCACGATTCGGAGGAGACCCTACTTATATCGAAGCTGATTCAGAAGAACACCTTGGCATAACGTGTGTTGTTTGTCACGATCCTCACGGCAGCAGCAATTCAGCGCAGACGCGTCTGAGTGTTGAGACCATTAATCTTGAGGAAAATCTGTGTGCTCAGTGCCACAACCGTCGTACGGTGCCGGACCCGAATTCATCGCACGGTCTGCATCCGCATGCACCTGAGGTCGCCCTCATGGTTGGCGAAGCTGGCTGGTTTCCACCGGGGGCCAACATCGACGTTGGAGCCATTGTCGCAACGCACGGCTCAACCGCCAACGCAGAAGGCTGCGCAAGCTGTCACGTAGCCGGATTTACGGTAACAGATGGAGCGACGGGAGATTTCGTAATCAGCTCGGTCGGCCACACATTTGACGCAATGCCATGTCTCGATTCAGCAGGAATACCGGATGGTAGCGCTGACTGTAATCTGGAACTGGCCAATCGTTCATTCAGTGGATGTGCAGTTTCCGGCTGCCACGCTTCCGAATTACAGGCTCAGCAAGCCATGGCTACGAGGTCGTCTCATCTTGAAGAGCTGGCCGACATGCTGCATGAAGTCATCGAGCTTGTTGATCCGAATGGAGAAGCAGAAGGTGGTGAAGTGGATGCACGCAATCCGATCTTCACCGTTGCTGAAGGCGCTGTTTTTAATCACAGTCTGGCAGAATTTGGTGGCGACACATACGGAGCATCTGCTCACAACCCATTCCTGACCGAGGCTCTTCTCGTCGGAAGCCTGCAGGCAATGGAGGACACGTACGGAGTGACGCCGACAGGGAAAGCCGGCCGCGATTGGGACGCCATGCTTGAGGAAATCAATGCGAACGTTCCAATGGTTCAGCGTTGGAAACCGTTCTACATCGAAGACGAATTACCGATGTCGATGCATGCCTCATTGGATGAGTGGTAGACAAGTGACAACATCCGTGCAGATGATCTCGTGAGTGAATCAGGGTGCGGCCCGGCTTTCGCCGGGCCGCACTCATTTTATCCGGCCGACCTGATGACGCAAAGGCGTCCCATTCGTACACTGGCATTCGCTCCCACCATCCCGATGCGAGATTATGCTGCGCCGCTGGTCCTTTCTGCTACTTTTCGTTCTTTCTGCTTGTTCACCCCCTGAAAATGCTGCGGACATCCAGTTCGCGAGTTCTCCTGATCGAATATGGATTGGACCCCAGTTCTACGCCAATCGCATGCTGGACTGGGAGTTGCGAAACGGGAGACTGGAAAGCGTCGAAGGGCGGGCAGCCAAGCCTATGCGCACGGTGCATCTGCTGACCCATTACCTGAACGATCGGCCTGGCGGCTTGAACATGAGCGTTCGTACGGGATCGGTCAACGCGCCTGATATTGCCGGAGACAGCACATGGACGGGATTTCTAATTGGGGCAGGCGGCCCGGATACTGACTATCGGATTTCGGCCCTTGTCCACCACTGGCCAGCCCCTGGAGGTGGGCTGATCGTTGGCGTGGATGGCAGCGGAAGCATCGTAGTTCGGGACAACGAAAATCCCGATGTTCGGCGCGGAGCTCGCGGCGACTTCAAAACCGACGACTGGCCGCTCCTGGAGCATGAGTCTTCAGAGGGAAGGGTACAGGACCTCAGCGATGTTGGAATTCGCGTGATGGCCACCTCGACGGAGGACGAATATTCCATGGTCGTGGAGACGTTCGATCCTGAAACGGATGAGATCATATCACATGCCGTCTATCGAGATGTCCCTGCCAAGTATTTCTCCGGCAATGTTGCTGTGGTGTCACACCGAAGTGCTTCTTCTGAGGGCAAAGGGTACTGGTTCGATGAATGGGCGCTCGAAGGAACGAAGGTTGAGAAAGATGACTCCCGTTCGTTCGGCCCGGTTATGGGCGTTCAATACACTGTCAGCGAAGGCATCCTGAAAATAACAGCTCAGATGGGTCCTCTGGGTCCAGATGATTCTCAGGTGGCAGATTTACAGATCCTCGATGGTTCTTCATGGGAAACGATAGCTACGGGCGAACTCGACACAAACGGATTTACGATCGGATTCCGCGTTGAAAATTGGAGTCGTACCGAGGACACACCTTTTCGGGTCAAGTATTCGCTCTGGGAGGGAAGTGCACCGGAGGGGTATACCTATGACGGAATCATTCATTCGTCAGTCGAAGGAGATGAGTTTGTCCTGGCAGCGATGAACTGCCACCATATCTCTGGAGGCGACGGGTCCTGGACCCACAACCATTTCTGGTGGCCACATTCTGAAGTGGCTGATCGGGCCGCCTACCACGGGGCTGATATGTATTTCTTCGCCGGAGATCAGATCTACGAGGGCGGTCTCGCAGGAATAGTCCGGCAGCCAACCGATACGGCGATTATCGATTATCTTTATCACTGGAACAGGTTTTTGTGGGCATTCGGTGATCTGACCAGAAATCGTCCAACCGTGACGATTCCTGACGATCATGATGTTTACCACGGCAACGTCTGGGGAGCAGGAGGAAAGGCGGCCACGGGTCCCTTCCGGCCGGCATCTGACAATGGTGGGTATATCCAGTCCGCCGAGTTTGTGAACGCGGTCCACCGCACGCAATCGTCGCATTTGCCGGACGCATTTGATCCGACGCCTGTCGAACAGGACATATCGGTTTACTACACCAATATGGAGTTTGGTGGTGTGTCCTTTGGTATTGTTGCGGACCGCCAGTTCAAGAGCGCCCCCCGAACGCTCCTTCATGGTGCGGAAGTGCGGAATGGTTGGCCCTCCAATCGCAATTGGGATGCAGCAGTCAGCGGAGATCATCCCGATGCTGTGCTATTGGGAAAACGCCAGCTGTCCTTTCTGGACAACTGGGCAAAAGAATGGGGACAGGATACCTGGATGAAGGTTTTGCTTTCCCAGACCCTGTTTGCCAACGTGGCCTCCATCCCCGTGGATGCGATGAACGGTTCCGTCATACCTGGTCTGCCCATCCCGCCTCCCGGTGAAATCGTCACAGGGTACAAGAAAGCGATGGATATGGATTCCAATGGTTGGCCCCAGACGGGTCGCGATAAGGCGGTAGACGTCATGCGTCGGGCGAGGGCGTTCCACGTGGCGGGAGATCAACATCTCGGAAGCACGGTCCGCTACGGAAAAGACGCATTCAGGGATGCCGGATACGGGTTTGTCGTGCCTTCCATAGCCAATATCTGGCCCAGAAGGTGGTTTCCACCCGATGTAAGTCCGACCCGCGATCCGGATCGTTCATGGTATACGGGTGATCATCTGGACGGGTTTGGCAATTTTATGACAGTTGAAGCGGTAGCGAATCCCGTCAATTCGGGCTATGAGCCATCAGCGCTCTATGATCGTACACCCGGTTATGGAATCATCAAGATGAACAAGATCACGCGGGAAATTTCGCTTTCGGCGTGGCCCCGATGGGTGGATCCTTCAGAAGAAGGAGCGATGCCATACAAGGATTGGCCCGTTGAATTCCATCAGGAAGATGGAGACGGACGCACACCGGCAGCCTTCTTGGCGACCCTGACGTACGAGGCCGGCGCTGCTCCTGAAGTCGAAGTGAGCGAACTGGATTCAGGTGATCATGTGTATTCCTACCGGCCGCACGGAACAGCGTACGAGATTCCCGTCTATGACGCCTCGAAGTCCTATCGCCTGACGTTGACCTGGCCAGACAATACCGTTCGCGAATTTGAGTTGCAGCCTGATCAGTATCCGCTCACCGATCCCATCAGAAAATGAATCGTTTCGTACTTCTAGTCGCATGCCTGGTCGTCAGTGCTTCAACTGCTCGGGCCCAGCAGGTTGAAAATGTTTTCCTGATTACGCTCGACGGGCTTCGATGGGAGGAGCTTTTCACAGGTGTCGATGAGTGGCTGCTGGAAAACGAGGAGTATACGAGCGGGAGTGAATCTCTTCGAGAGCGTTTCTGGCGCGACGCTCCAGAGGAGCGCCGCGCCCTTCTCATGCCTTTCTTCTGGTCTACGATTGTGGAGAATGGCGCGATATACGGAAACCGTGAAAAAGGCAGCCTGGTCAACGTGACCAACAATCGCGTCTTCTCGTATCCCGGCTACAATGAAATCCTGACTGGTTTTGCCGACCCTGCGATCGACAGTAACGCCAAAAAACAAAACGAGAATACAACCGTCCTGGAGTGGGTCAACAACCAGCCGGGATTTGAAGGGCGTGTGGCCGCATTCGGATCGTGGGACGTTTTCCCATACATCATCAACGAGGAACGCAGCGGTGTGCCCGTAAATGCCGGATTTGAGTTGGCGATGGGCGACCTGTCTGAAAAGGAAAAATGGCTCAATCAAATACAGGCACAGACGCCCTCTCCCTGGGGTACCGTTCGTCTGGATGTCTTCACCCATCATTTTGCTCTGGAATACATCAAACGTGAGCGCCCCAGACTTGTCTACATCTCATACGGAGAGACTGACGATTTTGCCCATGACGCCGAATATCATCACTATCTCGACTCGGCTCATCGAACCGATCAATTTATCGCCGATTTGTGGACCTGGGTTCAGAGCCAGGAAGACTATGCTGACAAGACCGCATTTGTTATTACCACCGATCATGGTCGCGGATATCACGATGCCTGGATTGGTCACGGATCAACGGACGACTGGGCTGGATCCGAAAATATCTGGATTGCTCTCCTGGGCCCGGGCATTGAAGCCACGGGTGAAAACGAGGGTGGTGAACCGCTCTATCAAAATCAGGTCGCGGCTACGGTGGCGTCTTTGCTCGGCCTCTCATACGAGAACCGGACAGCGATTGGTGAGTCGATTCTGGAATAGAATCCCGACGACTCGGGAGCGAACGGATGCTCTGAGATCCGGTCTGCCAACACAAATTCAGAGCATCTTTTCGAGCGCTCCATCGAAACCTCACGCTATCCGCACCAAATTGGAACCGGAGGATATGTCATGAAAGCGACGTCGATGGATTCCAGCACTTTGAATCAGGATATTCAAGCCGAAAACGGCTCTTCCAAAGGTGCTGAAGCAGAAACTGGTCTAGATTTTGATCACACTCCGGGTTCGGAACACATTCCCGATTTCGAACACGATCTGGACCTGTATTTTCTTGGCCCCAAATCAGAACAAAGGCAGTTTCTGTCCGAAGCTCTCCATTTGGTTCTGAACGACCACGTTTTCTGGAGACGAAACTATTATCCCAAAGACCCGCCAGCGATCGGGTACTCGAAGGTCAACGGTGCTGATGCTTCCCATTTCAAAGAGCAGTTTTTCACCGAACTCTTTTCGCTGGTTTCAGATCTGAAGCTGGACGTTCCCGTCTTCAGTCCGCGCTACATGGCGCATATGATTTCGGAAACCACCCTCCCGAGCCTTGTGGCCTACTTCGCCACACTTCTCTACAATCCGAACAACGTTTCAAGCGAAGCTTCTCCCGTAACCATTCGGTATGAGTTGGAGGTCGGAAAACAGTTCGCTCGGTTATTCGGGTTCGACGAAGACCGCTCTTTCGGTCACTTGACGTCCGGAGGCTCTGTTGCAAACTATGAGTCGCTCTGGTTCGTGAAAGCAGGGCGATATCTCGCTGTTTCAATTGAAATGGCCCGGCGGGAGAATGACGGAGTCAGCGGCGAAACAGGAGCAGACGAACTCTTCAGGCTCATGAACTTCTCTCTGGAAGATTCAGAGATCCTCCTCAATGAATTTCTCTCTGTCGGCCAGGATCCGGAAGCGCGCTGGGCTGAGCTGGAGCCGCACCTCGTATCCCATCTCGGCGAACATCGATTCATCCGGCAGGTCGAGGCAATCTTCCAAACGGAGTGGGTGGAGCCGGTGGTTGTAGTTCCGCGGACCGCGCACTATTCATGGAAACGATCGGCCAGCCTTCTCGGTATCGGCCGTGTCAATTATCTCACGGTGGACGTGGATGAAGAGTTCAGAATGTCAGCATCCGACCTGGAGAATGTTCTTGTCAGGTGTATCGAGAACAGACAGCCCGTATTGCAGATGGCCGCCGTTCTGGGGACCACGGAATTCGGTTCTGTAGACCCACTCGAACAGCTGGTGGACGTCCGGGACGCCATGTTTGAGAGAGGACTGTTCGCGGCCGTCCACGTGGACGCCGCATACGGTGGATACTTTGCCACCATGTTCAGGAATGGGGAGTCTGGATTCAACCCGCTTGATGAATCCGACGAATGGATTCAGCGAGCGTTTGACGCCGTCCGCCGAGTGGATTCGATCACTGTCGATCCTCACAAAGCCGGATACATCCCTTACGGAGCAGGCTCCATCATTCTGAAAAACGGCTTTTTGAAAGATCTCGTGGCTGAATCGGCTGCCTACTGTCTGGATCGCGAGGACACAAACCGTGAATCCGATCCTGCCCCTCAGCTCGGCAAATTCATCTTGGAGGGTTCCAAACCCGGTGCCGTCGCCGCATCGGTCTGGTTTTCGCATCGCCTGATTCCACTCAACAGGGAAGGATATGGGCGACAGTTGTCAATCCTGTGCCGTATCGCACGCGATTTCGAGCGATTGACAAGCAAACGATCTGGTGTTCATTCGTTGTTCAGGCCGCATACCAATATCGTATGCCTTTTCGCGGATCCAGGTGGCGCCAAATCTCTTTCCGAACTGAATAATTTGAACGAACACCTGGGGCGTCGCTTCGGCGTGCGAGATGTGCTCAGCATTCAGAATTATGACTATCTGGTGTCGAGAACGACTGTCGAAGTCGACATGCCGTTTGTGCAGAATCACCCGCTTTTAAGCAAGCTGGAACACGATGCTGATGAGCTGACCGTTCTCCGGTTGGTTTTTATGAACCGGTGGGTTGAAGCGAAAGAAGCCGGAGGGAAATCGTACCTGACCGATTTCCTGGACCTGCTTGAATCAGAAATCAAAGCTCACTGAGGGGCCGGGGGTTCGCAATCACAGGGCCACGCTCACTCAGGTGAACATCGCACAGGCCGATGGTTGGATCGTGTTCGAAAAACAGGTGCCATCCTTCTTCTGTTGCCCGATGTAGAATGTTGCCTTTCTCCTTGATCGTCGTCATCGGCCATAGGTCATAGCTCATATTCCATGCAGGGGACAGGTGAGCATGCGTCGGGAGCAGGTCGGCCGTAAAAAGGAGCGAGTGGTCGGCATCATGAATCCGAACGAGCTGCATGGCCTTCGTGTGTCCATCCACAGGAATGAGCTCGACGCCCGGAAACAGCTCTGTATGGCCTTCAATCAGGTTCAACTGCCCAGATTCGGCGAGCGGCTGAATGTTGTCGGGAAGAAAAGACGCTTTCTCTCGGACATTGGATTTGAGCGCCCAATCCCAATGCTCAGACTGGACGTGGAAGGTGGCATTGTCGAACGCCATCCGGGCTGAGTCGTCTGCCATGAACGTGCTTCCTCCGCAATGATCGAAGTGGAGGTGAGTCAGAATGACGTCGGTTATTTCCTGCCGATGAAATCCGGCCTCAGCCAGTGAATCATCAAGGTTCATGGATTCATCGTCCACGGCATAAATCGACCTGAACTTGTCATTTTGTTTGGTTCCTATCCCGTTGTCGACAAGAATCAGACGGCCATCACCCTGGAGCAACAGACAACGGGCGTGAAGTGGGATACGGTTCAGTTCGTCCGCAGAGATCTTTCGCTCCCAGAGAGGCTTGGGCACGATGCCAAACATGGCACCTCCATCGAGTCCGAATCGTCCTGTTTCGATGGTATGTAGCGAATATGAGCCGATTTCAGGCATAAATGTCTCTTTGTGGTTTCATATTTAGTTGCCCTGGCCAAGACGAAGGTAGATTTCAATACAAGGTACTGGAATAATGTCGGTCTGCGCCCTAACCTCGGACGTGCGAATATGCTGTCCAACCGTGAGAAACGGTCGATGGATCCGGGGATGGTATAAACAGTGATGGAAACAACGATAATGGGCGCATGAGCGAACGCAAACCGGAAGAACAGAAACAGGTCATTGCCTGTCTCGAACATCTGCGCAAGCTGATTCCGAAATCCCTGTACACGGATCGGTATCGGAGGCAGTTGTATTCGACCGATGCGAGTATCTATCAGGTCGAACCGCTTGCGGTGGTCGTTCCGCGCCATGTGAATGAGCTACAGGCAGTCATGGAGACCGCTGCTCAGTATGGAGTGCCGGTTACTGCGCGTACCGCCGGAAGCAGTCTGGCGGGTCAGGCCGTAGGTCGTTCCATCATTATTGATTTCACGACACATCTGGATGGAATTGACTCCTTTGACCCCGATAATCGCCAGGTCACTGTGCAACCGGGTGTTGTTCTGGATTCACTGAATTCGTTTCTGCGACCCGATGGATTACAATTCGGGCCGGATCCGGCCAGCTCCAATCGAGCCGCCATGGGCGGAATAGTCGCCAACAATTCCACGGGAAGTCATTCCATCTGCTACGGAATGACGGCAGATCACGTTGCCGCCATGGATGTGGTGTTGGCGGATGGCTCGCGGACTTCGTTCTCCAATCTTGATACGGACCAATTTGCCCGTAAGTCGGATCTGTCCGGCCTTGAAGGGAAGATTTATCGAGGACTTTCCTCCATACTCGCAGAGGAGAAGAGCAGACAGATCATCAGAGACGATACCCCGAGACACTGGCGCAGATGTGGTGGCTACAATCTGGATCGACTCGCGACAAACGGCGTTTCGTTCAGGCTGCCGCAGAAGCCCGGCCTGAACCTTGCCAGCATGATTTCCGGTTCGGAAGGGACTCTGGCCATCATAGAAAAAGTGACCCTGGATCTCGTTCAGGTACCGGCGGCAACAGGCCTCGCAATCATTCACTTTGACGACATTGTTCGCGCACTTGAAGCCGTGCAAGTCATTCTGGAGACCGATCCTTCAGCAGTCGAGCTGCTCGACAATCTGGGCATGTCGATGTGTCGGCAGTCGCCAATGTGGCGCAAAAAACTGGAGCAGTTCGTTGATGGCGAGCCGAATTGTGTCTTGATCACCGAGTTCCAGGCTGAATCCGAGAGCGCGATTCGGGCACGAATGGCCGGGCTCAACTCCCATTTGAAAGCACGTGGCGTGCCGTGTGGTTCAGTCGTCGAAGTGCTCACACCCCGAGGACAAGCCGTAGTCTGGTCGGTCAGAAAGATGGGTCTTGGCTTCTTGATGAGCGTACGCGGCGACCACAAACCGATTCCGTTTATCGAAGATGCCGCCGTTCCGGTAGAACACCTTGCTCAGTATGTGACCGGCGTTGAAGCATTTTGCAACGACCGAGGCCTGAAGGTCGCTTATTATGCCCATGCGAGCGCCGGATGTGTACATATTCGTCCGCTGGTGAACACGAAACAGGCGAGCGAACTGGCCAAGCTGCCGGAAATCGTTTCGTTCTCTATCGAAATGCTGAAGGGTTTCGGCGGTTCGCTTTCCAGCGAGCATGGCGATGGTCGGGCACGGAGTTCGTTCAATGAAGTCTTTTTCGGACCCGAGCTGTACGGTCTCTACGCCAGAACAAAAAGCATTTTCGATCCCGAAGGAATATTGAATCCGGGAATGGTCACTGGAGCCGGCCCGATGACGGACGATCTTCGGTTCGGGCCAGACTACCGAACGATAAAGGTCAGGACCAATCTGGACTTCTCAGACGATCTGGGGTTTGCCTCGGCCGTTGAGATGTGCAATGGGGCGGGGGTGTGCAGAAAAATAGGATCGGGAACGATGTGCCCGTCGTTTATGGCGACCCGTGAGGAAGAGCACTCGACGCGTGGTCGGGCAAATGCATTGAGAAACATTTTGAGCGGCTCTCTCGATCCAGACCTGCTTACGGACAAGCGTCTTTATGAATCCATGGACCTCTGTCTGCAGTGTAAAGCGTGCGCGTCGGAATGTCCCTCGTCCGTCGATATGGCGAAAATCAAAGTTGAATATCTTGATCGGTATCATCGTGCGAATGGAACTCCGAGGAGGGCCAAGTTTTTTGCGTCTGCGGCCCGTCAGGCACGCCTCTACAGCGGACTCCTCGCTCCGCTGGTGAACAGGATGTCCTCCCGGGCCGGTGTTCGACGAAGCCTGGACAGCATCTATGGAATCTCCCACAAACGAACGCTTCCACCGTTTGCCCGTAAGCCGTTCACTCGGTGGTTCAAGCGTCGTCGTAAGCCAGAAAAGACGCCCTCCGGACGGGTTGTCCTCTTCAATGACACATTCAATACGTATCACTATCCAGATGTAGCGATCGCCGCGACCAACGTTCTGGAGGCGTGTGGATTTGAAGTCATTCTGCCCGGGCATCGCTGCTGCGGCCGACCCGCGATTTCCAAAGGGCTCGTCGACCTTGCACGCAGGTATGCCTCCGAGACGTTGGACCGACTCGTACCTCATGCGCGTGAAGGACTACCCATTATCGGATTAGAGCCGAGCTGTCTTCTCTCATTTGATGACGAATACCACACTCTGCTTCCTGGCGATCCTCGTGTCCCTCTCGTTGCCGAACGGGCCGTGCTGTTCGAAGATTTTATTGCAGGTCTAGATCCATCTATCCTCCCGGATATGAGTGGTTTTGGCGAGGTTTTGCTGCACGGCCACTGCCATCAGAAAGCTGCCGTTGGAACAGCTGGGACCCATAGTGCTCTCACAACTATCTCGGGTTGCAGCGTGAATGAGATCGATTCCGGATGCTGTGGCATGGCAGGCTCTTTCGGGTTTGAAAAGGAACACTACGATATTTCGATGCAGATCGGGAAGCAGCGGCTGTTTCCCGCCATAAAAAATACTGCCCGGCACACGACGATCGTCGCTCCGGGCGTAAGCTGTCGGCAGCAGATTCTCGAAGGGACGTCTCGCAAGGCGCTCCATCCGGCGGAGGTAATGTACCGAGCCATGTTGCGCAACGAAGAACAAAAAATTCGAGCCGATGGTGGAATGCCGAAACGCCGTAAACCCACAAGCCTCTCCTCTTGAGTATGACCCGGAAGACCAATTATCACATGAGTGCGGAAGAATTTCGCCGCTTCGGAAAAGAAGTCATCGACTGGATTGCTGACTACTATGAGTGGGTGGAATCCAAGCCGGTCGTTCCTGATGTGCAGCCTGGAGGCATTCGCACGATGTTGCCTGTTGATCCTCCTCTGACGGGGGAGCCCTTTTCCGAGATGCTGGATGATGTCGATCGGGTGATTATGCCCGGGATCACCCACTGGCAGTCACCCAATTTCTTTGCCTATTTCCCCAGCAACACGTCGTTTCCCTCCATTCTGGGAGAAATAATGGCCGCAGGCATGGGCGTTCAGGGAATGGTTTGGAAGACGAGTCCTGCCGCAACTGAGCTCGAGACTCATGTGCTCGATTGGATGGCGAGTCTTCTCGGGTTGCCAGACAAGTTTCTATCGAATTCAGAAGGTGGTGGTGTCATTCAGGATACGGCTTCGAGTGCCGTTCTCTGCGCCATGCTGGCCGCGCGGGAGAAGGCTACATCAGGCGTCAGTAACAGGCAGGGGGTGTCGGGTTCGCTTGTGGCATACACCTCGGATCAGGCCCACAGTTCAGTACAAAAGGCCGCCCGGATTGCAGGAATAGGTGACGCCAACATTCGTTTGGTCGAGACTGACGATGGATTTGCAATGAGAGTAGACCGGTTGGCCGAATTGATGGCAGAAGACAGGGAGAAAGGACTTACTCCGTTTTTTGTGTCTGCCACCGTTGGCACCACGTCCTCGATGGCCATTGACCCGATACCAGAGATCGCAAAGTTGTGCGACGGAATCTGGCTCCACGTGGATGCGGCCATGGCCGGTACAGCAGCGGTGTGTGAGGATTACCGATGGATCAATGCAGGGTTGGACGGAGCCCAGAGCTACTGTTTCAATCCCCACAAGTGGATGTTCACCAACTTCGATTGCAATTGTTTTTACGTCTCGGATCGGCATGCTCTGATCGATGCGCTGAGCATCCTTCCTGAGTACCTCAAGACGCGCGAACACGGCAGCGGAGCTGCGATCGACTATCGTGACTGGCAGATTCCGTTGGGGAGGCGTTTTCGGTCGCTGAAACTATGGTTCGTACTCCGTCATTACGGCGCGGAGGGTCTTGCTCATCACGTGCGCGAGCATATCCGGCTGGCAGAGACTTTTGAAACGTGGGTTCGCGAGCACCCGGATTTCAATCTGGTCGTCCCGCGGAAGCTGAATACCGTATGTTTTGCTCACTCGCAGGGCAACTCGTTCACCGAGCAATTGCTGGAGTCGGTCAATCAGACCGGAAAGCTGTTTGCAAGTCACACCAAGCTCGGTGAGGCGTTTACCATTCGAATGGTCGTAGGCGCCCGGGATACGGAGCTGCGTCATGTGCAAAATGCCTGGAATCTGTTTGTGAACAAAGCTGGAGAACAAAGCCGGAGAACTTCAAAGTGAATGACGCGAGTAGATTTCTGAGAGAAAGAGTCGGGACCTGGACCGGAGTTATCGTCTTCCTGCTTTTCCTGATCGTTCCGCACCCGGAAAGCCTGTCGCAGGAAGCGTGGTGGACGGCCGGAATCGGCTTGTGGATGGCCATATGGTGGATGAGCGAAGCCATACCCATCCCGGTAAGTTCGCTGCTACCATTAGTTCTCTTTCCCGCCCTTTCGATCGCCCCGATTCGGGATGCTGCCGCTCCCTATGCAAACCCACTCATCTTCCTGTTCATGGGAGGGTTTATTCTTGCCCTGAGCATGGAAAAATGTAACCTGCACAGGCGTATCGCACTGAATTTGCTGAAGCGTGTTGGCACCAGGCCCTCTTCCATTATCGCAGGATTCATGATCGCTGGCGCGTTGCTAAGCATGTGGGTTACCAACACGGCAACGACCATGATGATGTTGCCCATTGCCCTCTCCCTGGTCAAACTCGCATCCGAAAAAATGTCCGAGAAAGAACTGGGCGAGTTCGGTCCGGCATTGATGCTGGCTATTGCTTACGCATGCACAATCGGGGGACTCGGTACGCTGATCGGAACGGTCCCCAATGCGTTGGTCGCGGGATTCATGGAAGAGAATTATGGCGTTGAAATCGGGTTTGTGCAATGGATGGCCGTCGGCGTTCCCATCATCATAGTCGGCCTTCCCGTCACATATTTCTTATTGACTCGATTTATATATCGCTTCGGCAAAGACAAGATTGAGGGAATGTCAGCACTGATCGATTCCGAGCTCTCCAACCTGGGAGCACCTGGAAGAGACGAGCGGGCGGTTGCCTCGATTTTCTCTCTCGTTGTGCTGCTCTGGTTGACGCGGCCATTATTGGCGGGGTTCATCCCAGGTCTTTCAGATACCAGTATTGCCATACTGGGTGCGATTCTCCTCTTTTTGTTTCCCTCTGAAAAACAGGAAGGGCCGTGGGAGAACCGTTTCTTGATGGATTGGAACACGTCGAAGCGACTTCCCTGGGGAATCCTGGTTCTCTTCGGAGGAGGGCTGTCTCTTGCCTCGGCCATCAACACGACCGGGCTGGCTGCATGGATAGGTGGACTTATTTCAGGCATCAGCGTTTGGCCTGTCATCCTGATCATCCTTTCCGTGACGCTTCTGGTCATCTTCCTGACCGAATTGACCTCAAACACGGCCACCACCGCAGCCTTTTTGCCTGTAATGGCTTCCGTCGCCCTCGGGATCGGTCAAAATCCATTTTTGTTGGCTATTCCTGCAACCATTGCAGCGAGTGCCGCATTCATGTTGCCCGTGGCAACTCCGCCGAACGCCATTGTATATGGTAGCGGTCTGCTGACGATACCCCAGATGGCCCGAACAGGTATATGGATGAACGTGGTTTTCACCGCCATCGTGACGGTCATGGTATATTTCCTGGTTCAGTGGGTGTTCGGTGTAGAGTTGGGCGTCGTACCATCATGGGTAGAGTGATTCCATTCCATTCCAAAACCATCATCGAATGCATCTGGATAATTCGTCGGACAAAGTTTACGTAGCGGGCCATCGTGGCCTCGTCGGCTCAGCACTTGTTCGGGCGCTCGAGGCAAATGGGCATCGATCCATCGTTACCCGTGGCCGTGAAGATCTCGATCTTCTCGATACACAGGCAGTGCGCACGTTCTATGAGGAAGAGAAACCGGATTTCGTGATTGTTGCGGCTGCCCGCGTGGGAGGAATCCTTGCCAACGATACCTACCCGGCTGATTTCCTCTATCAAAACCTTGAGATTCAGTCCAATCTCCTCAAAGGCGCACTTGATGCTGGTGTAAAGCGCCTCATTTTTCTGGGGAGCACGTGCATTTATCCCAAGATGGCGCCACAACCGTTGAAGGAAGAATACCTGTTGACCGGTCCATTGGAGGAGACAAATCAGTGGTACGCCATCGCCAAGATTGCTGGAGTTAAACTGTGCGAGGCGCTCAGAAAGCAGCACGGGGTAGATTTTGTGTCGCTGATGCCAACCAATCTGTATGGTCCGGGGGACAATTTCGATCTACAGACCAGCCATGTGCTACCGGCGCTGCTCAGGAAATTCCACGAGGCGAAAGGCACAAGTGCAGTCGTTGAACTCTGGGGCAGCGGGACTCCCAAACGCGAGTTCATGTATGTGGATGATCTCGCTTCTGCAGTTCTTTGCGTCCTCCGGACACCCGAAGAAGACCTCTTTCGCGCGGCGCCGGATGGTCTGATGAATGCTGGAGTCGGACATGATCTTTCCATTGCTGAACTTGCAGACACCATACAGCGCGTAACCGGCACAGAGAACGCAATCCGATTCGACCCATCCAAACCAGATGGTACTCCAAGAAAACTGGTGGATGTATCCAGGCTGTTTTCGCTCGGCTGGCGGCCTTCTGTTTCGCTTGAAGAAGGCATTTCCCGAACCTACAGATGGTATTTGGAAAGTCTGTAGTTCGCAGCCTTCTGCGCTCTGGAGCATATTTCTTTACGATCCGGTAACAATATCGTATAATTAGGAACCAAACGGTCCACAAAGGAAAAGAAGCCGGCGTATCGGAGTTTTTTCACAACAGGAACCTAACCATGGGACGTCCAAGAGAATTTGACACCAATGAGGCCCTGGGTCATGCCATGCACGTGTTCTGGCTGAAGGGGTATGAAGCCACGTCCATGACTGATCTCATGGATGCCATGCATCTGCATAAAGGGAGTATCTACAAGGCATTTGGAGATAAGAGGAATCTTTTCCTGCTATCTCTCAAAGCGTATTTGGAACAAGGTTCTATCGCTGCTCGCCAGATGATGGAAACTGCTTCATCACCGAAGGAGGCTGTTTCTCAGTTCATGAACATGAGCCTCAGGCAATGCGCACTCGGAGACCAGATCAAAGGATGTTTCATGATGAACACCGTCGTTGAATTGGGTCCCCATGATGATCAAATCAGAGAAGTTATCGCCTCATTTGTGTCTTCGATGAGAGATCGATTGACCGAATTGATTGAACGGGGTCAGGATTCAGACGAATTCAGAAAGGACCGAACGGCAGGAAGTCTTGCTGATTACCTGATCGCGGTCAAAGCGGGGCTGCTTACAGCGTCGAAAATGAATTTACCCGGGCAGGATCCGTATCAAGTTGCGGAATTTGCTCTTGCGGCACTGGAATATCGTCCTTTTCCTTCCGATCGCGGCAGCACGCCCGAATAAGGAAAAAATATTTGATGTTTTCTGTAACTAATTGACTGATCAGTCAACTACTCCGTGAACCATTGAGAGAAATACCGTCAGGTATACAAGCAATTTATAAGTGACCAAATGGTCAATAAGTCGTAAGACGTCTCCACCCGAATAACAGAAAAATGAACACCCGAAAATCAACACTGGACAAAAATGTAACCGCATTCGCCGAGGGCGTGTTACGATGGCGATGGATCGTTGTGATAGCTTCACTAGTCATCGCTGGCCTGTTTGGCTCTGGAGCGAAAGGCCTTTTCTTCGACACGGACTATCGTGCATTCTTCAGTGACGACAACCCCCAGGTGCAGGCTTTTGAAGAGCTGCAGAGTGTTTACACGAAAAATGACAACGTCATTTTTGTCGTGGCGCCCAAAAGTGGCGTCGTAGCTGAAGAGGCGACTCTGATCGCGATAGAGGAATTGGTAGAGGAAGCCTGGAAGATTCCTTACGCCATTCGCGTAGATGCCATCACCAATTTTCAACACACGTTCGCCGAGGAAGACGACCTCATCGTACGGGATCTGGTTGAAAACGCCGAGGGACGAACCGCCGAATATTTCTCAGATGTTCAACGCATCGCTCTTGAAGAACCTCTGCTGAAAAATCGACTGGTTAATGACGGCGCCAATGTTACTGGAGTCAACGTGACGCTTCAGTTGCCTGGAGAAACGGCTGAAGAGGTATTCGAATCTGTCGCCGTAGCGCGTGCATTGTCAGATCAGTTTGTCATAGATAACCCGGATACAGAAATATATCTGTCCGGGTTCGCGCTTTTGAACAACGCGTTTCAGGAAATCAGCATGAGCGAAATGTCCCGGCTTTTGCCGCTGATGTTTGCCGCAATGATCCTGCTGATGATTTTCATGCTTCGATCTGTAAGTGGTACCATTGTAACGACGTTGGTTATCGGGCTTTCAACCATGATTGCCATGGGGATTGGAGGCATGTTCAATGTTGGGCTTACGCCTCCGAGCGCCCAGGCTCCGACGATCATCATGACCCTGGCAATAGCAGATTCAATACACATTCTGCTGACCATGCTTCGTGAGATGAAAACCGGGATGTCAAAACATGAAGCCATCATCGAGAGTATTCGCGTCAATTTTGGACCCGTCTTTCTGACCAGCTTATCGACAGTCATCGGCTTCTTGAGCCTCAATTTTTCGGACGTGCCTCCGTTTAACCACCTGGGCAATATGACTGCAGTCGGCGTGACTGCGGCGTTCATCATCTCGGTGACGTTTCTTCCAGCCTTGATTTCAATTCTGCCAGTACGGGTAAAACAATCCGTCGATTCGGAGGACTCGTCCCCACTCATGGAGCGGTTGGCGAACTTCGTCATATTCAGGAAAACTGCGCTTCTGTATTCGTCCACCGCCCTCGTTCTTCTTTTTGCAGCCCTCATCCCGATGAATACTCTGGATGATCAATTTGTCGAGTACTTCGATGAATCCACTGCATTCAGGCAAGACACCGACTTCCTCTCAGAGAATCTTACCGGCATCTATCAGATCGAATTCTCGATAGCCTCCGGTGAAAGCGGAGGAGTAAGCGATCCCCACTTTTTGAGACGAGTCGAGGACTTCGCACTGTGGTTCAGATCCCAACCGGATGTCGTGCATGTGAGCTCCATCACGGATATCATGAAGCGGCTCAACAAGAATCTGAATAGCGATGATCCATCGTTTTATCGTTTGCCGGACAGCAGGGAGATGGCAGCCCAGTATCTGTTGCTCTACGAAATGTCACTTCCTTACGGGCTCGATCTGAACAATCAGATCAACGTAGATAAATCCGCCACCCGATTTTCTGTAACAACACAAAATGTCAGTGCAGTTCGCGTACGTGAGCTGAATGAACAGGGACAAGACTGGTTGGTGGCAAACACGCCTGAAGCAATGCACGCAGCGGGCTCAGGTCCGGCCGTGATGTTTTCTTATGTATCTGGCGTCAATATCAACAGTATGCTTCAAGGAAGCATCCTCGCTTTGATCCTGATTTCACTGCTGATGATCGTCGCGCTGCGCAGTCTGAAGTTGGGAATGCTCAGCTTCATTCCCAATTTACTCCCGGCCGTCGTGGCTTTTGGAGTCTGGGCCCTTCTCAGCGGAACGGTAAACCTTGGATTGTCGATCGTCATCGGAATGACGCTTGGCATAGTGGTGGATGATTCAATCCACTTCCTTTCCAAGTATCGTCGCGCTCGAATGGAACAAGGACTCAGTGCGGAAGACGCCGTGCGCTACTCTTTTTCATCAGTCGGAAGGGCCCTGATTGCGACATCGATAATTCTTGTCGCTGGATTCATCATTCTGTCCACTTCGGCTTTCGGTATGAACGCCGATATGGGATTGATGACGGCCATTACCATCGCACTGGCTCTGATAATCGATTTCTTCGTGCTTCCTCCACTGCTCATCAAGTTTGATGGCGAAAAAGAAGCTGTCGTTTCACGCGAAGGGACGTTCACCGCTGTGGTTGGCAGTGAGCCCGTTTCGGTCCCGGTATCCGGCAGGTAGCGGCTCAGCTACCCAACCAAATTGTTTTTTGAACCCACATATCAACAAGTATTTAGGCCATGAATAAGCGAACATTTATCAACACAATTCTGACAGCAGTGTGCCTGCTTGCGGCCCCGTTGACCACCTATGCCCAGTCAGATGCATCGACGGCGGCAGAAGAAAGAGGTCTGGAAATCGCTCTCGAAGCAGATGCCAGAGATCGGGGATGGGGCGATTCGTCAACCGAACTCTCCATGATTCTTCGGAACCGAAACGGGCAACAATCTACGCGTCGTCTGCGCACCACCACTCTGGAAGTCGATGGAGATGGCGACAAGTCGCTTCTCGTTTTCGACGAGCCGCGCGATGTGCAGGGAACGGCATTTCTCTCATTCACACATGTCTCCGATCCTGATGACCAGTGGCTCTTTTTGCCGTCGTTGGGCCGGGTGAAGCGGATTTCATCCTCAAACAAAAGCGGGCCGTTTATGGGCAGTGAATTCGCGTATGAAGACATTTCCTCTCAGGAAGTGGACAAATACACGTATCGATTCCTGCGCGAGGAAGAATTGGACGGCATGAGCACCTTCGTGATCGAACGCATTCCGACGTACGAAAAATCAGGGTACACCAGGCAGATCGTTTGGATCGATACCGAGGAGTACCGAAACATCAAAGGCGAATTTTACGATCGCAAAGGTGATTTGCTCAAAACCCTGACCTGGAACGACTATGTACAATACGAAGGTCAGTACTGGAGGTCACTTCGCATGGAGATGGAGAATCATCAGACCGGTAAAAGCACGACTCTCACATTTTCGGAATACAACTTCCAACAGGGCTTGAGCGACCGTGATTTCGATCAGGCGAGTTTGCGCAGGGCCAAATAACCACACCCCACTCGAGTAATAAATCCGATGACAATCGCCAAAAATGCCCAAAGCTCGTTTTTGAACGGGCGGTCAGGTCTGTTCCGAATTCTGAGTTTGATGGGGATTATGCTGGTGGTGGGTGCGGCGGCCTCGACCGAGGCCGCCGCACAGACCCCGGGATCCAGGTTCCAACAGATTATGGACGACTCCCGATTTACGGCCGATCTGGGGTTTGAGTTCAGGGGATTTCCCTCAAAACCACTTTATGATGGTCAAGAAGATCACGCTGCCTCAATCATGGCGGATGTCGAATGGTATCTCGACGTAGGACGGCATCGGATTCTGTTGAATCCCTATGCGCGCTTGGATGCCTCCGACTCAAGGCGCTCCCACGTTGACTTTCGGGAAGCATACTGGCAATATGCTGGGTCCACTTTCGAGGTTCGTGCTGGATTGGCGAAGGTGTTCTGGGGAGTCACCGAGTCCAATCACCTCGTCGATATCATCAATCAAACCGACGCGATCGAATCTCCAGACGGAGAGGATAAACTGGGTCAGCCCATGATTCAGGCGTCATGGATTTTTGGTCAGGCGACTTTGGATACCTTCGTGATGCCTTTTTTTCGGGAACGCACCTTTCCCGGGCAGGAGGGACGTCTCCGGACGCCCTTCCTTACTGAAAAGGGCGAAGCATTTCGACAGGATCGTATTGATCTTGGAGCAAGGATGTTTGTGACAATGGGAATGGTGGACGTGGGCGTTTCCGCTTTCCACGGGACGTCGCGAGAGCCCGTGTTCGGCCTCAATCCGGCTACAGCATCTTTTGAACTCGATTATCCAACGATAACACAGTTGGGACTGGACTTGTTGGCCATTAGAGGAGAATGGATTTTCAAGTCTGAAACCATTTACCGCTCAGGATATCTGTCCCGATTCCTCGCAACTACAACCGGCTTTGAGTATACCTTTTCGAACTTCCGCAACATTGGCTGGGATTTAGGAGGTCTGGCGGAGTACCACTTTGACGGCCGTGATGAAGTCGATTTCGCAGGACAGAGCTTCAGGTTATCCTCCCTGGAGCACGATGTATTTGGCGGCGCCCGCCTCGCTTTTAACGATGCACAGTCGAGCGAGATGCTGGCAGGTGCAGTGGTCGACGTGATATCAGGCGAACATTTCGTTCTTGTAGAGGCATCGAGGAGAGTCTCACAGCGAATGAAAGCTGAAGCAGAGGTAAGAGCGTTCAGAAATACCACCCCTGACGGAATGTTTCACTTTCTGAGAGATGATAGCTTCGCTCAGTTGTCGCTGGTTTATTATTTCTGAGAGACGATCCAGGCTGGGTTTTTCAGGCCGTATCAGGGCTCTGAAAAAGGCAAATACTGGATTTTTCAACGTTATCTAGTTAACTGAAGGCGCACTCAGCGCGGCATCATCAAAGAACCAGATAACCCCGGGGCTCAGCGACCCTTATGCCGATGCAGGAAATCAGACAGGCCGTTCCCGTGGTGTCCGACTCACTGAGTCAGGATTCTACAGGTGTTTTGGGTGAAATGGGGCAGGAGGTTGGAGAGACTGCGGAACTGATCGCAGCAGGAGACATCACGACTGCTGGAATCCAGCTCAAGGAAATGTTCTTCGGTTTTGTGGAAAACGTGTTGCCCGACATCGTAACGGCAGCGCTGGTATTCATCATTCTCTACGTCTTGTGGCGAGTACTCAGAGCCGTGATCGGTGGTGTCTTGAAATCCAGCAAGCGTGTAGACGTAGGTCTGGAAAGTTTGCTGATGAAGACCACTTCGCTGGTTGCCTGGGCTTTCATTTTCGTCATGGTGTTGGCCCAGTTTGGTGTAAACGTTTCTGCCCTGCTTGCCGGGCTCTCGATCATCGGTCTTGCCGTCGGATTTGCGGCCCGAGACAGTTTGGAAAACTTCATTTCCGGAGTGACGATCATGATAGACCGTCCCTTCAGAATAGGGGATCAGGTTGTCGTAGATGACACGTACGGTAGCGTCGAAGAAATCACGCTTCGATCAACACGCTTACGAACGTTGAACAACGAAGTGATGGTGATGCCCAATGTGTTGATGATCAATCAGAAACTGATCAATCATACGCTGCTGGGTTTGTTGAGAATTGAAGTGCCATTCAGCATAGCTTATAAGGAATCGCCGGATGCCGCTCGTTCGATCCTGTTGCGCCTCCTGAACTCAGACTCGCGAATAGCGGCCGACTTTCCAGTCGAAGTGGTTGTACTTGAACTGGGCGATTCCAGTGTGAACATGGTGCTGCGTTTCTACATCCGCGATTCCTCACTGGAAGTACCCATCAAGGCAGACTACACAGAGAGAATCTTCAAGGCCCTCAAAGCTGCCAAAATCGAGATTCCGTTTCCGCATTTGCAGCTATTCATCGACGAAGCAAAAGGCCTCAATCCGCCAAAAACGGGAGATTCCACCGAACCGCCACCGATGGAAGGACAACCGGTCAGTTGGAAGCCCATCTAGGGATTGGTCGGTTTATTTGACGACCTGCAACTCGCGGACGATGTGGTGGTCGTTCAGGCGCATCGCGACGAAATAAGATCCAGCACTCAGGTGATCGAGTTCTACACTCACGCTATTGACACCTGCATGGAGGAGACGATCAGGCAGAGATGCCACTTCTCTACCCATGACGTCGAGCACACGGACACCAACTCTCATTGCCTCATTCAACTCCAACTCTATCGTTGAACTCCCTTTCGTTGGGTTCGGGTAGACCGACAGCACATCGACCTGGCTCGGCAGTTCAGCTTCAAACTCGGAAAACGTCGCAACAGAAGGTGGAGTGAAAACGGCAGTGTTGGATGTCGTAGAAAATCCGGCGACGGCTCCTCCACCGGACAACCAGATCTGCGAATTGACCACGACCGCTCCCAGTCCATGTCTGGGCTCGGGCATGTCATCGAGAAATCTCCAGGTGTCGGTCACAGGGTCGTATTCCTCGACAGATCGGATGATTTCAGGGCCTTCCTCAAAAGACTCACCGCCAAAAACATATAGCCGCGAGTTCACGCTTGCCGATGCGTGCCCCGCCCGGGCTTGGCGCATTGAAGCTTTGATTTGCCATGAGTCAGTATCGGGATCGTATATCTGAAGATCTGTCCGATTGGTCAAAACGAAGTTCTGTCTCAGGCGGCCTCCTGTAACGTAAATTTTGTTGTCCATCACGGCCGCAGAAAGATGCTCACTGGCAAAAGGAAGCGGCTGAAGCTCGGTCCAGGAGTCGGTCGAGGGAGTGTATTTGTAGGCATGTGTGTACGCTGCGTTGAAATACGTGCCGCCAAAAATGTAAATCTCTCCATTGAATTCGACGCTCGCGTGTGCTCCTATCTGACGAGGAACAGGAGAAAGGGTCGACCAGGAACCAGTTCCGGGAGAAAAGGCATGCAGCCGCGTGGATTCGATGAACTGAGTCGCCGAGTAGCCGCCTATCGTGAAGACCTTTCCTGCGGTCGCTACGCCACCGTGGTGGTGCAGTGTGATCGGAAGGTCGGCGACGACAGACCAGCTGTTCGAAGCAATATCAAACACTTCGACCGATTTTATGGCGGTCCGCGAAGTGCCTAATCCTCCGGTCTGATACAGTTTTCCGTCCAGGTGGATCAGTGGAGTTTCCTGCCGTGCCTGCGATAGAGCCATTCTCTCGCTCCAGCTACCCTGATCCTGGGCTTTCAGTAGCGCGGGGAACAGGATGAAGACTAAGGCCAGGAGCCAGAAATTGGCTGGTCTGATTCTCATGATGACGGGTGTGGGTACTAAACGACATTGGACGCCACCTTGAATATCGAGACGAAAAAAGGGGGCGGCATCAGAATGCTTCTGCGCCGTCAGATCCGCACATTGAACCGTTTCATTTGCCGGAGGAGCCGTCCTACCACATCCGGGTGATTGTCGTGGCCGAGATTGAATCGAGCCGCGCATATTCCTGAGAGAGTGTTCGCGCGGTAAGGTCCGTCCTCATGGGGGCGGCACCGTATTCGGAATTCAAACTGTCGATCACGGCCATTCCCGACACAATTCTACCAATCGGTGGGTATCCCACAACGCCTCCCGCGTCGAGGGAGTCCAGACGTGCGTTGTCCACCAGATTAATGTACATGGTGAATGAACGACTCCTTCTCCCGGCGCGTGCAAAGGATATTGTGCCCTTTTCGTTGGTCTGGCGCACCGGTTCGTCATTGATTGACATGGTTCGCCAGATCGAATCGACATCGGCGTCTCCGGAGCCTCCAAACTGAGCTACAAATCCTTCGATTACTCTGTAGAACCGGGACCCTTCGTAGAAATTATTCTTGAAGAGATAAAAGGCCCGGTCAACGCCGAGAGGTGACCAGTCGCGGTAAAATCGAAAGTCCACGACCCCAGCGCTCGTAATCATTTCGACTTCGAACGAGTCTGGTGCCGGTTGTGCCATGGTGGCCAGAGAGGGGCTGCGCAGAGCATCAGAGCTCGTACAACCTGTTGCGAGAAGAATGAGAACGGTGAAAATGCTTCCGAAGTAGACAGCTTTCATATCAGGGTCGTTTTGGAACGGTCAGTTGGAACAAGGTAGCGTCAGAACAGGAATTTGGCACCAGCTACGGCAACGATCACAATCAACAGGCGATGAATCCACACGTCAGCGTTTTCAAAATGGATGACCCATTTGACGGCCAGCCAGGCTCCGATTGCCTGGAAAACAGCCATGGCCAGGCCATACCCCAGATGTACCTGATCGAACCAGAAGAACACGGCCAGGCTGGGGACACTGTAGAGAACGACGACCAGCAATTTGATTCCATTGCCACTCTTGAGGGTGTATCGGTTGATCAGAACAAGGCCCGTCAGCAGGAATATTCCCACGCCTGCCTGAATGAATCCTCCATAGACGCCAATCGCGAAAAAAGTGATCAGGGTAAGCGGGCTCTTGCTACGGTGGGACGCGACAGCGGCTTCGTGAATCCAGCGGGACGGTTTGATGAGTAAAACCACCATCATGAACACCATGAGGAACCCGAGAACCATATTCATGGCCTCCTCGTCCAGATCAACCGCGATGAACGAACCCAATACGGCTCCAATCACTACCGACGCCACGATCCATCCGGATCCCGAGAAGTTCGTCTTGTCGTTGCGATAGTACGTGCCGAATCCGACGGCGCTCTGGAGGAATACGCCTACCCGGTTGGTACCGTTGGCAACGGGAGCAGGAAGGCCGCAAATGAAGACAAAGATCGGTAGAGTGATCAGCGATCCACTTCCGGCCAGCGTGTTGATGATTCCCGTGACGATTCCTGCGACCAGGAATATTGCCCAGTCCATCAGAGACAAGTCAATGGTGAAAAGATCAGGCACGATGGGCGAGTACCTCGGTCAGTCGCGTGAACGGACGCTGTCAGTCGTTCTCCAGATTCCCAACGGATTACCATCTTTCAATTCGTCCGGAAGTGCGTCTCCAGGAAACCCCTGATAGCAGAATGCACGTGAAAAACGTTCAATTGCTGCAGTACCGACGGAAGTCGAGCGCCCATCGGAGGTGGCTGGAAACGGTCCACCATGAACCATTGAATGACAGACTTCAACGCCTGTCGGGAAACTGTTGACGATGAGGCGTCCGACACGCTTCCTGAGTGCGGCAGTCAAATTCTGGCTGAAAGGCAGGTCTTCGGAGTCAGCTTGAATGGTAGCGGTAAGTTGTCCTTCGAGGCTGTCAATCAGACGGATGAGTTCGGCCTCGTCCCGATAGGTAACAAGTGTGGTGGACGGACCAAAAGTTTCAGCTGTCAGAGAAGTGTCTGATAGAAGCGCTTCAGTGTTTGTGCGGAAAATCCAGGGATTGACTCGGTTTGAGGCAGGATCATTTGGAGTCGCGGCGAGCGTTTCAACACTCTCGTGGGCATCCGTTTGCAGAGTTGCTCTGTCGTACGCGCTGGCAATGCCAGCGTGTAGAGTCGTTCCACCTTTGCTGCTATCCATCAAGCTAGCAAAATGGGCGGCGAAGGCGTCTGCCTGTTCGCCTTCCGGAAGGAGTACGGTTCCAGGATTCGTACAGAATTGTCCAACACCGAGACTGACGGATCCGGCAAGGCCTTCAGCAATGGCCTCAGAACGGTCCGCAAGTGCTCCTTTAAGCACTACGATCGGATTTATGCTGCTCATCTCAGCAAATACGGGAATCGGTTCGGCTCTCTCGGATGCCACTTTTGCCAGTGCGAGGCCGGCCAAACGTGACCCCGTGAACCCGACGGCCTTGATGGCGGGGTGGCTCACCAGTGGCACTCCCACACTCTGTCCCGTTCCCTGAAGAAGCGAGAATGTGCCCTCGGGCATTCCGGTGGAGCTGACAGCACGCTGGATAGCCGTACCAACGATCTCACTTACTCCGGGATGGGCATAGTGGGCAACAGCTACCACAGTACATCCGGCAGCAAGCGCCGATGCGGTATCGCCGCCCGCGACGGAAAACGCGAGGGGGAAGTTAGAAGCGCCAAAGACGGCGACCGGGCCAACCGGTATGCGCATCGTCCTGATGTCTGGCTTGGGAACGGGCGCACGATCGGGCTGCGCCGTATCGAGCCTTGCGTCAACCCACGATCCTTCTTCCACCAGATCCGCGAACATTCTGAGCTGCCCGATCGTGCGCCCGAGTTCTCCATTCGCGCGGCCTTCCGGCAGCGCTGTTTCGAGTGGTACTCTGGCAGCAATATCTGACCTTGAAGCTTCGAGTTCATCAGCGATGGCTCGCAGGAAGGCCGCGCGCTGCACTCCTGAAATCGTTGAATATGTATCGAACGCACGGGAGGCCAAATCAGCCGCCTGGGCCACCTCTGTCTCGGTGGCCGTGAAGAAGTCTTCCGAGAGACTGTCTCCGGTGGCCGGGTTGATTGCGTTGAATGCAGTTCCGTCCGAACTGCCGAATGAGCTACCTATGATGGAACGTCCCTGCAATGCCATGTGGGAAAACGAATTGATATGAGAGATTGGCGTGAAAGTCTCAAAATACAGTGCCCGACGGGCAAAACACTATCCAAGATTGGATGTAGTCACAACGAACACTGTTTGAGGGCCGGAAACGAGTGTCTGAAGACCTGAAAATTCAAACATTTTAGCATCCCAAAACGTACACTGGAGAGCCAAAACGGCAGACAGATAACACTAAATGCCATCAGATTCGGGAGTTATCATCGATACGGAATCCGCTACAAACAGGAATGACAACGGCAGCCTGATTTTCAGAGCCCGGAATCTGACGAAGATCTACGACATGGGGGAGGTCAAGGTCACCGCCATCAAAGATGTGGACTTCGATCTGTTTGAGGGCGAACTGCTGGTTTTGCTTGGTGCGTCGGGAAGCGGTAAAAGTACCCTTCTAAATATTCTGGGTGGCCTCGATACACCGACCGCAGGAGATGTTTGGTATCGAAACATCGAGCTCTCAACAGCCGATGAAGATGCGCTCACGGAATATCGGAGAAAACACGTCGGATTCGTCTTTCAATTCTACAATCTCATCCCCAGCCTTACTGCGAGAGAAAACGTTGCCCTGGTGACCGAGATATCGGACCATCCCATGCCTCCGGAGGAAGCTCTGGCGTTGGTGGACCTGTCCGACCGCCTGGATCATTTCCCTGCGCAACTCTCGGGCGGAGAGCAGCAGCGCGTTGCGATCGCCCGCGCGGTAGCGAAAAGACCCAACGTTTTACTCTGCGACGAGCCTACCGGCGCCCTCGATCTTGAGACCGGAAAAATTGTGCTGCGGGCACTGGAAAGGGTCAACAATGAGTTGAAGACTGCCATTGCGGTGATTACGCACAATGCTGCCATTTCAGCCATGGGAGATCGAGTCGTGAATATGAGTAGCGGTCATATCGCCAGCTCGCAGGTAAATGAACATCGCGCCACCCTGGACGAGATAGTGTGGTAGCATATGAAGGCGATTCGCAGAAAACTGTTCAGGGATCTCTGGCATCATCGCGGGCAGATGATATCCATTGCAGCGGTCGTTGCGACTGCGATCATGACTGTTCTGTCCATGCGCGGTACCTACGAGTCGCTGTTGGAGTCACGGGATTCGTTCTATCAGGACTCGCGCTTCCCACACGTATGGGCGCAACTGGAGCGCGCACCTGAATCCCTCAGGCGTCAGATTCGGAACATAGAGGGTGTTTCAGCGGCAGATACGAGGGTTTCGTTCATGGCCAATCTGAATGTGGAGGCGCTGGATGAGCCCGCTACAGGACTATTCGTAAGTATTGACAACCCGGACGAAATGCTCGGGAAGCTACACCTGCGTTCCGGTCGTTTCGTTCGTAGTACCGACCGAAATCAGATCATCATCAGTGAGAAGTTTGCCAACTCGAACAGCCTGACAGAAGGCGATCGGATCGAAGCCGTCATCAATGGGCAAATGCGTTCACTGGAGATCATCGGGATCGCCATCTCGCCTGAGCATATGTATCCGCTGGCTCCCGGATCCATTTTCCCGGACGATACAACGTTCGGCATCATCTGGATGGAAAGGCAGGCGCTGAGTTCCCTTGATGATATGGAAGGGGCGTTTAATGAGGTTGTTCTGACCCTGAGCGCGCACGCACGCGAGGAACACGTCAAGGCGGAATTGGACGAGCTTCTGAAACTGTACGGCGGACAGGGAAGCTATGGCCGCGCCTTGCAGCTCTCTCACCAATTTCTTGAAAATGAACTGAACCAGAATCGAACAACCGGCACCATGATTCCGGGCGTGTTTCTCGCCGTTGTTGCCTTCCTGCTCAACATCGTTTTGAGACGCCTCATTGCTACTCAGCGGCAGGAAATTGCGGTGTTGAAAGCTTTCGGATACACCAACCGTGATATCGGACTCTTTTATTTTTTGTACGCACTTGTCGCCGTCTTGGCCGGAGCTGTCATCGGAATTTTCGTTGGAGCGTGGCTTGGCGACGTCATGGTCGAGATGTACAAGGAGTTCTTCGTTTTTCCCGATCTCGTGTACACCCTGAGACCGCGCCTCGTACTGTTCGCGTTCACAATTTCAGTCGTTGCAGCATCTGTCGGAGCGTTGGGAGGAATGCGAAAGGCCGTTTCTCTTCCGCCCGCCGAAGCCATGCGGCCTCAAGCTCCGGCCCGTTTTAAGCCCGGCGTGATGGAGCGCATCGGTCTTGGCCACTTTTTGTCCTCTGCCACACGCATGGTGCTTCGAAATATTGAACGTCGTCCCATGAAAAGCGTCTTTTCTGCGCTTGGAGTGGCCTTTTCAGTCTCAATTCTGGTCGTAGGCATGTTCATGTTCGATTCTATCGACTACATGATGGAGTTGCAATTCGGTGTGATTCAACGGGAAGACGTGTCCGTGGTGTTCAATCGACCTGTATCCCAGGATGTCGAGTATGATCTCTATCGAATCGATGGCATCACGATGGTGGAAACGTATCGTTCGGTCCCTGTTCGATTCAGGAACGGGCATCGAAAAAAGGAAGCGGGAATTACAGGTAGACGCAGGAGCGACGCACTTCAGCGAATCGTGTCGGGAGCCGGCGAGATCATAGAAGTACCTCTTGAAGGTGTGGTGATGAGCAAGTATCTGGCCGATGAGTTGGGTCTCTCACTGGGAGAAGAGGTTCAGGTAGAAGTATTGGAAGGATCGCGCAGGATCGAAGCGGCGCAAGTCGTCGGAATCGTGGAAGATTTTCTGGGTATTTCGGCGTACATGGAGATCGAGAATCTCCACCGACTCGTTGGTAATGCCAAAAGTGTTTCTGGAGCCAATCTGAAGCTGATCTCAGAAAAGAGAGACGCGATAAGTTTGGAGCTTGCCGACAGACCCGGCGTCGCGGGGGTCAGCAATCCGTACAAGATGTACGAATCGTTCCAGAAACAAATGGACGAGGGGTTGCTGGTCGGAGTCCTGTTCCTGATAATATTCTCGTCCATCATCGCTGTGGCGGTCATTTACAATGGGGCGAGAATAGCTCTATCTGAACGGGGACGAGAATTGGCCAGTCTTCGCGTCCTGGGATTCTCAAAAAAGGAAGTGGCGATTCTGCTTTTCAGCGAACAGGCATTGATCACGCTGGTCTCGATCCCGATCGGCTGGTATCTGGGATACTGGATGGCAGACGCCTCTCTGGCTTCCCTCGTCTCCGAAACGTACCGCATGCCGATGATTGTCGATGCCGGCACGTTTGCTGCTTCTGCCTTGATTACGATAGTGGCCGCAATCGGCAGCAGCCTGATCGTAAGGCGACGACTGAATAATTATGATTTGATATCCGTCCTCAAAACGAGAGATTAGCGGAAATGAAAAACCGAAAACGCCTGATATACATTTCTCTGGGAATCATCCTGCTGGTCGTCATCTTTGTGATGTTGAGCACCGGTCAGGGTGTGGCTGTGGATACTGTTTCCGCCCAAAAAATGACTCTCACGGTAAAGATTCGTGGTGAGGGACAGACCCGGGTTACAGAATCCTACATGATAATGGCACCTGTATCAGGTCAGGTCTCCCGCATCGTGCTTGATGTCGGGGATCCCGTTGCCAATGGCGATGAGCTTGTACAGGTTCTTCCAGTTCAGGACAGTGCTCAAAGCAAAGAAGTGGCTCAGTCCAATCTCCAGGCCGCGCGAGCGCGTCTGGTGCAGGCAAGCAGACTTCTCGAGGACGCGAGAGCAATTGCGGAGCAAGCAGAAACCGAATACCAGAGGCAAAAGTCACTCGCCGAACAAGAAATTATTTCCGAGCAGATGCTGGACCAGGCATCGTTGCAGGCATCTTCGGCGCGTCGTCAATTCGAAGCGGCAGGCGCCACGGCTCAAGCTGCTGCCGCCGATGTGCGGGCTGCCGAAGCCATGCTAGTCACCGACGACGAGGATCGGGATTCCTCCGGCCTCGTGGTCACCTCTCCAATTGATGGTCATGTATTGGCGATTGTTGAAAAAAGTGCCCGGGTCGTCATGGCCGGGGAGCCGTTATTGGAGGTTGGTGACACGGCAAATCTTGAACTCATAGTCGACGTGCTGTCTGAAGATGCCGTCCGTATAGAAGCGGGTGCCAGAGTAGATATTGATGGTTGGGGAGGTGACCGAACGCTCAGTGGAACAGTGCGCAGGGTTGAACCATCGGCATTTACCAAGTATTCAGCCTTGGGAGTTGAGGAACAGCGCGTAAATGTCATCATTGATTTCGAAGAACGACCAGCGTCTCTCGGTTCGGGATTCCGAGCTGAGGCCGGAATTGTGGTCTGGGAGGAAAGTGATATTGTCACTGTTCCGGTGAATGCCATCTTTCAGAGCGATGGCGCGTGGTACGTATTCGTTGTCGAAGAGGATGCGGCCGTCATGCGGGCCATCGAGATTGGTGAACGTTCTTCGGACAGTGTTCAGGTCGTCAGCGGAGTCGATGAGGGAGAGGAGATCGTGCAATTTCCATCGGCAGACGTCGATGACGGCGTAGCCATCCGCCGCTGAGCTGCATATGACAGACCATTACGAGGACAACTCTTTGCCAGATATTGAATCGGTGCGCGAGCGCGTCTTGGACGCGCTCGCGCTCATCCGATCTGCTCCGGTTTTGAACAGTGTCCTTCCGGATCTGTCAACTGAAAAAACCGCATTTGAGCTCTGCAGAATGTGGTTTGATCTGATCTTCAAGCCCGGACACCGTTACATGGACGGTTTCAAGGGAGATCGTGATCAGCAGGAAGCGCTCGATTTTGAGTCGGCGTTTACAGAGGACGAATTCGGATATTTGGAACGATTCAATCGCTTTCTCGAGCTTCGCGTAGACCGCCTGGATCAAGATGAGTGGGCGGAGGGTCGATTCCCCGATTCAGATACGTGGCACGCAATTATCAAGGACGCCGACAATCTGCTGGAATTGATAGAAGGCGAACCCGCCAAAGTGAGGCGTCTGGAAAGCACCGAGCAAAAACTGAAAGGACGTCTTGGTACCGGCGGAATTTCCGGAATACTGGATCTATGAGCTTTACATCCCCATGTTTTCTCGGACCGACGCCATGACTTCTTTGTCAATGAGTTTGACTCCCTGAGCCTTGGCGTGATCTTCAATGCCTCTTTTGACCATCGAGCGAATGAACGATGGTATATTCTGAAGCCGTTCTTCCGCTTCGGAAGTCCACTGAATGCCATCCGGCTGAGCGAACTGGGGCTGCGATCCTTCGACGACCATGGTTGAAAACGGGCATTTTCCTTCGCTCTCGGATTCGTCGGTTACAGGTGCCGGGGTGGCATCGGGTGCCGAAGTTGCTGCAGGCGCCGGGGTGGCATCGGGCGCCGAAGTCGCTG
>CAZEHJ010000010.1:0-13826 GCA_964512485.1 uncultured Rhodothermales bacterium | reverse complement strand
TCGGGTGCCGAAGTTGCTGCAGGCGCCGGGGTGGCATCGGGCGCCGAAGTCGCTGTTGGTGCCGGGGTGGCATCAGGCGCGGAAGCTCCGTCTCCCGCCGCTCCGACAAGGGATCCACGTATGGTCTCCATGGGTCGGGGCTCGCTCTTTCGCCCTCCAATCTTGACGCCCAGCGAGTGAACCATCTGTGTCTCCTGAGCATTCGTGAGCATCGCTATCTGGCGCTCACAGCTTTTGCACGTGAAAACAACCGTCATTGACCCCTGATCTGGTCCACGCGTTTCGCTGAGGGCCATTTGGCTGTCACAATCAACACAGAGAAATTTCATTTCGGATACTCCTCAGATTTGAGGTTTGACTAGTTCTTCCAGCAATCTGTCGGAAGTTGTCCTGAGCGCAGCCGCAGTGGCGGTTGATCCGGACACGGAATCGAACGTCATCCCTTGATCAATGGTTCGCGAAAGGGATGGATCGAAGGGGATTCTGCCTATGGAATCGACGTCCAGGGTGGGCGCATCGGAGGAGCTCTCGAACAGTTTGTGGACCGTATCGCAATTGGGGCAAACAAACTCGGTCATGTTCTCGATCAGCAAGATGGGCTTGCCCTGAAGGGACTCGCGTGCGATTGAAACGGACTTGTTGACGACATACGAGGAAACCTCGCTCGGAATTGAAACCACGATGGCCGCCGACAACGTGGGCACAAGATCCAGGAGGTTTGGGAGTTTGTCCGTGCCGGGCGGCAGATCGATGAACAACACATCCAGCTTGCTCCAGGCCGTATCAGCCAGCATTTCCCGGATGGCGGCCACTTCTACCATTCCTCTCCACGTAAACGTGCTTCGCTCGGTCACAGCATTCCACCTGACCGCGGAGCCCTCATCCAGAAAAAGGTCGATTGACATTACCTCAACGCCCGAATCGGTCCGGGCAGGTGAGACACCCTCGTCTTCCACCTTCACCTGGCGCGCGATACCCGTCATTTTGACTTGAGATGCACCATTGATGTCCGCATCCACGATACCGACGGACAGGCCTTTCTGCGCGAGAGCGGTCGCAAGCAAAACTGTGGTCATGCTCTTTCCCACACCTCCCTTACCGCTCATGACCGCAACAACATGGTCAATCCGGGAGAGTCGCTCCAGAAGTCGCGATTCCTGATCTGCGACCTGCGAAGCGACGCCTGAACCCCCGTCCGTGGCTATATCATGGTATGACTTCATTCCAGTCGGCTACTCATCCGAGTCTGAAGAGGAATCTGCTGAGTCTTTGTCTTTGTCTTTGTTCTGCTTCTTGATCATTTCTTCCATCATCTTGAGACCTTCTTTGACGCCCTCTTCGACAACAGCCAGATCAATCAGGTCAACACCTCGTTTTGCAGCCGCTTTTTCGACACGCTTCTTCGTGCCGCTCCGCATGAATCCTTCGGGTACCCGATTAAGTCGCTCAATGGCATCGGGAGTCCACGAATAGTTACCGTCGCGGACATTCATGTCGGTCGGAGTGGCCGTTTCGGCTGCCGTCTGCTTCAATTTTCCTCTTTCCTCCAGATTTTCAGTGGTTTCCTCCGTGTGACCCACAATGGGAGTCACCATATCCAACGTGATCGTATCAATCTTCCTGACACGAGCAGTTTTTTCAATTTGTGCCTTCGCGCGGCGTTGCTGATATCCGTCAGGGAGTTTCTTCAGGAGTGCCCGGGCCTCGGCGGTCCATTTTAATCGGACCGAATCAAACGTCTTCTCTTCCGTAATGGCGCCTTCGAGTGGACCGAGTTCGTCCAACGCTTTTCGGTCCAGCTTATTGATATCCTCCGGGGGCGCTCCACAAACGGTGCACTTCTTCGGTTCGAATCCTTTGCCGGTCCATCCGCATTTTTCGCAGATGTAGACGTCGATATTCTGGCTTTCAAGTTCCTGAACGGCCAGGTCTTCGGCGATAATGCCCATGGCTTTCATGGAAGACTCGGGCAGGATTGTTCGCATTGCACCTTCGACGACTTTCGTCGTGATGACGGAGTGGCCTCTTTCCATGGCCCAGCGGTGAATTATGGTACGGGCGATACCCTTCGCGAAATCTGGAGCCTTGTCCAGAATGGCCTGAGCGGGTTCGGTCCACATCATCGACTCTTCTGCCTTCACATCGACGTGAGGTTGGAATCGTTTGCTCGACAGATACACGTTGCACGGGACCATGCGAAGCAGGTTTTCGGTGTTGCTCCCGATATCCATCGATTCATCGCTATGCACCCCGATCCGGCCCATGACGAGCATCCAGGGCTTCTCCCGCCTGACGTATTCGAGAATCTTCTCAAATGCTTTTCCATCTAGTAGCGTGATTTTGAGATCTGCATTTTCCTCTTCCGCCAGACGCCTGGCAACTTCGAGATGGGACTGATAGATCTTGGCGAGCCCCGTGTCGATCACGTCTTCATGCAGTTGCTCCTGTTCTTCGAACTTGAATACTTTGGCCGCTTTGTCCGTCAGCACCGTAACCAGGCTGTTGAACATGGCATAGTGCAGGTACGGATCATAGACAGAGATGGCTTCGACCGACTTGTTGAACTTGCGGCCCAGTTCGAGCGCGGTCTTTAGTCCCGAGTAGGATTCAGGACTGCCATCAAGAGCCACGACTATCGAGCCACCGTCTGTATGCGACACATCGCCACCCGACGCGGTGAGTTGTTCATCGATGGGGGCTGTGTTTTTGATCACAATGGTGTCCGTCCGCGAGCGGCGCACCACACGTTCGCATACACTTCCCAACTGGCTGTCTCTCACAGCTCCCAGACCCAATGCGCCCATGATCACCAGATCGTAGTCACTTTCTTCAATGTCATTGGCGATGACCTGAAAGTTCTTTCCATCATACATCTTGGGTTTGAATGGAAGTCCCGCTTCGAGCGCCTTTTTTTGCATCACGACCAGATAGGAGTCAGAAATGAGCTCAAGTCCCATCGTAATCAGAGAATCATGCACTTTGCGCTGCTTCTCCATCTCCTCCTCGATGAGGTACTCTTCAGGGAGGGTGAATTCCATCTGCTTGAATCGGTAGTCGTGCAGACGCGCGGCGTATGCATGGCTGCCAATGAGTTTGGATTCAAATGCCTGACCCAGCTTCACAGCAAGGTCAACCGACGTCGCCGAGTGCTCAGAATTGTCTACCGGTACAAAAATCTTGTCAAACATGTTGGGCAAGGAATGAAGGTTTAAACGGGTTGAGTGTAGTCGGACGAATCAATATAGATGGCGAAGCTGACCGAGAATATACACGAGACGATCCGCCACGTATACCAGGACACGGGAGGAATCCGCATCTGCATCCGAATCGGCCGCAGACACGCACATGATGGATGATTCAAGATCCGCGGCACATGATTCGACTTCGTCCGGATTCATCTCATTCTTTATCGAAAACTGCAGTGATTCCACTTTTCTGCGGGCCGCTATGATCGAATTGTAGGTATCCGATCCCAGATCAAACTCCGGCAGGAGCTTCGTCAAACGGCTGACTTCCAATTGGAGAACGGTTGGGGCCATCGTAGCAAATTCTTCCCGATTCACGAAGTGCACTTCGTTCCATCCCGGCGTTTTGTCGGGATGGAGTTCAGTCGTTCCTCGTGATTGGGGCAGATATACCATTGCAATAAAAGAGCCGTTCAAATAGGTGTAGATCGATGCGTCTTCCCGGCATTGTGCGTGGAATTCCACATCTGATTCAGTCCGTTATATCTACGTAAGAATTCTGCCGGGTCCTGCCGTATCGTTTTGAAGTTGAATTCCTTAATCAAATCCACCAGGCGCCGGTCCATCTCCTCCTCGGTGACCCATTCATTTTCTAGAAATGACAGCGCCATTTGGTAGTCCTGCTCCAGGCCGCGCGCGATGTATCGATATACAATCGAATACGGGTCAAAGTGCAATACTTTCAACTTCTTGGCGTCAAATGATGCACCGGGTTCGCGTGAGCGTTCCTGATAACCTGCCGGAAGCGGAACCACTGTTCCAGGAAATTCATCTGTGACAGCTATTCGCATTTCATCGGCTATCTGACGGACACATTCATTGAACAAAGAACGGCCATCTTTGCTGACAGATGAAGCAAACTCAATGTGCGTGCTCCATCCACGCCAGCCTTCGACGACGTGTGTTGTTTCGCCCGTGAACAGGATTTCACCGGGCTTGTCAAATTGAGCATCAAGTTTGTTTATGAACTCGATGACCAGATTTGTGTCAATCAGTGGTCGATTCATCTTTTGGGATCGGGGCTTCGCTTTCGTGTACGATTGCTTCTTTGGGGCATACGGCGACGCAATGGTCAAATTCGCAGCACGTGTCGTCGATTACGTAGATAGGGTCTGCGACCTGAATGGCATCGATGGGGCATTCAGAAACACACTCTCCACATTGTTCGCACGTATCGAGAATTACGTATGCCACGGGCTATTTGTCTTCGAAGTCAATGTCTCCGTGCCCTTCGTTGACCGTATTGTCGCTGCGTTTTCCCGGGTAGCGACGAATTGGAGTCTTGTTTTTGAATCCTGTAACCCAGAAACAGTAAGCATACGGGTACATGGTCTGAACCACGTGGAACGGCTCGTATTCAAAAAGACGGCGCATCGCCCATGCAAACCGGTAACGAAGATCATCAGACGTGATGATTTCCACTGTGCAATCGACCTGGTAGCTCATGAACACAGGTGAATTTCCTGTCCAAAGTACGGACGCATGAGGGTTATCTCGCAGATTCTTGAGTGTTGAGCCTTCAAAAATTTCCAGTAGTGCCAATCTTCTCCAGTCTATGTGTTCCGGATTGCTGTATACCTGGCGCGCAGCATCAACACGAAGCATTCTTGTATCGTGAACGGCATGCGGTGGTAATTTTTCGATCTCTTCAACGGCATCTTCCACGATCTTCAGATAGTGTTCGATATGCTCGTCTTTCGGAGAAAACCCAATTCCTTTGTTCGCCAAATTCGGGAATTTGGAACCGTGGTTCCACGTTCCAACGACGGGGAGGTGTCCCGCATTGAACGCGATATATTCGTTTTTAGCGATGGCGTCATAGATACCATGCTTGTAATCGAGCTGCCAGCGAATGAAATCTTCTGGCAACTCCAGGACGTTGAAATTCTGGACGGTGTCATTCATCGAGAGCGTGCCGACGTTTCCGTCAACATTGATTCGCTCTTCGATGATTTTTTGGTCGATTGTCAATTCCATTCTTTTCGATAGGTTAGTGATCGATTCAAGATTCTGGGGTATGTGGCTTGAATAAGGACGAACCCGCCATAGATGCAAACGATCTTTTGCTGGCTCCGGCCATGGCTTTGTCCATATCAGATTCGGTAATAATGCGCAGGCCGTGTCGGGAGGCATAGGCGATCAAGCCTTTTCGAACCTTTCCGCGGATGAACTCAATGGGGATTTTGTCCAAGCGAGCAGCGACAGGATCTGAAAAAGCTACATCCAGCATTGAGGGGGCCTCCATGGTCCCCGGCTGATATCTGCATGCAGGATCTTCCGCCAAGTAGTCGCCTGTTGCCGAATATGCCCGGCAGCGACATCCTCCACAAAGCTCGTTGAACTCGCACGAGCCGCATCGACCCTTCAATTTGTATGTGTCGCGCAGATTCAGCAGGACTTCTGACGCCTTCCAAACCTCAGTAAAGCCTTCGTTGCGCACATTTCCGGCCACCACGTCCATGTATGGACAGGGCGTAACATTGCCCTCCGGGGTGATACGGCAATATTCTGTGCCGGCCATGCATCCACCGCTCTCAAGGCCACCTCGTCCCATTTCATAGGAGAGCTGCTTGAATTGGGGGGCGCATTTGGCCCGGATGAACATGGGCTCAAAATCACTCTGGTATTCGATCATTTCACGGATGCATTGCTCCGTTTCTTCAGCCGAAAGGTCACTCAATTCCATTCCCCGGCCTGTCTTAACCAGGAAATACAGGTTGAAGGACCAGGCATTTTTGCTCTTGGCAAATTCCAGCAAGTCCCGAAGTTCTTCGCGGTTTTCCTGCATGATCGAGGACTGTACCAATACTTCCAGTCCATGGTCACGGCAGATTTCAAGGGCGCGGACTGAATATTTCCACGCGTTCGGGCCTCCACGAAACGCATTATGTTTTTCCGGATCAACAGAATCGATGCTGATCCCGACACCTTTTACACCGCAGTCCACCATTTTCTGGGCAACGTGCTCGTTGACGAGGACTCCGTTTGTGCCCATCACCACCCACATTCCCAAACTGGATGCTTTTGAGGCGATATCATAGATGTCGCGCCTCAGAAGAGGTTCGCCGCCGGTCAGAATGAGCATCTCAGTACCCATGGCCTTCATCTCATCGATGAGGGACATGCACTCCTCTGTGCTCAGCTCTTCTTCGGCGCTCTCACCCGCGTCCATATAGCAGTGGGGACACGCAAGGTTACACTTCTTGGTGAGATTCCATGATACCAGTGCTGGTCGATATGTCCTCTTCGCTTCGATTCTCCTTCACTTCCTCGACTTGCGGTTTCTGGCTAATTTCGCGAAACGCGAAATTAGCTTACCTGATCTGAATACTTACGGCGAACGAGTCCGGTGATTCCGATCCCGATTACCAACGTAATCATTCCGTACCACACCATGGGCATGACCGGCGACTCGGTTTCTGCAGGCTCCAGATACAGATACGTCCACGACGTGAGTCCACGTCGGTTTCCACGCTCTCTGTTGAATCCGTCCCAAACCGATAGCAGCATGGGTGTGAACGAACCGTCAGTAAATTCCGCGTGAGTGTCGACTACTCTGTCCCGCTTCATGATCACGGTCCATTGTCCGTCATCAAACGAAGTCCATGTTTCGACGTCAGGACCATCGACGGTGATATTGTCACTGCCGCTTCCTACATAATGGGTGCTTTCACCACTCGACATATCGGCAAACCACAGATCCACAGATGCATTTGAATCGCCAAACATGAGATACGGGAGGCCGGCTCCGCCGGAAGAGGTCGGGAACTGAAGTCCAACTGCATCCGAATACGCCTGCGTAGTGTCAGTGTCGTTTGGCCAGACGGGAACATCAAGATCCGGTCCATTCACCCCGGTAGTCTGAGGACTCATGTCATTGAACTGAAGCATAATGGCGACGCTCTCGGCATTGTGCATGGCCCGCACGCTGATAGCATTCACACCGGGAGAAAACGACCTTCCGGGCTCAATGACCTGACCCACAATAGGAAAAAAGGCCTCGGGAGCGGAAGAAAACCCGTCTGTGCCTGCAGAAATATCGATTTCGGCATCGGTCGACATACTTGTCGCATAGGTTGAGTAATCCGGTTCATCTCGAGAGAGTGAGTAGACATAGTCAACAAGGGCCCACGCGTCTTCGACGGGAGAAATTTCGTAGGATGGCATGGGCGATCCATCCAGACCGGTATTGAAGGTGCGAAAGATGTCCGCACGCGTGTTTCCACCCCTGAACGTCCAGCGCTTGGTCAGGTCTGCAGCACGAATGGGTAGATCCCAACTGTTCGTGAGTGTGGGAGCAGACGTGCCATCTCCACGTCCCTGATCGCCATGGCAGTCGACACACTGGTTTTCGAGAAACACCTCTCGTCCGCGAGCGATGGACTCGTCCGAGATGGACGGAGGATCAGGCAATTCGAGAGCAGTTACTTCCGCAAACGGTCCCGAGAAAAAGTCCGAAAACGTCTTGAGGTGGTATACCAGATTGTCAATTTCCGCATCGGAGAGTTGTGGCCAAGGCGGCATTCCCGTGTACGGCATGCCACGCCGGATCGATCTTCGGATATCGTCATCGGTTGGCAACTCGCCACTTGCAGTCGTTCTGAATTTGAACGTGCCTCTGGTAAAGTCTCGAGGCTCCGGACGAAAGAAATCCGTCCCGGGCCCGATACCATCGCCGCTCAGTCCGTGGCACTGGGCACATTTGTTATTGTAGAGCAATCGACCAGCTTCTCGCTGCGCATCCGTTCCCAGATCAACATTCTGGGCAAATGCCGGAGCGCTGAATACGAGGAGGGCGGCTATGGCAGTCAAATATTTCAATGTACTTCCTCGTTTTCTCTGGGTCGCTGATCCGTGTAGTCGTAGAGGAACAGGATGACATCCCATATTTCCTCGTCCGTGAGAAAGAGCTCCCAGGCGGGCATGGCGGACAACCAGGGAGTAGATTCCGCGGGTAGTCCTGGGCCACCTTTGGCAATTCTCCAGAACAGGTAGGATTCCTGGAGCATTGCAATGGTCGTGGCATCCTGGAAATTTGCAGGGATGGGATCCAGACCATGGGCAAAGATGCCGTCTCCTTCCATGTTGTCGCCGTGGCAGAAAACACAATTCTGATAGTAGACGCGGCGGCCATTCTCGACATGCGCTGCAAACGCATTGGCATCGCTTGATTCCAGCTCCCTGTAAGGATTGTGGGATTCGATGACGTTGAATTGTGCGCCGTTTACCGAAACCGTAGTCGGGGGGACAGGATGAATCGTCCTTCCCGAAACGGGGGGTTGCGGAGCTTGTGTCATTCCCCGATATACCTGGAAAGCAACGAGCAAGGGCAGCAGAATCAATACGGCCAACAGAGCCCACTGGTATTTTTTTGAAACAAGAAAAGTGACGATGTTGCCACCAATTTCCTTCATTCGATCGTTGGCGGCTGTCAGGTAGGTAACGAGCGCCAGAGAAACGATCCCCATGAACATATTCAGGATCGAAGAGGGCAGGGGAGGATCAATCCCGTACTTGAAGCCGACGAAAAGGGCGATCCATGTGGCAGCCGCCCAGCCGAGAGCATTCGGTTTCAAAAACCGAAGACCGATCAGGACGGCAATTATGCCAAGTAATACCAGCAGATTCATGGTGTAATCAGGGGATTAGTTTCCTGTCTGCGAGGCGAGGTGATCAACGAGGGCTTTCAATTCCTCCGTCGAGACCTTCTGATAAAAGCCAGTACCGTCGAGCATGGCTTTCATGGCTGCTCCCGGATAGCCTTCCGCGACTGTAGCGTCGGGATCCATGATGGCCTCGTAGATTTCGGCAGTAGTCAGTCGCGAGCCGACATCGTAGAGGCTCGGGCCAACCATTCTCGTATCGTCATTGATGGCGTGGCATGTCGAACAGGCATAAGCCGCGAAGACGCCGGGCCCGTCCAGTCCTGCACCCGGTGCGGTCGCAGCCGTTGCCGGTGCAGAAACAGGCTGTTCCGATTCGTCGCGTTGCCAAGGCAGCACAGTGTCCAGCGTCACCGTTGGCTCCCCACCGAGACTCTGCAGATACGCGAGTACCGCCAGGATTTCGTTGTCAGTCAGATTGATCGGTGGGCCGCCAATGGAAGGCATACCGGCGAGAAATCCTTCCACGACGAACGCATTCGGATCGTACATCGACTCGGCGAGGTACTCAACATCACTCATTCCGGCTTTTTGACTTGCAGCGCGACTTCCGATACCTCCCAGGTCCGGAAAGCGTAACCCTTCTGGTGGAGACCCAATGGTGTGGCAGGTCAGACAGGTGCCCTTTCCGCTCGCAATTTCTTCTCCGGCTGCAGCCAACTGTGCAGGAGTCAAGTCAGCAGACAGCTCCGTGCTCTGTGGAGGGTATGTGATCTTCTGGGGTACCATCTGGCCGACGTAGCTGTAAAAGGCTATCGTCAACAGCACAAAGATGAAAATCTTGATTGCGTTGTTCATGACTGCGCCTCCTCGCCGCTATCGGCAGCTTTCTGTTTTGGTTGCCAGGGCTTCTTGCCTGAAAGTCCGGCGAGCCAGAAGACTACGGCAATGAAACAGAAGAAAATGAAAACGGTCACTGAAACGACATTCGCCGCGTAGCCAAGAGTCGGTGTAAATGCATCGACGGACGTGTCCTCAATCACACCGTAAACATGCCAGTGCTGACGCATTCCAGCCCGCACGTAGCCCATCAGACCCATCGTCCAGGCAAATGTGATGGCAATAAAGAAGAGCGCATATTGGGCTCGATTTCCAATCTCGCCCCATTTTATCTCACCGGTGGTCTTGGCACCCTTGAAGAGGAAGACATCTATTATGGTGATAACGATCATGGCCAGAAGAACGGACAGTACCTGTGGTACGGAGAGGCCGATGCGAACGGTCGCTTCAACGAAATATCCGTAAACACCAAGGAAAATCACGAACAACACCACAGCGACAAATATTCCGAGCTGAATGTTTTTCCCGGTTTTTGCCCAAGGCACGACCGCTTCTTTGTTACCACGCCTGTACAACAGAAAGCTTATATATGTCGACAGAATAAGGACATTCACCGCTGTATTCTTGGCGGACATGACCCCGAGGACACCGAGAATCGGATGGTGTGATCCTCCCATGGCCCGGGCCTCTTCAATCGACGCCACAAGGGAGTGGGGTGTCGCCCAAACCAGGAAACTCGTGGCGATCGCACCCAGGAGATACTTGATGAATTTGCGATATCGATGTGCGCCTTCTATTCGCTCCATCGATACCCAGAGATAGTAGTTCGCAGCGAGGAACAGATTCCCGATAAGGACCGCCTGAATGATAAACAGCCAGGAAAAGGTCCCTCCCATGAGTGTGATCCCCAGGCTCTGGGAATACGCATAGATTTCTTTACCCAACCAGTAGCCAGCGAACGGCAGGGGAAGGAAGGCACTGATGGCGATGAAGTTGCCGATGTACCCCATCCAATCGTAGTGCTCGCGTTCTTCCTGGGTCTTAGCTCCGAGATACTTGTACGCTCCGTACGCCGCTGCAATCGATCCACCAAACGCTACGTTGGCGATGATTCGATGGATGTTGATCGGCATCCAGATGAAATTGTTGATGGCGCCCGATAAGCTTACCAGTTCACCCGCTGCATCGATTCCGTTCGGCGTGTTCATGAACGTTAGCCAGGCATCGGCAATGAACATGATGGCCGTTCCCACGACGTTGAGCATAACACCGAGCGCGATGTGTGTTTTGGGGTTGAACTTGCCCCAGCCGTAGTAATAGCTGTAGAGGAAAATGGCTTCCAGGAAGAACAGTCCGACGTAGGGCAGGAATGTCCAGCTGAAAATCTTGACCATATACTGCGTCAGAGCGGGGTAGAGGATGATCAAAAGGAACGTCAGCATCGCTCCTAGCGCAGCGGTGAACGAGAAGGACACCGAAAGCAGCTTGGTAAACTCGTAGGCGAGGTGATCGTATCGCTTTTCGCCCGTTTTATACCCGATGACCTCGATGATGAGAGCAAACATCGGGACGGCCAGCACAAACGCCGCAAACATGAGGTGTAACTGCGCCACGACCCACATCGCCACCCGGCTGCTGATGAACGGCAATTGACGGTAGTCTGGATTTGCATCCTGGAGGTTCTGAAGCGGAACTGCTTCGGCCGGAAGTGCGAAATAAGCACCAACGACGGCCAGGAGCAGCATCACGGCTGCAAAAGGAAGGGCGCGATAAAGTGTCATCCCACCTTTGCGCGTCATTTTCCGTTGCAATTTGATCAGACGATGGGGAGAAAACGTGGTGTTGTTGGGCATGGGGTTTGACTTTCCTAAAACGCTCCTGATGCCATGTCATCGATCCACGCATTGACTTCTGCAATGGGCGCGACAGTGACGTATCCTTTCATACGATAGTGACTGAGTCCGCAGAGCTGGGCGCACGCAATCTCGTATTCGCCGACGACATTGGGCGTAAACCAGATCGGGATCGACAGCCCCGGAATGACGTCCTGCTTGACCCTCATCTGCGGGACACCGAAGCTGTGAATTACGTCTTTTGACGTAAGCGTCACGATTACTTCCTGATCGACGGGCAAATAAAGTTCATCGGGCATCACGAGGTCGTCCGCAGATGCCGGATCACTCATGTCGAGTCCTATTGGATTGATCGCCGTATCTACAAGATTCGGATCACGCGGACCGAACTCGCCGTCGGGGCCTGGATAATGGACATTCCATTTGAACTGCTCGGCGATGACATGGACCTCAAAGGCTGCTTCAGCTTCAGGAAAATCATTCTTCAGCTCGCCCCAGATCGGAAATGCGAAACCAACAAGAAGGGCTGACTCGAATAGAATCACCGCAACTTCCTGAACCTTGGAAAAGGTGCCCTTGGCGCCGGTGTAGCTGGCAGTTGGGTTATTCGACGCGCGGAATTTAAAGAGCACGTACAGGAAATAGCCTCCCCAACCCACAAACAGAAATAACATGAGCCAGTGGACCAGTGCCATCATGTAGTCAATATCTCCGGCATGAGCTGAAGCGGCATCAGGAAGGCCCAAGAGGTGGCTGATATCAAGAAAGTCTCTCATGGATTCTTATGAGGATGTGTTCTCTGACGAGTGGTCATTGGAGGAGGAAAGGGTTGGACGGCATTGTCCATCTTCGAGCTGAGTCTCGTTTCCCGCAATTTTGCGGACAAAGGAGAGCAAGCCGGTGAAAACGACAACCGTCATCATCAACAGTGCGAACATCGACGACGACACTGCCTGAACGGCAGCCGCATCAGATCCCGCACCGAAACAACGCTCGCATGCACTGGCAAGCGCTGGCATCACAGCCCAGCACATGAGTACAGCACAGCCAGAAGCAATTCTGGTTCGATTCATAATGTCACACGTTTTCTAGTTCAGGTGTGATTTACGCTTCACTCTCGAAATATTATCGAAAGGAGGCGTCTTGCATTTTCCGACGAAAACGAACACCGTAGTACATGATCAGTCCAGCAGCGACAATCGCCGAAAGACTCCAAACGATTCGCATCGGTCCGGCAAGATTGGTAAAAGCATAATATGCCAACAACACGGACAGCAATGAGCAGACCGTGACGAAGGCGAGATGTAAATTCTTCAGTGACATGCTCTTGTCGGTGCTAAATAAATATCAGCAGACTATGAACGCCCTGCTGATCGTTGTACGCCCAAATGAACAGCAAAAACATGAAAAACAGGAAGACAAATGTGAGAATCAGAAGATGGTAAATCATCTTCTTCTCCGAAAGCAGGTGCATGAAATGCGCCCCGACCAGTCCACCTTTTATGGATGCGATAACGAGCGCGGCGATCAAAGCAGGCCAAATCGGTAGATGGATATATCCGACCGCCACCGTCACGATGGTAAGCACCGCCAGAGAGGCGAAGACCATCAAATAGGTTTTGATGTGCTTCTGAACGTCCTCGTGTGAATGAGATTCTGACATGATTTAAAGCAGGTAAATGGTCGGAAAAAGGAAGATCCAGACAATATCCACGAAGTGCCAGTACAGACCGGCAATTTCGATTCGATGTTTGAAACGATCAGGATCGGTGTCCCACATCTTGGCTCCCGGTCCCCAGAAATAGAGGTTTACGATGATGCCACCGATCACGTGGATCATGTGCAGTCCGGTCAGGACGAAATAGATGGCAAGAAACGTTGATTCTTCCGGGAAATATCCGTGGGAGAATTTGTCGCTGTATTCGAAATACTTGATGACGAGAAATGCGAATCCACACAGTATGGTGATCAGCATGTACATCTTGTACTTCTTGAAGTCGCCCATCGCAAGGGAAGCCCACGCCATCACGATCGTAACTGAAGATCCGATCAGTACCATCGTATTGATGGTGGCCAGAGGGACGTTGAGGACCTCTGAGGCGTGCGTATAGACATGATCCAAAAGTGGGCCCGGCCAAACAGGAGCGCCGACGCGAAGGAAAATGTATGCGGAGAACAAACCACCGAAGAGCATGACTTCGGAGGCCAGGAACAGCCAGATGCCGAGTTTGGCGTTGTTAACCCCGGTATCCGGCCGAGTTTTTACGGTATAGGGAATATCCATT
>CAZEHJ010000009.1:19983-69093 GCA_964512485.1 uncultured Rhodothermales bacterium | reverse complement strand
TAGAGGTCTTCGTCTTTCTTTCTGGCTATATCCAGTACATTTTCGACCAGCGGAATCAGCTTTTGACCTGCCTCGCGGATTTTTGCGAGATCACTTTTGAACTCTTCTGGATCGACATCCTTGTCGTCTTCTGAAAGCATCTCGGAATACCCGATTATTGAATTCACTGATGTGCGAATCTCGTGAGACGTGTTGGCCAACTTCGCATAGGCCTCTTCCATCGAGCGTGAGTGGATGAAGAAGTGCAGGGAAACAGTCGCGAAAAGAATTCCGACTATCGAAAAGCCAAACGAGATCGTGTTGGATCCCGGAAGGAGGGGGTATCGAACAAAGATCAGCGCGATGACCAGTGCACTCTCAAAGGCGAGTTTGTCAAAATTGGAATTTCGAACGATTGCGAATACAAGAAAAATGGCGTCTGCCACGATCAGTGCTGTAAAAATGGTTACGATGAAATCATCTCCATTAAATCCATTCAGCAGTTGCATTGTCAGAATAAACCCGGTCAGCGTCACTACAAAGGTCTGCTTGTAAAGGTTTGCCGTTCGACTCTCCAAGATGTAGGGTATCAAGGTCCCCTTGCGACTCATTTTCACGAATTGAGTAATGAGACCGGTTATAATTACGATGGCGACGACTTTGATGACGGAATCCATCACGTAGCCACCATAAACTTCTCCGGCAACGTGCTCATTCAGGGAGTCGAAGGATTTGAAGAAACCGCGCACGAGCACCAGCACTACGATCTCAAACTGTCTTCTGGCAGATTGGAGAGTGCTGTGAGAGATGTTTGCAATGAGTTCGAGAAGCTCCTGCATCAGCAGCACGCCGAACGGGATGGAAAGATTGGCAAGAGCCTGAATCAGGAAAGCTTCAGTCTCTGCAGTGATGGGGTAGGTGCCTGCAGCCTCGACGAGGCTGTACACGTACAATCCCAATGCGGCAACGACGAAAAGTGGCTTCGATCTCTCTTCGAGATGCTCCAGTCCGTCAGCAATTTTTTGAAGTATCCGCTCGAGTAGCTCCATCACAACTTTGAAACCACTTCGTTAACCTGAGACAGCAGTTGATCGGTCGTTTGCTCGCTTTTGTTCATCACCACCTCAACCGCGCCACGAAGAAGTTTGTGGTCTTCGACGGTCAGGTCCTTCGCCGTCACCACAATGACCGGGATATCTACGCAGTCACCACGCTTTTTTAATTCGTGAACGAACTCAAAGCCATCCATTACAGGCATCATGAGATCGAGCAATATCACATCCGGTTTTTGTTCATCCAGTCTTTCCAGTCCGACGGCACCGTTCTCCGCTTCCATAGCCGTCCAGCCGGCATCCTCGATCGTACGTTTCAATACCGATCTGGAGAGCTCATCGTCCTCAACTATGAGAGCCAGTCCAGCACCTTCAGACGTGGTGTGTTTTTTGATGAGAGTCAGAAGCGCCTCCCGATCAACTGGTTTGGTCAGATGTTCGACAGCTCCCAGTGCAAACACCAGATCCCGATCTGATACCATGGTGACCATCACGACCGGAATATTTTTCAGATCTTTGTCGGCTTTCAACTCCCTCAGGACGGCCCATCCATCCATCCCAGGCATCATTACATCGAGCGTTATGAGATCCGGGAATATGGTGCGGGCAAGATCGAGTCCCTTCGGTCCACTATCTGCGGTTACCACAGAGTAGCCTTCTCGTTCGAGCGTGCGTTGCATCATATCTCGCGCATTGGTGTCATCATCGATTACCAGGATGGAAGATGCTTTTCCAGAAGACGCTGACTTGATGTCTTCCAACAGATTAGGCGTCGTCTTCTTCTCGGTGGGAGCGGGTTTGGCGGGGAGCCTGATGGTAAACGTCGTACCAACTCCTTCCTCGCTTTCGATCCCTATCGTGCCGCCCAGCATTTCACAGAACCGCTGCGTAATGGTCAGTCCGAGCCCGGTACCTCCATATTTCCGTTTTGTTGATGCGTCAGCTTGCGTAAACTCCTCAAACAGTTTGTCCAGCATCTCGGCAGGCACGCCAATTCCCGTGTCTTGGACTGAGAAGACCATCCAGTCATCCTCATTTTCGGTTTCTCGGATTATGGACAGGGTGATGGTTCCGTTTTCAGTAAACTTGGAGGCGTTGCTCAGCAGATTGAAAAGAGACTGCCTGACTTTGGTCAAATCAGAGTAGAACCAACCAAGATCATCACCACGTTCGATCTTCAGTTCATTGTGATTTTTGGCGATGAGAGAGCTGATGGTAGATGCTACATCGTCGATCATCGGTGAGATTTCAAAGTTCTCATAGTAAAGCTCCATTTTGCCAGCTTCGATCTTGGACAGATCCAACACGTCGTTGATCAACGAGAGAAGGTGCTTTCCAGCAGCATGAATTTTTTTGAGGTCGGGAGAGAAGTCGTCTTCTTCAAGATCTTCCGCATCTTCCAGGAGCATCTCGGTGTAGCCTATGATGGCGTTCATCGGCGTACGCAGCTCATGACTCATATTGGCCAGAAACGCACTTTTAGCTTCGTTGGCAGCGTCAGCAAGTTTTCGGGACTCTTCCAGCTCAACAGCGCGTCGATTCAGTCGGTCGGTCCACTCTTCGTGGGCGAGCGCACTTTTGTATCGAACCCTCATGAAGACGCCGGTCAAGGCTATCATCAGAAATACGGTCCAGGCACTCATATACCTGAATCTGTCTCGAGTAGCCCTGAACGATGTCTGTGCCTCTTCAAGATCGAGTTCGGTGGTTACTCCGAAATTTGCATCCTCCAGCCAGGTCCACATTCCGATGACCTCTCTTCCTCTGTAATCCGCATAGCCCGCGGTATCAGAGTGGAATCTCTCATCGTCTCCTTCACTCGAACCCATACCAATGGCATCGGAGGCCATTAACGTCATCGGCAAATCTACAAGATTGACCGTCGGATCAGCTTCAAATCCTTCTGTCAGGTCGCCGCCCGGATCTCGTATCTCAATCTCGAGCACGCCGCTGTTCATTCGATCTGTTAACCCCATGTCGAGGAGATCTGCTTCAAAACGGCTCTGGCTCAGCAGTTGGGCCTTGTCGTTGAATGCGTACGTTTCTCCTGATTCGCCCATCCGGCCGTCCTGGAGAATGGGAGAAAAATGCGTTACGGGATCTATCACCACAGCCAGAATTCCGAGAAGGGTTTCTGTACCGCTTTGCGTGATGCGGGATGCCACAACGATTTCCCGCTGCTCGCCTTTTGGTTCGGCCAGAGAAGGGTGATTCCGGGAAGAAATCAAAAACTGATTGGAATCGGCGTCGTCCAGAAGGCCATCGAGAAACGCCAGAAGCTCTTGGTCCTTAATCGTTTCGTCTCCAATCATGGAACCATTGTCGCTGGCCAAAACGGAATTCCCAGCTTCATAGACGAAATATCCGACAAAATCGTTGGTATCGATCTCCCTACTTATTCTTTCTTTTAAAACGAATGTCACCGCTTCAAAAGCGCCTTTCTCCTCCGTGAGAAGCAAGGTGTTGACAGATTCTCGTACGACGCGGATTTCGCTCCAGCTATCTACGAGGTCTTCCGTTTCCTCGATCCAGCGTTCCATCCCACCGACGGTGGTATTGAGGGTAGTCTGGAGCGCGTCCTCGAGCTGCTTGTTTTCTTCGTTAGCGACATTGCCGATAAACATCCATGTCATCAGGAGTTGCCCGGCGACGGCAACGGCCAAAGTTGCAAGAATAGCAGGCGCATTCTTGAATGGAATTTTACTCATGACAGTAGTTGGATCATGATGAGAAAATCGTTCTGGGGGTGGTGTTCAGCTTCGGTTATTCACCGAGGTAGGCCTGAATCTTACCCATCAAGCGCTTGAAATCGACGGGTTTGGTGTCGAAATCATCACACCCGGCTTCTATTGTTTTCTCCCTGTCTCCCGAAAGAGCATGGGCGGTCAACGCGATGACCGGAATATCCTTTGTTTGATCGTTCGCTTTGATATGACCTGCCGCTTCCCAGCCATCCATCACCGGAAGGCTCATATCGAGCAGAATGAGGTCCGGAGATTCTGAAGAAGCCATCCTGACGCCTTCGGCTCCATCTTCCGCCATGACGACCTCGAAACCCTTTCGGATCAATCTTCGAGATAACATATCCCGGTTCATTTCATTGTCTTCGACAAGTAGGATCTTGCTCATAGTATCTGTTTTGTTTTAACTGCGTCGCGCCACCTTGTTGGCAAGAATGGAAAGCAACAGGCCCAGCGTTGAGTAGCCAACGACTACTTCGAGAATAACCAGCATTTCGCCGAACCAGCTGGAGGGTAATATATCTCCGTAGCCCAGTGTGGTGAAGGTGACTACGGAATAGTAAAAAGGACTAAGCCAGCTGTGATCATCGGAAAAGTTGAACCACTGTACGCTCTCTACTTGCTGATCAAAAAGAAAGAGAAGACCAAATCCCACTGCTATCAGCGTTGCGTACATAGCCGGTTTAAACAGGCTTCGACCAAAGTCGATGAGGCCCCATGCCTTAAAGGCAATTTCCTTGACCCGTTTTTGAAATGGGTCACTGGTGAACTCAATATTGACTTCGAGGGTGTCGAGATAATCTTGATCCTGAGCATCTCTCACGAACAGAGCATTTCCAAAACAGGAATCCAGTCCCCTGATACCCTCATAGTTACCCCGCATTCTTGGATAGGGCAGGTATTCCATTCCGATCACGTTCGCCGAAGAAAAGTTGGCAAACCGCACGTTGGCGCCGGCAATATTTGATTTACTGAGGTCGCCGCCGGAAAGATCAGATTCTCGTAAATCCGCCTCAGACAGGTTGGCTTCAACCAGATTGCAGAGGCACATGTTGGTTCCGCGCAGATCTGCCCCAGTGAGACGGGCTGAACCCAGATCCGCACGTTCGAGATTCGTCTTCAGAAGCGCGGAATTGGTCAGATTTGCTTTGTAGAGTTCGGCTCCAGACAAATCTGCGCCGGACAGATCAGCATCCGACAAATCGGCCATTTTCAGATTCGCTCGCTGAAGAGCACAACCAAACAGGTCCGCTCCCGAGAGGTTTACGCCGCTGAAATCAACTCCCTCCAGCACAAGCTCCGAAAGATCTGAATCACTCAGATCGATCGAAACAGCACGGTTCTTGGCCCGCCAGGAGTTGAATTCCTCAACCCCTTCCGCCAGTAAGTCGGTAATTTCGCTCACATCAAACGTGTGTTTGATTTTGGGTGGGAGACGAGCAACATAACTTTCTAGCGTGAGCTAAACAACCTCAACCGCTTGTTAAACAATCCGTTAAGCCGCAAATCATGGCAATGGCAAGATGTAGTCAAGCCGCTTCGGCAGAAGGTTTTCTGACCCAGAAGTGAAGGATAGTAAAGAGCACGATCAGAATGGCGGGGAAGAGAACCATCGTTCCCAGTGTGGCCTGACCTGCTACCAAATCCAGTTCGCCGCCAGTAAATCCGGCAGCGGCAGCTTCGGCCCTATCGCTATCGATCCAATCGCCAATGATTGGTTGGAAAATGGACGTCGAGAACATCCCGACAGCACCAACGATCGACATGCCGAGTGCTCCACTCTTCGGCATCTTGTCCGCGACGAATCCAATCATGTTCGGCCAGAAATACGCAATGCCCAACGCATAGACGATGGCAGCCAGATAGGCCATTGAGCCGGTTACGGTGCTGAAAAGGTAGACGCCAATGGTACCCAGAATCGCTGACCCCAACAAAACACCCGTGATTGAGAGTTTGCCAACGGCCTCTCCACCAAAGAATCGCGCAACGGCCATCAATCCTGTGACAAGCGCCAGAATGAGCATGGGTTGGGCACCGCTTTCAGCCAGAATCAGACCAACCCACTGCTGTGGACCGAATTCAGAAATAGCCGTCAATGCCATACAGGCCATGATGAAGATGAACATGGGTGAAAGCATCGCCTGAAAGTTTTTACCCACATTTTTGGACTCTTCCACCTTGGCCTCGGGGAATTTCTGCCCGAAAAACAGGTAGGCGTAGGCCAGCGCTGGCAGCAAGATGACCCAGATCTGGGCCTGCCATCCAAATCCGGCATCCGTCATGAATTTGGACACGAGCGCGCCGATCACGATTCCACCGGGAAACCACATGTGGAAACGGTTCATCATCTTGCTCATTGTCACGCCTTCGTAGGTGTCGGCAATCATGGGATTACAAGCAGCTTCAGTGCATCCATTGCCCAGACCGATCAACAAGGTTGATATGAGCAGGCCGATGTAACTGCCTGAATAAATGGTCATGACGATTCCTACAGCATGCGCAAAAAAAGCAAACTGCATGATCTTCTTTGGCCCGACAGTGTGATAGACAAGTCCGCCAATTACCATCGAAATCGGGAAGCCCAGGAACCACATCGAGTTGATCCAACCCAACTGCTGGGCGGTGAAGCTGTACTCGGTTCCGAGTTGACCGAGGATGCCCGCCCGAATGCTGAATGAAAGGGCCGTTGTGATCAGCGCAAAACAACTGCCGTAAAAAAGTCTCCGTTCAGTATTCATTGTGGACGCGGTGTGTGGGTTGGGAATGGTTGACGATAGGCAATCTGATGACAGTCAGATCGATGCAAAATCTAAGCGTTTGAGAACCGTGATCGCAAGCGAGGGCGGATTCATGGCGCAGATCAGGTTACCACCCGCACACCGAACCCCGATTTTGTTCATCAAGCCAGATGTTGAGAGGCTCGTAGTATTCCAGCATGGCAGAGGCATCCATGTCACGGTTTCCTGTAAGCGCCTCCAGAGCATCAGGCCAGGCGTACTGACGGCCCATTTCCATGAAGGCCAGCAGGCGATCCCCGGCTTCTTTGCTGCCATAAATCGTGCACTTATGAAGTGGTCCTTCCTGTCCGGCAATTTCGCACAGGGCCTTGTGAAACTGGAACTGCACGATTTGTGAAACGAAATATCGAGTGTATGGCACATTTGTTGGAATGTGTCGCCTCGTTCCCGGATCGAACAGGGATTCAGAACGCTCGGCCGGGGCCGTGATTCCCTGAAATTCCTCTCTCAGATCCCACCATCCTTTATTGTATTCGGTGGATGCGATCGTGCCGTTGAATACGTTCCATCTCCATCGATCAATCATGAGACCATTCGGTACTGAAATGACCTTGCCGAGGGCACTACGAAGCAGCACCCCGATGTCGCTCGCGTTTTCTGGTTCACTTTCCAGCAATCCCGTCTTGACCAAATAGCGTGGGGTGAGGGAGAGGGCCATTGTGCTGCCCAGCGCTTCATGAAACCCATAGTTGGCACTCGCCCGAAAGAGTGTCGGCTGATTTTGGTAGGCTCTTTGATAGATGTTGTGACCAATTTCATGGTGCACCGTCTGCAAGCTTCGCCCTGTTATCTCAATGCACATTTTGATACGGACATCGTCCCTGTCATCCAGATCCCACGCGCTTGCGCCACAAACCACATCCCGGTCTCTGGGACGTCTGAACATGGATCGCTCCCAGAATGTGTCCGGGAGGGGATCTACACCCAGCGAAACGAAAAACTGCTCGCCGATTCTGGCCATTCCTATCTCATCGAGTTCTTCCGCTTGCAGGATTTTTGTTAGATCATAGCCGGGATCAGCGTTTTCAGGAGCCAGAAGATCAAAAAGATTGGTCCAACCCGAGCCTGACATGCTCCCGAGAAGGTGAGCCGGGATGGGTTCACCGTCTCGGACAACTTCTTCTCCGTACAGATCCTGCAATTCATCCCGCACATAGCAATGCAGCGCTGTGTAGAGCGGTTTTACCTGTCCCCATACTCGATCCAGTTCCAGAATGAAGTCATCTGGATCCATGTCATAGGTTGAGCGCCACATTTCTCCGAGGTCAGCAAATCCAAGCTCGCGTGCTCCCTGATTCATGAGTTCTGCAAAACGTGCGTATTTTTGCCGCATAGGCGGTGTGGCAAGGCGTCCGGCCTGCCAGGCGAAAGCAAGACTGTCCAAGCTGTGGCTTGAACTCATGATTCGATTGAGCTCTGAAATATCGTAGCAGGTACCGTCTGTTTCGCAATAATGAGGTCTGGCGGCCAGGGAAGTGAGTTCGGTGTAGAGACTCGATACTTCTGCATTCAGATCAGGGTTTGCCGGCGCAGGTGTTACGAGCAGGGACCTGAGTATGTCCAACTTGCGTCTCATCTCGGGCGGAAGCTCCACGTCGTCAAATTGCCGGGCTTCCTTTACCAGGCGCGTCGAAGCTGCTCCGAAATCGTTTCCCGCGTCGGCCAGAATCTGCTCCGTATCGTGGGTGATATACGTCCACTGAACCCACTTCGCGCGTAGCAACTTCAGTCCCAGTTCCTCGAGTTCATTTTCAGCCTGATCGAGAAATGCCGCTGCATCTGCGCGGGTCGGCGCGTCCTGAGCCTGGACGACAAGTGTCGGATTCAATCCGATGAACGAGGCGATTACTACAGCGCCGAGGCGCATGATTACGGATTTCATGAGGAGCCTCAATCTTTAGTCTGCGGGAGTGGGAGCCGTTCTGACTTGCTGGTCAAAGTAGGGAATTCACGATGGACCTACCGGTATTGAATTCACGGTAGAAAATCGCAAGAGATGAAGACGTGCAGAGCGTGTATATTTGGACTCGCACTAACTCGTTCGCATCAGATTTATCGGCATGAAGAAGCTGTATTTCGTCTTTCTCTTCATTATTACTGCGTGCTCGACAGCACCATCACAGTTCACGGCCGAAGAGACGACTGCGTGGGAGTCGAGGGCAGATGAGATCACAATAATCAGGGATGACTGGGGCATACCCCATATCTACGGCAAGACAGACGCCGATGCTGTGTTCGGGATGTTGTACGCCCAGGCAGAAGATGATTTCAATCGCATTGAAGTGAACTTTCTGAACGCGATGGGGCGATTGTCAGAAGCGGAAGGAGAGTCGGAGATCTATCGCGACCTCAGAATGCGGATGTTCATCAATGAATCAGATCTCAGATCGATGTATGACGAAAGTCCGGTCTGGCTGAAAGACCTCATGGACGCCTGGGCAGAAGGGCTGAATTATTATCTACACACTCATCCGGACGTTGAGCCCCGAGTACTCGATCGGTTTGAACCCTGGATGGCGCTTTCTTTCAGCGAGGGAAGTATTGGAGGGGATATTGAGCGCATCAGCATGAGTGATCTGGAAGGCTTCTACGGCGGCGATCCTGCAGCATCCATGGCTGTTGCAGAATTTGAAAACCCTCGCATCGAACCGACGGGGTCAAATGGTTTTGCGATCGCACCATCAAACACCTTGAACGGCAACGCGCTTTTGCTGATCAACCCCCACACGTCCTTCTATTTCAGAGCTGAAGTACACGTGGTCAGCCAGGAGGGACTTAATGCATACGGTGCGGTCACCTGGGGTCAGTTCTTTGTCTATCAAGGCTTTAATGACAAGACGGGTTGGATGCACACGTCCAGCAAGGCCGACAATATCGATCTGTATTTGGAAACTGTGGTCCAGAAGGATGATGGCTTCTATTACGTCTACGATGGAGAGGAACGCCCCGTCGAAGAACACGTCATCCGCATTGCTTACAAAGATGGGGCAGGCATTTCTGAACGCGAATTCACAACTTACAGAACACACCACGGCCCGATTATTCAGGAAGAAGACGGCAAATGGGTGGCGTTTCGAATCATGGAGGAGCCGTTGAAGGCCCTCCAACAGTCATATTTGCGGACCAAGTCGCAGAATTACGACGATTATTACGCCTCGATGGAGTTCCACACCAATTCGTCGAACAACACTGTGTATGCCGATGCCGACGGAAATATTGGCTATTTCCATTCCAATTTCATCCCGATTCGAGATCAGGCATACGACTATTCAGGATTCATCGACGGTAGTACGTCTGCTACAGACTGGTACGGACTGCACACTATCGATGAGTCCATCACGATCAAAAACCCTCCGAATGGCTGGATTCAGAACACAAATAACTGGCCATTTTCTGCGACAGGAGCAAATAGTCCCAGGAAGGAGGACTTTCCGATCTATATGTCCCAGAATCCGGAGAATGCCCGTGGGCTCCACGCTCTCAAGGTCCTCGACGGCGTTACCGACTTTACGGTCGAAACGCTTCGCGACGCAGCGTATGATTCCTATTTGACCGCATTTGAGGACCGGATACCGGCCCTGATGAGCATTTATGACGGCCTGGACGACTCGAACGCGGCGAAAGCCGACCTTGTAGATCAGATCACGGTCTTGCGCGAATGGGACCTTCGATTCGGAATCGATTCTGTTCCGACATCGGTAGCAATATTCTGGGCGCTCGAACTCAATGACAGGGTAGATGATGCACGCAGTGGTTCCGGGATCTCGAGAGATGACTACATCAGGGAAAGGCGCACCCCGGAAATGTGGATCGAAGCGCTCTCGGCTGCAAAAGAAACATTAATTGCTGACTTCGGGGCCTGGGATACGCCCTGGGGAGAAATCAATCGATTCCAGCGTCTGACGGGTGACATTGTCCAACCATTTGATGATGCAGGTCCGAGCATTCCCGTCGGATTCACCTCTGCTTCCTGGGGCTCTTTGGCGGCGTACGGACAACGGACCTTCAACGACACGAAAAAGATTTACGGAACGCGCGGCAACTCGTTTGTTGCGGTTGTGGAGTTTGGAGAACGCGTTCGAGCAATTGCCATTACGGCAGGCGGCCAGAGTGGTGATCCGTCAAATCCACACTTCAACGATCAGGCAGAGCGCTACGCGTCGGGCGACCTGCGCGAAGTGTATTACTACCGGGAAGACATTGAACGCGTCGCCGAACGAACGTATCACCCGGGTCAGTAGATCACTGACTTTGGAAATGATTTGTGTGATGTTGTGACTCACGCGAGGATGAAAGCGGCTATTTGAGGGAGTAAACAAACGTTCCACTCACCGCCAAATCTTTTAATCCTTAATACAATGAACAAAGTCAGTTACGCATTTATAGCAGTGTTCGCTCTATTGACGACCGGATGCTTTCATGCCCAGGTTACGACCGGTCTACCGCCCGGCGACGTGGTCTGGGAAGATGCTTTTGCGAATAGTTGGATCGGAGGACTCGTTCCTCCGAAAATGATCGATGGCGAAGAGGTGTGTGAGAGTGGAGTGGCAATGGTGGACACCGATCTGAGCTTCCTCAATCAGCTGGTTGGAGCCATAACAATGGGAATTTACACCCCCATGAGAATCAGGGTCACCTGTGCGGCTTCGGATATGTCACTCGATTCGACCGAATCAAGCGTTGACGTTGCTCAGGGAGCATCCGAGGGCGAGGTGGTCGACGCATTCGAACAGGCAGTCGAGAGCGCTCTGGAAACAGGAGAACCGGTTTACGTTCGATTTGCGAAATAGGCCTCGAGCTAATCGAAAGGTTGTGGGAGGCCCCGCGGCGACCAATGGTCGCCGCGGGGCCTTTCCCGTTTTTGGGAATTTGACTGGCAAATTGCTGAATCGCGGATGGAAATCAGGTGGTTGATCTATATTCAAATGCATGTTCAGCATCCAACTATAGAGATTCGATTCGAGCCATGAGACACGGCAGCCACCATCGGTACAGACGAAGAATTACTTCAGGACTGGTCGTCCTCGTCGTCTCGCTCGGGACAAATGTGCTTGCTCAATCTGTTCCAGTTGCCATACACGATGTGACAGTGATAGATGGCATATCTACCGAGCCGCTTGAGAACGCCACAGTCATGTTCCATCGCGGGGTCATCACCGCTGTCGGTCCTTCCTCCGATATCAAAATCCCCGAAGGATCGTCGACGGTGGACGGGAACGGACAGTACCTGATTCCTGGACTCTGGGATACGCATGCCCACCTGACCTACTGGGGAGAGGATGCCCTGGATTCGCTGATTCAGGCGGGGGTGACGAGCATCCGAGAACTGGGTGGAGACGTAGATCTTGTTGAAAAATGGAAGGGAGAAGTAGAAGCTGGTTCTCGAGTAGGACCGAACATGATCTGGAGTGGTCCTTACCTGGAAGGCATTGATGCTCCGGATGAGTATCGCCTCAAGGTCGCCGATGAATCCGAAGCCAGACAAGCAGTCAATGACCTGCTGGATCGCGGAATTGACTTCATCAAGATCCAAGCGGTCATCAGCGCAGAATTGGTCGCTGTTCTCGTTGACGAGGCGCAAAAGCGTGGGTCGTTCGTGGTTGGTCATGTACCTCGAGGCCTGAGCGCTGCCGAAGCATCATCTCTGGGATTGCGCAGCATCGAACATATGGGTCCATATCTGCGATTGTCAGAAGAGGATCTGCAAGCGACAATCGAGACGTTTTTGAAAAACGATACCTGGCTGTCGCCCGCGCTCTTCAGTATGGTCGCACCGATTCTGGCTCGTGGGGAAGATCCGTCGAGCAATGACGTAGTGCAGCGATCAAATGCTATCGTCCTGAAAATGCACGAAGCCGGTGTGCCCCTACTTGTCGGGGCCAATTTTGCGTATCGAAATTGGCCCCAACGGCCGGGTTCCGGTCTTCACGGTGAAATGCACTCGCTGGTGGATGCAGGCCTTTCGCCCATGGACGTCCTGATCCTTTCAACGTCCAGAGCAGCAGAATTCAATGGCATGTCCGGCAGATCAGGTGCAATCGAAGTTGGACTGGCTGCAGATTTAGTACTCCTTGAGGAAGACCCCCTCGCGGATATCAGGAATACCCGAAAGATTGCTGCCGTATTTTTGAACGGAAGGGAGATAATTCGAGATTGAGAAAACAGCGGGACAGACATTGAACTACAGAAGGTTTGGACGGAAGGGGTGGAAGGTGAGCGAGATAGGCCACGGGATGTGGGGTATGGGCTCCTGGGCAGACTCAGACGACGAAAGATCTCTGGAAGCTCTTCAACTTTCTGCGGATCTCGGCTGCACCTTTTTCGATACGGCGTGGGGCTACGGTGAGGGGCGGTCTGAAGCGTTGTTGGGACGGTTGATACGCCAGAACCCCCAGCGCCGATTATACACTGCGACGAAAATACCTCCTCGAAATATGACCTGGCCTTCGCAACGGGGGTTCAAGCTACGGGACTGCTTTCCGGCAGATCACATTAGAGAGTTTACTTATAAAAGTCTGGAAAACGCCCGTTTGGACCATTTTGACCTGATGCAATTTCATGTTTGGGAGGATGAATGGGCGGAGGACCAAGAATGGATTCGTGCCATGGACGATTTGAAATCGGAGGGAGTCATTTCTGCCACTGGAATTTCAATTAATCGGTGGGAGCCATTCAACGGCATCAAGACGGTCGAAAGCGGCCACGTTGATGCCGTACAGGTGATCTACAACGTATTTGACCAGAAACCAGAAGATGAGCTCTTTCCGGCCTGCCGTGAAAACGATGTGGCGGTCATCGCCAGGGTTCCGTTTGATGAAGGCACACTGACAGGTACACTCACCGTCGACTCACGATGGCCCGATGATGACTGGAGAAGCATGTATTTTGTCAAGGAAAACCTGGAATCAAGTGTGGCACACGCCGATGCGTTGAGACCGCTTATTCCGGATGGGATGTCGATGCCTGAACTTGCTCTGCGCTTCATTCTTAATAACCCGGATGTTTCGACCATCATTCCGGGAATGAGAAAACTGAATCACGTCCGATCCAACACAGCATGTTCGACAGTGGGACCGTTGTCGAAGGAATTGCACAGGGAATTGAAGGCACATCGATGGGATAGAACGCCTACCGCGTGGTCTTATTGAACTTACCAAACAGTATCTCCTCTAAAATGAAAATCAAATCAGTGGCAATCTTGGGCGGTGGAAATCTGGGTCACGCCCTCGCCGGTGGCTGGGTCAGATCAGGCTTGCTGAAGGCAAAAAACATCCATGTGACCCGTCGCCATGTCGAAAAACTTAAAGAACTGAAAGGCGATGGGATCCGCGTAGGGTCCAATAATCAGGAGGCAGCGTTGGATGCAGATTGCATCGTACTGGCCGTTCAACCGGGCCAACTGACTCAGGTCCTGGACGATATAGCTCCTGTCGTGGATTCAGAGCGTCACACCATTATCTCTGTCGCGACAGGAGTCTCCCTTGAATCGATTGCCTCCAGGCTTCCGGCCGGAGTCGCAATTGTGCGGGCAATGCCAAATACGGCCGTTGAAACGCTGACCTCGATGACCTGTCTGTCCGTTCAAGAGGACGAGAGAGGTGTAGAAATCGCCAAGACCCTTTTCGATGCGGTTGGCCTGTCACTGGTCATCGACGAAGAGATGATGATTCCTGCTACCGCGCTCTGTGCATGCGGGATCGCATTTTTCCTGAGAACGATACGGGCCGCAGCACAGGGCGGTACAGAAATTGGTTTCCATGCGGATGAGGCGCTCATGCTGGCAGCTCAGACTGCAAGGGGAGCCGCCGATCTGGTGCTGCAAGCAGGAAGTCATCCTGAAAGTGAAATCGACCGCGTAACCACCCCGAGAGGATGCACGATTGCAGGATTGAATGAACTGGAGCATCGGGGATTCAGTTCAGCCATGATTATGGGTATCCTTACCTCAAGCAAACGGGCCGAAGAGCTCATTTAAATCAGAACGCATTGCAAACATGAGCACGGGAAACGGAGAGTTCCAAAAACGCGGAGTTGATTACGAGGTCCCTGGCGAGATGTATACGCTGACGGGTGACTACTATCACTCACAAGATATCTACCGGCAAGAACTGGAAAAAATCTTCTATAAACGATGGTTAATGGCCTGCCGCGCTGAACAGGTGCCAGATGCCGGCGACTTTGTAGTGGTGCCCGTTGGTGAGGAAAGTATCATTGTATCCCGTTCGAAAAGTGGAGAGATCACGGCCAACTTCAACGTATGTCGGCATCGCGGAACGCGCATGTGTATGGAGGAAAAGGGGCATTTCAAGAATGGAATCATTCAGTGTCCGTATCACGCATGGCAGTATGATCTTGAGGGTAATCTCAAAGGTGCTCCTTTCATGCGGGACGTTCCCGGATTCAAAAAAGAAGACTACGGGCTCATGCAAGCACACGTGCGTGAGTGGGGAGGGTTTGTGTTCATCAACCTGTCTGAAAACCCGGATCCGTTTGAACAGGAAATGGGGGCTCTCGTCGGTCGCTTTGAGGACTGGAAATTACCCGAGCTGCGAATTGCCCATCACCTTCCATATACATTGAAATGCAACTGGAAGCTGATTCTACAAAATTACCAGGAGTGCTACCATTGTCCGGGTGTACATCCGGCCCTCGCCGAATTGACGCCATTCCAGAATGCCGTGCACGACTGCATGGAAGGCGCGGTGATAGGCGGCTTTATGACAATGACCAAAGATGGCGGAAGTATGACCATGGATGGTGATGCTGCGGCGCCGCCGGTCTGCAATGTTTCGGGCGATGATCTGCAACGGGTACATTACTACTCAGTGTATCCAAACCTGCTTCTCTCGCCTCACCCTGACTTTGTGATGTACCACCACATTACGTCGGTCAGTGTAAGTGAGATCAAGAATGACTGCTACTTTCTCTTGCATCCCGATGTGATAGCTGACACGCAGAAAATGGAGCGGTTTAATTCGGCTATCGAATTTTGGGATATGACAAACAAGCAGGACTGGGCAGTGTGTGAACAGATGCAGTTGGGCACGGGCTCAACCCGATTTGATCGTGGCCGCTACGCTCCGCAGGAAGACATTCTCTACGCGCTGGATCGAGAAGTAATTAAAGCGTTGGGACATTAAAAACCCCTTAGAAGCGCCGGATAGGGCGATAATGTAACTAAAACTGTTACATTATCGCACGTTTTGACGCGTCTAAAACGGTTCTGGAGACATTTGCGTCGCGCGAAGCCGCAGGAAGGACACGGTTGGAAAATGATGGTTCGGGAGAGATATTGCCGACTCCTCCCACCAATTGATACGCGACCATGTCCAGGCTCAACCGTTCGTTCGCCCTTCTCTTGTTCATCGCACTGCTGTTCGGCCCGGTTTCAATCCAGGATTCCTACGCGCAGGAAGAACAAAAAGAAGAAACGCCTCCACCTCGCCCGCGTGGTGTTCTTGCCGCTCCTGATAGAGGTCCTGACGAAGGAGCCGGACCTTTTGATCGTCTGATCATTCGCGGAGTCACGATGATCGATGGAACTGGTGGACCTCCTCGAGGACCAGTGGATATCATCGTCGAAGGCAACAGAATTGCGTCCATTCGAGGAATCGGCACACCCGGAGTGCCGATCAATGAAGATCGAAGACCGACCGATGCGGATTACGAGGTAGATGCAAACGGAATGTTTCTGATGCCCGGAATCGTGGATCTGCACGTCCACACCGGCGGCGTTCCCAAGGCACCCGAGGCGGAGTATGTATACAAGCTCTGGCTGGCCAACGGCATAACAACCGTAAGGGGCGTCTCTACTGGGCCTCTTGCATGGTCGCTAAACGAACGAGAAAGAAGCGCCAAAAATGAGATTGTCGCCCCGCGAATCGTGTCCTACCACAGACCAGGGTCCAACACCGGCGACTGGGAAGGCTCGACCGACACGCCCGCTGGAGCGAGAGACTGGGTTCGATACGCAGCAGACAAGGGCGTAGAAGGATTGAAGCTGGGTTCGTATCGCCCTGAAATCATGGAGGCGCTGATTGACGAGGCCAACAAACTGGGATTGGGATCTACGGCCCATCTCGGGCAGTCGGGAGTCGCTCAGATGAACGCCGTGGATGCAGCCAGATTGGGAATGACCGGTATGACGCACTTCTACGGTCTGTTCGAGTCCATGTATGACGGATACGATGTGCAGCCCTGGCCCGTGGATATGAACTACAATGACGAACAGTTTCGCTTCGGACAGGTGGCCCGCCAATGGAATCTGATTCATCCACCGGGAAGCGAAGGCTGGAACGCACTTCTGCAGGAGTTCCTGCAGTTGGATTTCTACCTCAACCCGACCATGACCATCTATTCAGCGGGTCGTGACGTGATGCGAGCACGTACGGCAGACTGGCACGAACTCTACACACTGCCCTCGTTGCAGGACTTCTTCGACCCCAGCCGTCTCGATCATGGCTCGTATTTCTACAACTGGACCACGCATGACGAAGTGGCCTGGAAAAAATTCTATCAGGTCTGGATGCAGTTCCTGAATGAATACAAGAATATGGGTGGAAAGGTGACTGTCGGGTCCGACTCGGGATTCATTTATCAACTATATGGATTCGGGACTATCCTCGAACTCGAAATGCTTCAGGAGGCAGGGTTTCATCCTCTCGAGGTAATTCGCGCGGCAACGATGCACGGTGCTATGGAAATTGCGAAGCCAACCAACAAGCCGATCGAATACGGCGTCATCAGAACAGGAATGCTGGCTGATATGATAATTGTTGACGGCAATCCATTAGAAAACATGAAAGTACTCTACGGTACCGGCGCAATGAAGCTGAATGATGATACCGGTAAGGTGGAGCGTGTTGGAGGCGTCAAATACACGATCAAGGACGGAATTGTGTACGATGCCAAACAACTCCTGCAGGATGTAGCCGACATGGTAGAGGCTCAGCGTCAGGAGCGTGCTGAAAGCGATCAGTGAGCTATTATCGTCCGGGAAGAGAAATGTGCAGATGGTCTGCCGTTCCGGTATGTCTGAGCGTCTGAAAGCCCAGCAGGCTATAGTAGGCGTTCGTCAACCGGTTTCGAAGTTCAGAGCGTCCGATTGTCCTTAGATCCAGGGCATGGACGTACCCATCGCTTTGTTCGAAGTGAAGGGACTGGGAGTTCGTTTCCAGGCCCATTTGAATGTAGTCTTCGGCAACTCGTTCGCCGTCTGTGATCACTCCCTCCGAATCCACCAGAACGAGAGTCGATGTGGCGAGGCGTAGAAGGGGATGCAGTGCGGTGTAAGTTGAAGCCACTTCCGGAGTCTTCACGTTATCCGCTGAGACGTAGAGAAGCGTGAACGCTGTGAAGCAACCGGCCAGAACCAGCGAAAACCGGCTTGCGTGTTTGCCGACACTCAGGTTCAGTCGTTTTCCGAGTCTCCATGTGGCGAAGAGAAACAGGATTCCCGAGCCGAGCGCTCCTCCTGCCACGCAGATCCAGACAGGCACGGCGGTATGCTGATAGAGCAGGGTGGACCCTTTCAGGAGTGCTACAAAAGGAAGGAGAAGAAGAAAGACGGGCGTGACGGTCCAGCGAAAGACCACGCGCCAGAAGCCACGCTTCTTTCTTTCTGGTTTGGACGCCTCATTGGACTTCGAGTTGGACTGGGCAGGCGTTTTTTTGCCAGCCAGTTTCATCATGTCCTCAAGAGCCGCATCTACGTCGTTTATTGCTGCCATACCGCTCGGTACGGCGACAACATGCATAGGTTACTTTTCGCTTGAACTGCTACTCGTATCCGACGGCGCGCCCCATGTAGCTTCTTGAATCAGCGGCTCCGTATTTGAGCCCGTTGTCCCAGTCGATCCAAATACCCATGGCCCGACCCTGACTGCTCCGGTAATCGACTTCATGCCCGTAGGATTGAAAGCGTTCGATCGTGTCGTTCGAAAAATACCCGCTCTCGAAATCTGTTTCGTCTGGCAACCACTCATGATGAATCCGTGGGGCCTCCACAGCTTCTGCCATATCCATATCGTGATCCAGCATGTTCAAAATGACCTGCAGCGTCGTGTTGATAATCGTTTTTCCGCCGGGCGAGCCGATTGCCATGACGGGTCTACCGTCCTTCGCTACGATGGACGGGGTCATGGAGGAGAGCATGCGTTTCTGAGGCACGACGGTATTCGGTTCCGTCCCGATGAGATGACCGGCTCGGCTCGTCACGCCGGGAACGGCATTGAAATCTCCCATCTCATTGTTCAGCAAAAAACCACCGCCTTTGACCACGATGGAGTTTCCGAAGCCGTTTTCAAGGGTGTAGGTTAGAGAAACAGTATTTCCATCTGAGTCTGCTACAGAGAAGTGGGTCGTTTCCTCGCTTTCTTCGAACATGAATCCGTTGAAATTGCTTTCGTCACTTTCAGATTTCGTTTCCATGCTGATGGATGCTCGAAGATCATCGGCATGGTCCTTTGAAATGAGCCAGTCGACGGGCATATCTGGGTTGAAGTCAGGATCTCCGACATATTGAGCTCGATCCGCGAACGCGCGGCGCATTACCTCTGTGAGAAGATGCAGATATGCGGCTGAATTGTGCCCGAGGGCAGCCAGATCATACGGCTCCAGAAGGTTTAACATAGTGACCAACGCAATACCACCTGACGAAGGAGGACTCATGGAGTAGATGTCGTGACCCCGATAGGTACCGTGAATCGGAGCCTGCTCCGAGGCTGTGTACAGAGCCAAATCTTCTTCCGTGATCAATCCACCCCATTCGGCCATGAAGTCGGAGATGAGTCTGGCTGTTTCACCTTTATAAAATCCATCGTGGCCGTGATCCCTGATTCGTTTGAGTGTTTCGGCAAGATCTCCCAAGACCAGAAGTTCTCCCGGCTGGTGTGGAACACCGCCTTCCTTCAGATAGGCATCAATCGTCGATTGGTAGATCGGATTTTCCGCGGCTACCTCCAGCATTCTGCTCTGCCAGCCCATGATGTTTCTGGTAAAGGGGAAGCCATTTTCCGCCAATTGGACTGCGGGCTGGACCAGAATGCTCCAGGGAAGTGACCCCAGTTTTTGGTGGGCCAAAAACAGTCCCGCTACCGTTCCGGGGACTCCAGTGGAATAGAGGTTTCCGTGGTGCTTGACCTCATCAACGCCTCCGTCTTCATCCATAAACATGGTCCGGGACGCCGCCAGTGGAGCCTTTTCCCTGAAATTAAACGCTGTGACTTCGCCGTCTCCACCGTGATAAATCAAAAAGCCTCCGCCACCGATATTGCCGGCTGACGGGTGAACGACAGCCAGGGCAAAAGCCGTAGCAACGGCGGCATCAACAGCATTTCCACCCTGGGCCAGAATATCCCTACCGACTTCTGAGGCGAGATACTGGGTACTTACGACCATCCCATTTTTGGCGGTGACGGGTTGACGACCGTGCTGCGCCTGTGCCGGAGCGAGTACAAAGGTTAATACGAGAAGGATCAGCGAAACGGATCGCGTACGATGAAGCATGGAGGCTGTGCGATGTTGGGAAATGACTGCGCCCGGCGGAGCCGGGCGCAGGAAGGTACAATTCATTGCAGGTTACCATCAACCTGAACACGTATACAATGACTACAGAATCACTCCCGTTGGATCATCGCGCCAGGATTTGAGAACCTTCATGTAGTTGGCCCGCTCGAATGCGGCAGGATCCGCTACATGGATTTGACTCATGCTGCCCTGCAATTGCTCGAGAGAGTCGTAGTCGTGCTCTTCCAACCACTGGTTCATGGCGTCTCGCACATCCTGAATCCGGGAAATACCGTTTTTCAGGAGTTCAGAAGCCATCATGGTTACAGATGCACCTGCCATTACGCCTTTGATTGCATCCTGGTAATTGTGGACGCCCGTCGTCAGCGCAAAATCCGCGGGCACCCGACCGTACAGAATGGCGATCCATCTTAAAGGTAACTGGAGCTCGTCGGAGTGGGAGAGATGCAGTCGAGGGACGATATCCAATTTGTAAATATCGATGTCGGGTTGGTAGAACCGGTTGAACATCACAATCCCGGATGCTCCAGCACGGCACAGTTCATTGGCGAAATGACCTGTGGCCGTAAAAAACGGACTGATCTTGACTGCGAGGGGTACCTCAACAGAATCTCGAACACTTCGAACAACTTCTAGATATCGGGCTTCTACCTGTGCAGCTGAGATTTCTATGTCCGTGGGGATGTAGTAGAGGTTAAGTTCGATGGCAGCTGCGCCGGCACTTTCCATTTTGTGGGCATAATCCGTCCAACCGCCGGGGGAAGCACCATTCAAACTTGCTATGACTGGAATATCTACCGCTTCAACGGCTCGAGAAAGCAGTTTGAGGTACTCATCAGGTCCTGTTTTGTACGTTTCCATCTCGGGAAAGAAGCTGAGAGACTCGGCGAAGCTGTCCGTACCGGCGGTGAGATAGTGATCCAGTTCGTGACTTTCATGCTCGATTTGTTCTTCGAACAATGAGTACATGACAACAGCACCTGCTCCGTAGTCTTCCATAGCTCGAATAGTATCCGTCGATTCGGACAGAGGCGAAGCCGAGGGCACAATCGGAGATTTCAGATTCAGGCCCAGATAGTTTGTATTCAATTTCATGATCGTATCGATAATTGGTTGATGGGGGACTGTATCTGGCTACTCAGTCCCGGGTGGTCGTCTTCTGCGTGCCACATTGACGACAGGTTTAGATCCTTTCCCGGACCCGGGTGGTTTCGATCCCGCAGATTTGGAACCCGGCCCACCGGGTGGCTTCATTCCGGGCGGTCGATTCCCGGGCGCTTTCGGGCTGGCTCCGGCTGATTCGGTTTTTCCTGCCAGAGCGGCATAACGCTCCCATTTCTCGTCGACCAATTTCTGTGACTGCTTCAAGAAAGCAGCGGCAGTATCCGGATCTGACTTCTTGAGAATGGCATAGCGATTCTCATTGTAGATATATGTTGAAAGTGGCGCCTTTGGCTTCTTCGAATCCAACTGGAACGGGTTCTTTCCTTGCTCCTTGAGCCTTGGATCAAAGCGATACAGCGGCCAGTAGCCGGTAGCGGTGGCCTTATCCTGTTGCTCCAGGCCCTTCGACATATCGATGCCGTGAGCAATGCAGTGGCTGTAGGCAATAATGAGGGAAGGCCCGTCATACTCTTCCGCCTCGCGCATGGCTTTGATAACCTGATTGTCATTCGCTCCAAGGGCTACCTGGGCTACATACACATATCCGTAGCTCATGGCCAGCATTCCAAGATCCTTTTTGGGTGTTGCCTTTCCTCCAGCAGCAAATTTGGCAACGGCACCAAGACCGGTAGCCTTTGAGGCTTGACCTCCGGTATTGGAGTAGACCTCGGTATCGAGGACCAGAACCTTGACGTTTCGGCCACTGGCCAGGACGTGGTCCAAGCCTCCGAAACCGATATCGTAAGCCCATCCATCGCCACCTATAATCCAGACACTTCTACGAACGAGGTTGTCAGCAAGCGAGAGAAGGTCCCGGGCCTGGGGCGAATCAATATCGCTCAGCGCACGCTTGAGATGATCCACCCTAACGCGTTGGGCATCAACCTCTTCCTGTGTTTCCTGAGGGGCTTCCAACATCTCTTCAACTGCTACGGAATTGATTTTTCCTGCCAATTGTGGAAGCAGCTCACGTGCGTATTCGAGTTGTTTGTCTACGGCAACACGCATGCCGAGCCCAAATTCAGCGTTGTCCTCAAACAGGGAGTTGCTCCAGGCGGGACCGCGGCCGGCAGAATTTGTAGTCCACGGCGTAGTCGGCAGATTACCACCATAAATACTGGAGCATCCTGTGGCATTTGCGACAATCATTCGGTCCCCAAACAACTGAGTGAGGAGCCGCAGATACGGTGTTTCGCCGCAGCCGGCACAGGCACTTGAGAATTCAAAAAGCGGTTCGAGGAGCTGTACATCTTTGACTTTCGTAAACGGAAGGGGGGGCGTGCCATCGGAAGCACCAGCACCGTCTCCGCTCGCACCAAGTGCATCCCTGAACACGGGCAGTGTGCAGAAGAAGTCCCAGTTGTCTTTTTCGGCTTCGAGAATCGGTCGCTGATCGACCATGTCGAGCGCCTTGTGTCCGGAACGACTCTTGTCTTTGGCAGGACAGACTTCGACACACAGTCTGCAACCTGTACAGTCTTCGGGGGAGACCTGAAGTGTATACTTTCTCGATCCGAACTCCCGCCAGCTGGCATCAGCGGATTTGAATCCATCCGGTGAATCTGCCAGGTCTGCTGGTTCGACCACATTGGCACGGATTACCGAGTGAGGGCAAACAATGACACACTTTCCGCACTGAATACAGATATCAGGATCCCATTCCGGGATTTCGAGGGCAATGTTCCGTTTTTCCCACTGCGTCGTTCCTGATGGATACGTACCGTCCACGGGAAGCATACTGACCGGGAGGTCATCGCCTCGTCCGGCAATCATTTCGGCAGTCACACGTTGGACGAATTCAGGTGCGTGTGAGGGCACAGGAGGACGCATTTCGAGTGCAGACGTGACTTCGGAAGGCACGTCAACCCTGTGCAGGTGGTCCAGCGCCGCATCAACGGCAGCATTGTTTTGTTTGACGACGGCTTCACCACGTTTACCGTACGTTTTGCTGATATAGTCCTTGATACGCTGTGTTGCCTCATCGGGCGGGAGGATGCCGGAGAGCGAGAAGAAGGCAGCCTGCATGATTGTGTTGATTCGCACTCCGAGGCCTACTTCACGAGCGACCTTGTAGGCGTCAACGATGTAAAATTGCAGTTCTCGGTCAATGATGGTCCTCTGAACCGATTTTGGAAGGCTTTCCCAGACGTTGTCAACGCCATATGGACTGTTGAGCAGAAAGGTGCTCTTCGGGGCAGCCAGTTCGAGCGTGTTGTAGCGCTCCAGGAATCCAAACTGGTGCACTGCCACAAAATCGGCCTGTGAAATCAGGTACGTCGAGTGAATGGGCTCGGGCCCGAATCGCAGATGGGATATCGTTCGGGCGCCGGCTTTTTTTGAGTCGTAGACGAAATAGCCCTGGGCATAATTGTCCGTTCCTTCACCGATGATCTTGATGGAGTTCTTGTTCGCACCGACCGTGCCATCTGATCCTAAACCCCAAAAGACTGCTCGGGTTACGTCATCCGACTCTGTTGAAAACGAGGCATCGTAGGTGAGGGATGTCGATGTGACATCGTCATTGATGCCTATCGTGAAATGGTTTTTGGGTTCATCTTTGTCCAACTCCTCGAAGATGGACCGCACCATGGCCGGAGTAAATTCCTTGGACGACAAGCCGTATCGACCTCCTATGACGCGCGGCATGGGGCGACTCCCAACCGACTCAGCAAAAGCGGTGACGACATCCTGATATAGCGGCTCGCCAGCTGAACCAGGCTCTTTCGTTCGATCAAGCGCTGCAACCGACCTCACCGTTTCAGGCACTGCATCCATAAAGTGTTTGAGTGAGAAGGGCCGGAAAAGCCGGATCTTGATGGCTCCCACTTTTTCTCCTCGATTTGCCATCCAACTGACGGCTTCTTCAACCGCTTCAGCACCGGATCCCATCAAAACGATGAGTTTCTCTGCTTCCGGATGGCCTACATAGTCAAAGAGGTGGTATTGGCGTCCTGTTAATTCGGCAAAACGATCCATCTGTTGCTGGACGATCACAGGAGCGTCATCGTAGAATGGATTGACCGATTCGCGAGCCTGGAAATACACATCCGGATTCTGTGCCGTGCCTCTGATGAAAGGAGCATCTGGCGTGAGGCCGCGCTGACGATGAGCCTGTATCCACTCGAAGTCGATCATCTTTTCGATGACTTCGTCGTCGATCAAGGAAATCTTCTGCAGTTCATGGGAGGTCCTGAAGCCGTCCATGATGTGTAGGAACGGTACGCGAGAGGCCAGGGTGGCGGCATGGGAGATGAGCGCCTGGTCCATGACCTCCTGAACTGAATTCGAGAACAGCATGGACCATCCCGTAGCTCGAGCCGCCATGACATCAGAATGATCTCCAAAAATCGACAGCCCCTGAGCCGCCAGACTTCTCGCCGCGATGTGGAAGACGGTTGGCGTTAATTCACCCGCAATCTTGTACATGTTCGGGATCATCAGAAGTAATCCCTGGCTGGCAGTGAACGTCGTCGTCAAGGAGCCCGTCTGCAAGGCACCATGAACAGCACCTGCTGCACCGCCTTCGGCCTGCAATTCAACCACTCTGGGAGTCGTGCCCCAGATGTTGGGAGCATTGCGTGCGCTCCATAGGTCTGCAAACTCTCCCATGGGGGAGGCTGGGGTGATGGGATATATGGCGATTACTTCGCTGGTTCGATAGGCTACATGGGCGGCGGCCTGGTTGCCGTCCATCGTTACAAGGGTTCCGTTCATTGGAATGCCTCAGGTGATGATGGGTGAGTCTCGCGAAGTACGCGGTGTATTGTTCAGGAAATGATCTTCCTGCACCTAAGAAAACGCTGTTTAAAGCTATTTCATGCGCAATACGAGCGCGGTAGCATGTGAGAAAAGGCAACGATGCAATGTGGGAGAATGCCCTACACTGAAAACAGGAGCCTGGTCAGAATGCAGTGGGATGGTCGAGAACAACATTTAACCAAACCTTCCACAGTCCGAGTGCGCGATTATGCGGCATTGCCGTATTTTTCCCGCTCGCCCTGAACTCAACACCGCGCCCGATTCAACCCGGGAAGAGATCATGTTATCTTCAGCAGGTTCACAGTCTTCCGGGGGCAGCAAGACGGAAGGCTCGTGGCGGGAAAGGATCCCCGTCAAAATCTTTGATGCTCCCGGCCAGCTTTCGCTGGATGTCGCGAACAGAATTGTGGAACTGATTCGCAATCGGCAAAAAGCCTCCGCCAAAGTGGTGCTCGGCTTACCAACTGGAAGCACTCCCATTGGAGTCTACCAGCACCTGATCCGCCATCACCGGGAAGAAGGACTGAATTTGTCCAATGTCGTCACGTTCAATCTGGACGAATACTATCCCATTGCACCGGACAGCCTTCAGAGCTATCACCGGTTTATGCATGAGAACTTTTTCGATCATGTGAACATTCCCGCTGCCAACATCAACATTCCGAGCGGGGATATTGATCGGGAGCAGGTCGAGGAATATTGCGCCTCCTACGAAAAGGCGATTGAAGAGGCTGGTGGACTGGATCTCATCCTTTTGGGTATCGGACGGACCGGACATATTGGATTCAATGAGCCAGGATCTGGTCCCGAAACGCGAACCAGACCGATCATTCTGGACGAAATAACCAGAAAGGACGCTGCAAGTGATTTCTTCGGTGACGAAAATGTCCCGAGAGAAGCACTGACCATGGGTGTCGGTACGATCCTGGATGCCAAAGAAATTATCCTGATGGCGACCGGGGAGCACAAGGCTCCAATCATCCGACGCGCGGTCGAGGAGAAGATCACAAATGACGTTACTGCTTCGTATCTGCAGAAGCATTTGAACGCGTCTATATACGTCGACCGGGCATCGGCTGGAGATCTTACGCGTGAACGGACTCCATGGCTCGTTCGAAATGTCGAGTGGACAGATGATTTGTGCATCAGAGCTGTCATATGGCTGGCAGAACGTGTCGAAAAGGCCATTCTGACTCTTGAAGAATCGGATTTTCATCGTCATTACCTGCACTCGTTGGCCAATCAGTACGAGAACATTGACGACCTGTGCAAGCACGTATTCGAGAGTCTCCGTCGTCGGGTAGCATACGCAGAAGATTTACCGGCGGAACAGGAAATCATTCTGTTCAGCCCGCATCCGGATGATGACGTGATTTCCATGGGCGGGATGCTGGACAAGCTGGTTCGTAATGAAAACCAGCTCACAGTCTCCTACATGACGAATGGATCCGTCGCCGTGTTTGACGCCGACGTGAGGCGTTACATCCGTTTCATGCAGATGTCTGCCGAGTTCTTTGAAGGAGAGGATCAACTGATTCAAAAATTGGAAGGCCTCAGGGAGGCGATGGAAAACAAGAATCCCGGGGACGTGGATTCAGAGGAAGTACAGCTCATCAAGGCCTATATCCGTTACTCGGAAGCTGTCGCTGGCATCGAGGTTATCGGACTTGACAGCAAGAGCGCAAGATTCCTGGATATGCCGTTTTACAAAACGGGGACTGTACGAAAACAGCCTATTGGCGAAGATGACGTCGCCATCGTATTGAATATTCTTGAACAGAAAAAACCATCCCACATATTCGTGGCGGGCGACCTCTCGGATCCGCACGGAACGCACCGAATGTGCTATTTCGCGATCCAAAAAGCACTGCGAAAGTTCAAGGAAAATCATCCTGAAGACGAACATCCGATGGTCTGGCTCTATCGTGGAGCGTGGCAGGAGTGGGAGATCGACCTCGCCGACGTTTTCATTCCAATGTCGAAGGCCGATCTGGATCGGAAAATCGAAGCGATTTTCAAGCATGAGAGCCAGAAAGACCGCGCGATGTACCCGGGAGCATATGACAGCAGGGAATTCTGGGAACGAGCGAAGCAGCGGAATCAGGAAACTGCCAAACGGTTGGATGCTCTCGGACTGCCGGAATTCCATGCCGTCGAGGCATACGTTTGTGCCTGGGATCTGGCTTCCTGAGTACGAATCTCAGAACCGGTTAATTCAGAACGCTTTCGGCCCGGTCGAGTGCCTCCTGAATGTCTGAAACTGACACATCCCGATGCGTTGTGGCTCGAATCCTGACGGGTCCGAAAGGCACCATCTGAACTCCCGATTCATTAAGCGAAGCAAGAACCTCCAGCGCAGAGCGACCGTCATTGATGTCGAACATGACGATATTGGTCTCAACGTCTGCCGGGTCGAGATTGACCGCACTGAATGACGACAATCCGCGGGCGAGAACGGCTGCTTTTTCATGATCCTGCACCAGTGATGTCCGGTGGTTGCGTACAGCGTATAGCCCTGCAGCGGCGATCACACCGACCTGTCGCATACCTCCACCGAACGCTTTTCTTGCACGTCTGGCCTCGTGTATCATCTTCTTGGAGCCAACCAGGACAGATCCGATGGGCGCTCCGAGGCCCTTGGACAGGCAAACGCTCACAGTGTCAAACGCTTCAGCATAAGTCGCCTCACTGATTCCGGTAGCCGCACAAGCGTTCCACAGTCTCGCTCCATCCAGATGGAAGCGGAGATCATGATCTTTCGCTACGCCCCCGATGGCATTTATGATATCCAGAGGGTAGACCGTTCCACCGGCACGGTTGTGCGTGTTTTCGAGACAGACCAGCTTCGTAAGAGGGTCCCACTCGTGTCCTGCTCGGATACCCGATTCGACCAATTCCGGAGTCAGAATTCCTCTGGGAGCCGAAATGGTGTAGAGTTGAACGCCGGACAACCCTGCGGCAGCTCCTCCTTCGTAGTGTCGAATGTGCGCATCGGCCTCCAAGATGGCTTCGTCACCGGGGCGCGTGTGAATCCGGACAGCCATTTGATTACACATCGTTCCGGAGGGCACAAATACTCCCGCTTCCTTTCCCAGAAGTGTCGCTACTTCAGATTCCAGTTCCTGGACGGTAGGATCCTCGCCAAAAACATCGTCTCCCACTTTTGCTTGTACCATGGCCTCGAGCATTTCAGGGCCGGGCCGGGTTACAGTATCGCTTCGAAGATCAATCATGTGGGATTTGAGGTAGTTTCAACCTCGGCTGATTTCCATAATCTGGAGCGTCACTTTTCCGGCTGGGACTTCAATGTTCACCTCATCGCCGACCTCTTTGCCAAGAAGACCTTCTCCAATAGGACTCTTCACCGAGATTTTTCCAGTGGCGAAATCCGCCTCCTGTGCGCTCACGAGTGTGTAAACTTGCTCCATCCCATTCTTGGTGTTCTTCACCTTCACCGTCGAGAGGATGTACGCTTTCGACGAATCAATCTGACTCTCGTCCAGGATGCGTGCATAGGAAACAGTATTTGCCATCTTGGCAATTTTGGCTTCCAGGAGGCCCTGCTCATCTTTTGCGGCGTCGTATTCGGCATTTTCCGAAAGATCACCCTGGGCACGCGCATCCGCAATGTTCTGTGCTACTCTCGCACGTTCTTTTGTACGCAGAAAATGAAGTTCATCCTTCAGGTTCTGAAGGCCTTCTTCTGTCAGATATGTTGGTTTCTGGTCACTCATGGCTCAAAAATACCACTTGTAGGTGGTCTCTACTCGGTTAAGCGTGATGGCTTTCTATTAAATAGCAGCTCTGTATAAAAAAACGCCACTGCCCATCAGGCAGCAGCGAGCACTCCTCAAGAGTATTCAACTCGTTTTGAGCTCGTTTTACTCAGATTTGCTCGTATTTGATCCACACCCCCCGGATTGTCACGTTACGGCTTCGCAATTGGGCCGGTTGCATGATTGAGTTAACACAAATTCCCAATTCGGAAGGCCGTGTATCCGGATCAAAGAGGCCAGCGTTGGGTTCGAACCGCCAACATTCAGGATTTCCTGGATTATCGAGACTCCCGGGATTTATCTCGTGATTGTCTCTAACGATTCACAAGAGTTGAAAGGAGCATCATCCATGCCTTACCCAGAGCCACTTGTACAGCCTATGAGGGCAGAACTCGTCGCCGTCGGCGTAAACGAACTACGAACTGCAGAAGAAGTCGATAACGCATTTGGGGCAGCGAAAGACAAATCTATGCTTCTCGTGGTAAACTCTGTCTGCGGCTGTGCGGCAGGAAACGCTCGTCCGGCGGTCAGAATGTCGCTTCAGGCGAATGATTTGCCTGACATGTTCACGACCGTGTTCGCAGGTCAGGACCTGGATGCGACTTCGAGAGCTCGTGAGTATCTGATGGGTATTCCGCCGTCATCGCCGTTCATCGCTCTGTTCAAGAATAACGATCCGGTTTTTGTCCTAGAAAGACGCCACATCCAGGGTAGATCGGCTTCGGCTATCGCCACAGATCTAGTGGGAGCCTTTTCCAAGTATTGTGGAAATACGGAAGAAGTGGACAATTCTGAAGGCAACGGTGAGGCTCCATCCGAGAGTGAGTCTGTTTCTTCGCAGCATGAAGACCTGCCTTCAACGTTCCGTTCGATTCTGTAATACTTTTTCGGTCGGAAAAAGCAGGAGCGACAACAGGATTTAAATATTAGCTCTTGGCTTAATTTTACTGCCGATTTGACGATACCGTGTGGGTACAGTAACTATCCAACCATGCGGCAATGATTTCTTCCCCTGGAAATGTAAAACCTCTACATCCCCCGAAAGAGGTCTATTACGTACGTCCAACCCTGGACGAATTATTCGATCTCTGTCGTGACTTCAAGCTGATTTCTGACGTTCAGCAGGATGGCGACGAGTACAAGATTCAGTGCAAAGACGAGACCTTTGACGTAAACGGCAAAGAAGCCGGTATACTCGTTCGCGGACTTCTCATTGGCCATTTTGCGTTCCATACGCGCGACGATCTCTCTCTCGCCAACTGGCTCAGCTAGAGTATTTGGCATTCTTTCGCATTTCAGGTGAAATGCATTCCCAGCTGCTGTCAAAGGTGAACACGACGCCTTTTGACGGGTACACCTGCGCTCAAGAATCATTGCAGGTAACCCCAGCTTATTTCCATGCGCGAAGCATTCATCGTAGATGCAGTTCGGACTCCTATTGGCCGCTTCGGCGGATCTCTAAAGGACCACTCCGCCGTAGATCTGGCGGCACATGTCATGCAAGCCACCCTCGAGCGGACCGGTGTGTCGGGCGATGCCCTTGATCTGTACGTGTTCGGCAATATTCTGAGGGCCGGACAAGGCCAGCTTATTCCCCGCCAGGCAGCGCTGAAAGCAGGAATTCCAGAAACGGTGGACGGATTTGCGATAGACATGGTATGCTCCTCCGGCATGATGAGCGTCATGCAGGCAGCCACAATGATTGGAGCCGGCGAGGCAGATCTGATGCTGGCAGGAGGAACCGAGTCCATGTCCGGTACGGGCTTTTACCTGTCTCACCGGGCAAGATGGGGATACAAATTCCTGATGGGAAATCCCGAAGGAGTGACAGATCTGCTCCTGCACGACGGACTGACAGATCCAATGAGCGGGGAGGCGATGGGATCGCAAACCGAAAGACTCGCAGCAGAAAAAGGAATTTCAAGGGACCAGCTGGACGAAGTGGCAGAAGCGTCACACCAACGCGCCAACGACGCCTGGGAACAGGGTGCGTTCGCAAACGAAGTAGCACCGATAGAATATCGCGTCAAACGAAACATGGTCGAGCTGAATCGGGACGAAGGCATCCGGGCTGAAACGACCCTGGAATCGCTGGGCAAGCTTCGGCCTGCGTTCGACAAAGAGGGAGTATTGACTGCAGGCAACAGCAGCCAGATCAGCGATGGGGCATCCTCCGTCCTGGTAGCCAGCGCCGCAGCTGTCGAAAAATATGGCTTGAAGCCAATCGCCCGCATTTTGGCCAGTTCATGGGCAGCGGGAGCGCCGTGGCGATTCCCCGAAGCTCCCGTTCCTGCGGTGAAGTCGGTTCTGGACAAACTTTCGTTGTCAATCTCTGACTTCGACTTGTTCGAAAACAACGAGGCCTTTTCCATCAACTCCGTTCTGTTCAGAGATATGCTGGGCGTATCCTATGATCAGCTCAATGTCCACGGCGGCGCGATCGCTCTCGGTCATCCGATCGGTTGTTCGGGAGCCCGGATAATCACGACACTCGTCCACGCGCTTCAACGCCACGATAAAGAGCGTGGAATGGCGGCCATCTGTCACGGGACAGGTGGGGGAACTGCCCTGGCTCTGGAGCGGGTCTGACGTTGATCAAATTTCTCTACATCGCTGTCGGAGGCGCAATGGGTGCGTCGATGCGTTATGCAGTTTCGGTCGCAGCATTTCGCCTGGCCGGGAGCGGGTTTCCCTGGGGAACGCTGGTCGTGAATATTCTCGGATCGCTGTTGGCTGGCTTCGCATGGGCGATTTTGGGCGAGACTTCGGGACAGCAGCGCATTAACGCTCTGTTTTTTATAGGATTATTGGGTGCATTCACCACGTTTTCTGCCTATTCGCTCGAAAGCTACAGGTTGTATGTGGACGGCAAAACTTCCCTCGCCTTGATGAACGTGCTGGCCAACAATGTCGGAGCGCTCCTCGCTGTGGTCGCTGGATTCGCCATGGCCCGCGTCGTGCTGGGCATCGGAAAGTGAGACATTCGTGGTAGCAAAAGCGAATATCATTATAACGGCACTGGCCAAAGCCGCGCAGCGTTGGTCAGATTATGACTATCCCGTCCGGCAAGACGCTGTGAATCGCTCGCTCGAAGCAGACAATCGTTTCACGGAAGCTGCCGTTACATTTGCCGTCAATCAGCAAATGGCACTTCTGACCGAAGAAGCGTTGCGGTCCTGGCAGGAACAACTCGGTTGGGATGAGAAACGAACAGTCGGCGTACTCAACCCGGGTAATATTCCATTCGTGGAATTGCAGGATTTCGTGGGAGTGGTCCTCAGTGGGGCAAGCTACATCGGCAGCGTTTCCTCGAAGTCGCCAGCTCTGTTTCCAGCATTTCTCTCGGACGTCATCGAAATCTATCCGGACCTTCGCGCCGACATCAGCGATTGGGAGGACGTCGTTGAATCCTGCGATATTCTCATTGCGTCCGGCTCTGATGACACGATGTTGAAGGTATCCGAAATGGCGGACGAAGCCTCCATTGTTTCTGAAGCGAGATGGATTCGGGGACACCGTTTTTCGGTCTCAGTCCTCGGTGGAAGGGAATCCAAAGATGATCTTGTATCTCTGGCCGAAGATGCTCTCTTGCACGAAGGACTTGGTTGCAGAAACACAGCTCTGATATTTGCGCCGGCTGCGATGGAAATCGACCCGGTTCTGGACTGTTTTGCGACCTTTAGAGGTACGTTTGCGGCGCATCCTGCGACTACCGGTTCACTCAAGATGCAGCAGGCATTTCTGAAAGCGGTCTCGACGCCTCACGCGTTCGCAGATGATCTTCAATTTCTCATTTCCAGAGGTGAAGCGGAGCCCCAACAACCTGGACACCTGCGCTGGGTACCCTACGAGAACCTGGAAGAGGTTACTGACTGGCTAAATGACCACACGTCAGAGATTCAGTGTGTTTTTACGTCACGCAAACTTCAGAACATCATCGCTGGAGCCGAAATTATCGGTTCAGCACAGCGTCCGACTCTCACATGGGCGCCGGACCAAATGACACATACCGCATTTTTTAAGCATCAAACGCGTAAAAAGGGCGTATGATGGTCTGTGAAATGCCGGGAATTCATTTCAGGAATAAGGAAGCGACGCAATAGTGGAGACAGGAACTAAAAATAGCGAGAGCAAGGAGGCATCCGGGGAAACCAAGTCTCCAGGGCGAATGGAGACGATAGCCTCCGAGTCGCGTGGCCTTTTTGAGGACATAAAAGAGTGGGTTGATCTCAGGGTTCAGCTCGTCCAGCTTGAGATAGAAGAGCGGATTGAAAAAACGGCAAACCAGGTGATTTCAGTGATCGCTGTGGTGATTCTGGCTCTGTTTACCGTGCTTTTCTTGTTTCACGCACTCGCGTTACTCGCGGCTGAATGGCTTGGAAATCCAGCACTGGGGTATCTGGCAGTAGGAGGACTCCTCGCTCTGATAACCACAATTTTGCACCTGGCCAAGCCCCGGTTTATCCGTCGTTCACCCTCAGGTGAAACGTCTCCAAAAAAGGATAAACTAGCAGCAGCCCAAGAACTTGCGCGATTGTCCGAGAAGGTTGAATCGGGCGGCGGAAGTCAGATAAATGCAGATGCCACCGCAGATGAAGCGGCGCCTGAAGTGGATGCCGATCATGAACAGGAGGCGGGAAAATGAGTCAGAAACTGTCACGTGTCGAGGTTGAACAGAAACTTCAGCAGAAAGGCGAGGATATCTCTGAGCGATTCGAAACCATCGAGTCCCAGATTCCCGGTCGAAAGAATGCAATTGTCAAAGCAGTCCGCGAAAAAAAGGGAATCAAGATCGGTCTGGCAGTGGGTGCAGGTCTTCTTGTAGGTATGATGCTGTTTCGGGGCAGGTCACCCCGCGACGATTTTGACTACGGAGACGGACTCGATCGCCTCAGTGGCAAACTTGCCCAGAAGATTCGTCGCATGATAGATCGGGGAGAGGAACCGGAGGAAGCGGTCCGCAAGGCGCTCAGTGACGTTCCGCCCGTGATGTCGTTCTCGGAAGAAAATGAGGGAATACTGACAGGCGCCCTGAAGCAGCTTGCGAGAACGGGAACCAGTATACTTGCCGCCGAACTATCCGAATATTTGAAATCGCGTCTTGCGTCAGAGAAGGATCCGAATTCTGAGAAGTGAGACGTTGCGGAATCAATTTGTTGATTTCTGGGTGGAAGCCACCTTCTGAAAATCAAAGCATGCAGAATCGTCGAAAGGCATGAGAGTTGTTTTATTTGGGCCACCTGGTGTTGGAAAAGGATCGCAGGCGCGATTCCTCTCCGAGCGCGAACACGTCAAGCACATCTCCACGGGTGAATTGCTGAGAAAAGCGATTCGCAGTGAGTCAGAGCTGGGTGGACAGGTTCGTGGCTATGTGGAATCCGGAAAGCTGGTCCCGGGCGTTCTGGTCCGAAGTCTGGCTGAAGGCGCCATTCGGGAATGTGGATTCAAGCGATTTGTGCTGGATGGCTATCCGAGGACAATCGAACAAGCAGAGTGGTTGGACGAGTTTCTGGCAAATGAAAACGCGCCGGTTGATTCCATTCTGAGCCTCATCGTGTCCAGCGAGCTTATCATCGATCGTCTTTCAAAGAGACGAGTCAATCGCAAGACAGGCGAGAACTATCACCTGGATTTCAAACCTCCTCCAGCGGACGTGGATCCCACAGTCATCATCCAGCGAAAAGACGATATGCCGGAAGCAATTCTTCGCAGGCTCGAGATATATGACGAAGAAACACACCCGGTTCAAGCGTATTATCGTGACCGGGGTATGCTGATCGAAGTAGATGGAAGTGGTAAGTTTGAAGAGGTGTACCAGCGTATTCTTGCAGCCATCAGTCAGAAATAAGACGCATTTATCAGCCTGTTTGACAGATACGACACATATATCTTCTTTTTTTGAGGATAATCTCACTGATATAGAGCGTTCGCTTTCTGAGGTGATTCTCCATCCGGATCCCGGCAGTCTTTACGACCCCGCACGATACGTGCTCGATAGCAAGGGTAAAAGATTTCGTCCTCAACTGGTACTCGCGGCGTCGAACGTGTTTGGCGGTAATCGAGATCTGGCGCTGAAGGTCGCCGTGGCTGTGGAGGTGTTTCACATTTTCACGTTGGTCCACGACGACATCATGGATAAGGCCTCCATGCGAAGAGGTCGCGATACGATTCATGTCAGGTGGGATGAACCAACCGCCATTCTGGCAGGAGATTACCTTTTGGGTAGAAGCAGCGAATTATTGCTTGCCTTTCCGGACGAAAGGCTCCGAGAGGCGCTGACACATTTCACAAATACAGTGCGCATCCTTTGCGAAGGGCAGGTGAGAGATATGGACTTCGAGTCCCGGGATGATGTCACGTTGGAGGAATACCTCCTCATGATCGATCAAAAAACTTCAGCACTGTTGCAGACCTCCCTGATACTCGGAGCCATGACGGGAAACGCGACAGACATGGACGTCGCTCTTCTGGGCCAGATCGGGCATGATCTGGGTCGGGCATTTCAGATCCAGGATGATCTTCTTGATGTCGTGGCTGACTCGCAAAAGTGGGGGAAGCCCGTGGGCGGCGACCTGTTGTCCGGGAAAAAGACATTTATGCTGCTCAAAGCATTGGAAGAAGAAAGCGGTCAGGCCAGTGGCTATTTCCGATCCGTTATTGAGAGGGGTGGGGTCGTTCAAGAAGACCTGGGAGCAGCCCGACAAAAAATGGAAATGCTCGGAGTTACCGACTCCGCCCGTTCAACCATTATATTGCACTCTGCAAAAGCACAGGAAAACATCGCGCGACTGCCTGCGGGTATTGGTCGGGATGCACTGGCCAGCCTGACAGACAAAATGCAGCGCCGCCTGCACTGAATTAAGCACAGCACATGGTTGAAAAAGAAGTAACGGTGACAAATCGGGCTGGCCTGCACACGCGGCCGGCCTCCATGATTGTGAGAACCGCTGCCAAGTTTGAAGCTGAATTTTTTATTCAGAAAGATGGCTATGAAATCAACGGCAAAAGCATCATTGGAGTGATGACGCTGGCTGCAGAGCAGGGTGCAACTTTGCTGCTGATTTTTGAAGGATCAGACGAAAATGAAGCGGCGGCAGCTATGGAGGCGATATTCGCCGACGGATTTGGCGAAATCAAATAGAATTGGAGTGTAGATGAGCACGACAGAAGACGAGGTAAAAGCCACGGGTTTCACCAAAGGAGGAATTGGCGTTTCTCCGGGAATCGCCATCGGTCCCGCGTATCTGTATGCCAGAGTCTCCTTTGACGTTGAAGAGCGTTCTGTCGACGTAGAATTGATCGAGGCGGAACTCGAACGATTCGAAGCGGCGGTTCTGAAGGCAGAGCGGGATCTGCACAAGATTATTGCCGTCACGCGCGAAAAGCTGGGAGAGGACAGCGCCACAATTTTTGAGGCCCAGCTGCTGATATTGCGCGACGAAGCGGTTTACACGGAAGTGGTGAAGTATATCAAGGGGCACGGCGTCAACGCAGGTTACGCGGTCCAGACGGTGATGAGTAAACACCGTCAGATGATGGAAGCGTCAGATTCGGAATACCTGCGCGAAAGGGCGAATGATCTTCTCGATATTCAAGACCGCATAATCAGGCACCTCAGGCGTGGCCGGATTCTGTCCGCGGTGGAAGAGGAGACTATCATCGTTGCAGAAACACTCACTGCTGCGGATATCATCCTCTTCAGCCGGAGGGGCATTCTGGGCTGTGCTACGGATTTTGGCGGGCCCACATCACATGTTTCCATTATGGCGCGTGCTCTGGGGGTTCCCGCCGTTGTCAGCACGCACGGCGCCACAAAAGAGATTGAAACGGGCGATATCCTCATCCTCGACGGGATAAAGGGCGAATTGATCGTAAATCCCGATGAAGAAACGCTGGATGCGTACAGGACGAAACGCAAACGATATGCCCGTTTACTTCAGGAGAACAAGCAACTCGTCGACCTTCCCGCAGAAACGCTTGATGGTCACGCGATCAAACTTCAAGCCAACCTGGAGCTGAAAGAGGAATTGGAACTGCTGGCAGAATACGGCGCGGAAGGCATTGGCCTGTTCAGAACCGAAATGTTGCTGCTGATGGAAGGGCGGGCTCTCGTAACCGAAGAGGAGCAATTTGAGCAGTACCAGAAAGTAGTGGAGACGACGAGACCCGGCGAAACAACTTTCAGGATCCTGGATCTTGGCGGAGATAAGTTGCTGCCGATGGGACATCGCGAACACAATCCGTACCTGGGCTGGCGAGGAATCAGGATCATGCTGGATCGAGAAGAGCTGATGGTGCCTCAACTGAGAGCCATCCTTCGCGCATCAGTCTTTGGGCCCACGCGGATTCTGCTTCCGATGGTTACCGAAATAAAGGAAATCCGGGAATTCAAGAGAGTGCTGGAAGAGACCATGGAGATTCTGGATTCAGAAGGAGTTGGGTTCGATCGGGAGGTTCAGGTGGGCGTCATGGTTGAAGTGCCGTCGGTCGCGCTCATGGCAGATCGATTTGCGGAGGAAGTGGACTTCTTTTCCATCGGCACGAACGACCTCACGCAGTATGCTCTGGCAGTGGATCGTGGCAACGATCTGGTAGCCGATATTTATGACGAGATGCATCCGGCCGTTCTCCAGCTGATCAAGATGACTACGAGCGCCGCGCGCATGGCAGGAATTCCAGTGAGCCTGTGCGGAGAGCTTGCCACCAATATGAGGGCCGTTCCGGTCTTGCTCGGACTTGGCGTCGATACATTGAGCGCTTCTCCGGTATATCTGCCGGCAATAAAGCGGGTAATTCGGGCCATGAAGTTATCTGAGGGCCGGGCGCTGGCAAAAAGGGCTCTTGCCGCCCCGGACGCCGCTGAATTCAGAGAGGTGATGGACGTGTGGTTGGAAGAACACGCCTGCGGCGTCTCGTTTTTCCTCGATGGTAAATCGGACCGAGGAAGCTGAAGGCAGGCAAATCATTCGTCTGCGGTTCGGCCTCATGATTCGTCACCTCAGGCGGGATCTCATACAGGAAAAGACAGCAGGGCGGTTGAATATGACTGCGAAGTCTACCTTCTTTGCACCGGGAGCCCAATCGAATACATGTCCAGACAAGTTCTCCGAATACTTCTGATTCTAAGCCTGCTCGCACCTGTTCTGGGGGCTCAGGCGCAGAACGGCTATCACTTTGGCCGCAACAAGATTCAGTACGAGAACTTTGACTGGCAGGTCATGAAGACCGAGCACTTCGACATCTACTACTATCCAGAGATGCTCGAACTGGCCGAACACGGAGCGTTTTTCGCGGAAGAGGCCTACGAGGAGTTACAGCACAAATTCAATTTCTCGCTGAATCACCGCGTCCCGATCATCTTCTATTCGTCAAACCTGCACTTCAAGCAGACCAACGTCACACCCGGATTCATACCCGATGGTGTTGGAGGATTTTTCGAGTGGCTGAAGGGGCGCGTCGTAATTCCGGCAAATGGCAATCTGCACAGATTCCGTCGGGTTGTTCGTCACGAAATGGTTCATGTCTTCACGTACAACAAGTTGACTCGAGTCATGCGTGATCACCGGCAGGTCATTGACCGATTTTTGCCGCTCTGGTTCACTGAGGGTTTAGCTGAATACTGGTCGGGACCACCGGATCATCAACACGAAATGGTGATGAGGGACGCGCTATTTACCAACTACATGGTTCCCCTGCAGTCCATGTATCGCATTAACGGATCATTCGTGATGTACAAACAGGGAGAAGCCCTCAACAGGTTTTTTGCAGAGGTATATGGTGAAGAGAAGATCCTTGAATTGATCGAGGGCGCCTGGAAAGATCGAGATTTCAAGGTTGTGATGGAGACGACCTTCAAGGAAGAGTTTGATGTGATTGCGTCGAGATGGCAGGTATGGATAAAGAAACAATACTATCCTGAGCTGGCCAATGTAGACATGCCATCGATTATCGCTGGAGGTCTGTCAACGGATGGCTTCAATGCGAAGCCAAACTACCACCACTTTGAAGATGGCACGAGGAAGGTCTATTTCGTTGGTAATCACAACGGCCTGAGCAATGTATTTGAAGTTCAAGTCGACGAGAATTACACGCCAATATCTGAGCCGAGTGTGCTGATAAAAGGGGAGCGGAGCGACCAGTTTGAGGCGTTTCACCTCTTCGAGAGCCGGATTTCAGTGTCGCGTCAGGGAGACTTGGCCTTCGTCACCAAATCTGGTGGCAGGGACGTGGTACACGTGTACGATTTGTATGATCATAATCTTAAGGCCACGTACCGCTTTGATGACCTGATCGCTGTCTATTCGCCATCCTGGAGCCCCGATGGCAAAGACCTCGTGTTTACAGCCATTACGGGATCAGGGTTTTCAGATCTATATATCTATCGTTCAGATCAGGATCAGCTTCAGCAGCTGACCGCAGACAAATATGACGATCGGGATCCGAGCTGGAGTCCGGATGGGCGGCAGGTGGCGTTTTCCTCTGATCGCAGTGCATACGGGCAATCGGGTGGATACAACATTTTCACGTACGATCTGGACGACGGTCAAGTCAGATATGTGACGTATGGTGATCGCACTGACGTCTCACCCACGTGGAGCCCCGAAGGTGACAAGGTCGCTTTCATCAGTGCTATCAGAGATGACGAAGGCCGCTATGATGCTCAGGATGTCTGGGTTGCAGACATGAGCTATCGAATGGGCGATTCGGATGTGGTTGCGTCCAATAACACCACTCCGATTCGGGAAGAACCAAACTGGAGGAAAGTCAGTCGCCTGACGCGCCTGGTATCTGCTTCATTCGATCCGGTCTGGACTGATGATGATCATATCGTATTCACCAGCTTTGAGGGCCTGAGCTTTACGATCAGGCACCTGAGCAATGTCGATTCTCTGTTGCAAGCTCCAAAACAGGCGTCTCTCGCGGATTTATCTGGCGTCGGGAGGTCCTGGAGTTACGAAAAGCTGGAGGTAGGTGTTGATGCGGAGGTAGGTAAATACAAATCCAGCTATCAACTCGATATCGCGCAGGGATCGGTCAGTCAGAACCCGGTTCTCGGGACGACAGGAGGAGCCGTGATGGCATTCTCGGATATGATCGGAGATGACTATCTGTATCTGACCATCTTGAACACGGGTGCTGGTACAAGAAGCTTTCTGCGCGACCTGAGTTTTCAGGCTGCTCGATTCAAATTGAACAGACGGGCTAACATCGGATACGGAGCATATCGATACTCAGGACGTCGATACGATGTCACAGATCCCGATGCTCCAACCACGTTTCCACTTTTCTATGAAACGGTTTATGGCGGATTCGGCTTGGTCAGTTATCCGCTGTCCAAGTTCGCCAGACTGGAGATCACAACGTCCCTGAACTGGACAAGCAAGGACATCAGTATCCGCAATGTTGATCGGGAAGCCCTTCTCCTGTCCAACAGTGCGTCCTTGGTGCGGGACAACGCATTGTACTGGATGAATGGACCCATTGCTGGATGGCGAGCAAGCCTGACAGCGGGCTACACATCTGACATCCTGTACGCCAATGTGAGTTATTTCACCCTGATGGCTGATGTCCGTAAGTACATCAGAATACATCGCGATATCACTTTTGCTTCGTGGTTCATGGCCCGGGTAAATGAAGGAAGGGAGGCCAGGCTGTTCGTTCTCGGCGGAAGCTGGGATTTGCGTGGGTTCCGTTGGTTTGATGTCCGCGGCCAGAAAATGTGGTTCACATCACACGAACTTAGATTCCCTCTGCTGAAGGCTCCAGCGGTGCTGTTTCCTGTACTCGCTCCGTTTGGAATCGCGAGCATCAGAGGGACTCTTTTCTTCGACGCGGCTCATGCATGGAATGACGACTACTATGAGCTGCGTAGAGAAATCAGGGCTGGAGAAACCATTGGTGCTGCCGGTTTTGGTCTTCGAGTAAATCTGTTCGGTGCTTTCGTCCTGCGTTATGATATCGGTCGGCGTTACAGAGATGGATTCCGCGAACAGGACAAAGTATTCAGGCAGTTCTTTTTCGGGTGGGATTTCTGATGAGACGCTCGATACAATATTCTCTGGTGCTTGCGATGACGGCACTTCTGATGCCTGGCTGTCAGACTATACAGTTTGAGCAACCCAAGGTGCTCTCGGATTCTGACTGGCTCGTTGACGGGCAGAATCAGGCTCGCTCGCGTAGCTATGACGAACCTGTCGTTCCGCCTCTTGAGATGGTCTGGGAATACAGTGCCAATGCTGCTTTTGGACCCGGATCGCCGCTTTTGTTGGACAATCGCATCCTCGTCGGTACCCGAAAGGGAGAGATTCACACTGTGGAATTGGAGTCGGGACGAGGCCGGGGTTTCAAGAGGATGGGCGATGTGATAGAGGGGACACCGGTGATTTCTGAAGGCTTCATGTACGTTCCCACCGCTTGGGGAAAGCGGGTGTTGATTGCATTCGATCTAAAAAAAGGTGTGTCGAAATGGAGGCTGACCGGAATTCCATTCAGCACGTCTCTTGTGGTATTTGACGACGTCGTGGTGGGAGTCGATGTTGAAGGGAATGTAAGAGCACATCTGAAGTCCGACGGTTCTCAAAAGTGGAGTCTTTCTCTGGGAGAGAATCAATCGGCGAAAGCATCGCCGCTGCTCGTTGGTGAAGACCGGATGTTTGTGGCCACAGATATGGGAATGGGCCATATGATCGATCTGTCGACTGAAAGTATTCTGTGGTCTCTGGACCTTGGAGCACCGGTCTACAACGCACCTGCGTCCTCAGGAGAGAATATCTTCGTATCTACGACCAGGGGTCACCTGATGAAAATTGACGCGACGACCGGAGAGCTGTTGTGGACGATCGTGGCGGACAATACGATGGTGAGGATGGGTCCTCCAGCCGTGGATGGCACTTCGGTCTTTGTTGGAGGTACTGACGGCCGATTTCGTTCAGTTGATTCATCGACTGGCGCCATTCGGTGGGACGTTCAATTGCCGGATGTCGTTTCCAGTGCGCCTCTTGTTTCCGGAGGATATGTGTTTGTTGGTACGTTGGGAGAGGAACTCTACGGATTCGAAGCCGACACGGGAAATATTGTGTGGAAAACGGAGACAGAAGGAAGAATAAAATCCGCGATGGCCGTTGCCGATGGTGGGCTGATCGTGTTGAGCGAACCACGTTGGGTAACCTATTACAAACCGGCAGGAGGCGAGGACAATGACTAGATCATCACTTGCCTGTATGCTCCTGGCGTTGTTGGTATTACCGGCAGAAGCGCAGACGCGCGTCGTGGAGGTAGAGACAAACGTCGGTTCTGCAAATGTCTTTGTGGATGGGGAGTGGATGGGTTTGGCCTCGAAAGGGGCATTCACAGTCAATCACGACGCCTCGACTCTGGTTGTGAGTCCACACGGGGGCGATGCATGGACGATTCAGGCAATGTCTTTTGATCTTTCGACCGATACGGGAGAATCCATTAAGGTGGTCGCGACTTTTCCTTACTACTACAGGATTGAATCGGTACCCCCTGGCGCAAGTATTTCGCTTGGTGATGGAGTGCTGACAGAATTGACGCCGGCGACATTGAAGCGTCCCGAACCACTTGCTAAGAGAATAGAAGTGATGTTGGAAGGTTACGAGCCGGCATTTGTCGAGCCCGGTCAGGAAATCTGGAATCGTTCTTTGATCGAGCTCAAACCTGTTTCTTCGTCAGCGGTTGTTGCGGATGGCGGATTTGTCATCGAGAGAAAGCGCAGGCGTTGGATCAACTACACGGCCGCCACTGCCGCCTTTGTCGGTGGCGCTCTTTCGGTCCGCTACCGCACCAAAGCGGACAATCGCTTTGACGATTTCAGTGAGACGGGCAATCCGTCCTTGAAAAGTGATATCAGGCGCCTCGACGTTTATTCAGGAGTCGCGCTCGGTGTGATGCAAGCTGGTGTGGGAGTAATTGCGCTGCGTCTAGCGCTTTGACATCCTCGGCCGGTTGCTCGTTCGACGGCCAAAATCTCAGACTCTTCTTTCTGGCAGCCGAACCACGTCTGAGGATCATCGTTCTACCGCGGATCGGAAAATGATTAATCCCTGGTAAATCTCGACAGTTCAGAAATGATTAAAGACCAGCTTCAGAAAGACTTGAAAGAGGCCATGAAGGCCAAAGATGCGGTCCGATTGAGGACCGTTCGCTCGCTTCGTGCGGCTATAATGTCCAAGGAAATAGATATGAGATCGGGTGGATCCGCTGAGATACCTGATTCGGAAGCGCTTGCCGTCATTCAAAAACAGGCCAAACAACGTCGCGATTCCATTGAGCAATTTGAAGCGGCCGGACGTGACGACTTGAAACAGATTGAAGTCGAAGAACTTGCGGTTATCGAGAGCTATCTGCCAAAGCAACTTTCCGAAGACGAAATCCGTAGCGCGGTTGAGACTATTGTTTCTGAAACAGCGGCTGAGGGAATGAAAGACATGGGCCGCGTGATGGGTGCCGCCATGGGAAAACTCAAGGGCAAAGCCGATGGCAAAATGGTACAACAAATCGTGCGCGGAGTGCTTTCAGAATTGTGATCTCCGGCCGATACAAGCCTCATGGCGACTTTAGACATTTTCATTCTGGTGATTCTGGCGATCGGATTGCTGAGGGGTTGGAGAACCGGCTTTTTGAAGCAGGTCGCGGCCCTTGGTGGAACGATTCTGGCATTCGTGTTGTCGGCTTCTTTCATGGAGTCTGGAGCTCGATTGGCTGAGATGCACCTCGGAATTTCACCGGAAACGAGCCCATTGGTGGCTTTTGTCGTGATTTTCCTTGTCGTTAAAGGCGCCGTGAACGTTGTTGCGCGTGGAGCAAGCTCGCTTCTTGAAAAGGCCAAGCTGTCCGGAATGGACAGGTTGGCGGGAGGCGTGACGGGAACGCTCAAGGCAGCCGTTGTTTTGAGCCTCGTGTTCATCGTGATCGGGTACGCTCAGCTTCCGGGAAAACTTTCCCGTGACTCGTCTGACCTGTATATGCCGGTTTATCGTCTCGTTCCAGAGGCATGGAGCTATCTTTCCAATCGATCTCCTGCATTCGAGGACATGCGCCAGAAAGTAGAGAACAGGCTGGAATTCAACGCCGACTCTCTTCCTATCTAAAGGTCAGGGTTCGAAGAACTCATACGTACCGACAGTCCGTACGAAGTGAAACCAGAATCCCGATCTACTGTCTCAAGATCCATCTTCAACGCGAGCGCAGAAACGCTGAATCGCTCGGTTACTGAAGATCTAAGCTCTAGTCGGCCACCGTGCGTTCCAGTGTCATTACTGCTGCTCAATCCAAACGAATGATACGAGCCCAGAAGTGTAATCCGTGGTGCGGGTGAAATCGAAAACATCCCCTGCAGTCCGTATTTGAATCCAGAATGAGTGGAGTTGAAACTGGACGTTGCATCCAAATGATTTCCGTATTTCCAGGTGGAGTAGGCACCTACAAGGAGTATCCTCAACGAAAAGGCCATTTCGTCATTCTGACGATGCATTCCAGGTCCCGTCGCAATCTGAATCCAGTCAGTGTCCATTTCGAGAAGGCCAGCTCGATTGATATCAAGCAGTTTCGTTCCTCCCGAGAAGAACGAACGATGCAGCAACAACTCCAGGGCCGTGACGCGATAAATAAAGCGTGGGTCTGTTTCAGGAGTGGTCCGCGCACCCACAGCAAGACGCATAACTTCAATCTTCGAGTCTGGTGACACCTGAGGCAGAAGAGAAGGAAGAGGTACTCCTCTCTGGCCCTGCAGCACTATCCAGTTCGAATCCGAACCATCGAGGTGATTTCCATTCACCGAGAACTCCCATGGAGCGAAAGAGAGGGGAGTTTGAGCTCTGGCGCTCACGCAGGCAAAGAGGGACACCAAGCCGAGGGCAAGAGCCTTTTGGATCGTTGTGAGCCTTTTCCGACCTGAGTTGTTCACGCTTGGCATATTGGGTTTGGAAGTCGCCTCTATGAATGCTCTGGGCTTTGATCGGTTCGCCTTCTTCGGGCCCAGCGCATTACGACGAGGCCGCCGATAATGAGTGTACCACCAGCGATCTGTACGGGAAGTATCGCATCGCCAAGAATGAAAAAGCTACTAACGAGTGCGATCAGCGGCACCAGATTACCAAATGCTGCAGTGTGTGACGCTCCGAGTGTCTTGACAGCGGCGTTCCAGAAGACAATAGCGACACCGGTCGAAAGAGCTCCCGAGAAAAAGATGGCCAGCCAGTAAAGAGGAGTGATCAACACCCAGTCTACCAGATCCCAGTACGGGATGGCCAACAGTGCCATAGGTGGGAGAGCGATCAGGAGGGCCAACACTGTGACAGAAATAGGGGAGTGTTTGTCCACCAGAGGTCGGGTCAGAGCGGTATATGAGCCCCAGAGCATGGCGGCAAACAATACAATGGCATTTCCGAGCAGAAGGTCAGAAGATAGATCCACCTCTGCGCTTCCAAAAGCAACTATAACGGCGGTGCCCCCGATCGATACGAGCATTCCCAGCCAGGCGAACAATGACAGTCGTTCTGTTCCGATGATGAGGGCAAGGACGGCCGTCCAGATTGGCGCGCTGGCCATGATCATGGCGCCGTTACCGGCAGTGGTGTAATAGAGGCCGGTAATAAATGCAATTTGGTAAATGACCCACCCAATAATGGATAACACAATAAAGGCAACCGGGTCTGAGCGCAGCGGAGCCCAGAATGCCTTCATAGAACCGCCAACCCTGCGATGATAGATGAGTCCCAGAAGTAGCGCGGCTGACAGCAACCTGAAGATGTTCATAACGTGAGGATGCATCACTTCAAGAACAATCTTGATCACGACAAAATTGAGGCCCCAGAAGAGGACCACGGATAGCAGCTCTAGCTCGCTGCGAAATCGCTGAAAGGTCGATCGGTTCATGCGCTGTAAAAGGTTGGGTCCAAGCTACTCTTCCGGATGGACAAACGCCGATGCGTTTTTGTACCTTGGCCATTTCTTGATGATCATTTTGTAGTCAAACTCTCTTGTCCCATGACAATGCTCGACAGTGGAATCACCAAGTTGTACTACACCATTGGCGAGGTGGCTAATCTCGTTGATGAAGAAGCGCACGTTTTGCGGTATTGGGAAACAGAATTCGAGGGGCTGAGGCCTCGCAAGAATCGGGCTGGCAAAAGAGTGTATACCAAGGACGATATCGATACAGTGTTTCGTATTCGCCACCTCTTGAGGGATGAGAAGTTCACGATCGATGGCGCTCGTCAGGCCCTGAAAAAGGGTAAAAGGCAAGGTTCGGGAGCCAGCGAAGAAGTAGCCGAATTGAAAGAGATAAAGGGATTTTTGGAAAAAATGCTGGATCGCATTTCTGGCTGAGCCGGGCCTGTGGATATCGTTTTCTGGCTAATCCACATGCATCCGATTACATTTGATTCACCAATCTACATTTATAAGAGGTGAATCATGAGCTTCAAGCACTTTACAGTGTTCATTTCGCTGCTAAGCTTGCCACTCCTTGCGTCTGGTCAAAACGGTACCGTTTCGGGAACGGTTACAGATCCGAGCGGTGCAGCTCTTCCAGGTGCTAACGTTGTTGTATCGGGCACAATGCTTGGTTCTTCAACAGATATCGACGGAAACTATTCAATTGGATCCGTCGCCGCTGGAAGTCATACGATCGAAGCCCGTTTTCTGGGTTTTTCAACTCAGACGAAAGCGGTTACGGTCGTGGCTGGCCAAACCGTTACTGTTGATTTCAACATGTCCACCGACGAATTGCTGCTCGACGCAGTGGTCGTGACAGGGACTCGTACGCAGGGTCGATCCGCAATGCAGTCTGCAACACCAATTGACAAGCTGGATACAGCGGCGCTCGAAAAGCAGGGAAACGGCGACATGACTGAAACCCTCAAAAATCTTGTTCCATCCTTTTCAGCAACACCTCTCACGGGTGATGGATCGGCATTTGTTCGTCCGACGTCTCTCCGTGGTCTTCCGCCAGATGACGTTCTCATTCTGATGAATTCGAAGCGGCGCCATCGCAGTGCACTAATCGCCCACTTCGGCGCAGCCATGAATGTTGGCGCACATGCGGCCGATATCGGAATGATTCCTTCCATCGGACTGAAAAGTGTTGAAGTTCTGCGTGACGGAGCTGCAGCCCAGTATGGTTCAGATGCCATTGCCGGTGTTATCAACTTCCTCTTGAGAGATGCCAATGAAGGAGTTGAGATCCAGACTCAATTGGGTCAGTGGTACGAAGGTGAAACAGATTACAAGGTCGCCGCAAATGCCGGCCTTCCGCTGACTGAAAATGGCTTTTTGAACGTCAGTGGAGAGTACTCATTCAATTCAGAGCTGTCTCGAGGTGTTCAGCACGCCGATGCTATTGGCGTGCCGGGTGCAAGGAATCCGGCAATGAACTGGGGACGTCCTGAAAGCAGTGGGTTCCGATCAGTATTCAACGCAGGACTCGAACTGAATGAAACCACGAGCCTGTACGCATTTGGTAATTTCGCCGACACGTATGGAGCCTATAGCTTCTTTTATCGTGCTCCCGGACGCTCGGGCGCTCTCGAGCAGATGCCATCCAATCCAAGTGATCCATCACAAGGCAATATTTGCTGGTGTGATTCACTTCCCGCCGGATTTACTCCGAATCTGAAAGGACGCCAGCAGGACATCAGTTTTGTCGGTGGCGTAAAGGGTGAGTTAAGCAATGGGATGGCGTACGACATCAGTGGAACGTACGGTTCCAATCTCATGGAGTATGAACTGAATGGTTCGCTGAATGCTTCTTGGGGATTGGGTTCCCAGCGCGATTTCAATCCGGGCGACTTGAAGCAGGAAGATCTGAACTTCAACGCTGATTTCTCTTATCCGTTGAGGGAAGACATCAACCTCGCTGGTGGCCTCGAGTATCGCGAGGAATCATATACGATGTTTGCCGGCGACGAACAGTCCTGGAAAGCAGGGCCATGGGAGCAGGTAGGTCAACTGATCGACCCGAACACGGGTAGCAATTATGGCTCGCCGGGAACGGCCTCCAATGGGTTCGCCGGAACGAGTCCTGCTATCGCCGGTGAGTTTTCAGGAAGTAACTACGCTGCCTACGTTGATGCCGAATACGACGTCAACGAAGATTTCCTTCTCGCCGCCGCCGTTCGTTACGAGGACTTTTCCGAGTTCGGCACGACAACCAACGGAAAATTGGCTGCTCGCTATAACCTGAACAGCCGCATCACATTGCGCGGTGCTTATTCAACTGGTTTCAGAGCACCAACTCCGGGGCAGGCGAATGTGACAGTCATCACGACATCTTTCGATGGCGTAACTGGACAACAGGTTCAGGAAGGAACGGTAGCACCGACACATCCATTGGCAGTCGCTCTGGGTGGAAAGGCACTCACACCGGAAGATGCTGTCAACATCAGCGTTGGCCTGGCAGCCCGTGCTTCTCAGTATTTGAGTATCACTGTCGATGCCTATCAGATTGACGTTGATGATCGCATCATCAAATCCCGAAGCCTCGCTGTTTCGGGAGATCCGAACTTCTCAGAGCTGGCGTTCTATACCAATTCCCTGTCGACATCTACCATGGGAGTTGATGTGGTAGCAGTCTGGAATGGCAGTCTGAATACAGATGTGAGCTTGGCTCTCAACTACAATGAGACCGAAGTGACGGATCAAAAAGCCGTTGGCGGCCAGCTTCCGGTTTCTGATGGCGTCATTTTCAACATCGAAAATAATTTGCCCAAAACAAGGCTCAGCGCGTCCGTTGTGCACGATTTTGGCAAGTTGTCTGCTTCATTGAGAGCCAACTATTACAGCGGGACGATCGACGAGCGAGGAGATCGTGAAGAAGTCGACCCGGCTGGACTGCTTGATCTCGAGTTGAGCTACGAAGTGAATGACAATCTCACTCTCGTCGGTGGTGCGAATAACATCCTGAACACGTATCCGACTAAAATCGATACGCGACTCTCGCAGGGTATGCCTTATCCGCGTCGTACACCGATCGGATATCACGGTGGTATGTCTTACTTCCGTGCTATTTGGACCATGTAGATCGCTGAAAATTTGATCGTCGAGGAGGTGGTGGGCCGCGCATGCGCGGCCCACCACTATTTTATCTTCATGTCAATGAAATCGGACTCACTTGATGGAACCCATTCGCGCTTGAGTTATTCTAGGGCATCCGATCAATACGGGACGTGGCGCAGCCCGGTAGCGCACTCGCCTGGGGGGCGAGGGGTCGTGGGTTCAAATCCCGCCGTCCCGACAAACGAGGATGTGAAGTGTCCGCTGAAGGGGCGAGGATTACGCGACAGCGAAATCCCGC
>CAZEHJ010000009.1:13455-19883 GCA_964512485.1 uncultured Rhodothermales bacterium | reverse complement strand
CGACTAGCGAGGGCTCTTCTGGTACATCCGGAAGAGCCTTTTGTCTTTTTGAGAAGAAGATGGCGTGCATCTCGTGCAGGGCATACCTTGGTTCATCTTTCGGTTATCAAAGGGTCACGCCATGCCACGATTATCTGCATCGCTCCTCCTGTGCTCAATTCTTTTTCTGGCCGGTTGCCAGGACTCTTCAGTCGATGATTTCAGCTTCCAGGTAAGGATTTCGGAAGATGTAGTCGCCGCGATTGATTCGCTTGGAATGGACACTCCGATTCATGGAAGGATGTTTGTTGTCATATCAAGGGAGGACGAGCGCGAGCCCCGACTTCAGACAGGTGTTAATGGTGTTCCGTTCTGGGGCATCGATGTGGAAGGGCTTGAAGCCGGTGATTTTGTGGTTCTCAAAGCAAGCGATGCCGACGTACGAGGGTATCCATTCGAATCACTGTCAGAATTACCTGCTGGTACCTACTACGCACAAGCCGTTCTCAGCGTCTACACCGAATTCAACCGGTCCGATGGTCACTCCGTGTCCATGCATTTGAATTCAGGCGCCGGACAGAACCAATGGAGGGCACCTGGCAACGCAGTGAGTACGGTTGTGAAAATGCAAATTGATCCGGCAGCAGGACGTCGCTACAGCCTGGAAGTTCATGACATCGTTCGTCCGACCAATCCAATACCAGAAGGGGGAAGCCTTCAACAGGGAAATCCACACGACACGGATCGAGTCAAGTTTGTAAAGATTCGCAGCACGCTGTTGTCCGACTTTTGGGGAAGAGATATGTACATCGGTGCCAACGTCCTGCTACCTGATGGATACGAGAGTTCGAGCCAAAGTTATCCGGTCATGTACATGCAGGGCCACTTCCCAGGTGGTCGATCACCGCTGGGATATTCGGATGAAGGCGAGGGAAGAGGCCGAGGGGCTGGCCTGTCTGCATATTGGAGGTCAAACGAGTCTCCCAAAATGGTCGCCGTGACGTTCAGGGACGCCAATCCATATTACGATACCTCATACTCGGTCAATTCTGAGAATCTGGGACCATATGGGGATGCCATTACGCAGGAATTGGTCCCACATCTGGAATCTCAGTTCCGCATCATACCCGAGTCTTGGGCGCGTATCGTTGCGGGTGGATCCACAGGTGGGTGGGAAGCAGTTGCCATGCAAGTGTACCAACCCGACTTCTGGGGTGGTTCATGGGGCTGGTGTCCGGATCCCGTTGATTTCAATTATTACCAGATCGTGAACATCTACGAGGATGAAAATGCCTATTTCACAAAGAATGAGTGGCACAATATCGAGCGGCCAAATGCTCGCAGTTTCGACGGTAACGTTCGATCAACCGTGAGACAGGAAAACCACCTTGAGCTGGCCACGGGGTCAAGCACCCGATCCGGAGGGCAGTGGGCAATATGGGAGGCTGTTTTCGGGCCGGCTGGGCGGGATGGCTATCCGCAGCCGATTTGGGATCCTGTGTCCGGAGATGTGAACGCTGAAACAGCGGAGTTCTGGCGCGCCAATTTCGATATCAATCATCATCTTCAGGCCAATTGGGAGACGATTTCCCACAAGTTGGATGGTAAGCTGCACATCGCAACCGGAGACATGGATTCTTATTACCTGGATAACGCAGTGTATCTGCTGGATGAGTTTCTCAACAAGGAGGCGCAACCGCGCATCGAGACGGAAATTCAATACGGCAGGCGCAAGCCACATTGCTGGACGGGTTACTCTCCAAACAATCCTGGTGAGGACATGACAACGAAGGAGTTCGTGCGGATCGCGGCAGATCACATGGCCTCAAATGCACCCGCAGGTGCGCAGATGAGTTGGTACCGTAGATAGCGGTCGTGTGTGATTTCTTGCGCCCGAAAAAGGAGACTGAACGGCTATAGAGCCGCCTATTCTCGCCGATGAATGAAGGGATACGCTCTCATTAATTCCAGACAGGCATGCAAATCGCAAGTGAAGGAAGATCCTCCTGGCAGCGCAAACTCCCATTTGCCGTAGCGATCTTCACGAGTGCATTTCTTGTATTTCAGGTTCAACCTGTAATTGCTCGATTCATCCTGCCGTGGTATGGTGGATCTGCCGGTGTTTGGACGGTATGTATGCTTTTCTTCCAGCTGGGGCTCTTGGCTGGCTACGCGTATGCCCATGGACTGGCACTCCACCTGAATCGAAAACAGCAGGTGGTGGTGCATTGCATTCTATTGGCTCTTTCTCTTCTGGCTCTGCCGATCACGCCTTCCTTGCCAGAACTTTCTCAAAATACGCCGGTCACGCTGCAGATTTTGGCTGTCCTCGCACTGTCCGTCGGAATACCGTTCGTTCTACTTTCTGCTTCGGCACCACTGCTGCAGCACTGGTTTGCTCAGGTAAATCCCGGCACCTCCCCATTTAGATTGTATGCGCTTTCCAATGTAGGGTCACTGCTTGCCTTGTTGTCTTATCCGTTCTGGGTGGAACGCACGCTGGGGCTTCTTTCTCAGACTCTGATCTGGTCGTTCGCCTACTTCGGGTATATGGGCATGGTTGTCTGGTGTGCCTGGTTCGTATTCAGATTGAATCGCGAGGAAACTACTGGAAGCGTGATTGTGGAATCATCTCCTGAAATGACAATTGAGCCGGTTCGGAAATCTGATATCGGTGACAAGTTGATGTGGATTCTATTAGCAGCCTGTGGCTCGATCGCTCTAATAGCGATAACCAACCAGATGAGTCTCGATGTCTCCGTTGTCCCGTTTCTGTGGGTCATACCCCTGAGCCTTTACCTGATAACATTCATCATCAGCTTCGAAAGGGATGCGTGGTATCAGCGCACAATCTGGGTCCCTTTTTTCATCCTGAGCGTTGGCCTGTTGGTGTATCTGCTGAGCGAGGATTATGGAAGTGGTGAAATGTCTCTGGCCTACCAGATAATGATTTATTGTGGTGCCCTGTTCGGGTGCTGTATGATTTGTCACGGTGAATTGGTTCGCCGGCGCAGTGATGCGAAGGATCTGACGATGTTCTACGTTTATGTCGCGTTGGGAGGAGCCGTGGGGGGTGTTTTTGTCAATCTTGTGGCACCGCTGATCTTCAACGGGTATTGGGAATTACACGGACTCCTGGTAGTCATATCGTTGATCATTTTGTGGTCGATCGGCCGTGAAGAAACCACCGGGAATGTTCTATTCAAGAAGATGGGACTGACTGCCGGGTATGGCGGCGTTGCCGTACTCATCTTGTTTCTTGGGCTGCACATTGCCGACCGACTCGAAGAGACTATTCTGAATACCCGCAGTTTTTACGGAATGCTGCACGTATACGAAGAAGACGCGGGGACCAGGGATCACATCAGAAAGCTGAGGCACGGTAGAATTGGCCATGGTAAGCAGCTCGTTCATAATACACTTGAGCGGATTCCTACCTCTTATTATGGCCCGGAAACGGGCGCCGGCTTGGCCCTGGATCACCATCCGGTCCGGAGGGATCACAACCATCCTACAGGCTCGATCAAGGTGGGAGCAATCGGATTGGGAGTCGGAACAATCGCTGCGTATGGCAGACCTCTTGACACATTCAGGTTCTACGAAATCAGCGCGGATGTGGAAGTAATAGCCAACGAGTACTTCACCTATCTATCAAAGAGTAAGGCCGCAGTCGATGTCGCGATTGGCGACGGTCGACGTGTGATGCAGAGTGAATACGATGAAGGCGGCTCACAGAACTACGACGTAATTATTGTGGATGCTTTCAGCGGCGACGCCATCCCTGTACACCTGCTGACTCAGGAGGCGTCAGATCTGTATTGGAAACACCTCAATGAAGACGGTATTCTGGTAATTCACATCAGCAATCTCCACATCGACCTTTCAGATGTGGTACGTCAAATGGCTTCTCACGCGGGAAAAGAAATTTTCAACATCGACGATGATGGTGATTCACATTTCTATATGAGCGGTAGCAGCTGGGTTGTGATTACAGACAACGAAGCATTCCTGAACGACGAGTTGATTCAGGACCAGATGGATGAATGGGACCACGAGCTGAATCCTATTGTCTGGACAGATGACTTCAGCAATCTGTTCGATGTGGTGGAGTGGTAGGACGGTAAAACGGTCTTCAGGAGTGGGACTATGCCCTACATACAAAGGTATGGGACATACTTAAGATCTATCGCGACATTCACCTGAAAACGCCCGTTTTGATCGATCCATGGCGGAAAACTTCTTCCAGGCGTAGCCAGCTAGAGTTAAAAACCAGATTTTGACCTGAAAAGGGCGAAAAACGGCTTTCCAATAGCCAACAAAGAGTTTTTATTCGTTCTCTTATGGCAAATAACGGTCTACTACCATGCGTTTATCACTATTTGCCCTTTTGATATGCTTGGCCACGCCTGCGTTTTCGCAGAGCGGGTTTTTGCAGGTTCACGTATTTGAGGAAGGGATCGAGATTACGGTCGAGAGCAGAGGCTCCGTGCTGGCATCTCCAGCAAAACCAGTTGAATTTGGGTTGAAGCCCGGATCCTACACGATTACTGCGAAGAAAGCTGGATTCGAAGACCTCGTAAAAACGGCTAGAATTGAAGCCGACAAGATCACTGAAGTCAATATCAGCATATTTACCGCTCGTCCACGGGAACGACAGCTGCCATTCAATCCTGGAGAGGGGCTCTCGGCGCGAACCGGGGATCTGAAAATTATAAGCGTACCCGCAGACCGCGCGGTGTTTATTGACGGCGAGCAGCGACAGTTCAATACGCCGATGGAAATTACCGGTATGCAGACAGGGTATTACACCATCAGGACGGCAGGCTGTGATGTTGTTGCGCCTGTGCGGGAAGACGCTGTTACCCTGGTCGAATGCATGAATTCAATCAGTCGCGTGACGTTTTCAGATGCGGGACGTCGCACACCTCAGCCGACGGATGTTGCCAGACAGAACAGGTTTGGTGGCGATTACGACTCCGAGAGGTCGTTCTGGGATCAGCGATTTGAAATCGGATTGGGTGGTGGCTCCATGACCGTGCGGGAAGAAGGCACGACCAAATCCGGAGTTGGCATCAATACTTCGCTGGCTTATGCCATTAATCGACGAGTAACGCTCGGCGCCTTCGGATCGTATGGTATTATTCCGGTCGACGGATCGCCTGACAATTCTAAAAACCTCCTGGCAGGTGTTTTCGGCAGACTCTACATAACTTCAAGCCGCTCCTCCTTTCGACCGTTCATCGTGCTTGGGGGAGGAGGAGCATGGTTTGACGCAACGGCATTCGGTTTGAATGTTGAAGCATCAGGCGTCGCTGGTATGGCGGGATTGGGATTTGATTACGCTCTTTCCAACAGCATGGCCTTGTACCTTCAGGCTGAGTACAATAATGTCAATTACGACACGGCCACAGTGGGAAATCTGGGCGCAGTCGAAATCGACCTTGAACTGGATTACATCGTGGCAGTAGGCGGTATTCGATTCCGCTTCTGATATCACTAGAGCGGACTCGGGACCAAGACGCTTGCATTTCAGGTGTATTGTTATCGTACTTCAGTCTTCGAAGTGAATCGAGGAAGGCGCTTTCCTGCGTTTCACTGCACTATCGTAAAAATATATTTTGAGGTGCGCGCATGAGTATGATGAGTGAATTCAAAGAGTTTGCCGTCAAGGGAAACGCAGTGGATATGGCCGTCGGCATTGTTATAGGTGCTGCATTTGGTTCGGTAGTGACCTCATTTGTTGGTGACCTTATCATGCCAGTGGTCGGAATGCTTCTTGGCGGAGTTAATTTCACAGATCTCGCCTATGTGATTTCAGAGGCTACAGCCGATTCCGAAGCCGTAGCCATTACCTATGGCAATTTCATCCAGACAGTTCTGGACTTCCTGATCGTGGCCTGGGCCATATTCCTTGCGGTTAAAGCAATGAATCGGCTGAGAGGAAGTCAGGAAGAAGAAGGAAGCGACGACTAGAATAGCATCTGGTCCGGATTGATTGTATATGAGCGCGGCCGCGATTGCGGCCGCGCTCGTTTTATTTTGCTCACCTTTCGCGTACCTTTAAACTCTCAATCCAACTGCCTGAACCATAACATCCAATCCATGGCAGATCGGGAGTCCCAGCTTGCTGCCGGCCGGAGACTGGCACGGGATCTTCACTCCATTCGTCGAAAGCGCGGAGTAGATCTCAAAGAAGTGCTAGATGTCACTCGCCTGGCTGAAGACGTAATTGATCAGCTCGAGGAAACTGCACTGATCGACCACCCTGCGTTCAACAGGGTGTATCTGCGCTCGCTCTATTCCTCGTATGCGCCCGTATTGGGAATCTCCTTGAAGGACATGGTGGCCGCCCTCGATGAGGTGTTGAGCGGCCATTATGTAGGATCTCTGGCCAGTATCTATCTGGGAGAGAAGCTGCTTGACGAAGAGGTCTCGACCGAGCAGAAACA
>CAZEHJ010000009.1:0-13355 GCA_964512485.1 uncultured Rhodothermales bacterium | reverse complement strand
AAAAAGCGGACCAGCCCCAAACGCCGGCTCAAGAATCAGACAAAGATATCCCGTCTGCAGATTCTGAAGTTGAATCCCTGCCCGATTCTGGTCCAGAGCCGGAAGAAGAGCCTGTTTCATCGCCGGGGGTGTTGCCGCCTTTCAAGATGGTCACCACCAAATTCAGCAAGCTTGGAGACGGCCTTCGTACCTCCAGAGAAAGCGTACTTCTGCCCAATATGAGTGGAACGCTCATTCTCGCTGTCGTTGGTATCGCATTGATAGCCCTGATCTGGTTTGCCCTATCCTGGGTATTATCTCTCAGTGATGACGAGGAATTGGAGTCCGTAGCTGCTGATTCATCGGCAGTGCCAGCAGTGGTAATGCCCGATCCGATCGTGCTTCCAGATACTTTCGCCGTCGAAATCATCGCATCTATGGAAGCTCTTGATCCAATTCGCGTGACATTGGATCGGGATCTCAGAAAACCGTACTGGGTCGAGTATCAGGATACGCTGGTATTCCAAGTGACCGATCGCCTTCGAATAGAGCGCGAAGTTGAAAACACAAGGATTCTGGTTGATGGATTTCTGGCGCCGCCGGAGTGGTTCAATGATTCGCAACCCATAGACATTACGAGACTTACCACGCAAGCCTGGCTTGATTCATTGACCGATTCAGGGATATCTCCTCAAAGAATCAGTGCGCGTAGATGACACTTCTTGAGCGCACCAGAGGGCTGCAGTCTCTTCTCAGGAATGGTGGTGAACACCCCGATGTGGAAGATCTGGTAGAAGATCTCATTTCCGTCCTGCGAGAACATGGACTCCTGTATTACCGCGATGCCGAGCCACTCATTTCCGACGGTGAATACGACGAATTGCTTGGCTGGCTAAAAGATCTCGAAACGGATCATCCTGAGTTGTTGCGCCTGGACAGTCCGACACATCGAGTGGGAGCACAGCCAAGGGATGGTTTTGAGAAAGTGACTCACCCTGAAGCGATGCTTTCGCTTGGAAATGCGTTTAACGGTGAAGAGTTAAAGGCCTGGTATGAGCGGTGTCGCAAACGACTGGAGGCCGATGATGGGGAAGAATTACCGCTCACAGCTGAGCTGAAAATTGACGGTCTTGCTGTCGCGTTAACTTACCAGAATGGTCTCCTCACGAGAGCTGCCACGAGAGGCGACGGAAGGGTTGGGGAGCTGATTTCCCAAAATGCTCGTACGATCCGGACAGTTCCTCTTCGGCTTTCCAGCGGTGGAGTAGAGTACCCAGAAACTGTCGAAATACGGGGTGAAGTCTACTTTCCCAAAACAGCGTTTGAAAGGCTCAACGATTCGCTTCGGGAAAAAGATCAGAAAACGTTTGCCAATCCCCGCAACGCGGCAGCTGGTTCTCTTCGCATGCTGGATTCCTCGGTTACCGCCTCCAGGGATCTGGCCTTCTACGCCTACTCAACCGGACCATCGTCTGCGCCGGTAGGAGCCTCGCAGCACGAAACACTCAAAACGCTGAGTGATTGGGCGTTTGATGTCAACGTCGAAGCCCGACGATTCACTTCCATCGAAGATGTTGTCGACTATTGTGAGAGTTGGGCGTTGAGGAGAGACTCACTCGACTATGAGATTGACGGAGTGGTTGTGAAGGTGGATTATTTTGACCTTCAGCGCCGTCTCGGAAACGTATCGAATGCGCCTCGATGGGCCATAGCATTCAAGTTTCCGGCGCGAGAATCGACGACGCGGCTCAATGACATTGTCATCAACGTCGGGAGAACTGGAATGATTACTCCCGAGGCAGTACTCGAACCGGTGCTGATCGGAGGGGTCACCGTATCTCAGGCCACGCTCCACAACGCGGACTACATACTCGATCGTGATATTCGAATTGGTGATACTGTTGTTGTCAAGCGTGCGGGTGATGTGATCCCTGCCGTTGTGTCTGCGGTACCTTCAGCTAGAACAGGTGAGGAGGTTGAATGGGAAATGCCACATACCTGTCCTGCCTGCTCTTCCGAGTTGGAGCGCCTTGAGGGCGAAGCGGATCACTATTGTGTTTCATCGACTTGTCCGGAGCAATTCATCAGATTGGTCGAACACTTCGCCTCGCGAGATGCAATGGACATTGACGGTTTCGGGACGAAGCTGGCGATTCAGTTGGTGGAGGCAGGTCTCATTTCAAAATTGCAGGACATTTTCGCCCTCAAAAGGGTCAATCTGCTCGAGCTCGAGGGTTTCGCGGAAAAAAAGGCAGACTCTCTTCTGTCCGGTATTGAATCAAGCAAAGGCCAGCGGCTCTCCCGTCTTCTGTTCGCGCTTGGCATCAGGCACGTAGGCCGGACGACGGCTGAGCTCCTTGTCGGGTGTTTTCCGGATATCGATTCCATGGTGGAATCTGATGAACAAGCGTTTTTGGAAGTAGATGGTGTAGGGACCGTCATCGCGTCGAGCCTGGTGGACTGGTTCTCACTTGATTCAAATCGAGAACTGATCGCAGCACTGAAGGAATCCGGGATGTCGCTGAGCCGGCGAGAAGACGAGAAGCCCTCGGAAGGCGACAATGCTGCGTTTGAAGGAATGACATTTGTCGTAACCGGTACCTTACCTACCATGGGCCGCAAAGAAGTCCAGGAATACATCAAGCGACGAGGGGGGAAAGTGTCCTCCAGCGTGAGTTCTAAAACGTCCTATGTGGTTTTGGGAGAGAATCCAGGATCGAAAGCGACCAGGGCAGCAGAATTGAATATCCAGATCCTGGATCAAGACTCCCTAAAAGCTCTTGGAGGACAGAACTAAGCGATGCTGCATCCCGTCGATTATCTGGTAATTGTCGTCTATCTCGTGGCCGTGGTAGTATTTGGTATTCGTGCAGCGGGTAAACAGAGCTCCGCCAGTGACTATTTCCTGGGAAGTAAGGAATTGCCGTGGTGGGCGATCTGCTTCTCTATTGTGGCCACAGAGACGAGTACCCTGACAGTGATTGGAGTCCCGGCGGTGGCATATGGTGGCAGTCTCACATTCTTCCAGCTCACACTGGGGTATCTGGCTGGCCGAACGGCCGTAGCTGTCTTCTTTCTGCCGAGATACATGAAGGGTGAAATGCAGACAGCCTACGCGTTCTTGGGAGAACGATTCGGCACGCGCCTTCAGAAACTGTCTTCGCTGACCTTTTTAGTCACGCGACTTCTTGCGGATGGAGTTCGACTGTTTGCCACGGCAATTCCCATCAAGATTATCGCGGCGTCCTCAGGATACGATATCGGATATCCCGCAATCATTCTCGTGATCGGACTCCTGACCGCGCTTTATACCTACGTCGGAGGATTTAAGGCTGTAGTATGGATGGATGTGGTCCAGATGATCGTATACGTTTTGGGCGCGCTTCTGACTGTCGGATTGCTGCTATCCGCTCTTGACGTGGGATATTTCCAATTGTTATCGCAAGCGGGCAAGCTTCAGGTATTTGACTTGAGTTCTGGACTCCAATCCGTTTTGACACGCCCATATGTGCTGATCACGGCCGTTATCGGCGGTGGAATTTTTTCCATGGCTTCTCATGGGACAGATCAACTGATCGTTCAGAGACTACTCTCCTGTAAAACTCTTCATGATGCCAGAAAGGCAATCATTGGAAGTGCCTTCTTTGTGATGGGGCAATTTGCCATATTTCTCTTGGTAGGTGCCCTGCTTTGGGCATTTTATGGTGGCGCCGACGCCGCGTCTATTGGACTCGGACGCCTGGACGAGGTATTTCCAAAGTACATCATTGAAAATCTTCCCATCGGGATTGCGGGACTCGTACTGGCTGGGATTCTGGCAGCGGCGATGAGCACACTGTCTTCCTCTCTCAACGCTCTTGCGAGCTCTTCCCTCAACGACCTGATGGGGGATCGGCTCTCTGGTATGACAGACGCAGCAGCTCTCAAACTCTCGCGTGTCTTGACCCTCGGCTGGGCCCTGGTTTTCGTCTTTTTCGCAACCCTATTCGAAGACCGACAGAATCCGGTTGTGGAACTCGGACTTTCGATCGCTTCTTTTACATACGGATCACTTCTCGGTGCGTTTTTCCTTGGATTGTGGTTTAAGCGTGTCAGGGAGATGGATGCCCTGATCGCCTTCGTGATCGGACTGGTAACGATGATATTGATCATTTTCGGATTGTGGCTCACACCTGACGGCAGTTGGGTATTCATGGTCAGTCCTTCAACAGAAATCGTAGCCGAACGAGGCCTGACTGCGATTGCGTGGCCATGGTACACCGCGATAGGTGCGTTCATTACATGTTCGGTAGGATCCTTGCTGGCACTACGGCATAGGTAGGCCCATGTCATTTCTGGATAGAATACCGTTTTTGAAGAGGCAGGTGAGACCTGTGGGAGATACTCTTGAGTCAGGGGATTTCCACCTGCTTCGATCGAGACAGCGAAAACATTCTGCCGTCAAGTATCTGATGATTCTCGTCGTAGTAACTGCGACGATGTTTGTTTTTCCGAGAGGGCAGGTCTGGGAGACCACTGTAGAGGTGGACGATATCTGGCGTCAGGCCAACTTGCATGCACCGTTCAGCTTTGCGATCCAGAAACCGCAGGAGGAGTTGGAACAGGAACGACTGTTGATTCGCTCTACCACACCTCCGTTTTTTGTCAGGGACGCTGAGGCTGAAGATCAAATTCAGGCGAGATGGCAAGAATTCGAAGAGACCATGGACCGGATTCTTGGACACTATGGACGGTATCAAATCAATTCCACGCGTGGCCGAATTGACGAAGCACTGGTCGATTCAATCGCATTTGAATCAGCCAGAGATAGTTTGGAGGTCCGATTCAATTCCATTGAGTGGGATGAAATAGTGTCGTCTTATGAAAGTTCAGTTGCTGGCCTGGCTACAAATTCCAGACAGAGGGTAGTGGGAGACCGCTTGGATCGTGAAACGGCTTCGATCGCACTGATGACGGCCAGCGGACTGATTTCTGTTGGAATATTGGATGTTGACAAGGCTGAGGTCCATGCCGACAGTGTTGTCCTACGAAATACCGAGTCGTTCGAAGAAGTCGTTGTCGCTTCCCCTACGATATATGGATTGACTGAGGCCTACCAGCGGGGAAATGACCAGTTGGCGCTTCGGTGGACCAATGATGCAGTCAGGTTTGGCCTCTCGTCGAAACTGTTCCAGTATTTTCTTGAGCCGAATCTGATGTATGATGCGGTCGACACTGAATTGCGCTGGGAAGCCAGAGAAAGCGCCATTCTGCCATCGGCCAATCTGGTACGCCACAATGAAGTGATCGTACGACAAGGGGATCGTATCACCGAGGAGATTCATCGCAAGCTGACATCTCTTGAGCACGAGCTGAATCAGCAAGCCGGAAACACTGTTCCCTGGAAGACCTTGTCGGGGCAATTCATACTCACACTTGCCTCATTCTTGATCTTCTTCCTGTACTTGTTCTTGCTCCGCCGGCCCATATATGAAGATAACAGGATGATACTGTTGATCAGCCTGCTGTTTCTCGCGGTGATCGCAGTTTACGGTGTAGCATTACGAGCGGCGCTACTGGACATGTATGTGGTGCCCGTTGCGATCGTTGCCATTCTTCTGACTGTCATTTTCGATTCCAGAGTGGCCTTTTTCGGAGCCTTGACGATGGCGCTGATCGGGAGCCATTTGCTGAACTACGATTTTCCTTTCACGTTTGCAACGGTTTTCGCCAGTACTCTCGGCATTTTCAGTGTTCGTGATATCCGAAACAGAAGTCAGTTCTTCTTGAGTGCCAGTGTCGTGTTTTCAGGATACATGGTCGTGCTGTTCGCCAACCTTCTTGTGCAGAACACTCCGCTGGATCGTTTTCAGGATCTGGCCATCTTTGCGGCGATCAACGCCGTGCTGCTCCTTCTGGCCTATCCGGCTTTGTGGATCTTCGAACGAGCATTTGGGGTGACCACAGATCTCACACTTCTGGAACTCTCTGATACCAACAGGCCTCTTTTGAAGGAGTTGAGTCTGAACGCGCAGGGTACATTCAATCACGTACTGCAAGTAGCCAATCTCGCCGAGACGGCTGCCGCCTCGATAGGTGCGAACGCATTGTTGACACGAGTGGGTGCGCTCTACCACGATATCGGGAAAATGGTCAAGCCCGAGTATTTCGTAGAGAACCAGCGAGGGGGAGTCAATCCGCATGATGGATTGAAACCGAGAATGAGTGCGCTGATCATCGCAAGCCACGTGAAAGAAGGGATCGATATGGCTCGGCGGTATCGGCTGCCTCAGGAAGTCGAGGACTTTATCCCGATGCACCACGGGACGACCCGGATCGAATACTTCTATCAGCGAGCGTTGACACAGCACAAAGAAGGAGATGCTGCCGTGCAGGAATCAGAATTCAGATATCCCGGACCGAGTCCGCATTCGAAAGAAACGTCTATTCTCATGCTCGCTGACGGAATCGAAGCCGCCAGCCGAACGCTGGACAATCCGACGCACAAGCGTCTGGAAGGGCTGATCGATTCAATTGTTGAAGCTCGCAGAGTGGATGGTCAGCTCGATGAAGCCGATTTGACCTTTTCCGAACTGAAGACGATCAAAGAATCGTTTCTCGGTGTTCTGATGGGCATCTACCACGTCAGGGTCAAGTATCCAGGAGAAGAGTCGACCGAAGATGGCGGTGAGGATTCAGGGAATGATGCCTCGCATGCGCTCGATGGATGACGGTGCCAGGCTCAATGTGAGTTTGACATGCTTCTGGGATCGATCCAAAAGGGGTCTGACGGCGCGCTCTGCCCCGCTGGTGTAGACAAACAGTTCACTCTGTCTGATGAGCGAAGAAAGGTATGCATCGCCCTCTTCGGCCGAAACGGCGAGTACCTGGCCCGAAAAACTGGTAATGTCCCTCAGATCTGAGAGTAGGGGTGCTACCGCATCCGAATAGCGGGTGACGAGTCCCAGCGTCTCATGCTCCAGCAGCCTGGAGATGGCAGCGAGAGCTTCCTCGTTTATTTCGTATCCGACCGCAATCACGTCCGAACTGGGATTTCCGGACAAAACCTGTTTCACGTTTTTGAATGGTACGAGTAAAAAATCAGCGTCCGCATGCTTTTCAATCTCGTCGAGAGAGCAGGATGAGCAGTCTTTTTGAAAGGTATTGGATACATGAAGCGCACAGGCCTGTCCGAGTTCGCGAAATGGCGTAGCGATGACAATCTTGAACTGCTCGTCTTCCGAATCAAGAAGATTGATTTGCTCCTCGAAAATATATTCCAGTTCGCTTTCATCGAGACCAAGACCAATGACTTCTTTCAGCGCGCTGGCCATAATGGCAGCACCACGTTCCATACGCTCCGACTTGTCAAGCGGGTTGGCGTCAAGGACCACAAACCCGCTGCCTTTTCGGGATTCGACCAGGCCTTCATCCTGGAGAGTCAGGTAGGCTTTTCTGACGGTGTGGAATGAGATACCAAGTTGAGTTGCCAGCTTTCTTGTGGCTGGGAGTCTGTCTCCTACACGAAACCGACCATTGGCAATGCGAAATCGGATGGCAGTAACCACCTGCTGGTGAACTGATACACTCGATGATCTTTCGATTTCAATCACGATACTTCGGCTGCTGGAGGCTCTGACAGCATGGTATAATCTAATCCGGTACGCAATTCGTTCCACTGTGGCCAGTGTTCTGCATCCAGAGAATACTCTTCAAGGCCCAGAGTCACACGGGAGTTGTCTTCATTGTGTGTTGTGTCGATCACTCTGCGCCACTGCAGCGGAGAGGGCTCATCAGCAGCTTCAAACAGCGATCGGAATGCGACCGCGTCTTGCCTGAGGTGTACCTCGCATATGACGTTGCGGACATGAAGCCAGGTCCATCCCATGGCGACCAGCACGGCGATCGGAAATCCAATGTAAAGGAACGCCAGAACGGCATATCCCTGCAACATGGAAATCAACGCTCCGGTCATCACGGGAAGCATGCATACACCGATGGGGGTCGCCAGAGCGATTCTAACTATGGCAGGTTTACTTTTTCCGCCTGGATGGAGGTTTGATTTGAAAACAGGGTATGCAGTGTAAGAGATGGACAATAAGAGTGCTTATCGGGTGCCGAAAGCCTTTACGAGCGGCACATCTTTTACCGTTTGAAGCCCCGGGACCGCATTGAAGGCCTGAGGAATGCCATTGATCAGCGTTGCTACTGTCGCAGTATCACCAAAGATTCCACCCTTCACGACAAGGTCCATCGGAGGGTCGCCATCGACCTTCACGGCATCACGGGGATTTTCTGCCCCGACAAACATCTTCAGGTCGAGTGTCAGAAGGAGTTCGTCCCCGTCATATCCGTAGGCGTGATGATGGATTCCCGCTACCTGACCCTTTTCAACCGTCAGAAAGGGCGTCACAACCTGTTTTTTGGAGATTACAGGATCGAGATGTTCTTCGATCCTGTCTATACTCCAGTCGAGACCGTCAGCAAGCATTCGGATTGATTCGACCAATCCGATGTGGCCAAAGAGACCTGTTGCTTTTTTTTCAGCGAATTCCTGCTCTGTGATTCCTGCTCCAACTTTCATCTGCAGGGGTAGGCGTCTGTATCCGGCATCAACTTCTCGGTGAATGGTGACGGAGCGGACATCGTTACACACACCGGTTGCCATTAACGCGAGCGCATCCATGGCATAGCCGGGATTTACTCCGGTGCCCAGAATGGTAACCCCATTTTCCTTCGCTACGCGATCCAGTTCTGCCGCAATGTCGGGGTGCCGGTCATAGGGATAAGACAATTCTTCAGTGGAGGAAATCACTGAAGCTCCATGGGATGCGCAGGCGATGAGCTGATCGTACATCCTTGCCAGAAATGACGAGGTCGTATGAACAACAACATCCGGCCGTGTTGAACTCAATACCTGTTCGGCGTCCGAGGAAACAACCACGCCGGTTGGGACATCCAGGCCCAAAATCACAGAAACATCTTTACCGACCTTGGCAGGGTCAATATCGATGACACCAACCAGATCAATGTGGTCCTTCTTGGAAAGGATCGTTTTGAGACACGACTGCCCGATCGGGCCGATCCCGTACTGGACTACTTTGAAGGATTTAGACATCAGATTGACTGTGCTCCGGTTTGAAGTGCGCTTTTTTGTCGGCGTAATGGCCTTCCAAGTGAGATCAGTGATGAAAAGCTCCCGTGTCTGGGAAATACGGTGCCTACAGTTCTATGTCGTTTGGATCTTCCTCGTGAAATGGATAGCCGAAGTGCTTCGGAGGATTGAATGTTTCCTTGATTGAACGAGCCGAGGTCCACCTGACCAGATTCAGGAAAGATCCGGCTTTGTCATTCGTTCCCGAAGCTCTTGCACCTCCGAACGGCTGCTGACCGACCACTGCTCCAGTGGGCTTGTCGTTGATATAGAAATTACCTGCACTGTCTACGAGTGATGCCGTTGTAGACGCGATAACGGCCCGATCCTGAGCGAAAATGGCTCCTGTCAGCGCAAACGGAGACGTTGAGTCAAGTACCCGTAGCGTTTCCTCATACTTGGCATCGTCGTACACATAGACCGTTACAACTGGGCCAAATATTTCTTCGCACATCGTCCGATATCCCGGATCATCGGTTACCAGGACCGTTGGTTCGATGAAGTAACCAACTTCGTCTGAGTAATTGCCACCGGACAGAACTTCGAGGCCAGCCGCTTTCGCCTCAGCGATATATGAGGTGATGCTGTCGTACGAACTGCGATCGATAACGGCATTGACGAAGTTGGTGAAGTCTTCGACGGGGCCCATTTTAATCTCGTCAAGCTGGGCGACAACTGAATCTCGAATGGTCGGCCAAAGAGATTTTGGCAGGTAGACCCGAGATGCGGCTGAACATTTCTGGCCTTGATACTCAAATCCTCCACGTACGATCGCAGTTGCTACGGAAATGGGCTCTGCACTCGGATGAGCTATGATGAAGTCTTTACCGCCTGTTTCACCGACAACCCTCGGATACGACCGATAGTTATTCATGTTGTTGCCAATCGTGGCCCACATGTGGTTGAAGGTGCCTGTCGAACCAGTGAAATGAAGTCCATTGAAGTGTTCTGATGCGAATACAGAACCGCCAACGGTCGCTCCGCGGCCAGGGATCATGTTGATTACGCCTTTTGGCAAGCCAGCCTCCTCGAACATCTTGTACAGATAGTAGGCTGAATGAAGCTGCGTTGACGATGGTTTCCAGAGTACGGTGTTTCCCATCAGCGCCGGGGCTGTCGGAAGATTACCCGCAATCGAGGTGAAGTTGAATGGCGTGACAGCAAACACAAAGCCTTCGAGGGCCCTGTACTGTACGCGATTCCAGATTCCCGGAGATGATATGGGCTGATCGCCGTAGATCTGCTCCATAAACCGAACATTGAACCGGAAGAAGTCTATCAACTCGCAAGCAGCGTCAATCTCGGCCTGATACGGATTCTTGGACTGTCCCAGCATGGTAGAGGCGTTGATCACATCTCTCCAAGGGCCTGCGAGAAGATCGGCGGCCTTCAGAAAGATGGATGCGCGATCGGTCCAATGCATATTCATCCAGTCATTTCTGGCCGCGACGGCTGAAGAAATGGCAGTCTGCAGTTCGGGCTCTCCGACCTGATGAGCCGTACCCAAAACACGGGAATGTTCGTGTGGCGCGAGCACATTCAGGGTATTCCCTGTTCGCACTTCTTCGCCATTGATGAAGGCTGGAATATCGACAGTTTCACCCTTCATTTTTTTCATCATGCCGCGCAGTGAAGCGCGTTCTGGAGAACCGGGTGCGTACGAGCGAACTGGCTCGTTTACGGGATCAGGAGTCTTGGAAAACAGGTTGTTCATATCCTTCTGGACGACCGAAAACGGATCGATATAGCGATAAAATAAAAGGCGCAATAAGCCATCTGAACGCTTTTAAGACGTTTGGCTGAATGCGCACTGAAAGGCCAATTTAAGGCCTTGTACAGGGTCGAAAAAACGGTTCTTCAAAACTTCTATCGAGCCGGAGTTCGGCACATATTTCCACCATTCCAGAAAGCGTTTCCCCTCAACATGGGTCTTTTTCTTCTCGCCGTCCTTCAGGAAAAACGGGCATTAAGGCTCGCTTTATAGCAAAATACGGCTCGTGCGGACCCAAAACGGCACATTAGAACTGGCGATTCAGGTGTTCGAACACGTCCGGCATGAATATGGACTATGTGCGTGCTGAACAAACTCCGAAAAATTCCCGGGAAACTGGGCTATCACAATGTTTGCAAAAGGACAAAAGACAAACGTCAACGATGCACGCGATGCTGTCAAGAAGCAGATGCTTCGCTCGTTGATGCAGCAAGTTGTCGAAGAACTGACAAATGAAAGCAGTGACGGGTTCTCTGAACTCATCAAGTCGTTCATGGCCGATGCCGATATCAGTCAGCTGGCCGCCAGCTTGAAATCTTCGATCTCTGATGAATTGAAAGATCAGATGCTGCCATCACTGATTCAAAAAGTGACAAGCGACGTAGCCGTTGAAGATGAAGCTTTACGCACGGTCGTACGTGCGGAATTGTCTGACGTGGAGATTGAAGGACTGCGCGAAAAAGTCAGCCAGCTAATCAACGAGGAAATTCAGGAATCGGTTGTGCCTTCGCTCATGAGCGAACTGACAAAGGAAGTCGAGGCCTCCGATGAGATGCTTCGCGCGGACGTTGTGCAGAAGCAGCTTTCCGAATCAGAGTTCTCTGACCTTTCTGATCGACTCCGGGGTTTGATCGACCAGAAGATCAACGAGAACATACTTCCGAATATTGTTGATGAAGCGATAGAAGAAGCCAACAAGGCCGACGAGCAGGCCATCCTGGATTTTTCAACAAGCAAAATTACACAGACTCGGTTTGCTGACCTGTCGAATCGTCTTCGCAGTCTCATCGACCGAAAAATCAATGAAACAGTTCTTCCTGGACTTGTTGACGAAGCCGTCGCGGACGCGAATGAAGCGGACGAAGAAACAGTCATGCAACTCGCAGCTGATAGAATTTCTGAGTCTGGATTCACGGCTCTGGCTTCACGAGTTCGAAGCCTGATACAAAAGAACATCAACGACACCGTCGTTCCAGCAATCGTAAAGGACGCCGTCGCAGAGGCCAACGAAACCGATGATCGGGGTGTAACAGATCTCATTGACGGAAAAGTCTCAAAATCACAGCTTTCAGATCTGGCCTCGCGATTGCGCAGCCGTATCGACAATCGGATCAAGGACTCCGTAGTACCAGATCTGGTAAACGAAGCAGTTCTCCACGCAAACCACGCAGATGAAGAGGTCTTTATGGATCTCGTCTCTGGACGAATCACGGATTCCGGCTTTACCGGTTTTGCAGAACGTCTCCGCAAAATGGTCGACCGCAGGATCAAAGAATCGGTCGTTCCGAGCGTTGTGGACGAAGCAGTGGAAGAAACAAATCAGGCAGACGAGCAGGTCATTCGTGATCTCGTTGCAGGTCGGATTTCGCAGTCGAGATTTGCAGACTTGTCTGCGCGTCTTAAAGGTCTGATAGACAAACGGATAGGCGAGTCTATCGTACCAAACCTGGTCAATGATGCCCTTCAGACAGCCAATCAGGCTGACGGAGAGGAATTTATGGATCTGGTGGGCGGAGGCATCGCGGAATCACGATTTGCAGAACTGTCTACGCGTATCCGCAACTATGTAGACGGCAAAATCAAAGACTCAGTAGTTCCGAAACTGGTCAACAATGCCGTTCAGGAAGCCAACCACGCAGATGAGGAAGCATTCAGTGACCTCGTTTCCGGCAGGGTTTCAAACTCAAGATTCGCCGATCTGTCAGCGCGCCTGCGCAATATGATCGATGTCAAAATCAATCAAACAGTTGTCCCCGTCCTCGTCAATGACGCCGTCGAAAATGCGAACCACGCCGATGAGCAGTTCTTCATGGACAACGTGAACGACAGAATCTCAGAATCGAAATTCTCGGATCTGTCCGATCGTCTACAGAGTGCGATTGACGACACAATCAATAATTCAGTTATTCCAAACCTGGTAAACAGCGCGGTTCAGAATGCCAATCAGGCTGACGAAGAAAACTTCGGCGATCTTGTCGCTGGCAAAGTCTCGAACTCCAAATTTGATAATCTGACAATCCGCCTTCGAAGCCTGATCGACCGAGTGATCGATGAAACAATCGTCCCGGGTCTGGTCAGCGAAGCCGTAGAAGACGCAAACTTCTCCGATGAATCTGCATTCGCAGATATCGTGGCAGGCAAAGTCTCTGAGTCTCAATTTACTGAATTGTCAGAGCGCCTTCGAAGAATGGTAGATGCTTCCATTCAGGGCATGATCAAACAGTCAGTCGTCCCGAATCTGGTGCGCGACGC
>CAZEHJ010000008.1:58587-70662 GCA_964512485.1 uncultured Rhodothermales bacterium | reverse complement strand
TGCCGCTGTTGATGCTTTTTGCATCAACAGCGGCGTTTGGTTTTCAGACCGAAGGCTCGAACGGATCCGAGGAGAGTGGTGTCCGTGCCCGACGCACATTTGCAGCTGCTCCTGTACGTCATGATCCTCCCGATGGGATGATCCGGATCGAAACAGGCCGGTATCTGCCTCTCTACATCAGCAAAGAGTCCGATGGAGCGGAAATCGTAGAGTCGTTTTTCATGGATGTTGATCCCGTTACCAATGAGGAATACCTGGCATTTGTTCGTGCCAATCCTAAATGGCAACGATCTTCGATCTCTCCACTGTTTGGGGAAGCGTCCTATCTGGCGCATTGGTCAGGGGATTTGGACCTGGGAGACGCCCTTCCGGATCAGCCGATAACTCACGTTTCATGGTTTGCGGCAAAAGCTTTCGCCCGTTGGAAGGGAAATCGACTGCCGACGATTGCAGAATGGGAGTACGCCGCTTCTGCCGGGGTATCACAACCACGAGGATCAGATGAACCTGACTTCGAACGCCGGATTCTGGAGTTGACGACGCGCCCAAACCGAGGATCATTGGCTGAGGTCGGTAAATCGCAGCCCAACTATTTCGGCATCCGGGATATGCACGGATTGGTTTGGGAATGGGTATCTGATTTCAACTCAGCTCTGGTTACTGGAGAAAGTCGTGCAGACGCCAGCCTTGAACGGACTCTGTTTTGTGGTAGTGGCGTCATCGGGGCTTCAGACTTCACCGACTATGCTGCATTCATGCGCTTCGCATTTCGCGGGAGTCTTAGTGCGTCCTACGCTGGAGCAAACCTGGGACTCAGAACTGTTCGGTCGCTGAAATGAATAACCAACTCATAGTGATTGCAGGATTGGTCATGTTGAGTGGATGTGCGCGTCAGGACTCGGCGCAGGATGGCACCCATTCTCAGGAGATGCACGCAGAAATGAACATGGTTCTCGAATCAGATACTCCCTTGATGGGGGACTATTCGCTGTACCAGGTAGAGTCCGTATGGAGCGACCAGTTGGGGGCACAACGAACGCTTTCCACTCTCGAGGGCCAGGTTCAAGTCGTCGCGATGACGTATACATCCTGTGAGGTTTCCTGCCCGCGCATTGTAGCGTCAATGCGACGAATCGAATCGGATGTTGATGAAACCGTCTCGTTTGTATTGATATCAATTGATCCAGAGCGCGATACATCCGAATCGATGGCCGCCTATGCTGACAAAATGGGATTGAGCAGCCAACGTTGGTCTCTTCTGAACGGCCCGGCAGATGATGTGCAGGAAATGGCTGCACTACTGGGAGTCCGATACCGCAAGATGTCGGATGGTGAATTCGCACATTCGAACATCGTGACGGTTCTCGATCAAAACGGTGCCATCATCCATCAGCAAAAAGGACTCGGATCAGATCTTACCGACAACACCATCGAGTTTCTGAAAAGTTTATAAACGGCCTTTTTGATCCGATTCAGGACGCTACTCAAGACTACACGCCGCTTTTTCGTGCTTTTTATTCTCCTCCGACTTGTGATTTTGAATAGCGTGTGTATATTGGTAACCATATGGTTACCTATACATCACAACTGGACCTCACCTTCAGCGCTTTGTCTGATGCCACGCGTCGGTCCATACTCATGCGACTGGCCGACGGGACCTCAACCGTTGGTGAGCTGGCAGAGCCGTTTGATATGTCTCGGCCCGCAATATCCAAACACCTGCGGGTTCTGGAAAAAGCCGGCCTCGTGCAGACTACCAGGGATGGACGCATCAGCCGCTGTCAGCTTGATGCCCGCCCCATGAAAGACGCATCGGAGTGGGTCGAGAAATATCGTTCATATTGGGAGAGTCAGCTGGATTCACTGGCCCGGTTCTTCGAAAACCAAAAATCTGGAGGAGACTCCAAAACTGAGAGGGAAAACAAATGACTTCAACAACAACCGATACGATGCTGCGCATCTCCAGAATCATCGCGGCTTCGCAAGAAGATGTTTTCGAAGCCTGGACCAATCCTGAGCTCGTCGCGAAATGGTCTGCCCCGGAAGGAATCGTTGAGATTGAGTCTGAAATCGATTTGAATGTCGGAGGGTCCTACACGCTCAAAATGATCAACGCCGAAGGCGGCGTCCACACCGCGGTCGGGGAATACCTTGAGATTGACCGCCCCAATAAGCTCGTATACACCTGGGACTGGATTGAAGACGACCATCGAATGGGTGTCGCCACCATCGTCAACGTCGAGTTTTCCGCGGTCGGAGAAGCGACCGAAGTGACAATCACTCACGACCTGTTCCCAGGCAAGGAAGCTACCGAGGGTCATCTGTTTGGATGGACCAGTTGCATCGGACGACTGGTTTCAATGTTTGAATAGCAAAAGGGCTCTTCAGCCCTTTCAAGGCTATTTATTACTTCACCAGATCTTCGCAATACACCTCGCTTTTCAGTACCTTGAGTGCGGGCAGGCGCCAGACCTGCCCGCATCATCGGAACAGGTACCATGAAGACTTTCTTTGCACTACTGGGGCTGATCGCCTTTGTCCTGGTTCTTCTCATCAAGCCTTTTGAATTCCTCGAAAGGTATTCGGTCCACGCAGGACATGCTGTCCACGCCATCGCCACTGACGCGAACGCAGATGCCAGCAGTCTTGACGACACCATTCTCTTGGAACTGGATCAAGTCTCGGCGAACTCTAGCGGCTTCAGATTCGGATTTTGGCTGAGCGCGCTGGGATTCCTCGGGATGCTGGTCGTCGTTCTTTCGTACCAGAGGAAGCGACGGAAGGATCGAAAACGCGGCCTTGTCTGACTGAACTTATTGTTCTGCAAGCATATTCATCTGCCAGAGCTCCTTGCTCGACCACTTCTGAACGGGATTCATGGCCATCATTCCTGTCTTGCCGATCGCCTTCTCCAGGTACTCCAACTCTTTGAATTTGGCCTTGACCATCTCGTCGGGCTTCGAGTCAAATCCCGCCTCCCGCATCATCATCTGACCTTTGGCCCTGATCGACAGTTCTATTCTGATTCGCAATAGACAAAACATGTCGGCAATTACCGTTCCGTCGAAGTGCTCCTTGAGAGATTCGAGATACTGGCCAATGCGCGAATTGGAGAAATCACCGCTCATCAACAGCGTCATTAACTCCTGGTCTGTGTCAAAGCCAGTTCCCAACCAACTTCTTGTTTTGCGCTCGCTCTGCTCAAAAACGACGGATATCACCAGCGGCGATCCAACCACAAGGATTGCCGTCATGATCAGCGGTGGAAACAGGAAATGATTGTAGAAGGAGTGCAAAAGGATGGGCGCTACGAGCGCACCTGCTATCGCCAAGATTCTTGACCGTCCCTCCTCCTGCTGCAATGTCTTGAGAACGACTGTAAAGACGGTGGTAGCTACACCGTGCATAATCGCTGTGCCGAACCCACGAATGATCCACGTCTGCGTACCGTAATCCTGCGCGCTCAAGAAATACAGGTTTTCGAGAACAGAAAACCCAGCGCCCACAGCAAATCCCAGAATGGCTGCATCTACCGTGAATCCCACCTTGTCTGAGAATACGATGTAGCAAATCCAGATCGCTTTGAAGGACTCCTCAGTCAGCGGGGCGATATACCTGGAAAAATCTCCTCGAGCGAGACCGGTGATATCCATCATCGGGCCGCTCAAAAAATAGGAGGCAAGGGCTGCCAACAGCCCCGCGATCAGAGAAAAGGCGACCGCCTTCGGCCTTACCAGTTTATAGCTGTCAATCAGTACGAGGCCGGACAGGAAAAATACCACCGGCATCAAACTGATCAGAACGTGAACGACACTAAGCAATTATGCGTCAGAGAATCTTGAGCGAGATCATGGTTTCCGTGCCAGTCCTACCGTCAATTTGCCGGGCTTGCGCCCAGCCGGCTGACAACGTGGTTTTAAGATAGGAAAACATCATGATCCGCAAATCCAGCTGACCGCCCACGTTTACAGCTCGGATTCTGGAATCGGAGTCGGTCACATTCGTGGCCATCGCTGTTGCAAATACCGTAGGTCTCACCCATTTCAGATAGAGACTGGATCCACCCACATTTTTGAATCGGATCGGTGGCAGGATGAGTTCAGCCTGCGTTTTGGCAAACGAGGTACCACCCAGTTCATCAATTTCAAGACCCGGGAAAGCCAATGAGGATCTGAACCGTTTGACGGCCTCGCGATCTACCCAGTTATTCCTGAATCCGCCGAAGTAGAAATTTGCGAACGGATTGTCCGCTTCTCCAGCAGACACTCCCGCTGTTGTTCGCAGCCAGAGAGAAACGTGCTGGATGGGCAGAAGCGCACCGAGATGAAGCTCTCCTTCAATCCTCGGAAAGATCTCTCCATTCACAGCATTGGCACTTCCTGTGATTGAAGTCAGGATTCCGGTTTCATCGTCGACCGCGCCCAGGGAAGAACGAACCGCTTTATAGTTCAGCGAAGCGCTCGCGTTGTACATCCGCGTAAAGCTGGCGGCGACATTCTGGTAGTCAGGCAATTCACGCAGTCTGAAGAAGCTACCTGCACCAATCGAGTAGCCAAGATTCCGTTTCGGGCCTTCCCATGCCAGGGATCTTGAATAATTCGCCTTGAGCGCGATTCCTTTTCGACTTCTTTTCGTGGGTCCGAAAAGATCGTAGAAATCTGCCGTGTTGTAATCCCCCGAAAGGTTCAAACCACGATGGCGGTAGTGAACACCTGCGTGAAGCCGTTCTTCGTCTGGAAGACTGGCATCTGGGGAGAATGACGCTGTGACAACCCACTCGTGCATGAAGAGCGGATCTGAGAGATCAAATCGGAGCCCTGCTGAAATGCCATCTCCATATCCTTGTATGACCGGGTAGACCGTCGCCAGATTCAGTCCAAGGCGCGGATTGTAGGGTTCGTCAGTATATCCAACCTCGTCCAGGTCAATTCGGCTCGGTGGTGGCGCAAGCCAGCCCCTCACAACAGGATGTTTACCCACAACCTCATGACCAAGATACATAATCGAATTTGCCCGGCTACCTTTCGGGTCCTCGATAATTACCGGTTGGAAACCATCCGCGGTGAAGTGAAATGCCAGTAAAGATCCATCGTCCAGAATCTGAGGTCTGAAATATCCTGTCTCGGTATTGGTCAGCGAGATGGCGGGTGCCCCGCCCAGATCGATCTGATAGATATTCGATACACCTGAATAGTATGATGAGCCGACCAGTGACTTCCCGTCAGAGGTAAATATGAAGCTTTCAGGATTCGAAATGTCGAAGTCGAACAACACATTGAACTCTGACGAACCCTCCAGAAGTTCTTCTGTCTGGTATGACACGAGTTTCTGAAGGCCATCCGCCGTTACGTACGCCGCGCTAAGCATTGAGCCGTCGGGAGAGATATCCAGATCATACATATCCTTGCCGTATTCGAGCGACATCACAAGATCCCATTCGTCGAATGGTGCCTCCATTCTAACGAGCGTCGAAAGCCCCAGGAAATGCCGTACTCCCCACAGTGAACCGTCAGCTTGATTGAAAACCAGGTCCCCGACCCGCTCATTTTTCATGAGAGTTGTCTTCTTTCCAGTTTTGAGATCATACTGTACCAGATCGCGCCAACGGCTGTTGTCGATCGTGTAATACAGGACGCGCTGAGCTGAATCGAACGCCAGGGAAGTGACTGTGTAGAGAGAAGGGCCGCGCAAACCGGTCAACTTTTTCATATCGCCCGTCTCCATGTCGATAGAGGCCAGATGACTCAGTTTGCCCGGATAGTTCACAGCAACCAATAGTCTTCCCGTTTCAGGATCAACAAACGAGCGGGACATGGACCCCAGAGGATGAGACGCCACTTCCCGATGCTCGGTGATCGGAAAACTGCGGATCCGATCCAGATTATTGGTCTGGAACTGCTTTTCGAATTCCGTCCAATCCTGCCACGAATCTTTCAGAGACAGCCCGAATTCCTGCTTGAATTGAGACGTGAAATGCGCTTTTGATCCCTCATCTCTGAAGAACCATGACACGACCTTTTCCGGGCCATATTCATACGCGAGATAGCTCATGAACCGGGTTCCGTACAGGTATGAATTGACGCCAACCTGAAAATCCACCGTCGTGCCTTCCGACTCGAGTCCAACCACGTCATAAAATGATCGATCGTCGAGTACAGACGCTCTGAACATCATCTCGTCGTAGCCACCCAGGGAGCGCCCCAGACCCGTGAGCCACGTTTCCATGAATACCGCAATTCCTTCCTGATACCAGCGGGGTGCATATCGACGCGGTGCTGTCAGATAGCTGTAAAGAATCGAGACCGGATCTTGATCGCTGACCGCTACCTTGCCGGCAAAAAGCTTCCTGAATGCACGATCCGCTCCGGCTGCACCGTCGTTTGATGCCACGTGCACCATCTCGTGATGCAGTGTCGAATTCATTCGTTCGTTGGCCGGTGCCGTTTCATACCAATAACTGAGCGGTGCGAGAGCCATCGTAATCCGGTTGCGGGGCAAAACGTCCGCACTGGCATTACCGTAGTCGCTTCCGTCGTGAAGGAAGATGGTAACTGGATCAGAAGGCTTGTATCCCAACAGGTCTTGATACTCGAGCAGGGAATTCGTGTAGCTGCTCGCTACGTGTTTCACCAGGTAATCAGCAGAAAGATCGTGGTAGATGAGTCGAAGATCCTCGGTTTCGAGAACTCTGAACTGAGCGTAGGAATCGGAAGCCATGCCCGAAAAAACAACAACAGCGAGCGCCTGGGCGAAGAAAACGGAGCGGAATCGACACATGAAAAATCTCATCTTGGTTGGAGGCCGGTTCACACCTTATGAAATGGATGTGCCGGAGTCAATAATGAGTGAGGAGCCCCTGAACAAGTCTGGGTGGCCGGTCCAAAGGACCGGCCACCCATGCTAATGCTGACACTTAAGCGCCACACTGCTTATTCAGTGTACATCAGCAAACCCACCTGCCGGAGTGAGCAGAGATGTTATTCGCCACCAATTGCTCGTTCCAGATCGCCGGAGCGTGCCATGGAGGCTACTTTGGCGAACTCGCCTGTGCGAGAGAGATCGGCTACTTTTTCCAGTGCGCCTGAGCGAGCGAGCGATGAGATCTTCTCAAAAGATCCTGCACGGGCCATTTCGGCGGCACGTTCGAGCTGTCCAGCGCGAGCGAACTCGGCCATTCTTTCAAAGCCAGCTGAGCGAGCGAATTGCTGGATGCGACCGAAGTCTTCGGCGCGAGCGAATTCGGCTACTCTTTCCATGTCAGCTGAACGAGCAAGTTCAGCAGCACGTTCGAGCTGTCCGGCGCGAGCGAGGTCAGCGACCTTCTCGAAGGAGCCAGCACGGGCCATTTCGGAGACGCGCTCAAGCTGCCCGGCACGAGCCAGTTCGCTCACTCTTTCGAGATCACCGCTCTTGGCCATCTGAGCTACGCGCTCAAACTGTCCTCCGCGAGCCAGTTCTTCTGCACGCTCGAGATTGTTGGCTCGGGCGAACTCAGCAACTTTTTCCATGTCACCGGCACGAGCCATTTCAATCGCACGATCCAGTTCACCGGCACGAGCCATTTCGGCAAAACGATCCAGTTCACCGCCACGTGCCATTTCAGCGACGCGTTCCAGTTCACCGCCACGTGCCATTTCAGCGACGCGCTCAAAGTTTTCACTTTTTGCGAGTTCTGATACTCGCTCAAGCTGGCCGGCTTTTGCAAACTCAGCAACCTTCTCCATTTCACCACTGCGGGCGAGGTCGGCTACTTTTTCCAATGATTCTGATTTTGCGAACTCTGTTACTCGTTCGAAACCAGCCGCCCTGGCAAATTCAGCGGCACGTGCGAAGTCTTCCGACCTGGCAAGATCAGCTACTTTTTCCAGTTCACCGGCGCGAGCCATTTCAGCGACCCGATCGAAGTCCATCGAACGGCTCAACTCGTCCATATCAAAGATGAATGCGAGGTCTCCGCTTTCCACCATATCGATGAAAGTATTGTCCTGAAGCAGTGTCTGCATCGTGGCATCCTCGAGGATGACATCAGCGTCTTCAATCTGAGGCGGACGGTACCGCTCCATGGGCACTACACCCGCGACTGCGGACGTGTCGGGAGAAACCATGGTTCCAGTCAGTTCTTGCTCATCAGCTGGGTAGTCGCTGTAAGCAAAAAAGACTATAAAAACGATTCCTACTGCTATCGCCCCGATGGCGAATTTTCTATTGTTGTTCATGGCGTCTCCTCCTAAGAGCTAGGTGGTGGGTTCCTTGTAATAAGGGTATTCGACTCAATTACAGAGCAAATGGGTGAGGGTTGGAAGGTTTCACAAAAAAACTTTGCGAGACTCCAAAACCGGTCTATCAGCGTGATATGACCGGTATGGACCGGCTGAACAATTCAGTCCCGTCCCGTACGATTGAAAATGTGATGACATCGTTGGCGTGCAGGCTTCCGTCAGCGGAAATCTGAACACCTTCCTCGATCTGGATGGCTGAGAGGGAGATCGTATCACCTTCTCCGACCGCTCCCTGATCAAGAACGATGTTTTCTGAAAAAATGACTTCTGATGACGATGCCATCGTACCGGACAACTGATCAGTTACCGGAATGTCTGACTCGATCCCGGACATGACGAATATCGTCACAAAAACTCCGACCACGAGTCCGTAGGCCAACGTAAAAACGGGCCTGGACGTAAGTCGGAATAGTGGTCCTCTGGAAGGAGCTTTGCGAATTGCGCGCTGCCAGGAAGGATGCTCTGGTAGGGCATCCATCACTCGGTGAACAAAGTCGGCCGGGGGCGATACCTCAACAATGTTGTCGAGAACGCGCCCCACCTTCAGAGCTCCATCGAGCTCCATCTTCACCGAAGGGTCTTCCTCACAATGGCGGCGCAGCAGTGCCTGATCTTCGGGTGTATTCTGTCCGTCGACCTCCCGCTGAATCAGATCTATGAGTTCCTGTGTCATGCTTGAACCGAAATTCCCCGCTGTTCAAAAATGCCTCTGAGTCTTTGTCGCGCGGTATACAGACGAGACTTCACTTTCTTTTCTGAGATATCCAGGATATAGGCGATATCCGGATAGGAGAAATCCTGATAGTGTCGAAGAATGATGATGGCCCTGTCTGTTGGAGAAAGATCCATCAAAGCATCTCCTACTCTGTCTTCCAGTTCATTTTCTTCCGTCTGTCGATCTGCCATTCCGTCTGACACGGCTTCCACGTGATCCAGACCGCTTATCGGACGCTTCTTCTTTTTAGCGTTGATCGATTCGTTAACGGCAATTCTGTACAGCCAGCTGAAGAACCGGTAGTCATCATTGAACGAAGCAAGTTGTTCGTACGCTTTGAGGAAGGCCACCTGAGCGGCATCCTCGGCATCGGCTGCATTTCCCAGAACATTGTATGCTACTGTATACACGGCCGTTTGATAGCGTTCGACAAGTTGACCAAAAGCCCCGCGTTCGCCCGAAAGCGTCCGCTTGACCAGCTGATGATCATGTTCGTCATTCATGATTTCTTCCGTGTGAAGTACAATTCGTCTCTGGGAAAGTTGGAAATGGATTATTCCATGTCAAAAATCATGTCGAACCCGGCGTATTCGAACACCAGGCGCACATGTTGATTCAGTCCGCGCAATTTGATCGAGCCACCATCACCTGACAGTCTTTGCTGTGTATGCAACAGCACACTCAAGCCCGCACTTGAAATGTAATCCAGTTCCTCAAAGTGAACGGTACACTCCCCGGTGAGTGAGGCAAATTCCTCAAACGCCATTTCTGACTGGGTTGCGTCCAGCCTTCCCTTCAATCGGATCGAGTGAGATCCGTCCTTGATAATTTCAAGCATTTGTGTTCAGCTGTTTGACCAATCGGATACTGGTTTTCCGATCTTTGTACTCGTAACTCACCTCATCCATGAACATTTTTACCAGATGGATACCCAGTCCTCCCGGGGTCCGCTTGTGCAACGGGGCAGTTACATCAACCTCCTCCTCTTCCGGGTAATCGAACGGTTCTGAATCGAAGTCGATGAGGCGAACAACCATTTTGTCGCCATCCATGTCCACACCGACCAGAATATCGTCTGCTCCATTCCCATTGTATTTCACCATGTTGGTGAAGAGCTCCTCAACAACCATGTTGAGGGCGAACGATGATGCCTGATTCAGCGACAGAGCTGTGCTGGCTCCTTCAAGAAAGGAGAAGATCTTCTTCAACTCGTCGATATTTCGATCGAAATGTTGCTCCATTTGAGGCTGTTTTTCGACTCATACGCTATGGAATTCCGGGCAAATCCTTTCTGAATCGCCTTGATTCCCTGATATGAATAGTCCAGAGAATACCAGTTGAACACCGTTAGCACAAGATCTCTTCGCGATAAGTGCTCAATTTGCCTCGCATCGTCCCTGAGGCATCATTACCGCCCTATAAACTGTGTTCATCCAACAAAGTGTATAATGAGATAAGTCAATGGCTTGCAACAGCTCACTATCCCTGTGGTCAGCCCGTGAAAAATCTCCATTTGCTTCTGCTTTGCTTGCTGCTATCAGGCTGCAATTCAGAGCAACCTATCGATCGTCCAAATATCCTCTGGATCACGGTGGAGGACATGAGCCCTCACCTTGGGAGTTGGGGAAATACGTTGGTGTCAACACCCAGACTTGACCATCTCGCCGAACAAGGCACACGCTACACGCATCTGTTCGCGACGGCTCCGGTCTGTAGCGCTGCACGAACGGCGCTGATCACGGGAATGTACCAGACATCTATTGGAGGGCATCAGCATCGCGCGAATCAAGATGCTTCAAGTTTTCCCGGCCTGGAGCATCCGAAGTACGCTGCCGTTCCACCCCCAGATGTGAAGGCGTTTACCGAATATCTGCGAGGCGCCGGATACTTCACTTCAAACAACCGGAAGACCGATTACAATTTTGGAAGACCCCGGTCGGCTTGGGATGAATCCAACAACCAGGCACATTGGCGTAACCGCGAGAGTGCAGACCAACCATTCTTCTCTGTGTTCAACTCGAATTTGACGCATGAATCGGGACTGCACGAAGACAGGGAGGCCGTCATAGATCCCTCGAAAGTCGAACTCCCTCCCTATTTCCCGGACACTCCCGTCATTCGCAAGGACTACGCGCAGATGCTCGACAACGTCGGTCGCATGGATGTCTGGGTCGGAGGCATTCTCGATGAACTTGAAGCCGATGGACTTTCTGACAACACGATTGTCTTTTTCTTTTCTGATCACGGCGATGGTATTCCACGTGCCAAACGATGGCTTCAGGACTCGGGTTTGCTTACGCCGATGATCATCCGTTTCCCGGAAGGGTGGAATGAACCGGACGTCGATTCGCGCCTGATTTCTTTTATCGATTTATCTGCCACAGTTCTGTCGCTGGCAGGTGTTGACATCCCTGAATATTTCGAAGGGCGTGCCTTTCTTGGCGAACAGGCCTCCACAGTTGAACGCGAATACATCTTTGCGGCTCGTGACCGAATGGACGAAGCTCACGACCGCTCCCGAGCAGTCAGAGACGGGCAGTACAAATACATACGGCATTATCACCCGGAGCGGCCGTTTTTTACACCGAATGCGTACCGCGACAGGATGCCCCTGATGCAGGACCTGATTCGCCTGAACGACAGTGGAGAACTGACCGGTGCAGCAGCCGCAATGTTTGCTGACTCGAAGCCGCCCGAAGAGTTGTTTGATACCCTCGATGATCCGCATGAAATCAACAACCTGGCCACGGACCCGGCTTATGCTGATGTTCTCCTTCGGCTGAGCGAGGAGCTGGATCTTTGGGAAGAGCGAACGGGCGACATGGGAGCCATTCCCGAAGAGGAGCTTTCTGAGATGATGTGGCCGGGGGGCTCTCAACCCATCACAGAAATGCCGATCGTGCGCCGGCTTGAAAACGAAGATCTGGAATTGAGCAGTCCGACCAAAGGTGCTTCAATCGAATATTCCACAGACGGTGGGGTACGCTGGCAGCTCTATTCCACTCCCGTTTCTGGCATCCATTCAGACGTGCGGGCGATTGCGGTGCGCTATGGGTTCGCTCAAAGCGACACGATGTTTGT
>CAZEHJ010000008.1:39433-58487 GCA_964512485.1 uncultured Rhodothermales bacterium | reverse complement strand
GTGGTGAAGTGAGTCACACCGTCTACTGAATGCAAAAGGGGGCTTCCGCTGCGCGGAAGCCCCCTTTAAAATCTTTCGTCAATCGGTGTTATCTAACCGATATGCATCTGCAGCTCTTCGCGTCTGTGTTTCTGACGCAGCTTGCGGAGTGCTTTCTCCTTGATCTGACGCACACGCTCTCGAGTAAGACCAAAACGCTGACCAATTTCCTCAAGTGTAAGGGGATGCTCGCGTCCGATACCAAAGTACAGGCGAGTAATTTCCGCTTCACGTGGATGTAACAGACTCAAGGCGCGCTCGATATCAATCTTGAGCGACTCATCCATGAGAGAATCGTCTGGCTTCGTGTCCTCGTCATCAGGAAGCACATCGAGCAAACTGTTGTCATCGTCTTCGTTGAACGGAGCGTCCATCGACAAGTGACGACCCGTATGCTGAAGAGCCTCCCGCACTTTCTCGACGTCCACCTCAAGCTCAACTGCCAGCTCTTCAATATTAGGCTGACGTTCGTGAGTCTGGGCAAGCCGCGCACTGGTTTTTCGAATTTTGGAAATCGTTCCAATTCGGTTCAGTGGCAGACGCACAACGCGACTCTGCTCGGCAAGAGCCTGCAGAATAGCCTGGCGGATCCACCAGACGGCGTACGAAATGAATTTGAATCCACGGGTTTCATCGAAGCGCTGAGCTGCCTTGATGAGTCCGTAGTTTCCTTCGTTGATCAGGTCAGCGAGCGTCAGCCCCTGTCCCTGATATTTCTTTGCAACAGAAACAACGAATCGGAGATTGGCTCTGGTCAGACGATGCAAAGCGTCCTGGTCGCCTTGCTTGATTTTCTGAGCGAGATCAACTTCCTCGTTGGGGGTCAGCAGTGGGATCTGACCAATTTCCTGCAGGTACTGATCCAGCATTCTTTGCTGGCGTGGGACGTACATACTCCCCTTCCTCTATCCTAATTCTTGGTATCTGTCTTTCAGGCTTTTTCCGGCGTGGGATTGGCCGTTAATAAACTCTTATTCGAAACCTGGTGGTAACGGGGCCGCGTTTTTAGAGCGGCACTCGTTCACGCGGAGAATGGGTGGTTGTTCCCCGCGAACCAGGATCCAAATCGGTTTATATCCTTGATTACGAAAGGTTTCCCGAAATTTTCAGGAGTGCCTCACCAATTTGTCTTTCTTCACTCATTCTGGGCACTTTCGTCTGGGCGCTGACCTTCTTTTTAGTCTTCTGAAGCCATTCGAAGAACGTTCCCTGCGCCAGGGGCGATATCAAGGGAGGCAGAAACGCTTCTGCTTCGCGACGAATGACATAGTGACGATTGACCTCCTGGAGGTGTTCATCAATGATCCGGGAGAACAAGGAGACGTCGTCGGGCGGAGTTGCAAACTCAATGAACCATTCGTGCCCTGGCAAGGAGGCGGAAGAAACCGGAATGGGAGAGATGTGATAGTTCGTGGTTCTGGCGCCTGTGTTCTCGCATGCCTTTTCGAGTGCTGCCCGTGCTTCATCGCCATAGACCGCCTCTCCGTACGAATCCAGCATTTCATTTGTGCGACCTGCAACAACAATTCTGTGGGGAGACGTTGACGTGAACTTGACGACATCACCTACCTCATAGGCCCAGAGTCCGCTACAGGTAGAGACGAATATCCTGTACCGAATTCCTGTTTCAACCTGATCGATAGCAACTCTCGGACCGCTTCCATCCACCGGTTCAAACTCCAGAAATACACCGGTGTCCAGATGGACCAGCATGTCCGCAGCGTTCGGCTCATCCTGGAATGAGACGTACCCTTCTGAGGCGCCATAATTCTCGATGAAGTTGATGGGCCCGCCTATCTGCTGCTCAAGCAGCGTGCGGTAGGAGGAAAGAGCCACACCCCCGGAAAAGAAAACCTCGAGATTCGGCCACACTTCGTGAACAGCTGTGGCGTTGTCGCTCCAGACTTGGTTGTGATGAGCCAGCAATTTCCGAAACAGAACCGGCGCCCAGGAAGGCACCATGGCAATGGCCCGGATATCCATTTCGTGCGTGTGCTTGACCATCGCGTCAAGCTTTTGCTCCCAGTTGGGAAGGAACAGGATCTCCTCAGGGACCGCTTGATAATATTTCTTGATGGCGACGGGCGACACCAGAAATTGGAGCCCGGAAACCTCTCCGATCCATGTGCCCGGATGCCCAGGGTCTTCTTCTATCCGGCCCGGTACCGACAGGAGTCGGCCAAAAAGGAAGGATGGATCAGCGCCGGATTCGAAATAGGCCATGGCCACGCAGAGCGTAAACTTCCGATTGATCGCCAGCATTTCATGGGAGAGCGGAATGATCTTGCCCGCGGAAGCCGTTCCAGAAGAGACTGCGAAATGCTGAAATTTTCCGGGCCAAAAAACGTCTGCCTCGCCTGCGCGCACGCGCACGACGTCATCCCGGTATTCATCATAGTGATGAATGGGAACGCGTTCCTGATACATCCTGACCGGATCCGCAGCAGAGGCGATGTCCTTGAATCCGAATTTCTTGCCCCATTCCGTATCGGCGGCTTTCCGAGTCAGTTTGCGTAACAGGTTGACCTGGGTGCCCACCGGATTCTCTTTGAAGGCACGGATGACGTTGAGGGGACTCAGTGGAGGTGGCCACTGTGCATCCTCAATGTTCTTCAGAGATATGTCTTTAAGCGAAAAACGCATGTCTACCGGCGCATCTTATTCCGATCCCGCGCTCGCCGTCACAAGCGAACACCTTGTCCCCGAAGATACTTCACGGACTTTGCCCGTTCATGTGTTTCAAAAACGAGGCGCGAGCAGTGATGCGAGCGCCCCCATCCGCACCTGAATTCGGATGGCGTTGCTGACTATCTTTCTGTCGTTCCCTGATCGTGCCCGTAAACATGATCTGATTACTGTCCTCCAGGATACCCATGCCCCACGACCCACTCATTCTTCGTTCACAGGACTTGCTTCTGGACTGCCGCGCGCCCATCCCGGGTGGAGCGCACATCATGGGCATTCTGAATGTGACGCCCGACTCGTTTTCTGATGGTGGACTGTTTCTGGAACCGGCGCGTGCTAGTGAGCGAGCCGCGGAGATGGTCAAAGAAGGAGCCCGCATCGTGGATGTGGGTGGAGCATCTTCGCGTCCGAAAGGGAATGCCTATGGAGAGGGAGCCTCCCTGATCAGCGCTCGAGAAGAAATGGACCGGATTCTGCCAGTAATTGAAGGTATTTCCGATGCTTTGCCAGAGACATGGATATCTGTGGACACGTTTCGGAGTGATGTTGCGGCGGCGGCTCTCGAGGCCGGCGCTCACATGATCAACGATATTACCGCTTTGCGATTCGACCCACGCATCGCCCAGGTGGCCGCCGCCGCAGACGCACCCATCGCCTTGATGCATTCGGTCGGACTTCCCGGAGAAATGCCCCACATTGTAGACTCAACAGACGTTGTATCCCGGGTGACGAAAGAACTTCAAGAAGCCTGCACGAAAGCCCGGTCTGCCGGGTGCCATCAGATAATTGTAGATCCGGGATTCGGATTCGGCAAGACACATCTCGGTAACCTTGCATTGATTGAAAATACGAACTCTCTGGCCACGTTAGGCTTACCTGTATTGATCGGTGTATCAAGAAAGACGACAATCGGTTGGGCATCGGGCTCCGAAGGCGACGTCCTACCACCACTTGAGCGTTTGTCGGGATCACTGGCTGTAACGGCCGTCGGGGTGATGAAAGGTGCAAGCCTTGTCAGAACACACGATGTGGCCGAAACACGAAAGTTTCTGTCCGCGCTACATGTAACGTCAACGTCAGGAACTGGCTAAAACAAGCCCAGTTTTCAAACAGGAGCCGGGCAGAACCCGTATACTCCTTCATGTTTTAATCCGCCCGGCTGCGCGTGACTTTATTTCCCTGGGTTATACCGATTCGACTCGTCGATCTGATGGAGATCGCATTGGTCGCGTACATCCTGTACAAGCTGTATCAGCTGATGCGGGGTACGATCGCGGTTCAGATCTTTGTAGGGATCATGGCCCTCTACATCATTCAGCTGCTCGTTACGGCGGCTGACATGACGATCCTGCAGGCCCTCTTTCGCTCGATTTCAGAGGTGTTCGTTCTCGCGGTCATCATTCTCTTCCAGCCGGAGATTCGTCGGCTACTTCTTCTTCTGGGACAAAATCCGTTGGTACGTCGATTCATGAGAAGTCCGGCGCAACAAGAGCGCATCGAAGAAATCGTGGCGGCCGTGAACGATCTGAGCAAACGGCGAATCGGAGCGCTGATCGTTTTTGAGCGGCAAACTGGTTTGAGGAGCTACGTCGAAACGGGAGCCCAGCTTCACGCCCAGGTCAGCCGGGATTTACTCGTCACCATTTTCTATTCGCAAAACCCGTTGCACGATGGTGCGGTGATTATCCGGGACGCGCGTATCGAAGCGGCGCGATGCATTCTGCCTATCTCCACGAACATGAAACTGGACAGCAAACTCGGACTCAGACACCGAGCGGCCGTAGGGGTTACCGAGATTACAGATGCTTTTGTCATAGTAGTCTCCGAGGAAACCGGCCAGGTGAGTACCGCCAGTAATGGAGAATTGAAAGCAAACGTGAGCGTGAGCCTCCTCGACAACTACATCGTCGAAGCCCTCGCGCCGAGCTTTCAGCCTGAGGTGGAAGCTGCACCAACCACGATTTAAGGCGATACCACCCAGCAATCATGACGGAAGACTGGAAATTTCAAAGGCGCCGTTCCCGATTGGTCGAAGAACTCCGGGAGAAAGGAATCACAGACGAAAATGTGCTTGCTGCCATCGGTCGAGTCCAACGACAGCAGTTTGTAGATCAAGCATTTCTTCCCCGCGCGTATCACGACGAAGCGCTGCCTATCGGAATGAAGCAGACGATCTCCCAGCCGTTCACCGTCGCCTATCAATCCCAGACTCTCGCACCGAAACCAGGAGAACGCATTCTCGAGATCGGGACGGGAAGTGGATACCAGGCCGCCGTATTGTCCGAGCTAGGAGCCAAAGTCTATTCGATCGAGCGGATTCGACAGCTCTACGAAAAGACCTCCCCACTCCTTCGCAAGCTTGGATACACCGTCAATTGCCGGTTTTCGGATGGAATGGTCGGATGGGAAACCATGGCTCCTTTTGACGGCATCATCGTAACGGCCGGCGCAATGGATGTGCCCGACTCTCTTCTGAATCAACTAAAGATGCCCGAAGGCATGCGTCCCGGGGGGCGTCTCGTTATTCCAGTCGGCGGTCGTGAACAGCAAATGATGAATTACATCGTTCGAATGGGAGAGACCGAATTTGACCGAATCGAGACCGAAGCTTTTCGATTTGTACCCTTGCTGGGCAACACGTCCACCTGAATGAGCCATGCCCTCAGACTGATCAGGATGGTTCTGGCACCCAGGACCCACTCTGATGGTCGACGCGATCAACAATGCCGACGATCGTCGCGTCAGTCGGAGTTAAAACAGGCTTGAAAGGAATGGTCGCTTCAGTCGAAGAGACGTAGATCACCGTATCTCCAACTCCCGAGTCGACGGTATCGAGTGCCACAATCTGAGAACCGACGTCTTTACCCGAAAAGTTTTTCGGCTGAACGAAGAGAAGCCTTCGACCTTTGAGAGAATCAGATTTTTGTGTCGCCCAGACGCGACCGACGACTCTTCCCAGATTCATTCTACGTCCATCTTGTCTACGATAGCCGTAATGACTGCGTCGACAGGTTTGTTCTGCGTCAATTCTGTCTGCCGGGCGCTCGAGCCTTGGGCAAAGAGAACGATCTCTCCTACACCGGCACCAACGCTGTCAACGGCGACGACTACGCGTGACTTTTCCGTCCCATCTGATTCGATCTCACGCACCAGTTGCAATTTCATGCCTTTGAGCTGCTCGTCCTTCCTGGTTGCCCAGACCGTTCCGATAACTTTGCCAAGAATCATTCTGATGCCCGTTAAGGTGTTTTTCCTGCGAAACTCGAACCCTGACAGAGGTAAGAGACTCCAAAATAGTCTGCGATGGTCGCAGCATGATCTGCAAACGTCGATCGGGTACCCAAGTCTACCTGTGAACCCGAGCCATAATATAACAGAGGAACGTATTCCCGGCTGTGATCGGTTGAAGCGGTGCACGGATCATTCCCATGATCGGCGGTAAGTACCATTCGGGCACCTTCAGGAAGTGCATCCAGAAGGGAAGGAAGTGACCGGTCGAATTCCTCCAGAGAAGCGGCAAAACCTCCAGGGTTGTTGCGGTGGCCGTATTCCTGGTCGAAATCAATCAGATTTACCCACACGAATGTGGGAACGCCCGATTCGGCTGCGGAGACTATTTCCCGGATAGTAACGTCGATTCCCACACTGTTGGGTCCGGTTTTGGTAGTCCGATCGAACCCGACACTCCCGAACAGATCTGCTACCTTGCCGACAGATATTGTTGTCACTCCTGCTTGCTGAAGGGCCTCCTGAACCGTTAACTGTTCTGGCAGACGCGAAAAGTCCTTTCGTTTGTCTGACTGCCTGTGGAACGATCCGGGGTTGCCGTTGAATGGACGGGCTATAACTCTGCCTACCCCGTGAGGCCCGACACAAATCTTTTCTCTGGCGACCCGGCACATGGAATAAAGCTCATCCAACGGGACAACATCTGTGTGTACAGCTATTTGAAAAACGCTATCGGCTGACGTGTAGACGATGGGTTTACCCGTCGCCATGTGCTCCGGTCCGAATTCCTCGATAATCACAGTGCCAGATTCGGGCTTGTTTCCCAGGATCCCGTCCACACCTGCTACCCCACAAAACGAAGAAACGACTTCATCGGGAAATCCATTCGGATATGTAGGAAACGGATCCGCAAGATGAAGACCCGCCAACTCCCAGTGTCCGGTGGTCGAGTCCTTCCCTGCCGAACGCTCAGTCATCTTCCCCCAGGATGACTCAGGAGAATGATCCGAGGAAATTCCAGCCAGGGGGCGAATGTGTCCCAATCCCAGGCGTTCAAGATTCGGAAGGTGCGGCCTCTCGGCGGCCAGCACATGGCCGAGCGTATCGCTGCCTGTATCTCCGTATTGATCAGCATCGGGTTGTTCCCCGATACCGACCCCGTCAAGGACAATAGTTACGAACAGCATTGAAAAACCGGGCTATTCAACGATGATGCATTCGCCGGACTGAAATGCTTTTTGTAGGGCTGCCGTCGCGTCCGAGCGCAACTCATCTGCAGCCTGATGGCGTTCGTTCATGACTACAACGCCCACACTTACCCCTCCAGAAAGGAGATCGTCTTCCTGGGGAAACGCATCCTGAATTCCGCTCGCCCAGCGCGCGAGGCCGTCATATGCTCCGTGATAGAAAATGCCATACGTCAATTCGCCGAAGCGCTCTACTCGTGCGTCCACGGCGACGTTCTTGAGGCGATTGGAAAATCGGTCTTCCAGCTTGGTGACGTCTGTCGATCCGTCCCCGGTCAGTGCTTCGCCCTGATTCAGGAATACGAGGGCAAGCGAAAGCGGGTGCGAGTCCTCACGCGCTCGTTCCATTTCATCGGCAATGATTTCGCGACGAGGCTTCACGGAAGGCACGGCATCCAAATCGGCCAATCCTCCTTCTGCCTCCGTGTCCAGAATGGTCGATACGAGCCTGGCATATTGTTCGAGCAATACGCGAACGGATGCTGCCTCGAGTCCATCGTCATTCATCGTGTCGACGACGAGCAGAAAGAGGTTCTCATGCTTCTTCGGCAGAACGGGCACCATGGCCACCTGCCGGATATTGATCGGCTCGTGATAGTAGCCAAGCTTCGACTTCGGAAAACCATTCGGACCGACCCTGGGATATACGACCGGTACGAGCGCCCGGTGACCCGAGAGCATCGGCTCCTTGGCCGTATAGTTTCCGCCGCTGCGTGCATACGAATTCTGGCTGACCATAACCTCCACGTTGTAGCGAAGCGGGACATCCTGCTGGCGAAGTAGACAGACGGTGTACGCATCGACCGAAGCCCTCAGCGATCTCAAACATGGAATGAGTACGTCTGCATGGGATGGCGTAGACGCCTCGGATACCATGACGCGCGGCCTCGGTGTTTTCGTGCGCGCCTTTCCGACGACCGGCGTGACAACCGCCTCGGGGACTCGATCTTCCGGCTGGTTATCCCTCGGAGCTTTTGTAGTCGAAGCAGGTGGTGAAGCAGCCGGCGTCTCTTCGGTTGGTACTGTCTGGGCGGAGTCTTTTTCGGATGCACCTGATGAGGCTACTTCAACCGGTTTGATATCAAGAATACCCAGAGCGGAAAGATCTTCTTCAGGCTGCTCGGGTGCCTGCATGAATGTCTCCGGAACGTCCCGATGCCGACGTCTCATATTGAGCGTGAGCATGAATCCCGCACTGATGAGAAGCACCAGCGCCAACAGATAGAGTAACGGTCGTCCCAGCACGATTGCCAGAGCGATCGACACTACTGCGAGAATGATAAAGAGAACGCGAAGCATCCAGTCCGGAAATATGCGCCTGAGAGAAGCGGTTGTGAGCCGGAAATTAAACCAATTGAAGCAAGCTATTGGCGTTTGGAGGAAAAGTCAATTATTGGGGATAACCCGTTGACCAGGATCAGAATTGAGAGGAGCAGCCGGTAGCGATTCTGGTACTGATCTCAGTACCGGAATGAGATCTCAAAGCCGTTTTCGAGATGAAATCCACACACCGGAAATAAAAATAGAGCCTTTTTAGCCCTTTCAGGGCGATTTCGGTATCTCGTCTGTTTTTTGGCACAGCCTTTGGAATAGACCATTCCGAGCGATCAGGCAGAAACCTAGCCATCCTACCTCCTACCATTTTGGCCGGCTTTGAACCTCCTTGAACTTTCAGTCTGATCCTTTTTCATGCGATGATCCTGATGCCTCTCTGGATCAACATCACAGATTCCTTCTGGTGCCCTCGGACCAGGAGGAATTTGTGTTTTTTTATGCGCTCTATTTAATCATGTTTTTGTGTGATTATTTCTTCTTTTTCGGCTGATCAAAATGAGACTGGCACGGGATTTGACAAAGGACATACGCACGCGCGCAGCGCAAACAGCAACCAACACAACCCTCACAATGCGACACGTTCCGACTCAGCAATCTCACTCCGGCTCAACCCCGAGCAATTCCTGCTGGGAAAGGCCTGTCGAAAATCACATGCGTTCCAACTTCCCCGTTATCGGAAACATGATTCGAAAAAGCATTTTTGCCATCGCTCTCACGCTGATGGTTTCTGCGTTCGCTCTACCCGAGCAAGCCAGTGCCCAGAATGAGTGCGCCATCTGCACCGGCGGCGGCAAGCCGAAAGTCACTTCTCTGACTTTCCGTTTCAACGGTGCCAGCTCAAAGTTCATCCTCGTTCAGGACAAGGATAACAACAACACGTATTTCTCTGGAGTCGTAAACCCCGGCGAAGAGTTCACCGCCAGCGGTACGGATACGGATGGCAAGTTCCACAAGAACGACCTGGACATCGTCGTCCTCTCAAGCGATCCGGGTGCTCCTTATACAACGGACTATGATGGTGCTGATGTAGACGTTATTACTGTGCACGTGAGCTGCTCCAAACCTCTTACGTTTGGAATGGACCTCGCGAACCAGCCAGGAAAAGAAGATCCGAATGCTGAAGACATCGGCAAATTCACTCTCACGGGGGGACTGGATACCAATAATGATGAGATCTGCCAGCCAGCAGATCCGGAAGATGCTTTTTGCTACCTGGTTGCAGACAACGATGGCTTCAACAATAGCCTCGACGGTATCACTTTCGTAGACGGTGTATTTACCGAAGGATCGATCGGATTGACGGGTACCGATCACATCGAGGCGCTGACATTTGTACCAGAAACCGGAATTCTATACGGTTCAGATGCTGAAGCATTTGGCTCGATCAATCTCACGACGGGGGCCTTTACATATATAGGCGATTTCGGATCGGGCGACGGCGCACAGGGAAATATTGACTACGATGATGTCGACGGCCTTGCCTACGATCCATTTACAAAGGTCATGTACGCATCGGTTCGCCGAGACAATGGTCCGGATGACCTCCTGATTCAGGTGGACATCTCAACCGGACAAGCGATCGATGACGCCTTCGGTGCAGGTGTCGATTACGTCGTCGTACAGAAAATCAACGGTCTCGACGATATCGACGATATCGCCATCTCTACCGACAACGGAATGATGTACGCCATCCAGAATGAGGATGGCCAGGACAGTCGCCTTATCACAATCAACAAGTTTACCGGTGCCACGACCGATATCGGTGACCTCGACGTTCCCAACGTGGAAGGTCTCGGATTCCATCCCGATGGACGCCTTCTTGGCGTAAACGGCGATTCACATCGCTCATTGATGCGGATTCACATTGCTCCATTCAGCTCGACGACGACTCCAATTTCAAATCTTGGCATCAACGACTGGTTGGACTACGAAGGCATCGCATGTCTTACCGAGTCTGAAAACCGCATTGAAGGAAAAGTTTACGGCGATCCTGATCGTATCGATCTGGAGTTGGACAAAACGGCTGACGTCGTTCCTGGCCAGAATTCAGATGCCATTGAATACACCATCACTGTTACGAATGACAATTCGAACCCTGTAAACGGCCCGAATGCTGTAAGCGGAAATGTACTTGCTGGCGTCACGGTAGAACTTTACCGCGATAAAGGCACCATGGGCGTTTTTGACGTCGCAGATGAGTTCGTCGCTTCGGTACTGACTGCGCTCGATGGTTCTTACGCATTTGATATAGCAGCCACGGGTGCATTTATAGTTCGCGTCGATCTCTCGACCGTGCCCAACAATGCGTACGACCCAACGGATAATGAAGAAGCGATTTCATTTGCTGGATTCGGTGACACGTCTTCCGGTAACGATTTTTACTTCTACCAGTTTACGGACGCCACAGGCGTCAACGTTCTGGATCATTTCCCGAATGATGCAGCTTTCGTCTCAGCATCAGAAAGCCAGGGTTCATTCAACAGTGGCACGATGATCTGGAATGTCGGAACGCTCGCTCCGGGCGCTTCGGCCACACTGACTATCAACGCGACCACAACCAAGCACGGTACGGTTGAAAACTGCGCCGAGGTAATGGAGGCCGATCAGGAAGACATCGACTCCACACCGGGCAACGGAATCGGAAATGGTGAAGATGACGAAGACTGTGAGCCTACAAACCACGATCGTCCCAAGATCGATCTCGAACTCGAGAAATCAGCTCAGGGACCGGTTAACGGCGAAATCACTTACACCATCACGCTGACCAATAATGCAGCGAACGCGACAGTCGACGCCACCGGCGTTGAGGTCGAAGATGTTCTGCCTGCCGAAGTCACCTACGTTTCTTCTGCAGCTTCTCAGGGCTCATACACACCTGACACATGGACGGTAGGTACACTCGCTCCCGGCGACGTTGTTACGCTCGAAATTCTGGTGACTTTGAACCAGAACGTGAGTGTCGAGAACTGTGCTGAGGTAAGCAAAGCCAATGAAACCGATGTCGATTCCACTCCCGGAAACGGCATGGGCAATGGCGAAGATGATCAGGACTGTGTCGAAACACCTCCCGAGGACGATCCAGAAGTCGATCTCAAGCTTGAGAAGTCAGCTGATGTTCAGTCAGCCGGTCTCGGCGACACGATCATCTACACGCTGACGTTGACCAACGAAAGCCAGGTTGACGCCACAGACATTGAAGTCGAAGACAACCTGCCTTACGGCGTGACTTTTATCTCTTCCACTCCCGGCGCACCTGATGCCACCTATGTAATGGGTACGCACGAAGTACACTGGAGTGTGCCGTTCCTCGCAGCAGGCGACACCGCTGAACTTGACATCGAGGTTGAGTTCGACGGAATGGGCGGAATCATGCCGGCATCGCCGTTCCTCGGTGATGGCGAATACGTGCTCCGCAACCATCCCGACGGAAACCAGGCTCCTCCGTATTACGGTATGCGCCTCGACGATCTTTTCGGTGATCATTCACCTATTACGTTCAACTTTGAGCACTCCCAGTCGGACATGCGCATGCGCATCGAAGACAGTGGCGCCACAGTAGTCATCTACGGAACTTCATGGGGTGGCCACGATGAAGGCGGTTTCTACGATGAAGCAGGCCCGTGGAACGTCTATTTCAAATTCGACAATGTCGTGTCCGTCTACGGCGGCGATGATGATCTCGTCGTGCAGGGTGGGGACGTTGAATTGAGCAGTGGCACGATCACCGCGCTCTATGACTCACCGCACTTCAACACGAATGATGTATTCAACCTTGCTGACGAAGAGTCAGCTGGCTATTCATTCCGTCTCGGAAACCACAGCAACGATCTTGGCCACCGCGGCCATGACGGCATCAGCGGTTGGGGCTGGTTGCAGCACGACGGCGATGGCAATCTGAGTCACAAGTCTGTAAGCGACTTCCTGTTCACGGCATTCCCGATTCCTGAAGAGCTCGAGAACTGTGCACAGATCATGGAAGCCGGTGAGGACGATGTCGATTCGACTCCGGGTAATGCTCCTGATTTCGAACAGGAAGATGACGATCCATGCTTCTCCATTCCTCGCAGAGAGGAAGATCCAGAAGTGGATATCGAAGTCGAAAAAACAGCCAGCGATCTGAATCCTGAGTTCGGCGACGAGATTACGTACACGATCACGGTCACGAACAACGGTCCGGATGATGCTTCAAACCTGGAGATCACTGATGTCCTTCCGGCAGGCGTCTCCTATGTATCGCACGTCGAAAGCGTGGGCGTTTACAACCCGATTACCGGTATCTGGACGATCACAGCACTACCTGCATTTGCCTCTGAAACCCTGGAAATCACGGTTCAGATCGGGAATGGCGGAGGCGGTCTGAATGATGGCGTGTTCCAACTGCACAACCATCCGGGCAACGACCTGGCTCCTCCGGGATACGGACTGCGTCTCGATGAACTCTTTGGCGGACTCAACGGACTCACGTTCGATTTCGACCACAATGATTCTGACGTCCAGATGACCATCTCTGGTTCGACCGTTACGATCGAAGGTGAGGTGTATGGCGGTCAGGATGCAGGTGGAGCATACGATCCTGCCACCGAAGGACTTTGGGATCTGTATTTCGAGTACACTGCAGTCGTTTCCAGCGTACCGGGCGACGACGACCTGTACGTTGACGATTCTGATTCGGAGACCAGCTTCGGTACCATTTCACCCCAGTACAATTCGGCCTGGTTCACCGCCGGAGACATTTTTGATCTCGGCGACAAATCTGACGGCTCATACTCATTCCGTCTCGGTGACGAGGACAACGATCTTGGATACAACGGATATCCAGGAATCAGCGGATGGGGATGGCTCAAGCACGGACAGAACGGCAATCTGAACCACGTACCGATTTCGGACTGGATCTTTACTGCCGTCCCTCTTGTGAATGAAATCGAAAACTGTGCAGAACTCACAGCTCTCACGGAAGACGACATCGATTCCACACCTGATGATGGTACGGGCGATGATTACGACTGTGTAACTGTCACGCCGGGCGATCCCGTTATCGATCTCGAACTGGAGAAAGATGTGGATCTTTCCGAGGCAAGCGTTGGCGATATCCTGCACTACACCATCACCGTCAAAAACGCTGATGATGCTGGTGCAACAGCAACCAACGTTGTTGTTCAGGATGAAATTCCTGAGGGACTCCTCATCATCGACACGAATCCCAATGCAAACGTGGTCGTCGATGCGGTGACCAACACAGTCACCTGGACTATTCTATCGCTTGCTCCCGGTCAGTCTCTCCAGCTGGACATCGAGGTCCAGATTCTGGAAGCAGGATTCTTCTGCAACTGTGCAGAGGTAATCTCAGCTGACCAGCCGGATGTAGACGACATTTTCGGCGACGGAACGGGGGAAGACTACGATTGCGCTGTCACTACCACGGACGATGTATTCACTGACCTCTCACTCGACAAAGCGGTATTCCCAACCAATCCTGGTCTGGGCGACGTAGTCGACTACACAATCACCGTCCGCAATGATGGCGCTGCCACGCAGACCGCGTTTGGCATCCAGGTAGTGGACAACGTGCCAGCTGGTTTGAGTATCCAGTCAACGGATCCGATTGCCAACGTTTCGGTCAATAATCTGACGAACATCGTCAGCTGGTTCATCCCGAGCCTCGCTCCTGGCGACGAAGTCGAACTGCACATCTATGCGCAGGTCGACGATCCAGGCGATTGGGAAAACTGCGCCGAGATCATGGCGGCAACGGGCAACGAAATCGACTCGACCTTCGGAAACGGAACAGGCGAAGACATTGATTGTGTCTCGACCTGGACTCCAGATCCGACGATTGATCTAAGCCTGGAGAAAACTGTTGACGACGCAAATCCGACCGTCGGACAGGACATCACGTTCACGCTGAGTGTAACGAATGACCCTGCTGCAACGGAAGATGCTACCGGCGTTGTTGTTGAAGATCAACTACCAGGTGGAGTCACAATCGATCCAGGGTTCAACCACCCGGATGTAATGGTTTCACTTTCGGGTCTCGTAACCTGGAATGTGGGTACCGTTGCCATTGGCGATACGGAAACGCTTGATATTCCTGTGGAAGTCACGATTGGTTCGGTGCAGCAGAATTGCGCTGAGATCACCGCGGCCGATCAGGACGACATGGATTCCACGCCCGATAACGGCATTGGAAACGGCGAAGACGACGAAGACTGTGTCACGATTACTCCGGACCTGATTCCTTCAGATCTGATGTGCTACCTCGTTGCCGACAACGAAGACCACTTCGGTTCAGATGACGTGCTTACCTATATCACTGCTGGTGGTACAGAAGTCTCCATAGGAATCACCGGTACGCAGAACATCAATGCCATCGAGTATGTCGGCGAGTTCGGCAAACTCTATGCATCAGACGGCAACCGCTTCGGTACGCTGAATCCGGGAACGGGAGTCTTCTCCCCGATCGGCTTCTTCGGTGCAGGTATCGGTGTCCAGGGAGCGAAGAATTTCGACGATGTCGATGGTCTGGCTCTGGATCCATACACAGGTATTCTTTACGGAACGGTCCGTACGCCAGCTGAAGATCTGCTCATCCAGATCAACATGCTGACTGGTGCTGCAGTGGTAAATGCATGGGGACCTGCAATGACCTACCTGGTTATTCCACCCGTCTCCGGTCTGAACAATGTCGATGATATCGCGATTCAGCTCTCAACGGGTACCCTGTTTGGAGTTATGAATGGTGCCGGTAACTCTCGTCTCGTGACGATTGACAAAACGACTGGCGCGAGTGCGAATGAAGTACTTCTGGACGTGCCGAATGTCCGTGGGCTCACTTTCCGTGCAAACGGACAGCTCGTCGGTTCACTTGGATCGACTGACAAAGAAGCCCGCAGCATCAACATTGGCTCTGGAGCTACAGCTCTCCTGGCAACGCTGGGAATCGACGGCAACTTCGATTACGAATCGATCACGTGTAATACAAATGTCCCGAACTGGCTTTCCGGAACAGTCTTCCTCGACAACAACGAGGATGCGCTGCTCGACGCCGGTGATGTTGGACAGGAAGACGTTGATGTTCTGCTCTACAGAGACACGAACAACAATCAGATTCTTGACGGTCCTGACGTACACGTCGGAACGCTTCAGACGAATGCTGACGGATACTATCACTTCCCTGTTCTGTCTACCGGGCGATTCATCGTCACGACAGACCTCGGTACCTATCCTGCCGGCGCTGTCCTGACTACGGACAACATCGAAACGGCTCACTTCACTGGATTTGGTCAGAACGATCCGGACAACGACTTTGGCTTCAAGCTGCAGCCTGTAGTTCTGGGATCGATCGGCGACTTCGTCTTTGACGATGCAAATGCAAACGGCTTCCAGGATATCGGCGAAACCGGAATCGGTGGCGTACTCGTGCGCCTCTATTCAGGTGCCTGCCCTGCCGTTGGATTTCCGATCGCGACGCGCGTATCGAATCCTGCCGGTGGTTATGACTTCACTGGTCTGCCTGCCGGTACCTACTGCGTAGATGTCGAAGACTCTACGGTTCCTGTAGGTTATGTACACACAACGGCCAACGATCCGATGACCGTCGTGCTGGCCAATGGCGAAGATTTCAACCTCGCTGACTTCGGCTACTACTACAATCCTCAGATCGTTCAGGCTGACCTCGAAGTAACCAAAGAGGTCGATACGAGCTCTCCTGCTCTCGACGACGTGGTGACCTTCACCATTACGGTGACCAACCACGGACCAGCCGATGCAACGGGACTGATCGTTCGCGACATCATTCCAGTTGGTCTGGTGTTCGAAGGATATACGTCAACACGTGGATCCTACGAAGCCAACAAACTGGGATTCTGGACCATCGGCGATCTTGCGGTCGGTCAGACTGAAACGCTGAGAATCAGCACGAAAGTCGTGATCACCAACATGATCGAGAACATCGCTCAGGTATCACACGTCGATCAGGAAGATCCGGACTCAACACCTGGAAACGGTGTCCCAACAGAAGACGATCAGGACAACGCGCTTGTCGAAAGCCGCGGACCTGGTTCTGTTGGAGATATCATCCGCGTTGAGTGCGCCGACATGGGAACGGTCAATGCACTACAGTACAGCCTGTTTGACGACCAGATCTATGCCGGAACGGAAGTCGGAAGTCTGCACATTTCAAATGACGAGGGTCAGAACTGGCCTGTCTTCATGCAGACGGACAACGACGCTCCAATCCGTGACATCGTGGTTGACGGAAACGGATATGTCTATGCTGGATCATTCGGCGATGGTGTCTATCGCTCGACAGATGAAGGTGACAACTGGACGAACATCGGTCCTGTACTAGCCAGCATCAATGATCTGGACGTCGATGACAACACTGATCGTATCTATGCCGCTGATGATGGCAAAGTGATTGTCTTCAATGGCTTCACATGGTCAACGGTCGGCGCCGGAACCAATCCTTTCGGTGGTCAGCAGGTTCTGGCTGTCGTCTACGACGAGAATAACGGACGCCTCCTCGCCAGCTCGGCTGGAAGCGGTGTATTCAAGTTCGAAGGCGGAGTCTGGACCGACGCCAACAGCGGACTTCCAACGGGTAAGATCAATGTACTCTTTAACAGTCCGAATGGAGAAATCCTGGCCGGTACCAACAACGATGGTGTTTACGTCTTCGGTGGTGGTGGATGGTTCATGTTCGGTATGGGTCTCGACGACGAGCCAATCGAATCCATTGGATCGGGTCCGAACGGAGAACTTCTGGCCGGAGCACGCGAAAGTGGTGCATACTTCTACAACTACATCACCGGTGAGTGGATGTCGATTGGTAACCTGCCAGTCTTCACCGTCTCCTCGATGACGGCCGGTCTGTACGGCGAAGTCTATGCAGGCGCACCAGGCGAAGGTATCTACGTCATATACGACTCGGATTTTGATGGAATCCCCGATATCGCGCACCAGGTAGCCAATTTCATGACGAATGCTGTCATTCAGGACCTCGTTGTGGCACCGAATGGTGATATGTGGGCTGCGACCTACGGTTACGGTATCCTCTACTCGAGTGATGGTGGCAACTGCTGGACCCGCATGAACCGCGGTCTCGATAATCTCTGGACATTCGCCATTGAACGCCGCACGGACGGATGGCTCTACATTGGCATCTGGGCCGACGGTCTGGGTGGCATCTGGCGCTCGAAAGACGACGGACGCAACTGGGAATTCCTGGCTTACCCGACTCGTCAGATCATTTCGCTGGCCATTGATCCGACCAACGAGGACATCATCTACGCCGGAGCGAATATCGCCGGTGGTGGTGCACTCTTCAAGTCGATGGATGGTGGTGACTCGTGGGCGCAGGTTGGTAACTTCAACCAGCCGGTATGGTCTGTTACCGTAGATCCGAACGACGGAAACCATGTTCTCGTGGGTACTCTCGGAGACGGCGTGTATGAATCCTTCAATATGGGCTTCACCTTTGACCAGATCGGCTCGCCGATCAACGGACTGACGAATGCTTACGTATTCGATCTGGCGTACGCTCCGTTCGGAACTCCTTATGAGGGAATTCTCTTCGCAGCCACCGATGCCGGTGTCTACCGCTACGATGAGTTTGCTGAGACGTGGGCTCTGTTCGGTATCGGAAGTGAGAACTTCCAGTTCCGTACGCTGGCCTTTGCCGGACTCGAAATATTTGGTGGAACGTGGAACGCGGGTGTCGTGCTTTACAATGCCCTGACGAATGAATGGGGAGATTACGGTCTGGCTGATATGCCTGTCGTGGCCTTCGCCGTCCATCAGCAGTCGCACACACTTGTCATCGGTACCAGTGGATCTGGTGTCTATCTCGCGCCGAATCTGAGCCTGTCTACAAGCGTCGAGGACGAGATCGTTGGCACTGAGATTCCGACAAACTTTGCTCTCGAGCAGAACTATCCGAACCCATTCAATCCGCAGACTACCATCCCATTCGACCTGCGCGAGACCTCACATGTGACGGTCGGTGTGTATGACGTATTGGGACGTGAGATGAGCATGCTGGTTGATGGACAACTGCAGGCCGGTCAGCACCAGGTAACCTGGGACGCAGGTGACATTCCAAGTGGAACCTACCTGATCCGCATGGAAGCGGGTGGCCAGGTCTTCACACGGACGATGGTACTGCTCAAATAAATGTGTTGGTTGAGTGACTCGTGGCCCTGCACGCTTTAGAAGCGTGCAGGGCCACACCGAGTCGCCTGACCGAACAAGCCGAAAAACCCCCTGAACGGCTAAAAAAGGTGACTTTTTAAATCAAATAGCCAATTGCCGATACGTTAGGAAGACCCTCAAGTCTTTACCCCCAAAATGTTTGAGTTTACCCAAATATTGGGCCCTTCGTCTGACTACAGACCCAATGCGGATGCTGTTGAAGCTGTCCGGGGAAGGACGCGTCAATCGGCGAAATTCAGATCTGTAAATCGTCGCAGGCACGATTTCGTCCCGCGTCTTCCATTGCAACGTCATCGATTGCAACGTCATCG
>CAZEHJ010000008.1:26342-39333 GCA_964512485.1 uncultured Rhodothermales bacterium | reverse complement strand
ATTGCAACGTCATCGATTGCAACGTCATCGGTTTAAGATCGAAGAATTGATCGATCACAGAACGGCCATCTGACCGGTTTCGGTCGATATGGTCGCTACGCCCGATGGAATTTCCACCTCATTGAGTCGGGCAGCATCGACAAGCCCCGTTGGGCCACACAGTTTTTGGAGGGTGGGTTCGCCGGGGCGCGGATTGGGCTCAGCCCAAGCCACGCCCCGCGTACTGTTCATGAGCACCCTGTCCCCAGAGCGCCCGGCTACATAGTCCTTCGTCAGCGGAATTTTGCCGAACGGTGTATCCAGGACATACTTGGGAATCGCAAAACCGGTGAGATGTCCTTGAAGCTCATGCATGATGTGCATTCCTTCCTCGATCGAGGTCCGCAAATGGGCTGTTCCACCAATCAACTGTGCTTGATACAGGTAGTAAGGCCTGACGCGCATACGGACGAGACCTTCGCACAATTCCCGCATCGTATCGACATCATCGTTTATGCCCCTGAGCAGAACGGTTTGATTTCCGACCGGAACGCCGGCCTTCAACAGTCGATCTATCGACGCGGCAGCCTGGGGCGTCAGCTCTTTGGGATGATTGAAGTGTGTGTTTACCCAAACCGGATGGTAGTTGCCAAGCATGGAGCACAGTTCTGAAGTGACGCGCTGAGGAAGCTTGACGGGCATTCTCGTGCCGATGCGAATGATGTCGACATGATCGATCGATCGCAGTTCGCCGAGTAGCCACTCGATATGCTTGTCCCCGAGCGTGAGCGGATCGCCTCCCGTCAGGAGCACATCTTTGATTTCAGAATGTTCGCGGATATAGGCGATGGCTTCACTCATCTCGGCTTTTCGCATCATGAACTCCGCCTCTCCCACCATGCGCTTGCGCAGGCAGTACCTGCAATAGATCGCGCAATGGCTCGTGACGCAGAATGCGACCCGATCGGGGTAATTGTGTATCAGGTTTTTTACTGGAGAATTCGCCACCTCCTCGAGCGGATCTTCCACGCCGACAAAATCCGGTTTCAATTCATCGGTCAGTGGTACGACCTGCCTTCTGATGGGACAGGTCGCGTCGTGGGGATCCATCAAGGAAGCGTAATACGGCGTTATCGACCACTGAAATACCCCCTTTGTCGCTTCAATCGCGCATATTTCGTCTTCCGTGGGCGAGAGAAAAGCATTCAGATCTTCTTCGGACCGAATCCGGTTGCGCATGTGCCACCGCCAATCATTCCATTGTTCGGGGGTGGCCTTCATGACGTGACCCGTTCGATAGCTTCACCAAGAACTCCCGAGAGAAAATCAGCATAAGACTGATTCATCAATTCAGCCATGATGGCGAACGTCCCGTCAGGAGCGAACGTGGGGAGAGGATTTATCTCCAAAAACCACTCGCGACCTTCTTCATCTACTCGGAAATCGAGGCGGGCGAAGTCGTGACATTCAAGCTTCTCGAATATTTTCAGCGCGGCCTCCTGAAGCCTCTCTTCAAGTTCGGGAGTCAGATCGCCGGGAAGCGCGTAGTCGTGATCGATATCCGGAAGGCCCTGTCGGTCCAGCACATGTAGCCCTATTCCGGTCTCAGTTTCCACAGCTCGTTGAATAACAGGCAGAGTTCTCACCGGATTGTGCCCAACGACGGCCACGGTAAACTCGCCTCCTTTGATAAACTGCTCAACCAGAACATCCTGGCCATAGGTCCTGGAAACGTGGTCAACCTGTTTGATCAGCTCGACGGATGAATCGACCCTGCTCCGGGCGGTAATTCCCTTGGCCGATCCTTCGTAGCGAGGTTTTACGAACAGGGGGAAGTCCATCGGAGATTCCGAAATTTCGTCTGCAGATGTGAACACTTCGTACTTCGGAGTCGCGACGCCCGCCGCCGCCGCCAGATCTTTGGTCCAGGCCTTGTCCAGACTGAGAGAGAGCGTTAACGCGTCTGATCCTAGAAACGGGACCCCCATCATTTCCAACAGTGCAGGAGCTTCTCCCTCACGGTTTCGTCCGCGTGCGCCTTCGGCAATATTGATGGCCACGTCGAAGTCAGGGTCGTAAAAGCGCGAGAGCAGGTTTTTGGCAGGACCGATTCGGATGGACGCGTGCCCCAACGAATGGACAGCAGATTCCAGGGCCAGAAGGGTCTCCACGGGTTCGTTTTCGACATCTGCATCAAAGGCCTCGCCTTCTACCCACGGGTAGTGTTCAAACAAATCGTAAATGAGACCGACGCGCATGGCGCACTGTTATGAATGATTGGTCAACTGAAAGTGCGTAAAACTACGCACATTCGCTCTTTTTATGTCCCTCTTCCTATAATGAGGTACCACAATTCACCGATTTCACGACCATGCGTATTTCTTCAACCCTTCTGATCGCTACCCTGTTCTTAGCCGGATGCCAAGCCGGTGAAACATTCTCGCCTCAAACGTTTCCGTCCGGCACCCTGGTCGACATGTCGTATGCGTACAACGGCGACACAGTATACTGGCCCACCGCCGCAGGATTTGAGAAGACCACAGACTTCGAAGGCACGACAGACGCCGGATTCTACTACAGTGCCTACTCTGTGAGCACGGCCGAGCACGGTGGCACACACCTTGACGCACCGATTCACTTCTCGGAAGGAATGAACACATCCGACGAGATTCCGCTGGAGCGGCTGATGGGTGCGGCCGTTGTAATTGACGTTTCCTCTGCCGCTGACGCTGACAGGGATTATTTGATTTCGACCGGTGATATCGAAACATGGGAGGCCGAGCACGGCATGATTCCCGAAGGGTCCATCGTTCTCTTTCGGACCGGATACGGACAATACTGGCCAGATCGCGAGGCATACATGGGAACGGCCGAGCGCGGTCCGGATGCTGTCGCCCTGTTGCACTTTCCCGGCATTGACCCGGCTGCTGCGACGCTTCTGGCCACTGAGCGCTCGATCAAGGCGGTCGGCATCGATACGCCCAGCATAGACTACGGGCAATCTGTGCTCTTTGAGACGCACCAGAATTTGTTTGGCGCCAATATCCCTGCATTTGAAAACGTCGCCAACCTGGACCAGCTTCCGTTGACTGGCGCATGGGTGATCGCGCTTCCCATGAAGATCGAAGGCGGTAGCGGCGGACCCGTTCGGATCGTCGGGATCGTCCCATAGGGCTTGTCTCAAACTGGACACCTGTTCACAATCAAGCGGATTTAAGCAGACTCACTTTTGACCATGATCTAATTCTGCACATCAATTTCCACTCATGATTTCCAGTTCGCTCCTGCAAGGCGTTTTAGATTCCTTTGCTTCTCCCCTTTTTATCGTGCGCGATTCTCGCATTCTCATGGTGAATGAGTCTGCCTGCAATGTCACCTCTCGATTGGCCGATGAACTGTGTGGTGCGGACTTGAATGATGTTCTGCAATTTGAACAATCACTTTCAGCACAGAATCCCACGTTGCAGAATGCGTCGTTATTGACACGCGGCGACCTATCCGAGACGGTCTCACTTCGATCCTGGCACACGCGACACGAAGGCGAGGATTTGATTTGCATAAAACTGATCCAGGAAAGCGATTCAGACAGTCTGACCGAAACGTCACTCCAGGATCAGTTGGCTTCGTTCAGACGTGAATCAGCGGTGTTGCGCAAATTCGGGGGTTTTTTCGAGTACAACGTTACCGACAATCTGTACACACCCTCTGAATTTCAAGTGGGCGTCGGGCATGGCACCGAGGAAAATCCGGGGTTCTCGCTGGAAGCCTACCTCGCCACGGTTCATGAAGATGACCGTGAACGCGTACGCGCGCTGGCCCTGGATATACTGGAGAATGACAAGCCGATGGACATTCTGGCCCGTATCAAGAATGACAGGGATGTGTATTCCTGGATCTGGGGAATGGGCGACTTCTTCGCCGATTCGGACGGTAAAAAGTGGCTCACAGGACTGTCCATAAATGTATCGGACTTGGTTGACGAGCAGGAAAGCCTCGAACAAAAAGTAGCCCAAAGGGCTGCGGAGCTGGCGGAATCGGAAGAACGATATCGCTCCATGGTCGAGGACTCGACGGACTACATCGCAATCGTGAATGAAAAGAGGGAGTTCCTCTACGTGAACCGACTCGTGATGGGTTTAAAGATGGAAGAAGTCATCGGGACGCCCATCGAGGCTTTTACGCCTCCTGAATACCATCAGACTGCCATCGATTCCATAAAACAGGTTTTTGATTCGGGAAAATCGCTCGTCTATCAGATCGCTGCGCTCGGGGACAGCGGAGCTTCCGTCTGGTACGATTGCAGAGTCAGCCCGATGTTTGAAGGAGAAGAGGTCGTCGCTGCGACGATCATATCCCGTGACGTTTCCGAGCACCATGAGCGTCAATTGGAAATCGAACGCCTCAACGAAGAACTCGAAAAACAGGTCAGTGAGCAGACGAAAGAACTTTCTTCTTTATTGGACGCAGCCACCCAGCTTTCTACCGGCCTGGATGCGCAACCGATTTATTCGTTCGTGACCTCGACTATCACGGACACCTTGCCCCACCTGAAAGAAGCTGTGATTTGGCTTCACGACCCCACGAATCATCTCCTGGCCCGGGTCGCTTCAAGTCCGTCAGATGATGGAAAACCACCGTTGCTTCCGGTTTCAGATGATCTGAAAAAGACGTTGTCCAACTTCGAAGAACGGCTGATGCATCACATTCACTACGCTGAGAAACTGGATATGAGCTGGGCTTTTTCGAGTGCTGTTGAAGCCGACGATGTAATCGCGTGCATGGGTATATCGATGACTTCGTTTGGAAACTCTCTCCTGGTTGTTCGGGGAAAGGACCCATCAGGCGGTTTCTCAGACGCCACAATCAGATATCTGAAATCGGTGGTGGCACATGCTTCGACGGCCCTGAGTAATGTGGATTTGTATGAACAGTTGAAACAACTGTCCGTCCGATCACTGCATACGCAGGAAGAGGAAAGGCGCAGAATTTCTATCGAGTTGCACGATCACCTTGGTGGCCTGATCACGTCGCTGAATATGCTGTTTGAAAACGCGAATCCTTCTGAATTCAGCTCGAGGGCGCAAGAAATTCTGCGTTTGCTGGGAGATTCGACGCGCGACTTGTCTTCCGCCCTTCGACCCTCCACCTTGGATGATTTCGGACTTGTGGCCGCCGTCAGCGAATTGATTCCCATCAGCAACGGAGAAGGATTTCTCGAAGTGTCATTTTCTCATAATCTGAACGATGATGAGCGATTCCTTCCCAGCGTGGAAACTGTGGCATATCGGGTTATTCAAGAGGCCACGACAAACGTTTTGAAACACTCCAAAGCCTCTTCGTTGTCGATTTCGTTGATGAAAACGGAAAGAGAATTGAACATCCAGGTTGAGGACGATGGAATCGGATTTGATGCTCATGAAGCCATTCGTTCCGGCAAAAAGACGCTTGGTCTAGAGGGAATGAAAGAACGGGTCGCTCTTATCGGTGGCGTCTTTGATTCAAGCTCGACGGGCGAACAGGGAACGACCATCTCGGCATCCATTCCAACGGACATGGATGCGTTGTGGTAGACAACCGTATTGACCATGCCACTCGCGACCCAAAGGGCATGGCCATTAGCACTTCACTGGCGAAATCAAGATTCTGGCCCTTCATTGCGGAGCGGACGACCTTTCCAGAGATAATAGATGGTTGGAAGAACCAACAGCCCTAAAATGGATGTGGAAATCATTCCACCTACCATCGGAGCTGCAATACGTCTCATCACTTCTGAACCAGTTCCGGTTCCCCAGAGAATGGGCAGCAAACCGGCCGTAATCGCGAGAACGGTCATCATGATGGGCCGAATGCGCAAAGCAGTGCCTTTGTAAACCGCCTTCCTCAGATCTGAAAGCGAATTCATTTCGCCTCGCTTCACTCCATCATGGTAAGCGTGATCCAGATAGGTGAACATGATGATTCCTATTTCAGCCGCCACTCCGGCCAACGCGATAAACCCGACTCCCACAGCTACGCTGAGGTTGAAGTTGAGCAAATATATCAGCCAGATGCCCCCGACCAGAGAGAATGGCAGTGACATCATGACCAATAAACTTTCAGGCACAGAGCGAAAATTGAAAAACAGGAGTAGCAGAATCACGAACAAGGTTACTGGAATCACGATCATGAGTCGCTTCTGGGCCCTTTCCATGTACTCATACTGTCCGCTCCAAATCAGGGAATACCCTTCCGGGAGCTCAATTGTGTCGCCGACCACGTCTTTTGCGTTGGCCACGTAGGTGCCGACATCAATGTCCCGAATATCCACATAAACCCAGGCAGTTCGCCTGGCGTTCTCGCTCTTGATTACGGGCGGGCCCTGATTCAGGGTCATTCGAGCAACATAATTGAGTGGAATCTGGGTACCGAGAGGAGTTGGAATCAGGACTCGCTCAAGAGAAGACAGGTTGTCTCGTGTCTCCCTGGAGTATCGCACGTTGACGGGATAGCGTTCCAGCCCTTCCACCGTGTGAGTTACGTTCATTCCTCCGATAGCAGACATGATGACATCCTGTATATCTCCGACAGTGAGCCCGTAGCGCGCAGCTTCAAGTCGATCGATCTCCCAATCCAGAAAATGACCTCCAACCGTTTTGTCGGAAAACGCGCTGACGGTACCGCGAACGTTTTGAAGACTAGCCGCAATTTCTGAGCCCAGACTGGCGAGTACCTCCAGATCCGGTCCCATAACCTTGATACCTATCGGGGTCTTGATGCCCGTCGACAGCATATCAATTCGGGTTTTGATCGGCATGGTCCATGCGTTGGTCAAACCTGGAAACTGAATCGCGGCATCCAGTTCATCGATCAGTCTATCGACCGTCATACCGTCACGCCACTCAGATTCTGGCTTTAACATGATTATTGACTCGAGCATCGACAGGGGAGCTGGATCAGTTGCGGTTTCCGCCCTTCCAACCTTTCCAAGAACGTGATGCACTTCCGGAAAGCTCATGATGATGCGATCTGTTTGTTGGACCAGTTCGCGCGCCTTGGTTACGCTCAACCCAGGATCAGTCGTGGGCATGTACAGGATGTCTCCCTCATTGAGAGGCGGCATAAACTCTGAGCCGAGTCTCGAGATGGGCCAGGCCGTCGCTGCCAAAAGAAGGGCCGCCGCAAAAACGGTCATCCATTTGAATCGCAATACACCATGGATGAACGGATGGTAGATCTTCTGAAGAATCCTGTTGATAGGATTCTTCTGTTCGGGCAAAATATTTCCTCGAATGAGGTAACCCATCAGCACCGGCACAACCGTGATTGCCAACAAAGCTGAAGCCGCCATTGCATAGGTTTTTGTGAAAGCCAGTGGCTTAAACAGCCGTCCTTCCTGCGCCTCGAGGGTGAATACCGGCAAGAAAGAGAGCGTTACGATCATCAACGAGTAGAAGAGAGCCGGGCCAACTTCCTTCGAAGCATCGATTACAATTTGCCAGTGGTCCTTTTTCCCCTGATCCATTTCGAGATGTTTATGCATGTTCTCGATCATGACAATGGCCGCGTCAACCATCGCTCCAATTGCGATGGCGATGCCTGAGAGTGACATGATGTTGGCGTTCAATCCCTGCGCCTGCATGATCAAAAAGGCGATGATGATGCCCATCGGCAGGGTGAAAATGGCGACGAACGCGCTCCTGAAATGGAGCAGGAAAATGATCGTGATCAACGCTACGATCAAACTTTCCTCGAACAACTTGTTTTTGAGGTTGTCGATCGCTCTTTCGATCAATCCCGACCGGTCGTATCCGGTTTTTATGGTAACTCCTTCGGGGAGACCTGCCTGTAATTCCTCCAGCTTCTGTTTCACTCCTTCAATGGTGGACAGTGCATTTTCTCCGTAACGCATGACGACGATTCCAGCGACAGCTTCACCTTCACCGTTCCATTCCACAAGCCCCCGCCTCAATTCCGGACCGAGGTGAACGTTGCCCAGATTCCTGATCAGTATCGGCGTTCCATTTTCATCCACATCCACCGCAATGTTTCGGATGTCCTCGACGGATTTGATGTATCCGAGTCCACGGACCATGAATTCGGTTTCGCCCATTTCAACCAATCGACCACCGACATCGGCGTTGGACCGCTTGAGCGCGTTTTTCACCTTGGAAAGGGGAATATTGTATCCCAGCAATCGGTTTGGATCGACTTCAACCTGGTATTGCTTGACATATCCGCCAATGGATGCTACCTCCGCGACTCCCGGTACACTCATCAACTCGTATCGCAGAAACCAGTCTTGTATGGAGCGTAATTCCTGAAGATCGACCTCATCTCCCCCATCGAGGACGTACTCGTATACCCACCCGACTCCCGTAGCATCGGGACCCAGCGTCGGGGTGATGCCGGTCGGAAGTCTGCCCGCTACGTAATTGAGGTATTCCAGAACCCGACTTCGAGCCCAGTACATGTCCGTGTCATCCTCAAAAATGATGTACACGAACGAGAGGCCGAAAAACGAGTATCCTCGAACCGATTTGGCAAACGGTACGGATAGCATGGCGGAGGTCAGCGGGTAGGTTACCTGATCCTCTACTACCTGAGGCGCCTGGCCCGGGTATTCGGTGAAAATGATGACCTGCACATCGGACAGATCGGGAATAGCGTCTATCGGCGTTCTCTGAATTGCGATCAATCCCGCAATTGCGGTGATGACCGTAATGATCAGGACGAGGACCCGGTTTCGAACGGAGATCTCTATGATTCTATTCAGCATGGCCTAGTGCCCCTCCCGCGACAGTTCTTGCTTCGACGATTCACTCTCCATGGACTCCATATCCATGTCGGACATATTTCCGTCATCTGAGTCCATATCCATGCCTGGCATCTCCTCTGATTCAGATACTGATCGCATTTTCTGAATCGCTTCCTGGAGTCTGCTCTCCGAATCAATCAGAAATTGCGCCGAGACGACGATCCGTTCTCCTTCTTCGAGGCCGGAGATAACATGAACCAACTCATTGCCATCTCCTCCCTCAGCGCCAAGTAGCACTTCTCGAGGATCAAATCTGCCTTCGCCGTCGGCGACGAAAACTAGGCTTCGTTCGCCCGATCGAATAATGGCTTGAGTTGGCACAACCACGATGTCTTCCAAACGACGTCCAGCCAGTTCCACATTCGCGTACATTCCCGGCTTTATTTCAAGACTCTCGTTTTCCACGATTATCCGGACGTGAACGTCTCTAGCGCGTTCACGCAGGAACGGATAGACGTAGGAGACTTCTCCCTGGTAGGTCGTTCCTGGCAGATAGCTGAGTTCCACATCCGCTTTCTGTCCTTCGCTAATCCAGGGCAACTCGTTGTCATAAAAACTCGCGTGAACCCAGACACTTCTTAGATCCGCGATATTGTACAGATCGGTTCCTTTTTCGATGTGAGCGCCTTCGATGACGTCTTTTGCAAGCACGACACCCGTAACCGGCGAGCGAAGCAGGACGGTTCGCTGTACCTCACCCGACTGCTGAATCGCTTCGATTACGTCATCGGGAATCTCCCAATTCGCCAATCTGGTCAGTGCGGCATCCAGTAACCTTCGGGCGTTTGCGATTGCGTTCTCATCACCGTCGCTTTTCACTTGAGCCAGATGTCCACGAGCCAGCAGGTATTCCTGCTGCGTGGAGACGAGTTCCGGAGAATAGATTTCCAGCAGTGGTTGCCCTTCTTCAACTGGCGCGCCATTGAATCCGACGTACAGCTTTTCAACCCAACCGGATATTCGCGAGTTAACTTGAAAAACCCGCTCCTCATCCACCATGACTTCCCCAACGGTTCGAATGGACCTGAATAGATCCGTCCGTTCAGCTTTGGCGTATCGAACACCCATGTTCTGGGAGACTGTGGGACTGATTGTGACCTGTCCAGCCGGTGCATTTTTTCCCTCCCCTTCGTATACCGGCACTAGATCCATGCCCATCCGTGATTTTCCGGGCGCATCGTAGATCTCCGTTGGGTTCATGGGAGCCTTCCAGTAGAGTATCGCGCCTTCCGAACTGGATGCATCGTTCTGTTCGCTTGTCTCGAAATTCTGATCGGCGGCAACTGAAGAATCCATTCGAATTCCGATGAGGATCCCAACTGCCAGCGCGGCGATGATCAATACAGACCCGACGATTACGTTTTTAGCATTCATGGTCTTACTCCCAGTTGTTGTTCGGATTTTATTTGGGCATCAAGTCTCCCGGAAATCCGCAAAAGTGTCCGTTGACTGGTCTTGATTCGAAAGGTCAAATCGATGTGCTCTTGCTCGATCTGGAATCTCATGCGTTCTGAATCAAGGAGATTCAGAAAATCCATCGCTCCGTTTTGATACGCGGCCAGCGAAGCTTCGAGGAGCGTGTTCACTTCGAGAAGCAAGGAGTATTTCAGATGGTGAATCTTCGCTTCGTCCTGACTGATCCTGTCCAACTGATCCCGAATCATGGCATCGATGGAGGCGCGTAGCGAAACCAATTTTTCCTCATTGTGCCGCTCCAAAAGCTCGAGCTCTTCCAGACGGGCCTTATTTGCTCGTCTGCCAATCGGAAGCCGAACCATGAGACCCACGGCAAGAGCATCGCGTCCGTCCGAATTGGCCGGTACCTTTGCGTCAGCAATGGAAATCCACGTAATGCTGGCTCCCACATCGGGTCGGTCATACGCTTTGAGAAGACTACGGCGCACGCCAAACCGCTCCTGTTCTTTTTCAAGTTTCTGTAGATCTGCGCGTGAATCAATCATCGACCGATCGGGAAGATGTGGATCCGCATGCTCTTCGATCATTTTGACAATCACCGGGTGTTCGAGAACCCTTTCGAGAAACAGCTCCTGAACCCGGATCATCCGAGCAATCTCCATCGAGCGTTGCTCGAGGCGTGAACGCTCCAATTGAACTTTCAACACGTCCTGCTGGGGGCCCGCTCCGACCTCATACTTCTGGAGCGCGATCTGCTCGTACTGACTGAGCTTATTCTTGAAGAGCAGTAACAAATCTCGATGTCTCGTTTGTCGCTGGATCTCGAGAAAGGCCAACTGAGCTTCGAGAATCGTTGCAGCAGCCTTTATTCGGGCATCATCGTACCCCATTTCAGATTCAAGACCAGCCAACTCCTCGCTTAGCCGCCTCTTGCCTCCCATCGGGATCATTTGTTCGAGACGAACCTGTGAGACCTGCTTGCCTCTGGCTGTGTAAACCGGCATTGGCTGAGCCGCAATCATAAGAGACGGATCTGGCGTCGCACCAACGTATTCGATGCGGGTAGCCGCAGCCTGCGCTTTCGTGCCAATTGCCCTTACCGAGTTGTTATACCGAAGTACATCGACAATCAGCTGCTCGGGCGATGTTATCACGAGAGAGTCCGCAGACGGTGTGCGAACGGCACGGATGTCCACTTTGCGGGATGGCGGCGCCTGGGAATTCAATCGCTGAATATCTGGGGGATACGGTTGGCCAGCAACGGAAGGAGCAAGCAGAAGAGTCGCCAGCAGGATCACCGGCACGATAGCCGGCATGCTTAGATGTCTGAACATGGAATTGTTCGAGGTCAAAAATGAACTGAAAAGCCGATTGGCTGTGGGACCTGCGCCTGAAGAGCGCATTAGTTCATTCTATCACAGTCTCAGGACGAGTGGCTTTTCCTGCCACGTAGCCAGCCATGAGTCACGTTTGGACTGGTGCCTTACTTCCGGCCCGGGGGGGGGATCAACGCCGAATTCGGACACCGATCTCTGAACAGATAGTCGTTCAATCTGCGCGCGAAACACCGATTGAAGTGGATTCGAAGGGCCTTGCATCATGAAACAATCGGCACAGGAAATGTCCATCGATTCAGACGCAAGACATGCTGGACAATGAGAATCCTGGCAGTCCATGTTGGCCAGCCCATCCTGCGTATGCTCTGTCTGGTGACCAGAGACTAGTTCTCCCGATACGTGATGTCCTCCGGACATCGCCGATGCTGTTAGAGTCGTTGCATACGATAGCAGCGACAGCAATATTATGAGGCGAAATGGCTTCACGCCACCAATTTAAACCGTTTACTCCGGTTTAAAAACTCGTTTTCAATGAAGCGAAATGTTCTTCAGGAAACGTCGGACGGCGCTCTCTGAACCGATCCAGCCCAACAGGAATCCGGCTACGACCAGGGATCCTGAAAATGCCATCATCACGAGAAAACTGGTGACCACCAGGCCAGGCACGTAGGCGTTCATGACGACCTGTAGAACCCAGAGTATGAACAGCGCAAGGACCGCCGAAAGCACCCCTTGAATGATGCCTTCTACAACAAAAGGCATGCGAACGAACGAATCCGTCGCGCCCACCAGTTTCATCGTACGGATCATCAAGCGCCTCGAATAGATGGCCAAACGGATCGTGTTCGCCACGAGGAAAATTGACGCGAACAGGACGAGGAGTCCGATTGATGAACCGATCATCGTCAACAGGCGAAGGTTTCCCTGCACCTTGGCAAGCAACGGGCGATTGTAAAGAACTTCCTCAACCCGATTCCAGGACGAGAACTCCGCCACCAGCCCGTTCAGGCTGTCGGTGTTGATGTAGGCAGGCTCGACGCTCACGCGAATCGAAGCAGGCAAGAATGCTTCGTCGAAAAACACTTCCGCTTCCTCGCCGAATTCAGATCGGAAAATCGCCTGAGCTTCCTCTTTCGAAACAAACGCCGCTTCCTCTACGCCTGGCATGGTCTGCGCCCTCAGATGCAGAGAGGCGGCGATCTCCGGAGTCGTGTCTTCCAGAAAAATCTCAACCTCTCCTACACGCTGCTTGAGCCACTCGGAAACGCTTTGCGCCCTCCAGGTCACGATGGTAAAAAGGCCAACCAGAACCAGAGCTACGGTCATGGCACTCGTTGCCGCAACGGACGAAAATGTCGCCCGCTTGAATCCTGCAAATCCTTCTTTGACCGGGTATGGAATCATATCTGGTGTTTCAGTTATTCCGAGCCGACCGCACTGCACCGCATTCGGTGTGCCACATTTT
>CAZEHJ010000008.1:0-26242 GCA_964512485.1 uncultured Rhodothermales bacterium | reverse complement strand
TTTCAGCGTGCCACTTTCAGCGTGTCGATTACATGCCTGGCATCAGCATAATTGCGTTTACGATCAGCCTGCTGGGACCGACCCAGAACATGCGATACTGCGTTTTGTCGAGAAGGAAAATAACCTTTCCTGAACCCATCGACTGCACGCCTGCAAACATCTTTCCTGCAATCTTGTCACGGTTCTCATCCGAAACGGCTCCCGAAGCAAGTACCGTTGCCGCGTTCTTGTCGTAATAGCCGACTGTCTGTACCGATGCCGACGGCATCAGCGCGTCTGAGCCAAACTTCAAGGTGTATAACTGATCCGGCATACCAGCCGCAAGAGGATGGGAATTATCGAGAACAGCCCTGAATGCCGAACCCGAGATCCGCGAGACGTTCGAGGAGTCGGAACGATCTTCATATCGGGTATAGAATCGGTCTTCGATCGGGTCCTTGTCTTCGTCCTTATTCTCATCGCCGGTCGATGCGGAGGCTCGCTCCACATTGGTGAATCCACTGCGCCCTTTGGTCAGGAAGGATGCCGATCCCTCGGATCCGATCAACGTTCCACCGCCGCGGACCCAGTCCGTCACGCGTTTGGTCTGAACACTGTCCAACATGGATGAAGCGTTGCCCGGCGGCAGAATCAATACATCGTATTTGTCCAGGTCGAGACTCGGAAACGAGCTTCCGCGAATGCGATCTACACCGTATTCGATCCAGTGATCAAACATGAACCAGAGCTGGCCTGCCGTTTCAGAAGAGAACGGTGAGTCGATCATCAGAGCCACATTAGGCTTCTCGACCACACGTGCGCTGGCCGACGCCAGGTCCATTCCGCGGTCGACGCGAGACACATCGTAACCGTAGACAGAAACACCTGCTTCATCGGCGATTCGGTCCATATCTGATTCAATTCGCTCACTCAGATCACGGTTGCGTCCTTTGAGAACGATGATCGAGCCTACGGAAAAGTCACGATCTCCGACTCCAAACGTCTTGCGGGCTGCGCGAACGTTGTAACCGGCCTCCCAGAGCATTCCGAGTGCTTTCGGAGCGTGGCGCTGTCGCCAGTCGATCACGTATCCATATTCTGCATTCGCTCCTGTGACGCCACTGGCACGAACCGGCGAATCAGTTACAGTTTCCGTGGCTATCCGCAGGGAGGCTTCCGTCCACGCGGCACCCGTCAGGTTGTACGCGAGTGGGACGGACCATGTTGACATGTCATACATGTCCAGAGATTCAATTTCCATCTGGCGCTGCATGAGCGTGTTGACCATGACATGTCTGTCCTGATCGGTGCGAACGATGTAGGAACCGGCTGCGAAGGTCTGCCTCGACGAAGCCGCGTCCCAGTAGTCATAGGCATCCAGCGTGAACGATTCCGTCGCCCGTTCTACTTCGATATTGTGACTCAGGAGCAGCTTGATGACGTCGCCCACATATCCGTTGCCGCCGTCATCGGGAATGATGTAGGCGCTCGCCTGATTGTTGGTTGTGGAGGGATCAAAAAACGTGCGGAAATAGGTAAGGAGTTCTTGCCGATTGGCTACGGACGCCCTCGCCACGGCCATGGACGTGGAAAAATGGTCGAAAGCACGCTGGCGAAGAGTCAGAATGTATCCGTCATTCGTTTCGACGGCGCGTCCACCGCGGCTATGACCACCCTGTTCAGACAGCATTCCAATGGATCCCATGACGCTCGGATAGGATGACCCATATCCGGGATAGAAAAACTCGAAGGACTCGCGGGTGAAATAGTTCACCTGATTGCGCGCCAGCGCTTCGCCGCTGGCGCGCCCAAAGACGTCAGCCCACTTCTCATAGTCGTCGGGCAGATTCAGATTCCGGGGTGCCTTGCCCGGCATCGTGAAATAGTTGTTGTTGAATCCCTGCTCATGGTAGTCCATGTGAACCTGGGGCAACCACTCTTGATAAAGAGCAATACGTCCGCGCGATTCCGGGTGCACCAGCCACATCCAGTCACGATTCAGATCAAACCAGTAGTGGTTCGTTCGTCCACCCGGCCAGGGCTCCACGTGTTCGGCATCAGATGAACTGGTCCGAAGCTGATTGGCCTGCATGGACTTGTACCAGTAGACATAACGATCTCGACCGTCCGGATTGATGGTTGGGTCCACGATCACGACGGATTCATCCAGCAGGTGTTCGATTTCGGCGGAAGTGCCGGATGCCAGAAGATAGAGGACCTCCATAGCCGCTTCCGTGCTGGACGGTTCGTTTCCGTGCACGTTGTAGCTGAGCCAAGTGATCACCGGGTTGTCGGCGATAATCTGCTGCGCATCCGAGTCACTCAGATCCGAATCTGAAAGTCGAAGATTCGCCTGCCTGATATCGTCCAGTCGATCATGATTCTGTGGGGAGGTGATAAAGAGCGCAAACAGCGGTCTGTTTTCATAGGTGCGCCCGTATTCCTTAATCGTCACCCGATCCGAAGCAGCCGCAACCGCCTTGATGTAGGAGACCACATCGGCATAGATGGTGTATTCGGCACCGATCTCATAACCGAGGTAAGATTCTGGAGAAGGAACGGCTGCATCACGAGAGACGTCAGGTTCGAAATCGAAATGGGCTGGAATCAGCGTTTCCTGGGCCTGGGTCGTTGCGGTCAACAGCAACATTGAGAACAGAAACGCGAACAGATTCCGGGTGGATAACGGGCGAAATGATGTCATCTGGCAATGTCGAATAAGGTGAATGGCTCAAACGCGTTCCGGGATGAGCGCCTAAAATAGGCATCACGACCTATTGACGAACTATCGAAAGAGATTTGTTCAAAACCCGATCTCCTGTCAGCACCTGAATCACATACACTCCAGGGGCGACAGCCGCCGTGTCCAGGGTCAGGGTTGACTCTCCGGATGCGGATTGGCCACCTCCAGAGAGGACGATGCGACCGGTCATATCGACCATTCTCCAATTCCATTCTCCCGATCGTACCGTTTTGAAAGACACCTGTGCGCGTTCAGTTGACGGATTTGGCCAAACCTGGATATCCAATCCTTCGGGCAATTCTGGTTCGTCTTCAACCGCTGTAGCCGTCACGGGAAAACCCCTTCCGGTGAGTGCCCGCTCCAGAGCATCCCTGTGAAGACCGTTAAATAACGAGTTTTCGGCCTCGATGAGATTCACGGTTGCTTCTGCAAACGAAGCGACTGAAGAATGTCTGCGGATGGCATCCACGATGAGAAAGTCAGCGACATCGGCACCAACTTCCTGTCGGAGATCCCACAGCATGGCGGCCCAGATCATGCCCCACACATAGCGTGGCTGAGTGTTATTGTAACTGTCCTTACACTTTTGATCCAGTTCATGATAGCGGAGACAAAATCCGTATTCGAGACCCGCGTCCGGCAATCCAAAATTCCAGTTCCAGATCGTCGCATCTACTCCAAGATGCCTGATTTCCAGGTCGTTGTCGCGATCCTCGTCATCAATGCAAAGTTGACGAGGAGGGCACGTCACCACCCAATCTCCAATACGTGGACCATCTGTATACGTGGCAGCGAAGTAATCCGCGTAACCCTCTGAGAGTGCAAGCGGTTCATCAGGCCCTCCTGAATCAACTTCAAACCCCAGTGCCCAGGTTACAAGATGGGTATACTCATGATAAATGAGATCGTTGGACAGTGCCGCGTTCTTATTGAAAATGTTGCCGACCTTAAAAATCAGACTCCTTTCATCTGGTTGAGCGGCGGCTCCATCTCCGCCGATATGAACACGGGCATTGGCTTGAAACGAGATATCCACGCCCATTCTGTCAATCCAAAAATCACGCACGAATCGGTCAATGTGGTAGTACACGTTCACGGCATCAAACTGAGGACATCTGGATAGATCCGTATTGCACAGTTTTATGTCAGTTGTATCGGCTTCAAACCTGTAGTCAGCCCCATCGATCCCCGTCGTCGCCACTTCAAAACCATCAATTCTTTCGCTGCCCGCGCGTACATATTCCCCTTCCAGAGTTAATCCATCTCCAATCAACCCTTCGAGCACGACTTCGACAGGCTGCACATCAAACGGGTTGTTCAGAAACACGTTGGCCGGCGCAGTGGCCTGGTACTGCCCGATTGATGCAGCTTTCTTGTATCGTGATCCATCGAAGACGGCAAATATCGGTTCGTCGACATTATCGGGCGGCAAAAATGCTGCTTGGACATTTTCGGTTACGCACATGCCCGAAACTGCGTCTTGTGGACTCGACTGCGCCCAAGCCGTCGTTGAAATCGACAGGCCGGCCAGAATTGCGATGGGGATCTTGAGTTTGAGATGTTTCATGGCGGTTTCGAACAGGATAACTCCTGTACTAACTACAAATCTAAACACCTCAAGTAGGCGATGCGAGGTAAAAACGGGGGATCCCCCACAATTCGTGCGGGGTCAGATTTCCTCGAAGCGGTTCGCATCCCGGTTTTTCCGCACGTTCTCCGGATGAAATATTTTGCCGTTCATGGCCAGATAAATCCCATGCGGTAGCGACTGAACCGCCCCGATGGCCACGCCAATATTGAACTCCGCATCGCTCTCACGAAATCTGGCGGGTGTGAGCGAGCCCACCAGCACGACAGTCTTCGTTTCGGACACCTTCTTGAGGGCTTTGGCGGTTTGAACCATGGTGTCCGTGCCATGGGTGATCACAACTCTGTCGACATCACTCGAAGCCGCAGCATCGACGATACCGGCACGGTCTTCTTCGGTCAGTTCGAGACTGTCCTTGTGGAACAGTTCAATGACATCGTAGGACACGGTCGAACCAACACGATCCAGAATCTTCTTCACCTGAGGATCTCCAATCTGGTAATCACTCTTGGCATCGAAGTACACTTTGTCGATGGTGCCGCCGGTAGTGATGATCGTGATCTTCATTCTTCGCTTACGAGTTCTGCCGCTGGTTCTGGTCAAAAACCTGTCGCCCGTCAATCCAGGTGGCCGCACAGGTGTTGGGCCTGAAATGATACATCCAATGATCGACATCGTCGACAGAAAGTTCGGCGAAGTTGGCCCGCTTGCCTACTTCGATTGAACCATATTGCGAGTCTCTTTCAATGGCACGAGCCGCCAGGAGTGTAGCCCCTTTGAGTGCTTCGGCCGGTGTCATCCGGCTCATCGTACATGCCAGCATCATTGCCAACGGAAGATCGAAGCTCGGCGCGGATCCCGGATTAAAATCAGTTGCCACGGCAACGCTCGCACCAGCCTCTATAAAAGACCTGGCATTCATCGGTGGCTGGTTCAGATACAGAGAAGCGAACGGTAGACACACTGCAATCACACCGGCCTCAGCCATCGCTTTCATCCCCCCTGCAGAAGTGTATTCCAGATGATCTGCACTTACTGCTTTCAACTCTGAAGCCAGCGCTCCACCACCGCCATCGCCCAACTGATCGACGTGCAGTTTGGCTCTCAATCCATGAGCCTGCCCCGCGCCAAGAACCCGTCGGGCATCATCGGCCGAGAAGGCTCCTTCCTCGACAAAAATATCGTTGAACTCAGCGAGTTTCTCAGCGGCGACGGCTGGAATCAACTCGTCACAGATCATTTGAATGTAACAATTTTTGTTACATTCCTCTGAGTCGGGGACCACATGGGCCGCCAGAAGGGTCGAAACGACGTCCAGTGCCGATTCCAGGCCTATTTCCCGGTACACCCGAAGAAGTTTGAGCTCCTCTTCGAACGAAAGACCATATCCTGTTTTGCACTCGATTGCAGTCACCCCGAGCCTCAGGTACCTCTCCAGATACGTGCGGCAATGACGAAGGAGGTCTTCTTCCGACGCCGCGCGGGTCTGCGCCATGGTCTTGCGGATTCCTCCGCCGGAAGCCGCGATATCCAGATAGCTTTTCCCCTCAATTCGCATGCGGAATTCGTCCGCGCGCCAGCCACCAAATCCAAGGTGGGTGTGGCAGTCGACCAGCCCCGGAATCACGGTGCGTCCGGAGGCAGAATGTGTTGCTCTCTCCCTCAATTCAAATGGGAGGTCCGTCTCAGGGCCAACAAAATCGATCCGACCATTTGACCAACCGATAGCGGCGTCGCGCAACGGTTGAATGTCCGACTGTGCGCCCTCGTCACGGCACTGCGCCAGAAATCCAATATCAGACAAGACGCCAGAATCAGACAAGACGATTACCCCCCGCTTCCACGGCTTTCTGAAGTGTAGACGATTTGACCAACTTGACGCTCGGTTCGAGATCTTCCTGGAAGAGGTAGTCCTTTTCCCTGTGCGGGATGTGTTCTCGAATAAGCTTGTGCGCAATATCCACGCCGCGTCCCGGACGCAAGGGAGAACGGTAGTCAAGAGCCTGTGCCGCCGTGAGCAGTTCGATCGCGAAGACATGCTGAACGTTTTCCAGGACCTGCAGGAGCTTGACCGCCGAAATGCTCCCCATCGAAACGTGATCTTCCTGGCCGAGTGAGGTTGGAATCGAATCGACCGATGCCGGGTGACAGAGGACCTTGTTCTCTGACACCAAGGCGGCCGCCGTGTATTGCGGAATCATGAATCCGGAATTGAGTCCGGTCTCCTGCATCAACAAACGCGGAAGACCGTCGTGACCTTCGAGCAACAGATAGGTCCGCCGTTCAGAAATGGACGCCAGTTCCGCCAACGCGATCGCAGCATAATCCATCACCAGCGCGAGCGGCTGTCCGTGGAAGTTGCCTCCGCTGATCACTTCTCCATCGTCAAAAACGAGCGGGTTGTCAGTGACCGAATTCATTTCGATCTCCAATATCTCGACCGCGTGTGAAAGCGCATCTCGGCTGGCACCGTGAACCTGAGGGACACATCTCAAACAGTACGGGTCCTGCACCTTTCCACAATCACGATGTGATTCGAGTATTTCGCTGTCCTCGAGAAGGGTTCGAACGTTGCGAGCGACATTTTTCTGACCTACATGCGGCCGGATGTCGTGCACCCTTGCGTCAAATGGATGATTCGAACCTTGAAGGGCTTCAAGGCTCATCGACGCCAGAATGTCTGCGGTTCGAACCAGCTTTGTAGCACGATGTAAAATGTAGGCGCCGTACGCTGCCATGAACTGGGTTCCGTTGATCAGGCTCAGACCGTCCTTGGCGGCGAGCGTGATCGGATCCCATTTGATGGCAGCCAATACCTGTGCAGCTGGTCTCTTTGAGCCGTCCTCTCCCCAGAAGAAGCCTTGCCCCAGCAATGGGAGGGCCATGTGAGCCAGAGGCGCCAGGTCCCCTGATGCACCTACGCTTCCTCGTGATGGCACGACGGGCAACAGGTCTGCGCGAGCCATCGCCAGGAGCCTGGCGAACGTACCTTCAGAAACGCCCGAAAAACCTAGCCCAAGAGAATGGACCTTCAGCCCCAGCATGATGCGGGTGATGTCACGAGGAACGGAATCCCCGACACCGACTGCATGGCTTACCAGCAGATTTCGTTGAAGGTCGGAAAGCTTGTCGTCTGAAACCCTTTTGTTTGCGAGCTTTCCGAACCCCGTATTCACGCCGTACGTCGCTTCGCCGCCTTCAATCCTTTTCTCAAGCGTTCTTCTGGATGCAGATACCGCCGACGAATCCTGCGCCAGGGACTCCATCGACGCCTTCAAATCTGAATACAGATCCGTTATGGTCAGCCGTACGCTCATCCGTTCACCATCGGGAGGTCGACTCCGCGTTCGTTGGCCGTATCGATGGCATCCTGATATCCTGCGTCGGCGTGACGCATCACGCCCGTTCCCGGATCGCCAGTAAGCACACGCTCCAGCCGGCGATCTGCCATTTCGGTCCCATCGGCGACGCTGACCATGCCAGAGTGAATGGAATATCCGATGCCGACTCCACCGCCGTGATGCAGTGACACCCAGCTGGCTCCCGATGCGGTATTGAGTAGCGCATTCAGCAGAGGCCAGTCCGCAATTGCATCCGAGCCGTCCATCATGCCTTCCGTTTCACGGTTCGGAGAAGCAACCGATCCACTGTCGAGATGGTCGCGACCAATCACGAGAGGAGCCGAAACCTTTCCATTTTTTACAAGCCAATTGAACTTTAGGCCCATTTCGGCTCGTTCACCGTACTCCAACCAGCAAATGCGGGCAGGCAATCCCTGAAAGTGAATCTGATCCTGCGCTTTCCGGATCCACCGCGCGAGTGCGTCTTTCTGAGGAAAGGTCTCAAGCACGGCAGCGTCAGTCACGGCTATGTCGTTTGGATCTCCTGAAAGAGCAGCCCACCGAAACGGACCCGATCCTTTACAAAACAGAGGCCGAATGAACTCCGGTACGAAGCCAGGAATATCGAACGCCTGCGTCATGCCCCGATGATCGGCGACCTGACCGCGCAGGTTGTTGCCATAATCGAATGTGATCGCACCTTCTTTCTTCATGTCCAGCATCGCTTGAATATGGATCTGCATGGCATCCAGGACGGCTGAACGGTAGCCCTCCGGATCACTTGTTCTGAAAACCGCTGCAGATTCAACGGTATGGCCCTGAGGTATATATCCGAGATCGAGGTCGTGCGCCGAGGTTTGATCCGTGAGTACGTCCGGGACGATGCCTCTAGTGACGAGTTCGGGGAGGACGTCGGCAATATTTCCCAGCAGACCGATTGAAAGGGGTTCGCGGCGCTCCTTGGCAGCCATCAAACGGTCCAGAGCTTCATCCAGATTGTCACTCCGCTCGTCGCAGTATCCCGTTTCGACGCGCCGCTCAATACTCACCGGGTCGATCTCTACACAAAGACACACCCCACCGTTCATGGTAGCTGCCAGCGGCTGGGCTCCGCCCATTCCCCCGAGACCGGCGGTGACCACGAACCGACCTTCAAGTGTGCCATCGAAGTGTTGGTTGGCGCATTCAGCAAACGTCTCATACGTGCCTTGCAGGATTCCCTGTGTGCCGATGTAAATCCAGGACCCGGCCGTCATCTGTCCATACATGGTCAGGCCGAGCGCATCGAGTCGACGAAATTCGTCAGCCGTCGCCCATCGCGGCACGAGATGCGCGTTGGCGATCAAAACGCGCGGCGCTTCTTCGTGCGTACGAAAAACACCGGCTGGTCTGCCGGATTGAACGAGGAGCGTCTCGTCATTCTCCAGGCGCTGCAGGGTAGCAATAATCTTGTGATAGCTATCCCAGTCGCGGGCTGCTTTTCCGCCCCCGCCATACACGATCAACTCCTCGGGGTGCTCGGCGACAGCCGGATCGAGGTTGTTCATCAGCATCCGCATGGCAGCTTCCTGATGCCATCCTTTGCAGGTAATCTGAGTTCCGCGAGGCGCGTGGATCGCCGGTCGGGTACCAATCATATTCTTTCTGACGTTGTCGTTTGAAAGTGGTGTTTAACGGGATGTTCGAGCGTGGTCGTTGTTACTCGAACTGTTTTCGGAATGCTTCAAACTCTGCTTCGAGTTTGTCCAGTCGCTCGCGAATATCTTCGAGCCCTCCGTCGCTGGAGGGAGCGTCCTCCACTGAATCCTCTTCTGGATACGGTTCATCAACCGACTCATCCGCTAGAAGATGACAGAATCGAATGCCCTTCTGGCCCGCCTGTCGCCCGGCACGTGCTACCAGCGGCTCTTCCCGTTCGGATAGTGAATCGAGCGTGTCCGCCACCTCCTCCATGCTTTCGAAAGTCGCCATTCTGGATGTATGAGATCGAAGTTCGCCGACGGTCTGGGGACCTCGCAGAATCAGGCTTGCCATAATGGCGAGACCTTGCGTGTCGAGATCAAATCTCTGAGCAGCCGCATGGCGGTATTTTTCAGAACGGCTTCCAGCAACGGACGCGTGCCCGGCCATTCGGTGGCTGAAGAGATCGTCGAGAGCCTTGAGCACAGTTATCTCGCCGTAATCCACGACAGGATGTCGGTTCGACTTTTGATTGCAGCCGTTGACGATGCCGTTGACCGTCATGGGGTAATAATCGGGCGTACTCAATTCCTTTTCGATGAGCACTCCGAGAACCCTCAGGGCTTCGCTGGAGACTGATTCTGACATAGGGTTATTTCCATAAAGTTGGTTCAATATGAAAAATGTCCTCCTTTCGCCATCTGGCGCGCATGGAGGCATGCCCTGAACACTTCCGGACGGGGATTACAGAAGAAACGACACATCTTCTCCCGGATCAATCTCCCGGGGCTTGGAATCTCCGTGAAACAGACGGGCCCCAATCTGGCCTTGAAGCGTCATCGACGCTCCATCAATCATCAACATTGACCCTTCACGCAGTCCAATTACCGGCATTTCAGGATTCAGCACTGTGAATTCAGTGATTCGTTCTTCTCTCGTTTCTCCCATGTGTCCATCGGGATGCGCATCGAGATAGTGAGGATTGATCTGTGCCGAAATGAGGCCAAGCGTTTGAAACGAACCCGGTTCGATAATCGGCATGTCGTTGGTGGTCGACAAGGTCGGAGCGGCCACGTTGGCTCCAGCGCTCCATCCGACATAGGGCATTCCCGCCATCGCTTTTTCGCGAATGACTTCCATCAATCCAAAATGCTGAAGGTCGTGGACCAGCTTGAATGTATTTCCGCCACCCACAGCCACGACATCAGCCTCGTCAATTGCAGCCAGCGGATCGTCGTATCGATGAACAGAAACGATTTCGTGCCCTTCCATTCCTTTCGCGACCATGCTCTCATAGTCATCGTAAGAGAATCGGACCGCCGCATACGGCACGAAGGCAATTTTCTTTTTCGCAGTTCCGGCGAGCCACCCAATCTGCTCCGAGGCGTGTTCAAGATAACCAGTCCCCGAAGTGCGGGATGTGGACAGAAGTAAAAAACGTTTTGACATGAGGAAGGGCCGCTGATCGGGGGTGGTGAACTGAAAAATTCAACAATCGGGAGAGCGGATCAATATCCGGAAGACATCAGATCCCAGATGCAATCAGAAGTTCGATGTCACGATGAGGAATACCGAACATGGACGCCAAACTCTTTTTCGTCAGATGCTTGCGGTAGACATACGTCCCGTTGCGCAGTCCCACATTCATCCAGAGCGCTTCATTGATCGACGAGGCATCGCCGATCTTGATCACGTAGGGTACGAGTACGTTGGTCAGAGAGTAGGTGGCTGTTCGTGCGGCATTTGACGGCATGTTGGGTACACCGTAGTGAATCACGCCATGTTTGCGAAAGGTCGGATTTGAGTTGGTAGTTGCTTGGCTCGTTTCGATACATCCACCCTGATCGATAACCGTGTCTACGATTACGGATCCGTCCCTCATGGTGGCAACCATTTCCTCGGAGACTACGACGGGCGCTTTTTGCCCGGCAGTCAGCATGGCGCCTACAACAACATCAGCGGTGAGCAGCGCCTGGGATATGTACTGTTCCGTGGCCATCGCCGTCGTAATTCCACGACCCAGATAGTGCTCCAACGCGCGCAGTGCACCGAGATCGTTGTCAAGCACAATAACGTGAGCGCCGAATCCCAGCGCAGTTCTGGCCGCCCATTCTCCGACTACGCCTGCCCCCAGGATCACCACATTTGACGGCGGGACGCCGGAAATGCCTCCGAGCATGACTCCTTTACCACCTACGCCGCTCTCAAGGTATCTGGCCGCGATCTGGATGGACATTGACCCCATGATTTCATGCATCATGCGAACGATGGGCAAACTGCCATCCGAGTCCCGTATGAACTCGAAGCCCAATCCGGTCACACCCTGTTCGATCATTTTTTTCAGAAAGTCCGGTGAGGTGTTGCCCAGATGCAGCGCGGAAATCAGAACCTGTTTGTCATGGAGCAGACCGACCTCTTCGTCTTCGGGCGGACCGACTTTCACGATGAGATCGCTGGAACTGTAGAGTTCGCTCGCGGAAGCCACAATGGTCGCGCCTGCTTCTGAATACTCTGTATCTGAAAAATGAGCTGCTTCTCCCGCTCCTTCTCCCACGTACACCTCATGTCCGTTTGCAACCAGCGCGGCAATGCCCGCCGGAGCCATGGCCACCCGGCGTTCTTCTTCAGATGCTTCTTTAGGAATCCCTACTTTGAGGGATTGACCCGTTTTTTCTGTTTTCTGCCGCTTTTCCTTCGTCAGAAGACCGTGTTCGATGCCGAGGCCCTGTAAGGAGGGTACTTCCATGTGAATCGGGTGGGATGTCTAAGATCAACGAATATACATTCTTAACGACAACAGACCCTACCAGTGGGACATAATTATTCCGCCAGCAATCGCCGCATTCAGACTCTCTACGGCCGTTTCGCTGCCAGCCGGGGCTATTGAGACGGCGCCATCGGCCTTGCTGCGCACTTCCTCCGACACGCCGTGGGCTTCGCTCCCGATGATGAGGATCGAATTTTCGGGGGCTTCCCAATCCTGCACCGGTGTGCCCTGCATGTCCGCATATCGAATATCCACATCATTGCGACGACACGTTTCCAGAAACCCTCCAAGCGTTTCAACCCGTTCGAGTTGAAGATCCCAAATTCCTCCCATTGCGGATCTGACCGTCTTCGGAGCGTAGAAATCTGCCGTCCCGGGGCCGGCCACTACGGAATCAACACCGAACCAGGCCGCCGTGCGCACCAGCGTTCCAACGTTTCCAGGATCTTGGACACCGTCCAGAACCAAAACTTTCGGGTAACAAAGGATACAGTCAGTTTTGGGATCGGGGATTTTCGCGACAGCCAGAATCCCGGGTGAAGTAGTCGTATCCGCCATCTTGTTCATGTCCCTGGCGCTGACGGAAAACGTGCGGTCTACGAAGGACTCTTCCAGCTTCTCAGACCTGTAGCCCGTCATGGCGCCTTCTTCGACAAAAATGTCCACGATATCTGCGCCAGCCACCGTAGCAGAGTGGAGCGAGCGAATTCCTTCGATGAGAAAAGAATTCAACTGGTCCCTCCCTTTCTTTCTGGAAAGGCTGGCCACCTGTTTAATGCGTCGTTCGGAGGCGGGAGCGTGCTTCAACCGGCAGAATCCTTTTAGTGAAGATTGAGGTAGAAACGTGATACGGGGTGATGGATTGAGGCACAGGTGTTTTACCTTTGCCGCGCCAGCCAGAGACTGGCTTTGATCACCCTTATGCACGCAAGATACCAATTTGAATCCTCGCTATTGGAAGCGCTTTTTTTGACTTCTGCTCTTCCTTGAGGAAACACACCAAGATGAAGTTCAACGATCCATACAAAAAGGCCCTTTATTCTGAGCCCGCTCCTGTGACGCGAGCCCACGAAAATCCGTTCGAAGCAATGGTCGAACGATTCGATGTCGCAGCCAAGATTCTGGAGCTCGACGAAGGCTTTTACGAGTATCTCGTGACACCGGCTCGCATTCACATCACGGGTATTCCCGTCCAGATGGACACGGGCAAAATCAAGATGTTCGAGGGTTACCGGGTCATTCACAGCGACATTCTCGGCCCATCGAAAGGCGGAATTCGATACGCTCCAGACGTAAACCTGGATGAGGTCAAGGCGCTTGCGGCGTGGATGACCTGGAAATGTGCAATCGTGAGCGTGCCGTTCGGCGGTGCCAAAGGTGGTGTAATCTGCAATCCGAAAGAAATGAGTCGCGGTGAACTCGAGCGCCTCACGCGCCGATACGCGGCCAATATGACGGACGTGTTCGGGCCGGACAAGGATATACCCGCCCCGGACATGAACACGAATGAACAGATCATGGCCTGGATCCTGGATACCTATTCCATGACAGTCAAGCGTACTGCGCCAGCTGTGGTCACGGGTAAACCAATTTCGCTGGGTGGATCCGAGGGACGGCGCGAAGCCACCGGTCGTGGCGTGATGACCGTGACACTGGCTGCCATGGAGCGACTCAACATGCGCCCATCCGAAAGCACGGTCGCCGTTCAGGGATTTGGAAACGTAGGCTCCATCGCCGCGAAACTTCTGACGGAGCAGGGATCTAAGGTCGTGGCCGTCAGTGATGTTTCGGGTGGCTACTACAACGAAAATGGCCTGGACATCCAGGCAGCGATCACATATTCCACTGAAAACGGACACAGTCTCGAAGGCTTTCCGGACGCTACCCCGATTTCCAACGAAGAACTTCTGTCACTGGACGTCGATGTTCTTGCACCTTGTGCCAAGGAAGATCAGATCACGAGTCAGAACGCAGACACGATCAAAGCCAAGATCATTTCCGAAGGAGCAAACGGACCGACTTCACCTGGTGCGGACAAAATCCTGGCGGAAAAAGGATGTCTGGTCATCCCGGACATTTTGGCCAACGCTGGCGGAGTAACCGTGTCCTACTTCGAGTGGGTTCAAGACAGGCAGGGATACTTCTGGACACTGGATCGTGTAGAGCGTCGTCTTGATCGCATGATGCACAAAGCGTTTGACGATGTGTTTGACAAATCCGAAGAACACAAAACGACGTTGCGCATCGGGGCCTATGTGCTCGCGATCAAAAAGGTGGCTGATGCGCTCGAATTGCGTGGCATTTACGCCTGATCTGGAACGCATTTTCAGGATCGAAGGATCGGCATTGATTTAGGACTGACTTCGTCGCATTTTGGGGCCTGCAGAATCCTGAAATCCGTCCAATCCTGAAATCCGTCAAATCCTGGATTTGGCCAAATCCTGAAGCGCGTGAGCAGAATCGCCTGCATTTTCCTTTTGTGCCTGTTCTGTGTCGCTCCCGGCACAGCACAAGAAGCCTCTGCCGCGCAGGAAGCCTTCCCAGAAAAGGACACTCACGCCGATTTCCTGTCGGAACTCGTCCAGGAATGTCTTGACGAGGTGGCTGCAGACCACTCCTCGCTTCGAATCAAATCACAAGGCAAGGCAGCCTTCGCCGTCGGGCATGTTGTCCGAAACTGGACAGCAGCAGGAAAGTCGATATATCTGGACGATGCTCCGGGACCGGAGAACAATCTGCTCGTTTTTACCGTCGACACGGCTGAAATCACGTTCGAGAGGATCAACAAGAATCTCCTTTCGCGCTCCGCAGAAATCGCTCTCACCTACTGGCTGTCGGATCCGCAGGGAAGGGTTCTGCAAAACGATTCCTGTCAGAAGACGGCCGATGACGAGTTGAGTCGAAAGGATGCCAGGGCGCTTGCCGACACCCGATATCCTGAGACCGACCCCTCGCTCCCATCTGCGTCCAGATGGCGCCGGTTGGCAGAACCCGTTGTACTGATTGGAGCCACGGCTGTTGGCACCTATCTCTTTTTCAACCTCAGAAGTCGACGTGCAGACAGCGGTTGAAACGCGTATCCATCATAGCTCTGGCACTCTTCTTCCCTCTCGCGTGTGCCGTACCCGTCCCCCCTGGAGGAGGTCCTCCAGATTCAACTCCGCCATCGGTCATTTCCACGACGCCATCCGACGGCCAAACATCGTTTTCGGGCGATGTCATCGAATTCGAGTTCGATGAGGCAGTCGATCTGCGATCCTTCATTCGCGCTTTTTCAATTTCACCGGATCTCTCGGGCCCCACCGATATTTCGGGATCCGGCAAACGAATGCGCGTGAAGCTGCCCGATGAGCTCAGGGATTCGACTACCTATATCGTAACGATTGACGCCTCATTGAGAGACGTTCGAAGCGTGACGCTGGATGCTCCCATCATCCTCGCGTTTTCCACCGGAGGAGAAATAGATGCGGGCGTGCTGTCCGGAAAAGTGGTTCGAGCGCTTGATGGAAGTAACGCTTCTGCCGTCGACGTATTCGCCTATACGGATGACGATTCGACAACCCTCGCGCAGGCTCCCCTCTATCGAACTCAAAGCGCTGCAAATGGAGTATTCAGCTTCAAGTATTTATCCGAAAGGGAATACGTCGTCGTAGCCGTAAATGACGCCAACAGGAATCGACTGATCGACGACGGCGAAGCGTACGGAATCTCCCCCGATCGATTCATTTCGGCCGATACCATTGGAACTGCCCCAATACTCCCGTGGGTACTCGCCATGCACGACAACGTCGCACCGAATCTGGAACGAGTTCGCGCGTTAACCCACTATGATCTGGAGTTGAGATTCTCCGAGCCACTCGACCTGGACCTGAACAATCCGTTTGAGGCCGGAGTCGATGGGCGGTTTTCTTTCGCGTTGGAAGATTCTCTGGGGCGGGAATCTGCCGACATTCATTCGCTTTACTTCAGGGAAAGCGGCTCCCGAACAGTCTTTGCCAGAACCGATAGTATGGCGTCCGGAAATTATCGACTGACGGGCGGCGCGGCGATCTCTGATTCGTCGGGCAATCAAATGACATCTGGAAACTGGGACTTCACGGTAAACTCGGGGCTGCCTCCGATCGCCGCGCCCGAATTCCTTTCCTGGTTGCCGGACTCCATGATCGTCACAACGAGTACACCAAGGCGGATCTGGCAGTTGGAAGATCTGGGCGTGCGTCTTGATGCGCCAAGCAATGAAATCGAACTCGAGATTCAGGACACGACAGGCACCGATCTTCAACTTTCTGTCGACCTCATGGACGCCACTTCCTTCGTGATCGGAAATGAGCAACGTGATGCTTTGAGTGAACCGTTTGTCATCCGCCTTATTCAATCGGCAGATTCTGCCCGGACAGGTGTTTTTCAGTTTACACAGGATAGAAGCAGTGGGGCACTTGTTCTGGAGACAGATGATGCCGAGGGGCCTGTAATCGTAGAGGTTTTCGACCGGGCATCATCGGGAGGCCCGATTGCCCGCGGATCTTCTGAAACCGCATCTGTCTTGATCGATGGCCTGCCTGGTGGACTGAGCGCGCGGCTCAGGGCGTGGGTAGATCTGGATGGGAATGGTCGTTGGGATCCGGGATCTCTTTCGCCATACCAGCCGTCAGAACCCATCGGGTGGATTGAGTCCGACGAACCGGTCCGTGCGCGGTGGGATACCGTCCTTCCTGATACTCTGAGGTTCAGCGGAATTGAAGCAGCACCGGCCGATTCTTCAACCGTCGGGTCGATCGAACAGTAAACTGGCCAAACAGTCAGGTCCACATGATGTGGGTGCGAACATGAACAAACAGCTCTCCAGAACTGAAGATCTCGCACCCGTACTGACCGCGGCCTCCATGCGTGAGGCAGATCGGATCTCGATAGAGGATATCGGCATCCCGGGATTCACGCTAATGGAATCGGCAGGGCGGGAAACTGCTCTCATCGCCCATGAGCTGATATCCGAACTCTCTGATCCAAGCGTCCTTGTGGTGTGCGGAAAAGGAAACAACGGAGGAGACGGGTTTGTGGTTGCCCGGTATCTTGCCCAGGATGGGATTCGTGTTTCCGTATTGCTGACGACCACGAAGGACGCTTATACGGGAGATGCGAGAAAGAACCTGGAGATCCTGAACACCTTGATCGAAAGCGATCTGGCGGGCGCCCTGACCATTGAAGACGTCTCCTCGAGCGCCGGTGGGCTGCAAAGTGCGGACCTGATCGTGGATGCACTTCTGGGCACGGGGCTTTCGTCCGAAGTTCGGGAGCCTCTGGCCTCACTCATCGCGAGCATAAATGACTCTGAGGCTGCTGTTCTCTCCGTCGATATCGCGTCCGGGCTGAATGCGGATTCGGGCGAGGTCATGGGAAACGCCGTTCTGGCTGATGTCACCGCCACAATGGGCGCAGCGAAGACAGGTCTTCTCGTGAACAGCGGCCCCGATGTCAGTGGGATCGTCCAGGTTGTCGACATCGGAATTCCTGCCGGAGTGCTGGCATCTCAGGCTGCTCTTTCCGGATGTGGCTTTTTGTCGGATGATGACTACGTCCGTGAACGATTGCGGCCGCGCACACGCAGCGATCACAAATACAGTACTGGGCCGGCGCTCGTTGTGGGAGGATCGGAAGCATTTCCCGGAGCCCCGGCACTTGCTGCCCGAGGGGCCGCCCGCGCCGGAAGTGGGTATATCGTCTGCTGCTGCCCGGAAGGAATTCGCAGCCTGTTGCTTGAAAAACTCGACGAAATACCGGTCGAGGGGTGGACCGGTGGCGATACAGGAATCCAGACACTTGTCGGGCATCTCGGAACGCGTTGGGAAAAAGCCAAGGCTATGCTGATCGGACCCGGAATGGGCCGAGAAGATGGCATTCGTGATGTAGTCCGGAATTTCCTGACCCGATTCGACGGGCCGGTCGTCATCGATGCGGACGGATTATATGCGCTCGGCTCCGATCAACAATGGGTAGCAGAACGATCCCGGGGCAATTGGATATTTACTCCTCACGAGGGTGAGTTTCGCCGGCTTTCCGGCTCGGAGTCTGCGTCCGACATTAATCGCCTTGAAGCAGCCAGGCGTTTTGCGGCTGAGTGGAACGTGGTTCTTCTCCTCAAAGGTCAACCGTCCATCACGGCTGCACCCGATGGATCAGTTATGGTGAATCGGACTGGCAATCCCTCCGTTGGAACGGCGGGATCGGGAGACGTTCTCGCCGGGGTAGTCACTGGCCTTCTTGCACAGGGCCTCACTTCGTTTGACGCCGCGGTCTGCGGCATACACATCGCAGGAACCGCAGCGGATGATGCCGTTCAAGAGGGCGCTTCGCAGTCGCTCGTGGCTTCAGACATCCTGAACAGCTTGCCTGGTACGCTTCTGCGATATTCTTGATGGGATAATTGGCCGCTGGGCCTTTTTCAATAACTGTTTTCCTGCTTCATGGCCAAACACCTCAATCCAACCAGAATCGCTCTTCTCTGGACCTTGATGATTCTGATCGCACTCTCCATTCCGGGTCGGAGTATTCCTTCGGTCAAGGTTTTGGAGTACGACAAGTTGATTCATGCCGGGCTCTTTTTCGTCCTCGGCGTTTTGTGGCTGACGGCAAAATCGGAAGCGAAAATGCTACGTGGAGTGGTGATCCTGGTATGCATTCTGGCGCTCTCGGTTGGATCCGAATTTTATCAGGAGCTGATGCCCATCGGACGTACCGCTGACATGGTCGATGCCGCTGCCGACTCGGTTGGCGCGATCCTGGCGTTTCTGATTTGGATTGGTCTCCGGCAAAGATTCCATCGGCTCAATGGATAAACCCGGGGGTTCGCCGTTGAAAACGCGGTCGATTCAATTGCGAAGAAAATTTCAACGGAGGGGCAACTTTGCTGTTGAAGCACTGTCTTTGAGGCAGATGTTCTTTAACGACAGGTGATGAATTGTTTCTGAGAGGGAGGGGCTGTTTTATTCACTATCGTTTTTGAGCGTATTGACGTATAATTGTGGTTTCGACCTTTCACCCCCCACAGGGATTCTAGAAAAGCAAGATTATGGCTCTTAAAAAGACCGATAAAGCGAATCTGAAGAAGAAATATCCGCTTTATATCGAACTCGGAATGGTTCTGACACTCGGCGTTCTGATCGTGGCATTCCGCCTCGACATGTCAGTGGATGATTCGTTCGAAGTCCAGCTGTCGACTCAGGAAGTCGTTCAGATGGAAGACATCCAGCAAACGCAGCAGATTGAGAAGCCGCCACCACCACCTCGCCCACCGGTCCCTGTTGAGGTTCCGAACGACGAGATCCTGGAAGATGACGACCTCGATCTGGATGTATCCCTGGATATCGATGATGTGGTAGACCTTCCACCTCCTCCGCCGCCGGCAGAAGACGAGGAAGAAGAGCCTGAGATCTTCGTTATCGTGGAACAGTCACCCGAACTTATCGGTGGCCTCCCGGGTCTGCAGAAGAAAATCCGCTATCCCGAGATCGCAAAGAAAGCTGGCGTTGAAGGACGCGTTTACCTGCAGTTCGTGGTCGACGAACAGGGAAATGTGCATGATCCTATCGTAACCCGAGGTATCGGTGCCGGTTGTGACGAAGAAGCGATCCGGGCCATCCTGGAAGCCAAATTCAAACCAGGCAAGCAGCGTGGTAAAGCAGTGAAAGTAAAAATGTCGCTGCCGATCACGTTCAAGCTTCGCTAGATCAAGCGAACTGCACCGGGTGCAGTAAATTTAACTTGAGCTTTGAAAGGGGCGACGCGCGAATGCGCGTCGCCCCTTTTTCTTTTGTCAAAGCGTGAAAATGGTAGAATCCTCAGATACCCTTCGGCCCGCCTTTGAATGGACGGCTGCAGAGGGATCTGATATTGCCTCTGAACGATTCCTGAAGCCGCAAAATCCGTGTTTTTGGACGTTATATTAGAGTACGCCTCACAGACAAACACTCCAGAAAACAGCCGAAACGCCGCGAAAGCATCGTTTGTCGCCCGAATTCAGCAGTTGTGCCTTAAAACTGACTCGCTGAACGAAGACTGGCAGGCTGATTAAACGTACTTCGAACCTCACGTACATCGATAATCGTGGAACCGAAACGATCAGAAGAACAGATTGATGTCATTGTCGACCAATTGCTGCGAGACAAGGACTTTCTTCTGTCCAAAGAGCTCAAGCACAAGGCGGACGAACTCAATCAACTCCTTGTTCAGGCCCAGCGACAAAAACTGAAGGTCGAGATGTCCACGTCAGAGCTTGAGACCAGTCCCGGATCAGCAGTGTCCTGGCTCGATATCAAAATCTTCAAGGAAATCTGAGCCTGTCGCCAGATGAATCCTCAGCGGCACCGCGCCCCGTAGGAACGGGGCGTGAACTATTACTCAGAATCGAGTCGTACGATGTCGCCCCCTTTCATGACGAACGCCACGTCGTAGCTGGCCATGATATCTTCAGTTGGATCCCCACGCACTGCAACCAGATCTGCCAGAAGTCCTTCGCTTATCCGACCTCTGTCTTCGATGTGAAACGTCCTTGCGTTAAGGGAGGTGACTGATCGCATCGCTTCGAGAGCCGTCATGCCGTATTCGACAAGAAGCTCGAGCTCCCACGCGTTGTCGCCGTGGTCGAACACGCCCACATCTCCTCCCATTCCAATGCTTACCCCTTCTTCCATCGCAATCCTGAAGATCCGCTTTTTGTTCACGATTCGGGATGGATCAGGATCGACGCCCTTTTTCCACCCCTGATAGCTTGATATGGCTTCCACAGCGGCCAGAGTTGGATACCACACCACGCCACGATCGGCCATGAGGGCAAATATCTCTCTTGTCCCTCCGTCTCCGTGTTCAATCGTCTCGACACCAGCCATGATCGCCCGGCGCATTCCTTCGGCAGTACCCGCGTGCGACACGAGAGGCCTACCGCTGCTTTCGGCCGTTTCGCGAATCAGTGTCAACTCCGCAATTGAAAAGCTGGGCATAGCCTCACCGTTGGGCCCCCACCGATAATCTGCATAGACCTTGATGAAATCCGCTCCGTATCCGATCTGCTCTCTGGTCACACGGATCAGGTCATCCACACCGTCAGCCGGTTGAGCCCCGAGGGGTTGTCCCACTTCCGGATGAAATCCTTTTGGACCGTAGCTGCCTGTAGCCACAATGGCGGGCCCGGCAACAAGCATTCTCGGACCCTGAATCACTCCCTTGCGAATCGCCGCTTTCACACCAACATCGGCGTATTGGGCACCTTCACTTCCCAGGTCTCTGATTGTTGTGAAACCAGCCTGAAGAGTTGCTTCTACATGTTTTCCAGCCCTGATCGAGCGTTCGGCACGAGATTCTTTTAAAACCTGATCATTCCAGGAAGTCTCATCATATGGATGCAGCAATACATGCGAGTGACCTTCGATGAATCCGGGTGAGAGCGTCATGCCCGGCAGCGAAATCCGGCGTGCATCCGCTGCGACTTCAGTCGATGATTGCGGGCCAGCATTCACGATCCGGTCTCCCTCGACAACGACAATCCAATTGCTGTGAACGGATTCGCCGTCGAACACACGATCCGGTTCGAGTACTACGGACTGTGCCGAAACTGAACCGGTAAAAATCATCAGAACGAGAGCAATAAATAGACGGGACATGAAAGGCCTCAATACGATCATTTCGGATACGGTGTAGGACAGATTCGGCCTCTGCACCAATGTTTTTAAGCATGTGCGAAGACGCTCCGAATCAGAAGCGAGAATAATCGTTGGCCGACCATCATTCAAGCATGGCATTGTGTAGATTCGGGCCATCGATAACCAATCTCACGAACATGTCGTACGACGTACAGGCCATCCGCGAAGAATTCCCTTCACTCGAAATAGCGGATGATGGAAAAAGAAGGATATATCTGGACAACCCTGGAGGCACCCAGATTGCACAGAAGTCGCTCGACAGAATGAATGACTACCTCATTCATGCCAATACAAATGTGCATGGGCCGTTCGTGACCTCCAGAATGACAGACGCACTGATCGACGTCACCCACGAAGCGCTCGCAGATTTCGTCGGTGCCTCGGATCCGGGAGAAATACTGTTCGGTCAGAACATGACAACGTTGACCTTTCACCTGTCCCGCTCGATCGCAAACACGCTGACAGCCGAGGATGAAATTGTCGTCACAAGAATGGACCACGACGCGAACATCAGTCCGTGGCGGCTCGTCGCCCGGGACGTTGGATGTCGAGTTCGATGGATTGACTTCGATCCACAAACCTATCGGTATGACCCGGACTCCATCGATCAGGCTATCAATGCCAACACGAAGATTGTAGCCTTGAACTACGCTTCGAACGCACTTGGAACAGTCAATGACGTCGCGATGATAACGCGTGCAGCCCATGACGTTGGGGCTCTCGTATTTGTGGATTCAGTACAATACTCACCACATTTCCTTACGGATGTAAAAGTGCTGGATTGCGACTTCCTTACGTGCTCCGCCTACAAATTCTATGGCCCACATCAAGGCATGATATGGGGTCGGCGACATCTGCTCGAGAGTCTCGTTCCTTACAAAGTCAGACCGGCTACGAATAACCTCCCGGGCTGCTTTGAAACAGGTACACAGTCCCATGAAGGAATGGCCGGCACGCTGGGAGCCATCGAGCACTTTGAGTGGATCGGCACCGAGATGGGTCGCGGAGGAGCGACACGAAGAGAGCGATTGACATCTGGCTTCGAAATCGTGGCGAAATACGAGCTGGAACTCTCACGACACTTGATTCAGGGACTCTCGGCCATCAATTCGATAACCATTCATGGCCTCACGGATAAGGACGATCTGAAAGACCGCGTTCCGACGATTGCGATCACCAAAGACGGGGTCAATCCCAGAGACCTTGCGACCACAATTGGAGGGGACAACATTTTCGTGTGGCCAGGCCACTACTACGCCATTGACGTGGTGGAGCGCCTGGGTCTCACAGATTCAGGTGGAATGCTCAGGATTGGATTGGGCCAATACAATACTCACGCAGAAATAGACGAGCTGTTGAACCACCTCGACGCCTGACACCCGGGCTGGCCAACAGGGATGGCAATCAAGATCAGAGTGAAATGACGCCATCGATGGTACCAGCATTCTTGTAGTAGCTGATAACCTCATCGGATGTCTGGCACAGGATGCGTGACGTAACGCTGTGGTATTTCCCCTTCGAGGACGCCTTGACGTCAATCTCCTGGCCTTCGAACACCGCTTTTAATTCTTCTACGCTCTCTTTTGGCACAATGAATTTGAAGAGATACTCTCCAGGCCACTCGTAGTTGTTTTCGAGAAGCTGCTTGAAGTTATCCCACCACTCGGTGGATTCAGAGTCTGGAATGCGCTTTGGAGACATAAACTGATGATATTCCGGGTTGCCGGGAAGAGAGGTCGGCGCAAATGCGTTCATCGTAACCCGGTTCCCAACGGTGCGTAATGCTTGTCATCAAAATGTAGACAATCCTGTGCGCTATTTGACGTAAATTGCGCGCTTGTTACCAATCGACTCGTACACTTTCTGAAATTCCATGTTACCTGACTGGGCCCCGAATCTTCATCCGCTGATCATTCACTTCCCGATTGCGCTGCTTTTTTCAGCGGCACTTATTGATAGCGTGGGAATGGTTTTAAAGAATCAGGAAGTTTGGCGAAGGGCAGCCATGGGTCTCTATGTCGGAGGAATGGTGGCCGTTATCGTGGCTTATTTCACCGGGGAGGCAGCCGCCGATTCAGTCTTTTTGCCAACCGAAGCGAACGCGTTGTTGACCGAGCATTCTGACCTGGGGCATTACGTCCTCTACTTCTTCTGTGTCTATGGAATTGTCCGTGGCCTACTGTATTACATGAAACTGGACGCCAAGGGCATCATCCGGACCGCAAGCTATGTCGTCGGTCTTGGTGGCGCCGTCCTGGTCTGGGTGACCGCAGATCACGGTGGACAGTTGGTTTACGAATACGGAGTCGGAGTTAAGGCGGTGCCGCAAGAGGAAGTTCAGCTTCCTGCCATGACTTCTGCCGACTCAGCTCCCGTACGGAATGAGAACGGCGGCTGGACCTTCAAACCAACCCGTGCTTCAGCCTGGATGTCCTCCATGTCGACCTACGGAGCGACGGGAAGTCTGGAGATGTCAATGCGCGATGGTGCCGAGCGCGGTGATGTCCTGGGCATTACGTCAGATGGTCAACCCGCCATGTTCACATTTGACTACGACATGGTTACGGTGCAGATCGATGCGGCTCTGAACCTGGACGATTTCGAGGGGACTGTGATGTTCGTGCACCACGTGGTGGATGAGAACAACTACCATTTCACGTCAGTGTCAAATACATCGATGCGTCAGGGCCGGAGTGAAAATGGTGACATATTTTTGATGGCCGATGAAGACTACTCGCCATCCGGATGGCATTCATATCGCGCCGTCGCAGATCAGACTCATTTCAGGGCATACTCAGATCAACAGCTCGTTGCTCACGGCCATGGAGATGATCCAGGTGTCGGGCCCGTTGGAATCAGGCTGAATGGTACGGGCACCGTTTTGCTCGATTTCGTACAAACCGTCTCACTGCGAGGTGAGGGTGTGGGAGAAGTAGCAGTTGATGCCGCAGCGAGCGAGGAAGCCGCTGAAGATCATTCCGAAATGGAGGACGGCGATGGTGAAGGCGCAGGAGAGACAGAGGAAGAAGAGCACGATCATTGATTGCGATCGGCTTCAAGCCCCGCCAGCGAAACGAATCCTGAAACGATCGTGAGCGCACCGATGGCGGCAATCGACCCATTGAGGCCCACGGAGTCCGCCAGGAGGCCTGCAATCACGGCCCCGACAACGTATCCGCCATCCCGCCACAGTCGATAGACACCGAGCGAGGTAGATCTCCAGGCCGGCGCGGCATTGTCCGATATCACTGCCAAAAGTGATGGATATACGAGTGCCGTCCCGAGGCCCTGTCCGACCATGGCTGGAAAATACCAGGCAGGCGAGGGCGCGAAGACCAGTCCAATCAGAGAGAAGCCTTGCAACATCATCCCGAGCACGATCGGAATCTTGCGCCCGATATGATCGGCCAGCCAACCCGTGCCCAATTGGCCCACTCCCCATACAAATGGATACACGGCCAGCAACCAGCTCGTCCTCTCAAGAGAGAGGCCCACGGACAGGAAAAACAAAGGTAAGATCCCCCACGCCAGGCCATCATTCAGATTGTTGACGAGTCCCGCCTGAGAGGCCGCAAACATATTTCGATTGGACCAGGATGTTTCTCTGAAAACCTCGTTGAATGAAGGGCCCGGTTCGTCCGCCTGTTCATGGTGCGCTTGCTCAAGAGCCACATGCTGTGAGGTATCTCTCACCAACACGACGCTTACCAGGAGTCCCAGAATCGCCACGACAGTACCACCAATAAAAATTGAATCGACGGAGCCGGAAGCCAGCATGAGACCGGAAACGAGCGCAGCAATTGATACCGCGCCATAGCCGGCCGATTCGTTGATGCCCAATGCCAGTCCGCGACGCCTCGCCCCTACCATGTCGATCTTCATGACCACCGTCATGGTCCATGAAAATCCCTGATTGATTCCCAGAAGCACATTGGCGAAAACGATCCATCCCCATGTGGGAGCCCAAAGCAAAATCAGAGGCACTGGTATCCCAACGATCCAACCAAGAACGAGCAATCGTTTTCGCCCCAACCCGTCTGCCAGCCTTCCGGAAAGCAGATTTGAGAGAGCTTTGGCAGAGCCGAACGTGATGATGAATGACAAAACCGCGGCGTAAGACTCAAGGCCAAAGGTGGATTCCGCAAGAACAGGAATGACAACCCTTTCCATGCCCACCATCGCCCCGACAAACCCGTTGACGAGCACGAGAAGGCTGAATTGCCTCCAGTTTTCCTTCAATCCCAACCGTATATCCATCGTCTTTATGCTGTCATCCTGACATGATTGAGTGGTTGGTATGCTTTTCGCATAGACTGTTACAGCTCATATTCGGACATTGCCCTGACAAATCGTCGGACAATTGTACGATCAGGAAGGCGAATTAGTGGTCGAGGGAGACATGAATCTTCAGAAATTTACGATAAAGGCACAGGAGGTCGTGAAAACGGCTTC
>CAZEHJ010000007.1:67126-71133 GCA_964512485.1 uncultured Rhodothermales bacterium | reverse complement strand
ACGAAATGGAGCATGGCGAGGGCGAAGAGCACGAGATGAACCACGAAATGGAGCAAGACGAAGACGCTACACCCGCAATGCCAGCCTCCGATCAACATGGGGGTGGCTCAATGCTCGACGCGCAGTCCCTGTGGGACGCAACCATGGCCTGGTCGATTGCGGAGTACATGACCAGAAATCCCGGCGCCAAGGTGACCCACATGGTTGGTGGATTCCACGTCGAATCCGGCACGGGTATTCCAGAGCACCTGATCCAGTACCGACCCGGAACGAAGATGCTGATCATCGCCAATCAGAGTGTCGACGACATTAACACATTCGATCCCGCAGAGCACACCGGTCTCGGTGATTTCGTTGTTCTCGGAGATGCTTCCTTACCGCGTACTTACGAAACACGCGAGCGATAACAACTGAGGCACGAAAATGAAACGATCCCTTTTAATACTGAGCGCCGCAGCGGTCCTCATTCTAGGATGTCAGTCAGGTTCAGACTATTCGGCTGATTTCGATTGTGCGGCAACCCTTTCTGCAGAAGGCACCATGAACAGTATCGATGTTGACATGACCGATGGATCAGAGTTTGGTCGCGAACTGCTGTCCAAGTACACGTCTTTTGCGTTGACCACGGATCTGAGCGTCCTCAGCGAAAACGAATGCAGGATGCTTCCTCACCTGTTCGCTGCAGCAGATGAAATGGAAGCCATTTTCTGGATGCAGGCATATGGAGATCGGGAGGAGCTTCTCGAGTCCATCGAAGATCCCGCACTTCGAGAGTTCGCACGCATCAACTACGGTCCATGGGATCGTATTGACGGGAATGCACCCTTCATTGACGGCGTTGGTGACAAGCCTTCAGGATCCAATCTGTATCCTGCAGATATGTCAAAAGAAGAATTCGAAGCCGCTGTGGCGATGAATCCATCTCTTGCCGATCTCTATACGATGGTGGTTCGCGATGCCAGTGAGAACTTGGAGGCGATCTCTTACCACGATGCCTTCGAAGAGCACATGGAACGAGCTGCTCATGAGATCAGAGCCGCCGCAACGTTTGCCGATGAACCTGGCCTGAAAAAGTATCTGGAGCTTCGTGCGGAAGCGTTGACCAGCTCAGACTACCAGGAAAGCGATTTCGCCTGGATGGATATGAAGGACAATCGCATCGACTTTGTCGTGGGCCCCATCGAGACGTACGAAGACGGTCTTTATGGCTATAAAGCTGCTGCCGAAGCTTTCGTGCTTATCAAGGACATGAGTTGGAGCGAGCGCTTGTCCAAATATGCTGCCATGCTTCCCATGCTTCAGGAAGGTCTTCCGGTCCCACCTGAGTACAAGCAGGAAACACCCGGCACTGACTCGGATCTCAATGCGTACGATGTCATCTATTATGCGGGCGACACAAATGCCGGATCGAAAACGATTGCGATCAACCTGCCGAACGATGAAGAGGTTCAGCTTGCGAAAGGCACGCGCCGGTTGCAGCTGAAAAACTCGATGCAGGCCAAATTCGACAAGATTCTGGTGCCGATTTCTGAGGTTCTTATTGCCGAGGACCAGCGTGAGTTCATCTCGTTTGATGCATTCTTCGGCAACACCATGTTCCACGAAGTTGCTCACGGACTGGGCATCAAAAATACGCTGGACGGCTCTTCCACTGTGCGTGGCGCTCTGAAAGAACATGCTTCGGCCCTTGAGGAAGGGAAAGCCGACATCCTTGGGCTGTACATGGTTTCCAAGCTGATCGAAGCTGGTGAAGAGGACGCGGACATCCGCGAGAACATGGTCACGTTCCTTGCAGGCATATTCCGCTCTGTACGTTTCGGTGCTTCGAGCGCTCATGGTCGTGCAAACATGATCCGCTTCAACTTCTTCAGTGAAATGGGGGCATTCACACGCGATGACGCAACCGGCGCGTACAGTGCCGATTACGACAAGATGATCGAAGCCATGAATGCGCTTACCGAAAAAATCCTCCGTTTCCAGGGCGATGGCGACTACGATGGCGTTGCAGCTTTTGTGGACGAATATGCCAGGATTCCGAGCCAGCTTCAGGCGGATCTTGATCGTCTTGCCGACGAAGGCATTCCGGTCGACATTGTATTTGAACAGGGTCTCGCGGTTCTGGGACGCTGATCCGGTGAGCGTTCGTAAACAATGTGTTCTGGCATTGATGCTGGTGTCGTTTTCGATTCCAGTCTTCGTTGTGGCCCAGGACGAGAGTTCACCATCTCGTGATCTCATCGTCTCAACTGCCCGGGAGATGATTTCGAGTCTGCAGTATGGGACGTTGATCACGCTCGATAAAACAGGTCATCCACAGGCGCGGACCATGGAGCCGTTTCAGCCTGAGAAAAACATGGTCGTGTGGTTTGGCACGAATCGGCACAGCGCCAAGGTAGCAGAAATTGAGGCTGATTCACGAGCCTCTTTGCATTACGAAATGCCGGATGGGGCGGGATATGTTACCATGACCGGGCATGCGTATTTGGAAGACAATTCCGAGGAAAAAGAGAAGCGTTGGATGCCACATTGGACCTCGTTCTATCCGGATCGGGAAGACATGTATCTGCTGATCAAATTTGTGCCGGACAGACTTGAGGTTGTAAGCTATCCTCACGGCCTTATCGGAGATGCTGTCACGTGGGCAGCGCCTGGTACAACGCTGACACCAGACAATTAACTCCCCCGGCACCCGGTTGGGGATCTGAATGGTCTGTTGACCCCAAGACTTGGGGAAAAGTAGAGCCTCTATGTTTCGTAGAGTGAACTATCAGACACTATCGAGATCATGAGCGAAAAACCAACCCTGGAATTCGGCGACGATTCAGTCGCCAAAGCATATGACAACGGCCTTGTGCCGGTCCTTTTTGACCCCTGGGCAGCGCGTCTGGTTGAAGATCACGGCCCCTGGGAGGGAAGATCAGTTGTGGATCTGGCAAGTGGAACAGGCATCGTGGCCTATCAGATCGGCCAAAAGCTCGGAGCTTCGGGGAAGCTCATCGCTGCAGATATCAACGCGGAAATGCTCAACCTTGCTCGCCAGCGATGCGCAGACCTGGACGTCGTGCGGGACTTCGTCGTCTGCCCGGCTGATTCGCTTGACTGCCTGGACGATTCAGTGGACCGAGTGGTGTGCCAGCAAGGATTCCAGTTCTTCCCCGACAAAGCCAGGGCAGCCGGAGAGATCTTCAGGGTCTTGAAAAGCGGTGGCAAAGCGGTGGTGAGTACCTGGCGTCCTGTGGATGAATGTCAGATGTTCGGTGCAGTTTGTGAGGCTCTCGAAGCGATTGGAGAAGAGGAGACCTCCGCGATCATGCGCGTACCGTTCGATCACCTACCATCGGACGCTCTTGAAAGTCATTTCAATTCAGCCGGATTCGAAGACGTTCAATTGACGAGACCTTCGATGGATTTTGTCCTGAGTGGAGGCGACAGTCATATTATGGATATTGCATACTCGACCCCGATAGCTCCCAGGCTGAAGGAAATGAGCGAAGAAAAGCGGGGTCTGTTCAAAGCAGAGTTGCTTTCCAGAACCGATATTCTCAGACGAGGAGGAGACGCGGTCGGCGTGATGGCTTCAGATATTCTGACGGCGAGAAAGCCTGGTTGACAGCCTAACGGGGGTTCTGAATGGATGACGAGAGCGTTCAATCAATCAAGATTCCGGGCCGGAAAATCGTAGCGATTGCTATCATATTGATTGTCGCTGCCATCCATGCTTTCCGACTGGGGGCGCTTCTTAATGGAGAATGGTATCTGCTCTACTACAGCTACTTTTCCGACATCGTCGCTCCGTTCGGATTCTATTTCGCCCTGTGCATAACCGACTCATCTATTCCGTTTTTGCGCAGCTGGAAGCTGAAAGCGCTGCTGGTCTTCGGAGCATCTACGGCGACAGAGGTGGCCCAGGCCTTCGGGTATTACGCTCTCGGCACCACATACGATACGCTCGACATCGTGATGTTCGGAGTAGGCGTATCGATGGCAGTTGCTCTGGATCGTCTGGT
>CAZEHJ010000007.1:65204-67026 GCA_964512485.1 uncultured Rhodothermales bacterium | reverse complement strand
CCGGGACTGATTGATATTCACAGCCACGCTAGACGCGGCATTTTCAGATGGCCCGATGCTGAAAATTACATCCGGCAAGGTGTGACAACGGTCATTGAGGGGCCAGACGGGAGTTCACCGTATCCGATAGCCGAGTTTCTGGGACGCCTTGAGGCTACGCCTGCATCCGTCAACTTCGGAACGTTTGTGGGGCACGGTACGATCAGGGGTCAGGTCATGGGCAATGTGAATCGGCCCCCAAGCGATGACGAGATGGAGTCAATGAAGGAGCTGGTATCGGCTTCAATGCAGGAAGGAGCCTTCGGCCTCTCTTCGGGACTCAAATATGCGCCAGGGGCTTTCGCCCAAACAGAGGAGGTGATTGAGTTGGCGCGGGTAGCAGGTGAGTTCGGCGGGATCTATATCAGTCATATGCGAGAAGAAGGCCTCGATCTTCTTAAAAGCGTCGAAGAAACGATTCGCATTGGAGAGGAAGGTGGTTTGCCTACGCAACTGACGCACCACAAAGCCATGGGAGCGGATATGTGGGGGCAGAGCAGAGCCTCGCTTGCGCTGGTGGACGCGGCAATTGAGCGAGGTGTAGATGTATCGGTCGACCAGTATCCATATACCGCTTCCAGTACCGGATTAAGCGTTCTGTTTCCGATCTGGAGCCTCGAAGGAGACCAGGAAGACCTGGTCGAGAAACTGAATGACCCTTCCACGCGGGAGCGGATTCGAGAGGCGGTTTTGTACAATTTGATCCACGATCGGGGCGGTAACAATCCAGCCAACGTACAGATTGCCAACTGTGAATGGGATCCGAGTCTGAATGGGAAAACACTGGCGAACATCCTCACGGACCGCGGGCTGCCGCTGACGGTCGAAGAGGCCGCCGATCTGGCACTTGAATTACAGGAAAAAGGAGGATTCAGTGGCATCTTTCACGCGATGAACGAGGAAGACGTCGTCCGCATCATGCAGCATCCGCAAACCATGATTGCCTCGGACGGTGGCATCTTCGAGCCCAATGAAAGTGTACCACATCCCCGCAATTATGGATCGTTTGCCCGCGTCTTGGGGCACTACTCGAGGGACCAGGGGGTTCTTGAGTTCGCCGAGGCCGTTCACAAGATGACCCGAATGCCGGCAGACAGGATCGGTTTGGGTGATCGGGGCAGAATCCAGGTTGGGGCGTTCGCCGACATAGCTGTTCTTGATCCGGCCACGGTTATCGACACCGCTACATTCAAAGATCCCCACCAATATGCTGAGGGAATACACCACGTCACAGTGAATGGCGTTTTCGTATTACTGGATCGCGAAATGACAGGAAACCGACCAGGACGGGTATTGCGATCGAATGACTAATGTTCGAACAAGACCCGAACAAGAGTGAATGGATCGAAAGGCACACTGGGAAAGAGCGTACGCGGAAAAACTACCATCTCAACTGGGATGGCACCGTTCCAGATTGGAGACTTCCGCCGAGTGGATCGCAAAGCTTCAGCTTCCAAAGAACTCTGCGATAATCGATATCGGAGGCGGAGTGTCCACGCTCGTTGACGACCTCATGGGCGAAGATTATCAGGATCTTACTCTTCTTGACATCTCGCGAACCGCCCTGGAAAAAGTTCGAAGCCGACTCGGGCACAAAGCAGACGAGATCGGTTGGATACAGGGTGACATTGCCGAGCTGACACTTCCGAACAATCGATTTATACTCTGGCATGACCGGGCGGTATTTCATTTTCTGGTTGATCCGATTCGAAGAGCCAGGTATCTGGCGAGCATGGCAAAGTCGTTGAAGTCGGGTGGATACGTTTTGATCGCGACGTTTGCC
>CAZEHJ010000007.1:59112-65104 GCA_964512485.1 uncultured Rhodothermales bacterium | reverse complement strand
GGGTTGCGAGGATCATTCGCTGTGCACATCTTGTCGAACCCTGAATCGACCAGCTGACCTTCACCCCGAATGCTGCTTCGGCAAGTCACACTAAAAGGAATCCAGGAAGGCACCATTTCTCAAGCTTTCCGAAGATGGACGTTGTCGGAGATCTGTCTGTCGGCTACTGGCTGTCTCCGAGAGGAACGCCTGTTCTGAACATCTCACCCTAAACCACTTTCGGACATGAACCCTGCGCCCATCAATATCGAAGACAAATTCAGCTTGTTTTCCGAACAATGGTCTCCGCGTGTCATTGCCGAACTGAACGATTACCAGTTCAAGTTGGCTCGCGTGGAAGGGGAGTTTGTCTGGCACTCACATACCGAAACTGACGAGGCGTTTTTGGTCATTGACGGAGAGTTGAACATCGAATTCCGGGACGGATTTGTGCGACTCGCACGAGGGGAATTGTACGTCGTTCCACGCGGCGTCGAACACCGACCGGTGGCGAAATCTGAGTGCCTGGTCATGGTGATTGAACCTCGTGGTGTGGTCAATACGGGTAATGCAGGAGGTACTAAATCCGCGCCGAATGACGTTTGGATATGAACACCCGGAAGGACGCAGAATCAAATTACCAGTGTGAGGTAACCCAATGAAGCAGTGCTCAGCATTTATCATCTTGGCTTTCTGTTTTTCAATTTCGACATTTGCGCAGGAAAGTGATGTCGCCGCTTTGAATGAGCATTCGTCTATAGAACTTCCTGAGGATCTCGAGAGGGTGTTAAGGGACTACGAAGAGGGATGGCGAAATGGAGATTCAGAAGCGCTCGCCGCATTGTTCACTCCTGACGGATTCATCATGCGACCCCGGCATGCTCCAGTCAGAGGGCGCGAAAATATCGAGGAAGCGTACCGCGGATCTCAAGGGCCACTCCATCTGAGGGCAATAGAATTTTCTGTCGAGGGATCGGTAGGGTATATCCTTGGCGGATTCAGTTACGCTCCCGCCGCCAAGGACCTTGGGAAATACATTCTGACTCTTGCCCTCCTCGACGACAATCGATGGTATATCACGGCCGACATGGATAACTCAAATCAGTAAAACTGGGAGACGCAAATGCCGGACTCTAATTCATCTCACTCGTTCGATCAGGAAAGGCTGCAGCATCTCGTAAAGGTCTGGCACGAGTCTATTCTGGGGCGTGATATTGCTCGCCTGAATGAGATCTGGGATGATTCGTATCTGTCAGTCAGTCCCGACGGTTCTCTGATTACGAAAGAACAGGAACTGGCATCCGTTGTCGATCCTAATCTTCAGTTCTACTCACTTGATCCCCGCGACATTCACATCCGTGTTCTCGGCGAGACGGCTGTTGCCATGGGAGTGACACACGCACAGGGAGATTACGAGGACACTGACATCAGCGGTCAATACAGATTCACCACAGTCTTCAAGCGTTTTGGAAATGAGTGGCGGGCCATCGTATCTCATGGTACGCAGGTTACTTCCCAGTAGCGTTCAGGTATTCAACCCCGGATCCACCATGAACCAGAAAAAAATCGCGCCGGCTCCAATAGCTGGCATGGTGTTGTTGATCACCATCTTAATGACTGGATGTACTTCGGTCGATGAGTCGGATCACTCTGATAACCGTGCTCAGGTCGAGGCAGGCGTGTGGGCGTTTCACTCGGCAGACACAAGCCGAAGCGCAGAAGGGGTCATCGATCTTCTGTGGCCGGAATTCACCATGATGGTCGATGGCAACCAGATGACCTACGAGGATGCCGTCGAGGGAGCTCGAGGATTCATGCCATCGCTGGAAGTATTCCACACGAATTGGACACAGCTGCAGATCACGCTGCTGGGGGCAGATCACGCCATCTCCTCTTTCAACTTTCGCGATTCGATTGTCACCAAGACAGGAGATTTGATTCATTCCTGGGGTCCGAATTCATTCGTTTGGGAAAAGAGGAATGGGCAATGGAAGGTCCTGTACACGGATGCAGACCACTATCCAATCGATGCTGAATAGCATCTATAAAAGTTTTCGTGAGAGCTTAAGTCTCTCAGAATATGGCCGATACTGGATGGGCGAGGTTCTTCTACACGGGACGGACCAACACAAATTCGCGCCTATTTGGGGTACGATCATGCGTATTGACGAGAACATGCTGGCTGGATACATGGCCGGCGAACTTAACGAGAGCGACAGAGCGAGCGTAACAGCTCAGCTGATTCGTGATCGCGGGATGAGAGAATGGTTGGGAATGGCGGCTGAGGCTCTTGCTGCTGCGAAAGCGGCTGAGAATGAGGGAATCATGAATCGATTTATCCCCAATATGAATGAATCGCGCCCGGGTATACGTCGGGAAGATCGACGAGCCCGCCCATCTGCCGTCAGGACCCGTCGGGTTGGATGATGCTGACCTTACTAAGTGCAAAAAAAGGCGCGCCGCTTATTGCGGCGCGCCTTTTTTATTGGCGCTTGATTTCCACAACCCTCCTCGAACATTTTGCAACGTGTGACGGTTGCAGCACCAATCCTACTTAATTTGCGTGTTTATATGTCTGAATTTCCACCCTGTCCGCAGTGTTCATCGGCCTACACGTATGACAACGGCACGCTTCTCGCCTGCCCCGAGTGTGGTAACGAATGGTCTGCTGAGGCGGCGGCAGAAGCAGCCATCGTTCGAGATGCCAACGGCAATGAGCTGAAAGATGGAGATACGGTGACCGTAATCAAGGACCTTAAAGTGAAGGGATCATCACTGGTCGTCAAAGTGGGCACGAAGGCGAAAAACATTCGCCTCGTGGATGGCGATCATGACATCGATTGCAAGATTCCCGGCATCGGCGCTATGAGCCTCAAATCCGAGTTCGTCAAGAAGGTCTGACGGTGATACGCTTCAGGTGAAGCCCAGGGCATTGCTCCCGCGAATGTTCACGGAACAAAAAGGTGCTTTCGGGCAAGAATGGGCACGATCGTGTTCTTCCCCAACAAGAATTCCACCACCGACGCACGTCGAATCGACTATGTCCGAGACAAAGACCCCCCAGACAGAGACTTTCGAGTTCAAGGCAGAGATGAAGCAACTGCTTCATCTGATCATCCACTCGCTTTACACCCACGAAGAAATTTTTCTTCGCGAGCTGATTTCAAACGCATCTGATGCGTTGAACAAAGTTCGATTCAGGATGCTGACTGATCGTGAGGTCGTCGACCCAGATGCTGATCAGCAAATTGACATCAAGCTGGATAAAAACACCAACACCCTGACCCTGACAGACACAGGGATCGGAATGACTCGTGAAGATCTGCTCAGTCGTATTGGGACTGTCGCGTCATCGGGCACCCTCGATTTTGTGGCCGAGATGAAAAAGGGTGATGGCCCGGTCGACGCACAGATGATCGGTCAGTTCGGAGTGGGTTTTTACGCCGCTTTCATGGTTGCTGACGAGATTACCATCGATACCCGACACGCCGATACGGATAGCGTCGGCCTTCAATGGAAGTCGGACGGTGCTGGATCGTTCACGATCGAAGAAACAGATCAGACCCAGCGCGGCACGACCATCACACTTCACCTGAAGGAAGACAAAGGGGAGTTCGCCGAGGAATGGCGCATCAAGCAGATCATCAAGAAGTACTCCAATTTTGTTGATTTCCCGATCCATGTCGAGGGAGAGGAAGTCAATACGGTCGATGCGCTCTGGCACAAAGGAAAATCTGAGGTCAAGGACGAAGAACTGACCGAATTCTACAAATTTGTTTCCGGTGATTTTGCCGAGCCGCTGGGCCACCTTCAGGTCAATGTGGAAGGACGAATCAGTTTTAAATCGCTTCTGTTTATCCCGAAAAAGGCCCCTCGTGGACTGTATCAGGAGGACTACCAGTACGGAGTGCACCTGTATTCGTCCAAGGTCTTCATTCAGGATGACGCCAAGAATCTGCTTCCCGAATACGCCCGGTTTGTCAAAGGAGTGGTCGACTCGGAAGACCTTTCGCTGAACGTCTCACGTGAGGTGACACAGAACAGTCCTGTTCTGGCCAAGATTCGAAAAGTATTGACCGGAAAGATCCTCGGGATGCTGAAAGAGTGGTCGGTTGAGGATTCTGATCGCTACGACACATTTTTCAGGGAATTCGGGCCGTTGTTCAAATCAGGTCTGCAGACGGAGTTCGAACACCGCGACGAGATGATCGAACTCTTTCGGTTCGAGTCAACGGCCAAAGAAGCCGGTGAGTACGTCAGCCTCGAACAGTATGTCGACCGCATGCAGCCGGGTCAGAAGGAGATCTATTTTGTCCTCGCAGACGGTCGTGCGGCGGCGGAATTGAATCCCAATCTGGAGTATTTCAAAGCAAATGACCTGGAAGTGCTCCTGATGACGGAGCCGGTGGATGCCTTCATCATGCCGGGCGTGCCTACCTACAAGGATCATGAGCTGAAAAGCGTGGAGACGGCCGACCTTGACCTGAAGAAGGACAAGAAGAAGAAAAAAGGGGCGCCGACAAAGGCAGATTCGAAAAAAATCATCGAGCGCTTCAAGGAGGTCCTCGGAGACCGAGTAGAAGACGTAAAGCCGTCAGACCGACTCGTCGATTCCGCAGCGACCTTGGTTGTCGGTAAAGAAGGACTCGACACGCAGATGGAGCGCATGATGAAGATGATGGACGAAAACTTTTCGGGCTCCAAAAAAGTCCTCGAAATCAATCTGCAGCACCCATTGATCAAAAATCTGATCGCCAAAACGGGTGAGGAAGGCACGGAGGGTCTCGTTGAATCCACGGTCCTTCAACTCTTCGAAGGTGCCCAACTGGCGGACGGGACGCTGGAGTCACCACAGGAGTTCGTCAAGCGAATGACAGAATTGATGGTGCAAGCGACAAATAGTTCTGAACAATAGACATTTGTCCGCCTTACCAGAACTACATTAAAAAAACAGGGGCGCCGCCTAAGGCGACACCCCTGTCTGGTAAGGGAAAGAACAGAGTACAACATCCCGGAAGACCCTGCACTTACCCTATTTCATGAGCATCATGCTCTTGGTTATGACGTCGCCACCAACTTCGAGACGGTAGATATACATTCCTGAAGTCAGGCCGGTAGCATCAAATGTCACCCGATACGATCCGGCGGGCTGCACGTCATTTACGAGCTCGGCAACTTCACGGCCGAGGATATCATAGACTGCCAATCGCACGTTGAATGAAGCTGCAACGCGGTACTCGATAGCAGTAGAAGGATTGAATGGATTCGGGTAGTTCTGGTCCAATTCAATCGTAGTTGGAAGGGTACCTTCAAGCTCTTCAAGTGCAACAGAAGAGATCCGGCCAAGGAAGCCATTAGCGGCAAGTGCCGTCCAGTCAGATACCCAGAGGTTTTCTCCGAACGCTCCTACGTAGGACACATCGTCGAAGAACGAGTCACCAACAGAAACTGCAGCACTCATCGCAGCACTGCCGGCATTCGGACGAGGATCCAAACAGTTGTCCATGGTGCGGCAAATGCCGGCAAGATCTGGATCGCTGTAGCTGTTGCTCGCTTCGATGATGGCCTGCGACCAGGCGTCGCCTGTCGATGAGAAGTCATTCGACGAACCGACATTCCAGAACCAGTTGTTGTTAAGGGCCAGGTCACCAGCTTCCAATCGGGCACGTGAGTCTTCGCCTGATGACAGATCTTCAACATCTACCGATTCTTTAGGGAATTCCGTGAAGATCGAGTTCCAGTACTTGCCACCAGCGTTGTCACGGACTTTCAAGACATCACCATTCTCATCTCCACCCGGGAGAGGATTGACGTTCTGGCCACTTCCGATGTAGGTCACATTCGAGATGACCGGAATGGAGAACGGTGTGGCATCTTCTACACCGTCACCACCGTCGTGCTCACCACCGCGACCGGCAACATCCGTATCGTGAATCGAGAACCAGAACTGGCCTTTTCCGCGGAAGCCCTGATCGTAGTCATAGGAGTCATCGCCACAGAAGGCACCAACCAG
>CAZEHJ010000007.1:48435-59012 GCA_964512485.1 uncultured Rhodothermales bacterium | reverse complement strand
CGCGGAAGCCCTGATCGTAGTCATAGGAGTCATCGCCACAGAAGGCACCAACCAGATATTTCGCGTTCACCGTTCCGCCAAACCACTCGTAGCAGTCATCGAAGTTCGCGAAGACTTCTACATATTCGATGGTAGTGCCATCGCCAACAGCGCCCATCGTAAGACCGTTGATTTCGTCACCTTCTACGCCAGAGATGGAAAATCCTCCGTGGCGGATCGATACGTAACGAAGCGTTCCGGAATTGTCATGGTCGTCCGTGCCTCCGTAGAGTGCCGGATCGGTCAGGATGTCAATGCCTTCGATCTGGTTGTCGGTCGTCGGCATGTTCGTTGTTGCTTTCCCGAGGATGATCACGCCGCCCCAGAGGCCGCGGTCGCGCTGATCCAGATCAAGAGCGTCATTGGTGTCGTCCAGCTCAGACGTGAAAATGATCGGCTGAAGAGGGTTACCGTCAGCCATGATCTTTCCACCACGACGAATGATCAATGCAGAAGCACCATCTCCCGTTGTGATGCTGCCCTGTTCAAGGCCTTTGATAACCGTCCCCGGTTCAATGGTCAGCGTAGCGCCGTCATCGACGAAGATGAGGCCGTCAAGCATGTAGGTGTTGCTTGCGGTCCACGTCTGATCTGAAGTAACGTCATCAGCGATGGTAATCGTGCCAGCTGCTGCAGCAATGTCGCCAAGGTGATCATTGGCGTGTAGAGCCGTCCAGCCATTGAGCCAAAGGTCTGTACCAAAAGCGCCGTTGTAGGTCACATCGTAGAACCAATCGTCTCCGAAATCTTGTGCGGCAGTGAGAGCAGCAGAGCCAGCATTTGGTCGTGGGTCGAGGCCGTTGCTTCCGGCGTCACGGCTGATGCTTGCGAGATCTGGATCGCTGTAGCTGTTGCTCGCTTCGATGATGGCCTGCGACCAGGCGTCGCCTGTCGATGAGAAGTCATTCGACGAACCGACATTCCAGAACCAGTTGTTGTTAAGGGCCAGGTCACCAGCTTCCAATCGGGCACGTGAGTCTTCGCCTGATGACAGATCTTCAACATCTACCGATTCTTTAGGGAATTCCGTGAAGATCGAGTTCCAGTACTTGCCACCAGCGTTGTCACGGACTTTCAAGACATCACCATTCTCATCTCCACCCGGGAGAGGATTGACGTTCTGGCCACTTCCGATGTAGGTCACATTCGAGATGACCGGAATGGAGAACGGTGTGGCATCTTCTACACCGTCACCACCGTCGTGCTCACCACCGCGACCGGCAACATCCGTATCGTGAATCGAGAACCAGAACTGGCCTTTTCCGCGGAAGCCCTGATCGTAGTCATAGGAGTCATCGCCACAGAAGGCACCAACCAGGTAGCGTGTATTGACCGTTCCACCGAACCACTCATAGCAGTCATCGAAATTGGCGTAGACTTCAACATATTCAATCGTGGTGCCGGATCCGACAGCCCCCATCGTGAGACCGTTGATCTCGTCCCCTTCCACACCGGAGATGGAGAATCCACCATGACGGATGGAGACGTAGCGAAGCGTACCGGAATTGTCCGCGTCATTGGTACCACCGTAGAGTGCCGGGTCAGTCAGAATATCAATGCCTTCAATCTGATTGTCGGTAGTCGGCATGTTCGTTGTTGCTTTCCCGAGGATGATCACGCCGCCCCAGAGGCCGCGGTCGCGCTGATCCAGATCAAGAGCGTCATTGGTGTCGTCCAGCTCAGACGTGAAAATGATGGGATTGCTTGCAGTGCCTTCTGCATAGATCTTGCCACCACGACGAACAATCAACGCAGAAGCGCCATCTCCCGTTGTAATGCTGCCCTGCTCCAGACCCTTAATAACTGTTCCAGGCTCAATTGTCAGCGTAGCGCCGTCATCGACAAAGATGAGGCCGTCAAGCATGTAGGTATTGTTTGCTGTCCACGTCACATCAGACGTGATGTCATCAGTCACCGATACCTGTGCTTGGGATTGACTCACCATCATGAAGAGGGCGAGACAGGTGAACAAAGTGGTAGTAACCTTCTGGTTCATTTTGTGAATTTGTATAAAGTTGAAAGATGTGGGAAACGTGCGCATCACCTATCGCATCGGAGATATTCCAAGTGCGAATTTTGGGGTGTAGAGGAGACCGGGTGACGTACTCGATGCGATCAAGATCGCTACACAACCGGGGGGCGAGGTTACCTTACCATTATCTGTTCAATAACAAATTGTTATCCAAAAAAGGGCCTAAAACAGTCTAAAAAGGCTCATATGTAAATCCGATGGAGTAAGACCGACCTTTGCGATATCGGAAATAGGTGAAGTCCTCACCCTGGAATCGGTAGGTCTGTTCAAACGCGGAATCAAGAAGGTTTTTCATGGACAACTTGACCTTCCAATCACGAATCAACCCCTTGGTCAAGGTGAAGTCCAGCCGTGGGCTGGGACGCTCATATACATCAGGAGTGCCACCCAACGATACGTTGGAGAGACGCCGTCCAAACACATTGAAATACAGAGCCGCGACTGTGCTCTTGTCCGGATTGTCGTACGTCAAATCCGCGTTGACAATTATGGGTGACTGTCCTTGTAGCTCACGCGTGGAGGAGGCATCAGGATCGATGGCTTGACGTACAAACAGTTCGGAGAGGGCGATATCTACTTCGGAATCCACGATTGAGGTATTCAGCCCCAGACCCATCTGATCGAAGCCCGGAAGAGGGATTGCAGAAAGGCCCGAGCGGAATTCCATTTCAATTCCTCGGATGCGGGCTTGATCGACATTCTGGAATTGAAGCTGACCATTCGTTCCACCGATGATCACCTGCTCAATGGCGTCCTGCATATCTTTGTAAAAGAGGGAGAATGCAATGATTTCACCCGGCTTTCTGAACCACTCCCATCGGAGATCATAATTGGTGATGCGAGTTCGCGACAGCTCTGGATTGCCAATTCGAAAGTTGCCCAAAATGAAATCAAAGCTTGAAAACGGCGCGATCTCCCGGAATGTTGGTCTCGCCAAGGTTTTCGTAAAGGCGGTTCGAACGTTCATCTTGTTCGAAATCGGGAATGTCAGATTAACCGATGGCAGAATATCTGTATTGTCCAACGTACCGGCTTCGATCGAGGTATCAGCGCTCTCGACAGAAATGTCCGTGGATTCAAAACGAGCGCCAGCAACAATTTTCAGCCAGTTTGTCACGGGGATTTCAGTCATGGCGTAGCCGCCAACTATCGTGCGATCCCCTTTGTAATTATTGCGTGTTTTGCTTCCTTCGCGAATTGTATTGCCGAAGGTGTAACGCCCTCGATCTTCATCAAAATCGATGATTCCAAGGCTCTCAGGTCCGAAGAAAATATCGGGATTGCCATCGTATCGGATATTCGGTTTGTAGATAAAGATTCGCTCCGAAAAATCCCTATTTGCCGAATTGTGGGCGAACCCAACCTTTAAATTGGCGCCTCGACCGGACCAGGATTTAAATGGTGTGGTCAGGTCAATCTGGAAGTTTTGGGCATCTTCAGTCAGCGATCGAAAATAGCGTGACGGATCCGAGAATCCGGATGAGGAAGCGGAGTATGAAAGATCACCATCTTCCAGTTCACGCTCGGTGTAAGCAAAAAACCGGGTATCAGGTTCATCTTGACGTGTCTGAGAAAATGCTGTAGACCATTCGATCGATGTATTGCCGAGTGGCGCGATAAAGTGTTTGCCTCGAAACTGAACGGTATTCAGCTTTCGTTCGGTCAACTGGAGCGCATTGTTTACGAAAAACAATCCTTCCTCATCGCCCAGCTCTTTCGGCCAGACGCCCTTTTGAAAGCGCGCCTCGGATTCTGTTGTCCTGGTGTACATGCCGTTCAGTCCCAATTCGTGATTGGGTGAAAGCCTGTAGTTGAAGTTGGCCATTCCGCCGACACTGACTTCTTCTGAGCCCTTCATGTCGTCAAACAGTACATCCGGGGTCAGGATGGTTCCTGTGTAAGAATATCTGCCGATTTCCCCTCCTCCATACCCGGAAGAGGAATGGCTCTGAGTCAAACTGATGACAAATCCGAGCGGGCGATTGAGCAGATCAGCCTGATTCCCTATTGTAATCGACTTCTTGGTATTGGCCGTCGCAGATGAAGTGATCCCGACCATGTGAGAACTGAACGCGTTCGAGGCCTGGTCCAAAAGAGCAGCCAAATCTGAATCACGGCGCGCGCGGACCGAAGAAGGAATTTGAAGTTCATCCGTTTCGAGCACCGATGGCAGACTCATTGAGGCGTTGGATTCAGCAAGAAATCCAATGTCTGTTCCAGGAGCGCTCAAAAAGTCCGAACCGAAGTGGGTTTTGCTGTTTACGGTAGAGGACACAGACATTTTAACCGAAAGCGCCTCGGGGTACGTTTTGGTCGCGATGTCAACCAGTCCACCAGAAAAGTTGCCAGGCTTATCGGGAGTGAACGTCTTCAATGTGACAATATTGTCAAGCATTCCGGCAGGGAAGAGATCAAAATGGACCGCTTTCTTGTCTGGATCTGAAGAAGGAAGTTCGACACCGTTTAATAGGGTTGATGAGTACCGCTCTCCCAGTCCTCGGACGTAGACATATTTTCCATCCACGACCGTGGCTCCAGTCACTTTCTCCATGGCATCTGCCGCGTTCGAACTCCCTGACCTGGAGATCGACTCAGCACTGATGGCATCGCTGACACCAGAGGCCTTCTGGCGCTCTCTCAGAAGAGTTGACTCATTGTTGAGAATCATTCGGGCCTCAACAACCACCTCCCCGAGATCAAACGATTGAGGCTCAAGAGTGACTTCGATTAACGTCGTTTCATCAACCGACACTTCAATATCTTTGACCAGGACCGTGTTGAAACCGACGTATGAAATTTTTACATCATATCCCCCAGTCTCAAGATCTGAGATTTCGAAATAGCCATTCAGGTCTGTTGTCGTACCCCTCAGCGTACCATCATTAATCACAACATTGGCTCCAATCAGAGTGTCGCCAAAATCACCGTCGATCACAGTACCCGCGATCGTTCCGGATTGGCCAAACACGGTGAAGGGAAGAAAAACGAATAGAAATACTAGACTCAGAAACGCATTTCTGGGCGGAAAGAGGGTCTTCATTGTTCGAATCGATGGTTTTAAGCTATCCGACGTGCTCAATTCGAGCCAATGGCGTCATTTTGGAACGGTTGCGAGGGCCTGACGCGGCAGATGAGCACAGGATGTGCTGTATTCGGGTGACGAGCCGAACGTACACGGGACTTGTTATGCCAGTGTTACCAATCGAATTGTTAACGATTAGGTAACGATTTGTTAATGAGGAGTCGCGGATCGTGGTGCTCTCATCAAGAAACCGTACATTCTTCGCGGCCCCGATTCGACCACCTCTCACCGATAAATGACCCAGCCCGACCGATCGAATCAGAGAATCGTCTTGTTTGCGCTCTGGCTGATGGTGTTTTCAGCCAGTAGCCAGGTCATCATTGTAGCTCCGATTTTGCCGCGCATCGGTGAGGCTCTTCAGGTTTCAGAAGCCCTGCAAGGATGGCTGATTACCTCCTACGCCTTCTTTCTCAGTCTATTCGCCCTCATCATAGGCCCGATTTCGGACAAGTATGGCAGGCGGATCGTTCTGTTGATGGGAAGTGGCTCGATGGCTGTCGCGTTGTGGTTTCATGGTGTTGCAGACTCGTTTGAATCCCTTTTGATTCTCCGAGGTGCGGCCGGCGCTGCCGGAGGGATGTTGAGTGGTGCAGCTGTGAGTTATGTGGGAGACTATTTTCCGTACAACAAGCGGGGATGGGCCAACGGCTGGGTTATGAGTGGTATTGCGGTGGGTCAGATTCTGGGTATTCCCATAGGAACGATTCTGGCCGATCAGTTCGGGTTCAAGGGTGCGTTCCTCATGTTTGCCGGGACCATGACATTAACGACAGTATTGATCTGGTTCTATGTGCCTCAGCCAGATGTCGAGAGGGATACGGGCCTCCTGACAGTCAAAAGCGCCATTGCAGGATACCGGGAATTGTTGGGCAGGAAAGTGGTTGTAGCGGCAAGTGCCACGTACTTCCTGATGTTCTTCAGTATCGGATTGTATGTGATCTACCTACCGACGTGGTTGGAAACCACGCTGGACGTGTCCGGGACGGCCATAGCATCCCTGTTTTTCGTTGGAGGAATTGCGAGCGTCATTTCCGGTCCGATGGCAGGCAAATTGTCTGATAAAACGGGTCGAAAACCGCTGATCATCGTTTCGTGCATCGGATTGAGTGCCGTGATGATCGTCACGACGTACTGGACGACAAACATGTGGATTGCCTATGCACTGTTTGGATTCGCCATGGTGATGTTTGGACTCAGAATGAGTCCCTTGCAATCGCTCATGACCGCCATCGTTGAGGAACGTCGGAGGGGCGCGCTGCTCAGCCTTGCTGTTGCCATTGGACAGGTGGGTATTGGAATTGGCGGTGCTGCTGCCGGTTTCGCTTACGTGAAGTGGGGATTCGTTTCCAACACAGCAACAGGGGCAGTCGCAATTCTGGGAATGGCCTGGCTGGTGCACACGTCGCTGCCGGAACCAGAAATGAAGGAACCAGAAGTAGTGGACCTGGGCATGGAAGACGAAGAGCCGGAAGTAGTAGGACTAGGTATGGACAGCACCTGACGGGAAACAACAGGGGCATTCAAAAAGAAAGCGGCGGCGGACCCTCTGGTCCGCCGCCGCTCATATTTCAGTCCGATCTGATGGAGCGGATCAGGAATTCATGACGACGAGGAATTCGTCGTTCTTCTTCGTTCCTCTCATCTTCTCAAGCAGGAAGTTCATGGCCGCAACCGGCTCCATGTCTGCAAGGACTTTTCTGAGTATCCAGATACGCTTCAGTTTCGCCTCCGGAATGAGCAGTTCCTCACGACGCGTTCCAGACTTCACAATGTGAATGGCCGGGAAGATGCGACGATCAGCGAGCTCACGATCCAGCACGATTTCCGAGTTACCTGTTCCCTTGAACTCTTCGAAGATCACCTCGTCCATGCGGCTTCCCGTGTCGATGAGCGCCGTTCCAATGATGGTCAGCGATCCGCCTTCCTCCACGTTACGTGCGGCTCCAAAAAATCGCTTCGGTCCACGAAGAGCACCAGCTTCCATGCCACCGGACAGGGTCTTGCCTGATGTCGGGGTGACGGAGTTGTGTGCGCGAGCAAGTCGCGTGATCGAGTCGAGCAGGATGACGACATCCTGACCGGCCTCAACGAGTCGCTTCGCTTTCTGGAGGACAATATTGGCGACCTCAACATGTTTCTCAGGATCCTGATCAAATGTTGACGCGACAACTTCGCCTTCCACATGTCGACGCATATCTGTCACTTCCTCAGGACGCTCGTCCACGAGTAGGATGATCAGATGGCACTCCGGATGATTTGTGGTGACCGCATTGGCAATCTTCTGCAGCAGGATGGTTTTACCCGTCTTGGGCTGCGCAACGATCAGTGCACGCTGTCCTTTGCCAATTGGTGAAAACAGATCCATCACCCTCGTGGAGTATTCTCCGCCCAAGGTCTGCAGCGTGAGCTGCTCTTCCGGGTAGTAGGGAGTGAGGTAATCAAAGGATGGACGTTCGTCAATTTCTCCGGGAGGTCGACCATTGATCGAATTCACCTGAATCAGAGCAAAAAAGCGTTCACCCTCTTTGGGTGGTCGAATCTGTCCATCGACGGTATCACCCATTTTCAGCGCAAAACGCTTGATTTGTGAAGGTGATACATAAATATCATCTGGGCTTGGCAGGTAATTGTATTCAGCGCTTCTGAGGAAGCCGTATCCATCGGGGAGAATCTGAAGCACCCCGACCTTGCGGATCATTCCTTCAAGCTCGGTCTTGTTCGGATCATAGTCCTGCATGTAAGAAGGCTGATCCTCATAGACGCGACGTTTGCGTTCTTCTCGTGCCTCACGATTGCGGTTTCTGTTCCGGTTTCGGTTCCCACGTCCACCTTTTTCATCTCTGTTGCGGCCACCCTGGTCGTCGCGACCACGGCCACGTCCTCTTCCGCGATCGTCGCGTTCTTTATTACCGTCGGAGCGTCCGCGACCGCTGTCGTCGCGGTTTCCTCGTCTTCCTCCACGGTCATCACGCCCTCGGTCGTCACGATTGCGGTCATCACGATTGCGATCGTCACGCCCACGTCCTCGTCCGCGCCCACGATCTTCCCGCCCGCGATCATCACGATTACGGTCTTCCCGACCCCGATCGTCACGATCTCGTCCTCGGCCGCGGTCGTCGCGACCCCGATCATCACGCCCACGATCGTCGCGGTCGCGTCCACGACCTCGTTCATCACGCCCGCCTCGGTCATCACGCCCTCCTCGGTCATCACGTCCGCCCCGGTCGTCATCCCGACGACGGTCACCAGAGTCCGAATTCGACTTCTTGTCGGAATCGGATTTTCTGGACTCGGATCGGCGATCATCGCCGCGGCGTTTCTGGTCGCGATCTCCGCTTTGATTGCGGTCGCGTCCACCTCGGCCATTATCCCGGCGGTCATTTCTGTCTGAGCCAGAATCCCGGTCTCCTGAGGCTGATCCTCCGCGACGATCACCTCGATCATCGTCAGAGGAACGGCGGCGATTGTTGCCAGAAGCAGCTTCTGCCTTGGCTTCGAGGATCAGATAAATGAGATCCTGTTTACGCATCGCGGAAAACCCCGAAAGGTTGAGGTTCTTTGCGATGTCTTTGAGTTCAGGAAGCTTTTTGTCCTGAAGGTCTGCAATTTTCATGTATCAATATTGGGGATTCGAAATAGGGCTCAGGAAGTGAGCGCTTGTCGGCGGATTCGAGGTTGCTCGAACCGGATGGGATTCGCACGGGTCGTGCCCGACGTTGAATCGAATTCTCTTCGACTGGAAAGGATTGTTGGAAAGAGGTTGAGAAAAGCGGCCGGATGAAATCTGGACCACTGAAATCTACCACTGAAATCAAGGTGCCGGATCCCGGAAAGGAGTTGGGTCGGCGAAGCACCTGCACGTAGTAAAAGCTGAGTTAAACCTGTGCGGACAGCGCTATTACGCTCAAGATAGGCCATAAACACCGAAAAACAAGCTTGGTTCGTCCTGGGAATGGAATATTACATGAAGCAATCGTTCCAGAATATCAGGCAAGCACCAGCTTCAATGAGCGGATTGACCCGTCGAAAGACGCAGTATCTCTGCTGCTACGTGATGAGAACCCAATACGATGCAGTCGGTCTCTGATTTTCTTGCAGCCGATACGGCTTTCCAGGCAGAACCAGGGTTTTCTAGTACTGAAACACCCTTTCCTCTCAAAATATCTGCAAGAGAACTGGCATCAAGGCCCCGCTCAACGTCGATTTCCACCGGTAGTACTCTCACAGGGTAGCGGACCAGCACCGTCGCAATTTCCTCCACGTCCTTGTCCGCCAGAAGCCCCAAAATCACATCGACAGTCTCGCTTTTGTCTATACCGCCCGCATTGTATCTCGCTCGTTCGGCGAAAAAGGTTCGCAGCGCCGACTCAATCGCCTCGACATTGTGCGCCACATCCACCATGATAAGCGGGTCTCGTGCGATGATATCGGCGCGTCCACGGATTCCACTGAGGCGGGAGGTTGATTCCAATCCAACCCGAATGGAATCTGGTGTGAGATCAGGCGCTACAAGCTCGAGCGTGCGCAAAGCCACAGCGCTGTTTGCCCGCTGGTGGTCACCGACGAGATCGAGCCGCAGAGAAGCCAGATCATTCATGTCGGAGCGAAGGGAAGTCCTGCCGGACGCGTCTGTCTGTACCCTGACCTGTTTGGAGGCGTCGTGCAACGGCGCTTCTCGCGACGCTGCTATGTCTGTGATTACCCTCAGAGAATCCCGATCCAGCGCTCCACAGACAACCGGTCGACCCTCTTTGACAATGCCAGCTTTTTCTCGGGCGATTTCGCTGAGCGATCCTCCCAGAATATCCGTGTGATCAAGAGCAATCGAGGTGATGACTGAAACTTCGGCAGACAGGATGTTGCTGGCATCGAGTCGCCCTCCAAGGCCCACTTCGACGACGGCCATATCCACTTCCTTCTCTGAAAAGTAGAGGCAGGAAAGGGCGAACACCGCTTCGAAAAAACTCGGAGACACCTCTTGAAAGAGCGCCGCGTGAAGACGAAGTGTGTCCGAAAGCCAGTCTTCATCCACAGGCTGACCGTCGATCCTCATGCGCTCACCGACATGAAGCAGGTGGGGCGAAGTGTGAAGCCCCGTTCGCATCCCCGCTGCCGTCAGACTGGCAGAAACCATCGAGGCTACTGATCCTTTTCCATTCGTCCCTGCCACCAATACAGACTGGAATGTTCGTTCCGGATTTGAAAGGCCCGCAAGTAGGCGTTCAATTCGATCGAGTCCCGGCTTGATCGCAGAACTTCCGGAGGTGGCGTAGCGGGGCAGCTCGAGCAGATATGCGAGTGACGGAGTCACTTCTGTTCAGGAGGATAGCAATCAATTTGTCGCCGGTCGCCGCCCAGATGCTGAAGACGCACCAGAATCGTGTGGTCAGGAAGCAGCGATTCGGCTCGCTCGGGCCATTCGAC